>NZ_BAABDQ010000001.1:0-819345 GCF_039539705.1 Nonomuraea rosea | reverse complement strand
CCGGAGCCGGGCCGCCGCCCCGTCGCGGTCGCCGGCGCCGGTCGCCACGCCCGCCGCGCGCAGCAGGGACTTGGCCTGGTTGTGCGGGCGCTTGAGTCGCTCCCAGGCCGCCGCCGCGGCGTCGAAGTCCCCGCTGTACGACAGCCGGTACGCCTCCGCGACCGGCCCGATGAGCGACAGCTCGGCCTCCACGCCGGCGGCGTGCTCGCGTACCGCGGCCGTCCTGCCGGGCTCGGCGGCCTCGGCCGCGTCGCAGACCGTGCGGAGCAGGGACAGCAGCCGCCAGCTCAGCATGGCCTTGCTCGACTGCCTGGGATGCGCGAGCACGTGCTCGGCCACGCCGAGCGCGGCCCCGGGCTCGCCCCTGAGCAGGTGCCAGCCGATGTGCAGCCGCGCGTTGACGATGACGTCCTGGACGAAGTCCTCTGGGCGGCCCTTCAGCACGCCGATCTCCGTCAGAATGCCCTCGACGAGCTGCAGCTCGCCCCTGGCCAGCGCGATGTCGGCGCGCACGCGCAGCAGGGCGTGCCTGGTGCGGAGCGCCGGCCCGTGGCCGAGCGCGCCGTCGACGATCTCGACGGCCTCGTCCCAGCGGCCGAGCGACTCCAGCGCCTCGGCCCAGTTGTTCTTGATGAACAGGCCGCTGCCGCGCAGCCGGCCGTACTTCTTGGCGACCTCCCAGCCGTCCACCGACATGCGCAGGGCCTCGTCCTCGCGGCCCATGTCGCACAGCGCGTCGATGTTGTTGCCGATCGCCCTGGTGATCAGGCGGCCTGAGCGCTCCTGCCGGCCGATCTCCAGGGCCTGCTCGTTGATGACGATCGCGGACTCCAGCTCGCCGCCGAGCGAGTGGCCGAGCGCCAGGTTCATCAGCAGGTCGCCTTCGAGACACCGGTCGCCGAGCTGCCTGACCTGGAGCAGCGCGTCGGCGATGAGCTGGCTCGCCTCGGCGATCTCGCCCCTGAGCATGAGGTGGCGGCTGAGCGGCGTGACGACCTCGGCGTGGTCGAGGCTGTTCTCCGGGACGAGCCGCAGGGCCTCCCAGAGGTCCTCGATGACGCCCTGATGGCCCTTGGAGCTCTTGAACGCCGCCCGCCGCACGATGAGCTGCGCGACGCGCGCGGGCTCCCTGGTCGCGTCCAGCTCCGACAGGGCGGCCTTGACGAACTTCATGCCCTTGTCCACGTCGCCGCCGGAGTTCGCGGCCTCTGAGGCGCGTTCGAGCACGGCGGTGTGGTCGGCCTCGATGAGCCGGGCCGCGTCGGGCACCCGGTCCCAGAGCATGAGGACGCGTTCGAGCAACGGGACGGCCTCGGTGTACGCGAACGCCTTGAACGACTTCTGCGCCGCCTCCCATGCGGAGATCAGTGCCCAGTGGTCGTCGCGGGCGCCGTACCAGTGGTGTGCCAGCTCGACGGCGGCCCGTCCGGGCGGCACGAGCTGACGGTCCTTGGAGATCTCCTCGGCGAACCTGGCGTGCAGGCGCTGGTGCTCGCCGGGCAGCAGCTCGTCGTGAACGGCCTCACGGATCAGGGAGTGCCTGAAGACGTAGGCGCGGCTGTCGGCGATCTGCAGGACGTTGCCCGCGATGGCCGGCCGCAGCGCGGTCTCCAGCTCGACGTCGGACAGGCCGCTCACGGCGGCCAGCAGCGCGTGGCTGACCCGGATGCCGCCCGCGGCGGCCACGCGCAGCACGCGCTGGGTCTCCTCGGGCAGGCGTTCGACGGAGTTGAGTATCAGGTCCTGCATGGACTCGGGGAACGAGCAGTCCGCGCCGCCCTCCAGCATGGCCTCGACGAACAGCGGGATGCCCTCGCTGCGTTCGTAGACCTTCTCGACCTTGGCGTATTCGGGGACCTCGCCGAGGATCCCGGTCATCTGCTCGGCGACCTCGTCGCGCGACAGGCGGGGCAGGTCGAGCCGGTGCACGCCGCTGACCCTGCCCAGCTCGGCGAGCACCGGCCTGAGCGGGTGCTGCCTGTGCAGGTCGTCGGAGCGATAGGTCATGACGATCAGGACCTGCGGGGCGTGCAGGTTGCGGCTGAGGAAGGCGATGAGGTCGCGGCTGGACCTGTCGGCCCAGTGGATGTCCTCGATGACGAGGATGGTGGGACGGGTGTCCGCGAGGCGTTCGAGGAGCGTGAGGAACTGCTCGAAGAGCCGCGCGCGCCCGGTGTCGGTCTCCCCGTCGCCGCTGGGCTCCCCGAACTCGGGCAGCAGCCGCGCAAGATCGCGCTCGGCGCCCTCGGGCAGCAGCGCGGCGACCGCGGCCGGCCCCTGCTCCCTGACGAGCTGCCGGAGCGCGGCGGTGAAGGGCGCGTAGGCCAGACCCTCGGTGGACAGCTCGACGCAGCCGCCGAACAGCACGTGCGCGCCACCGTCGGCGCAGCGCTCCGCGAAGCGCTGGACGAGCCTGGTCTTGCCGACCCCGGCCTCGCCTCCCAGAAGTACGGCCGTCGCCTGGCCTTTTCGTGCCTCGTCCAGGCTTTCGGCGAGAGCTCCCAGCTCCTCTTCCCGCCCGACGAAGACAGGACTGACCGTACGTCCCCGCATGTCATCCAGCATGTCACGTCCTATTGATTGCTTTCGACGCTTTTAAGGGGGTTGAGAGGCCCGGCCGCGAGGGAGGCTGCGGCCGGGCGCTCGTGGGGTGGTCATGAGGAACGGCGCTTGCCGAAGAACGAGCGGCGCTCCGCCTTGTTGCCCCGCATGGCCTCGCGTACCCGGCGGTGGTCGGCGGCCGCCTTGCGCAGCTCGCTGGCGTGGTCCTTCATGAGCTGGTATTCGATCTCGGGGTACATGGGGTTTCTCCCTGTTCGTGCTTCTTCCTGACACCTTTAATGCTCGGTCTAAGGCCCGGTCCGGCACATCGGGTGGATGCCTTATCTCCTGCGCCCGGATACCTATGGCACATACCTAGGGCCTGGTCGGAGACGTGCGGGGGCCTAGGTAATAGATCCGGTTTGGAGGTAGAGGCCCTGGTCGGCGATGCTGTGAGGGTGTCAACTGTGACTACCTCGCTCGCGGAGGTGGCCTCGTCCGAGGCCTCGTTGCGAGCTTTCCTGCATGGCCTGCCCGGGGTCGACCGGGTCGGCGCGGACCAGCGGGCAGCGGTGCTGGGCACCCGCTCGATCAAGACGACGGCCAAGGCCATGGCCATTGACCTGGCCATTTCGATGGTCGATCTGACCACGCTCGAAGGGGCCGACACGGCGGGCAAGGTGCGCGCGATGTGCACCAAGGCCGTGCACCCCGGCGGCGGCGCCCCTCGGGTGGCGGCCGTCTGCGTCTACCCGGACCTGGTGGCGGTGGCCGTCGAGGCGCTGCGCGGGTCGGGGGTGAAGGTGGCCTCGGTGGCCACCGCGTTCCCCAGCGGCCGTACGTCGCTGGAGGTGAAGACGACCGACACCGCGCTGGCGGTGGCGGCCGGCGCGGACGAGATCGACATGGTGATCGATCGGGGCGCGTTCCTGTCCGGCGGCTACATGAAGGTGTTCGAGGAGATCGTCGCGGTCAAGCAGGCGTGCGGGGCCGCGCATCTGAAGGTGATCCTGGAGACGGGTGAGCTGGCCACCTACGACAACGTGCGGCGGGCCTCCTGGCTGGCGATGCTGGCCGGCGCCGACTTCATCAAGACCTCCACCGGCAAGGTGGCGCCGGCCGCGACGCTGCCGGTGACGCTGGTGATGCTGGAGGCGGTACGGGACTTCCGCGAGGTGACCGGGCGGCAGGTGGGCGTCAAGCCCGCGGGCGGGATCCGCACCACCAAGGACGCGATCAAGAACCTGGTGCTGGTCAACGAGAGTGCGGGAGAAGACTGGCTGAGCCCGGACTGGTTCCGGCTGGGCGCCTCCTCGCTGCTGAACGACCTGCTGATGCAGCGGCAGAAGCTGGCCACCGGCCGATACGCCGGTCCCGACTACTTCACCCTGGACTGATGATGGGGAGTCTCCCACCTGCGGAGACTCCCCCTTTAACCCTTCTGACCTGCACTTATAGGTGTGCCGAAGTGTCGTTAGGGTTCGTTGAGTGTCGGCGCGATGTGCCCTCGCTGTGCCCTGACATCTTGGGCTCTGGCCAGAACGGCGCAAGGGTGGCCATTGCCTTGGCGGGATCGTGGCGAAGCCAACGCAGGCAGGCCCGTAGAAAGCCGTCCATGGTTCGCTCACGCCCTAGTGCGCCCTTGGCGTCTTCGTATTCGTCTGGTTCTGGGCGGAAGGCTCGGGACCTCAGCTTGTGCTGGTTCGGCATGGACGAAGTTTCTCACGGTGGCTTGCCACCCGTCCATTGCATGTGCCAAAGTGGTGGCTAGCCACCTCGGGTAAGGGGTGGCTAGCCACAAAAAGAACGGGCCCTGCCCAGTGCTACCAACACCGGACGGGCCCAGGCCAACTCCCTGCTCTACCAGGAAGAGAACCATGACCCAGCTTACGCACGCTCCCGCCCGCCCCGTCACTGTCCCGGCCGCCACCATCACCGCGCTCGCCAGCATCGCTGCCGTGTGCGCCTGGTGCCGCAAGCCGGGCCGTCTCCGCCGGGCGGTCGAGCTGGTGCGCGCACTCATCGAGGGCGGCGACGGACCGAAGTACGGGTGCGACGACTGCCTGGCCGTCGTCGAGCACGGACTGTCGGCCCGCATCCCGGACAGCCCCGCCCCGCTGACGGCGATGGCGGCGGGCTGCCCGGCCTGGTGCAACCCCGAGCACGCCCACCGCTTCCCGGCGATCGACTTCGAACACGACTCCGGCGTGGCCGACCTGGTCAGCTCCTCCCTCACGGAGGGCGAGCGGTTCGGCGACGTGTGCGGCGGCATCTACCAGCAGCCCGGCGGGGCCGCCCGCGTGTCCCTGTCGATCCACACGCACCTTGGCGACGCGGAGGTGGAGCTAACCCCGGAGGAGGCGCTCCAGGCGGCGTACGGGCTCATCAACAAGGCCATGGCCGCCCGCGCGGCCAGCTCCAGATAGCAGAACGCCCCCGGGCCGGTGTTAGAGCACCTGCCCGGGGGCTCGACCCATCCCCTGATGTGACCAGGAGAGAGACCGTGTCGGAAGACTACCCCCGCACGCCAAAACCGCCCCACCCCGCAGACTGCACCGTCCTGTTCTGCGAGGCCGACCACCGCCACGTGCAGGCCACGGACCGCCTGCACTGGCAGGCCGTCGCCGACATCGACCCCGGCCCGTCCACCATCGAAGTCTGCTACGCCAGCGACCAGCCGGACGGGACGCGCCCGTTCGTGCAGGTGCGGTTCGGGCTCGACTACCTCGGCCCGCTGGAGGCGCTCGACATCCCGTTCCCGGCCGCCGCCGCCCTCGCAGACCTTCTGCAGCTGCTCGACGGCGGGACTCTTCCGCAGCTGGTGCACGCGCTCCGCCACACCCTGGAGGGGCCGCACCAGCGCCGCAGGAGGACCCGGTGGTGACCCCGGCCGCCTGCCCGGCCTGGACGTGGTGCCGGGCGGACCACAGCCTTCCGGAGTGGGCGAGCAGCCACAGCGCGCCCCTGGGGCGGTGGCGGGTCGGCCCCGTCGTCGTCGACGCCAACATCCTCCAGGGCGACCCGTACGAGCCGGTGGTGCGCGCCGAGCTGGTGCACGACAGCGGCAAGCGGCGCGTGCTCGAACTCGACGCCGGCCAGGCGCACGCCGTCGCCGACGTGCTCGACTTCTTCGACCCCGACATGGTCGACGACGTCAGCGACGTGGCCGGCATGCTGTACCGGGCCGCCGACACCATCGACCCCGAGCACGATCGGGAGGTGCCGTGGTGAACGCCAAACTCCGCGGAATCCTGACGTGCCCGTCCTGGTGCGACGCGATCGGCAGGCATGACGACCACGACCACCACGCCCATCTCCTGCTGCACGACGAGCAGGACGGGATGAGTCTGCTCGTCTGGCTGTTCCAGCGCAACGACCACCGCGAGTGGGCCACACCGACCGGCGGCCGTGCCGGATACACGCGTGTCGGCTCGCCCGTGGTGACCGTCATGTGGGAGCGCGGCGAGCTGGACGGCATGCAGTCGGTCGACGTCGACCCGGTCGAGGGCGCCGCCCTGGGGGACGTCCTGCAAACCGTGTACGGCGGTTCCGGCCTGGCCGCCGCGCTCGTCGAGGCGGCGCGCCTGGTGACTGTAGAGGGTGCGCGGTGACCGTCCTCCCGGCCGCGCCCGTCCCGGTTCGTACGTCGCCTGTACGGGTGGTGTACGGGCGAGTGCGGGCCCGCCGGTCCGCCCTGGTGAAGCCGCCGATTCGGGTGGTGTGGTGGCTGGTCGTGGCGGCGCTCGTACGGGCCCTGTACGGGCGGTGCGCGCACTCGTGTGCGCCGGGCTCCGTACGGGTGCGGGCGGGCGGTGCGGGCCGGTACGCGTACGCCGCTCCGTCAGGGGTGCGCGGGCCTGCGACCGTACCCGGCGCGTACCCGGGGCACGGCCGGGTGTTCCCGGCACGCTACTCGTGGATCGATCGGGCGAAGGTGGTGCGCGGCCCGGGACGGCGGCGCGGCGGCGGCAGGGATGCGGCCTGGGTGCGTGTACCCGCCCCGTACCCGGCCCGTACCTGGCCAGGCCAGGCCGGAATGTGGTGGTACATGCCGGGCGTCGCGAGAGCGGGCCGGGTGGTGGACGGGCGGCGCGTCAAGTACAGGCGGGTACACCGCACCCTGCCGTCGTGGGGGGCGCGCCACCGTAGCCGAGCCCGGGCCGGCGGGCGGCGCAAGCCGCGGCACATGAGCGGTGAGCACGGTCGCATCTTCCGCGCCCTGCTCGCGTTCCGGGACGGGCCGCGCTGCTTCTACTGCCGGGCGCCGTTCGCCGACCCATCCACGGAAGCCACCTTCGACCACTACCTGCCGTCCGCGCTGTGGCTGACGGGCCGCCACAACGCGCCGTGGAATCTGGTGCTGGCCTGTGATCCGTGCAACGGGGCGAAGGGCGATCGGCTGCCGTGGCCGCTCGTGTGGCTGCTTCTGGCGCGTTTCCGGCCCGCCGTGGGCGTGCTGGCCGCCGCAGCGTGATGTGACCGTCTCCGTGACCTCCAGCGTGGTCACGGAGACGGTCACATGCGCGCGTGCACGGCTACCCGCTGGACTGGCGTAACAGCCACTCGACTACGACCAAAACCAGGCGTGCCACAACCGGCCACCAGGCGCCCCGTCCCTGCTCGCGTGTCCTCATGCTCGTCTCCCTTCCCGGAGGTCTCCTGCGCTCTCTCCAGGCAACAGGAGGGCGTTTCAGGGACGGTGCGAGGTCGGATGGGCGGTCGCGTACACGGCTGCGCGTGGGTTCCACGACCTCGAGCATTTTTGATCTTGGATCAGGGTGTCGCGGACTGTCGGCCCCGGGTGTCGGAGCGGTGTCACGGGCGGAGCTTTCGGATGTCGAGTCCGATTCCAGCGGGTGTCGCGAGGGTGTCGGAAGGGGTGTCGCAGGGTGTCGTGACACCTGTCGCGAAGCTCCGACCAGTAGCAGCCCACGCGTGACACCCCCACCCCTGTCGGCGACACCCCGGTCAGGCACGGATCCAGTTGCCGCACCCCTCGCTCGTGAAGCCCTCACCGCGCCGTACCGACACCGTCGCGCCGTTGGGCGCGTTGGTGACCCACTGGTTGTCGATGATGCGGCCGGCCCCGGTCGAGCGCTCCCAGTAGCACTTCGTGAGCCGCCCCGGCGTGGTCCGGTACGTGCCCGCCCGGATGTCCTTCCCCACCGTGTACACGCCGTCTGTGAAGCCGCCCGCGGCCTTCCGCCACACGGGCAGGTACTTCGGGCACAGGTGCTTGATGGCGGCGGCGTACATGTCGCCGTCCTCCTCCAAGTTCTCGACGATCAGGTCTACCGTGGGCGGCCCTTCGTCGCCTCGGCCGCACACGATGTAGCCGTCATCCACGTAGCTGTACGCCGTCAGGGACTGGACGTCCTTCTCTCCCATCGCCTTGGCGAGCGCGGTGAGGTAGCGGAGCTCCTTCTTGCTGAGTTCGGGTTCGTCCGGCACGTTGTCGGTCGGCTGCGGCGTCGACGACGGGGCGGGGGCCGGTGTGGATGTCTGCGGCGGCGTGCTGGCCGCGGTGGTGGCGGGCTGCCCGCATCCGGCCACGACGAGCAGGACGGCTAAGAGGGGTGTGCGCACGGGGTTGCCTCCGGGGGTGCCTGAGTGGCCAGTGTGAAGAGGACGCGCTTCACGGATCGTAGGTTGCCCGCGTTCCGTGCGTCCCGTGTTCGCGCAGGCCCGGCCGGGTCGCGTTCCGTGATCGGATCCGTGCCCGTCACGTGTCGTCCACGGGTGCCACACGGGTCGTGCACGGGTGCCAGGTAAGGGCCCCAAGGGTGCCACGCTCCTGACTCAAGGGGTGCCAGAGGGGTGCCAGGCCGGGTGCCACGGAGGGTGCCAGAAACCGTGGCACCCCCTCTGGCCTGTAACACCCACCCCCCAACCCCCCGCCCCCGGGCCGCGAGGGTGCCACGGCGGCGGGAGGTAAGTCGAACGCCGTCCACGAGGTGACAGACAGGGCGCGCACACACGGTTACCTTCCGGGTATGCCGAAGGACGATGACGAAGCTCCGCCGGTGTGCGGAACCTGCCTGGGCGCCGGCGGGGAATGGATGGAGATGAACGGCAAGAAAGGCCAGGAACGCAAGTGGGTGCCGTGCGACTCGTGCGGCGGAAGCGGCCGGGCGTGACCGACCCCATCACTTGCCCCGAATGCCAGGGCGACCGCGGGAAGCTGCTCGGCGGCCTGTTCCTGGCCTGCCAGTTCTGCGGCGGCCTCGGCTGGGTCGGCGGCGACAATGAGCCGGCCGAACGGGAGGCGAAGCCTCCCCCGCCGCCGCCGACCGCGTCGAATCATCCGGTGTGGTCGGATCCGTGGATCGCGGCCGCGTTCGGCTGCCGCCTCTGCCTCGGTGCGCGGAAGTTGACGCACGTCGACGAAGAGGCGGGCACCCTGATCACGGTGCCGTGTAGATGCGTCGCTGACTAGACCATCGCCTCTTGGGCCTGGCGCATTCCGGGTGTGAACCGCTCTACAGCTACCTATAGGTACGCATGCTTATGCGTGCTTAAGCATGCGTGTATCTGACCCAGAGTGGACCAGAGGACGCCTGATAGAGGTGGACGGTTTCTCGTCTGCTTCATGGAAGGCGCCACCATGGCAACTCCGGAAGAACGGTCCCGTGCTGCACGGATCGCGGCCCACAGCTCGTGGGCGCAAACGCCAGACCGGCGCGAACGTACACAACCCGCCACCAATGCGTCTCCGGTCTCTCTGGAGTACTGGGAGAAGAAGCTGCGAGAGGAGGGCGTCGTTCGCGAAGAGGACATTTCGAAGGCAGCGGTCAACGCTCGCTCGGCCGAGATGCGACGCCGAGCGCTTAAGTCGGCGAAGGCACGTGCCCGTAATAGGGCAGAGAAGTTGGAGTATCACCAGAACCGGCACGAGGCCTGGGAGCGGGGATGGCGTCCGAAGGACGACCTGTGACTGCCGACCAAAAGCGGCTCTCCGCACAGCGGGCGATCGCCGCCGACATCTCGTGGGCGCGCACTCCCAACCGCGCCGAACGCACCGAGGCCGGCCGCAAGGCGTCGCCGATGTCGCTCGACTACTGGATCGCGAAAATCCGGACCGAAGGAATTGTGCGCGAGCAGGACATTCCGGCCGCGGCCCGCAACGCGCACAGGGCGCACATGCGCGGCATGTCGCTCAAGGCAGCAGCGCGGAGGAAGAGACGCTCGTAGTCGCGTCGGGACCACGCTCTTACTCAGGCGCGGGCCATGTACTCGAAAGCGAACTCCTGCCCGATTGCGGCGATGTCGGCGTCCTGTCGAACCGTGGCGTTCTCGATGTTGACCGTCACCCCGCCCTTGCTGCCCTGCGAGAGCGACGCGGAGCTGTCCGAGACGAAGCCGCCCGCGTTGTGGCCCTCCACCATCCCGCCGGGCGGCTTGCGCGGCACCGAGAACTTGCTCAGCTCGTACAGCGACCCGGTGTCGCTCTTGCCCTTGCCGCCGGCCGTAATCGATTGGGCCTGCCCGATCACACCGGCGAGACTCGATACGCTGCTGGTCAGCCCTTGGATGGAGCTCGTCATGGACTCGGTCATGTCGGTGACGCTCGCGGCCACGACCGTGCTCCCGTCGGTCGCCGACTTGCTGATGATGTCGGAGCCGACCTTCCACCCGTCCACCAGCGAATCGCCAGCGGCGCCGAGCTGCTGAATCACGGTGGTGAGCGAACCCGAACCGCCGAGCGCGTCGGTCACTGCCGCCTTGGCGGCGTCGAGGCCGTGCGACACCTGCATGCCGGTCGCGTCGATCGTCGCGCCCACATCGGACATGCGCTTGGCCGCGGCCTTGTTGTACACCTCCAACCCGAAATCCTCCGCCACCTGCTTCAGCAGGTCGACGGCGCGCGACCGGTGCTGGGACGCGTACGGGATGAATGCCTCATCGTCGGAGCCTTCACCGAACAGGATGGTCGGCCCGGTGGCGATGTGCGGCGCCGGCGACATCCGGCCGCCCGCGGCGAACGCGCGCAAACCGCCGGCCGCGTACCGGTGGATGTCGCCGGCCGCGTTGATGTCCGCCTTCAGGTTGCCCGGGAGGTTGACGGTGCCGTCCTGCTGGACCTTGACGGTCATGGTGACGGTCTTGTTCTTGATCTCGTCAATCTTCCTCTTGAGCTCCTCAAGGAGCCGCTTGCCCTCCTTGGTGTCGGCGTCCACCTTGGTCGTCTTGCCGTTCGGCAGCAGCTTGACGGCGTTGCCGAACGCGTCGACCGCGAACTTCCCCTTGTTCGTCGCCACCGTGGTCACGCCCAGGCTGTCGCCGAGAGCCGCCACGGAGGCCTTCGCCGCGTCGTTCTTGCCCGCCCACTCGTTCAGGTGGGGAAGCTGATCCATGTACGCCGCGGTGGCGTCCTTCGTCTTCCCGGTCCGCTCCGACTCGGTTTTCGCGGCGTCAGCGATCGCCTTCGTCGTGTCCTGCACCGCGCGAAGCCGGTCGAGGGTCGACATTTTGTCGTCCTTGGCCGCCTGGTTGGCGTCCTCGATCGCCTCTTTCAACCGGATTTCGGCGTCGAGGGCTTTCGCGGCCGGGTCGAACATGTTCTCCAGGGCGTCGGAGAGGCTGCGCACCCCGGCCGCCGCCTGGTCGCCGGCGCCGCCCACACCGCGCATGGCGTCGATGCCCTTCATGGCCTCGATGTGGGTTTTCCCGATCAGGCCCGAAAACTCCTCCATCCCGGTGAAGAGCTCTTCCTGGGTGGCGCCGAACATCTGCTTCATGAAGTAGTCGGTCCCGGCCTGGCTGCCGGCGGGGCCCAGCGGCGCCGAGAACACCACCTTCAGCTCATCCGCCCAGGAGAGAACCTTGGCGCCCGCTTCGAGCAGCTCGGCGGCGTCGGTGACCAGGTCGGCGAGCATGGTGGGGTGCTCGTCGACGATGTCGGAGAACGTGGTGAACGTGTCGCCGAGACTGTCCATGATGTCGGGGATCCGGTCAGACAGGCCGTTGAGCAGCTTGCCGAAGCTGCTGCCGACCCGCTCCAGGCTGGGGCCCAGGGAGGCGACCCCATCGCCGACCGCGTCAATGAACTGGTCAACGTCGGGCACCAGATCCTTGAAGATCTTGGCCAGGGATGGCTTGAGCCGGTCGAACGACTTCTCGGCCACGTCGGCGGCGTGCACGAGGCTGTCTTCCAGCGGTTCGGCCGTGTCGGCGAGATCGGCCTTGATCGCGTCGGCCGCCTCCGACCAGGCGTGCTTCACCTTGTCGGCCCCGGCCGCCGCAGTGATCCCGGCCGCGAGCAGGCCGCCGCCGATCGCGAGCACGATCCCGGACGCGGCCACCCCGGCCACGGTCGGCAGGGCGGCGATCGCCGCGGCCAGAACAGCGACGTTTGCGGGCCCTCCGGAGCCGATCACCGACAGCGCGCTGTCGAACTTGCCGCCGAGCCCGGCCGCCAGGCCGGCCAGCTTGTCGACGCTGTCCGTCGCCGAGCTGGTGTCGACGTCGACCTTCACGCGCTCGTCGTCGAGGCCGTCGAGGGCCCGCTCAACCTCCGCTATGGAGGCCAGGGCGGATGCGATTTCGGCGTCGACCTTGAAGTCGAACTCGCCGTAGCGCAGCATGTCGCGTGCTTCGTCGGTGAAGGATTTGCCCGCGTCGTGCCCGGCCCGGCCCGCGATCCGCTCGACGTCGTCGAGCGCCCTCTTCAGGTTGCTGGAGAACGCGCCGCCGCTGGACTGGCCCGACTTGCCGGCCTCGCGCGTGACGTCGCGGAAGCTGTCTACGACATCCCGCGTCATGCGATCCATCGAACGGGACACGTCCTGCTCGATTCGGCCCGTGGCGGACGTTGTGGAGCCCTGCATGGACTTCAGGGACCGCTCGACCTCCTTGACCCCGGATGTGAAGTCCTTGCGGTCGAGCTTCGCATAGGCGACGAGCTCGCCAACGGTCAACGCCATCAGGTGTTACCTTCCGATCTCTGCTGCGATACGGCCCCACTCCTGTAGGGCGGCGTCGACGCGGGCGCGGTCGCCGGTGGCGAGCTCCCATTCGGCCAGTGCGCGGGCGGCCAGGTCCGCCAGGTGCAGGACGAAGCGGCTCAGGTCTGCCGCCTTCTCCCGCTGGCCGCGATCCTTGAGCAGCTCGCGCACGCTGGACACGGTCACCGCGCCGAGCTGGTTGCCGGGCAGGCCGGCCCGGCAGGCGGTGATGAGGCCGATGGCGAGCGTGAGCGGGTCGCGGGTGAGGTGGGCGACGTCGGCCGCGGTGATGGCGGGCTGCTCATCGGCCATCGGTCAGGACCCAGCCGGCGGGACAACTTCAAGCACAGCCTCTGGCCACACCTCGGCGCGAATGTCGGCCAGAGTTAGCAGACGATTCCCGAACACGAACATGGGGGTGGTCTCGGTCATCACCGTCTCATCAACGTTGACCTCGGTGACGACCACCGACCATCCGACCAGCGCGGAGGGGCCGCGCGCTGGGTCGGTGGGGGTGGGCTTGACCCGCACCCCCCATCCGGGCGGGGCGGGAGTGAAGGAGACCGCGGCACCGACTGCGAGCTGCATGATGTGGGTCTCCTACTTGATCGCGATGCAGGGGTCGACGGGCGCGTGCTCGCCGGTCTGCACGTTGCGGAAGGCGCCGGCCACCAGCTGGTCGACGGTGTTGCCGGACTTGGTGGCCTCATGCCGCATCTGATCGGCGATGTACGTCGGGATGGTGACCGTGAGCTCCTCCGTAGGGCACGTGCACGGGGTATCGCCGCGCTGCCCGTCGCCGGGGCGTGCGGGGAACTGGTAGCCGCCGTTCAAGCCTGGGTATGTGGGCACGATGGTGGTCCTTTCGGGTCAGTAGCGGTTGATGCCGCTGTACTGGCGGGCGCGCGCGTCGTCGCGCTGCTGCTGCTCGGCGCGCTGCCTCAGGATCGGGATGTTGGGGATCTCGCCGGGCCGCTTCGGCGCGTTAAACGCCTTGCTCTGCCACGAACTCCCCGCGTGGATGCCGTGCATCTGGGTGTGCAGGTCGCGAATCTCGGCGATGACCGGCGTGTTGCCGGTCGCGTCCGCCCACACGTCCACGAGCTTGGTGTCGCTGTTCTCGTGGGCGGCGGTGAGCAGGGCGCGGAGGGTGGTGTCGTCGCCGAACTTGAGAGCGTCGGCGAGTATGGCGCGCCGCTGATCGAAGTCGGCGGCGCGGGCCTGGTCGAGCGCGGCACGGAACGAAGCGGAAAGCACTGCCTTGTCGGCCTGGCTGGCGTCGGTCGGGATGCCCGGCCCGGTCGGCACACTGCCCTGCAAATGCTCCAGGCGGGCGATGCGCCGGTTGTGCAGGTCGGTGGCGTGTTCGGTGAGCGCCTTCATCTGCTGGTCGTACGCTTCGGCCACCTGCTCGGCCTTCGCCAGCTCGGACAGGGCCGGGTCGTTGCGGATGGCGTCGAGCCGGGCGACGTACGGGTCTTGGGTGGCGGCGGCGGCCTGCACGGCGGGGTCGTCGCGGGTCGGGCCAAGCGGTGCGGGCTCGGTCATCGTCATCTCCTCTTTCGGGCCGCTACGAGGGCGGCGGCGTCCTGGGATCTCCACAGGCCGCGCCGCGGCTGCCGGTGTCCGGCCTCGGCCATCAGCCGGCGGGCGTGCCGGTCGGTGACCTCAAGCAGGCCGGCGACCCGGTCTGTGGAGACGTACACGCAGTCTGCGGAAATGTCCGGAAGCGGCGCGGGAATGTCCGGAAGCGGGATGAGCTGGGCGAGCGCGACCGCGCGGAGCTGGTCGAGCCAGGCGGCCAGTGCGGGCGGGATCTGGGCTCCGTCGGCGCGGTGGCGGGCGAGCTGGTCGCGGAGGATGCGCCACACCGGCATCGCGTACTCGGCGGGCACTGGAGGTACGGTGACGGCCGCCTCGCGTAGGGGAGGACGCAACGCGTTAGCGTGATTACGCTCGGCAGGCATGCAGACCGTCACGCTCGTCATCGCCATCTTCGGCGCCGTCCTCGGGACCGCCTCGTTCACCTGGCAGGTGACGACGTTCCTGCTCTCGGGGGCACGTACCAAGACAGAACTGCTCATTGGCGCTCTCGGCCGGGGAGGCATCGCCACGGGCCCCATCGACTCCATGACGCCCGACAACCTCACACGCCTGGTAGAACAGGGGTTCACTACGCCCGTGATCGCCGTACGCGCACGCAACATTGGTCGGCTCCCCGTCACCGTCACCGGGATCTCGCTGCCGAGCTCGCTCAAGGGCATGTCGCTGAGTGTCCCGGGCGGCATGGTCGGCCCCGATCTGCCTCACCGTCTGGAAGTCGGCGATACCGAGACGTGGGCCATCGACCTGGAACAGGTCATGCACTTCCTCAAGGCCGGCCGCGAGACATTCGAAATTGATCCGGCCTTGGTGCAGATGTGGGGGCAGGTCGATCTCGGTAATGGGCGCCAGGTCAGGAGCGCGGAGAGCTTCCGGCCGTAGGCGCACTGAGACGAGTACGGCAACGCCTGCAGCCTCTTGGGGCTGGCCGGGGGGCGTCTCGTGATCGTGCTCGCGCGCGGCCACAGCTACTCGCCGGACTCGCGGACGGCGTGACGCATCGATGCCTCAACCGCGAACTCACGGACCAGATGCAGGGCCTGGCCGCGCGGGTCGGAGTGGCCGGCCTTCCGCATGGGGGACATCACCATGGCGGCCACGAGGGAAAGCACGCTCGTCAGGAGGAAGTCGAGCTCATCGCGGTCGAGCGGCTGCATCAGCTCGTGCAGCCCGTCCTGGTCATCGGCGAGCACGGCGGCGAGCACATCCCACACCAGGATCTCGATTTCCCGGCCGGACATCATGACGGCTCGATCGGGGGGTGCTGGCCGGTGTCGCGGCAAACGCGGGCGCGGCGGGAGATGGCCACCACGCCGGCCGCCATCATCGAGTCATCCGGGGACGCTACGGCCTGACTGAGCAGCTCTAGATAGTGGCTGAACGGGCCCAACGACCCCTCCCCGGGTCGCGGCTCGTCGCTGAAGTCGTCCCGGCACCAGTCGAGCCCCTCCGTGAACACGGCCAGGACGGCGAGCGTGGGCACGAACACGGTGCGGCCGTCCTCCAGTCGGAACGGCCACTTGTCGCCGCGCCCAAGCGCCTCCAGGGCGGCGAGACGCTTCGCCAGGCCCTGGCGGGTCACCGGTGCTGGCTTTCCTGCTCGGCGGCCTCCAGAGCGGCCAGGCGCTCCTCCAGGTCGACGCTTTCGCGGATGGTCACGACGGCGCTCAGGATGGCCGTGGCGGCGCGCACGCGGACGTGCTCGTTGTCGGCGTGCAGCGAGCAGCGCAGAGTGGCGATCGCCTCCAATGAGGCGTCCACGAGGGCGCCCACGGCGCGGTCGAGCAGCTCGCCGCGGAGCTCCTTCACCCTGAGGGCGAACGTGTGGTCGTCAGCGAGCCAGCGGGAGACGGTGCGGCGAGCGACTCCGCCGGCCTTCGCGGCGTCGGTGACCGTTCTGCCGCTCGCGAGGGCAACAAGTACTGCCTCTTCTCCCTTGCGCGGGACATTTTCGGCCAATTTGAGTCATCGCCTTTCGGTCGGTGGTGGTCAGGCGGTGGCCTTGACCGGCTGCTGGTCGATCTGCTTGCAGGGCGGGCACAGGCCGAAATGGATCTGGACGGGCGGCAGGGAGACGGCACGGTCGGACAGTTCGAGGACGACGGCGGGGATCTGCACGCCGTAAACGTGGATGGTGACGGCGCGGCGCCGGCAGTTGTCGCAACGGTGGGTCTCGGTGCCTTTGAGGCTGCGGTGGAGGCGGCGGCTCATGCAGGCAGGGCAGCGGATGAGCCCGGCGGCGTAGGGGACCCAGAAGGCGGGCTGGGGAGTGGTGGCGGTCAGGTGGGGGCAGAACGCGATGTCGAGGGTGTGCACGCCGGTGTGGAAGCGTTCGAGCAGGCGGGCGGCGATGGGGCCGGGCTGGGATTCGTTGCAGGCGCCATTGATGCGCACGGCGACGTTTTGGAGGATGGCGAGGCTGTGGTGGGTGGCGGCCTGGGCCTGGTCGAGCAGGGAAGTGGTGGCAGCGTTCATAGTCGGTCCTTCGTGGTCACTGTGGGGTCGGGTCGTTCGCTTCTGCGCCGATCGAGTCGGCGGGCCATCCGGGTTCGGACGGCGAGTCGAGCGTCAGTGAGGGCAGCGTCTCGGGGGCCTGCACCGACTGCACCGACTGCACCGACTGCACCGACTGGTCCTCAGTGAGTGCAGTTAGTGCAGTTGGTGTGTCTCCCCTAGGCGCTGCACCGACTGGCGCACCGCCTGTGTTGGGCTGCTTGAACGGGAGGTTGGGAGTCGTCGGCTGAGTGCCGGGGATGGCCCAGAAGGTGCGGCGAGGGAAGCCGCGCGACTCGACCTCGGCCCTGATCTTCTTGCGGGCGCGCTTAAGCGCGTCCTGGGAATGGCCTGCCTTCAGGCCTTCGCGCTTGATGGTGGCGGAGTCGTCGGTGCCGCCCTTGCTCGTCAGGTAATCCGTGAGCCAGTCGGCGGCTTCGCTGCCCGCCGTTCGTTCGTCGTCGCTGCCGAGCGCACGCTTCATGGCGTCGCCGATGCTTCCGTCGACCTCACCCGCCCACACGAGTTGCCCGGTGCTCGTGGGCCCTTCGTCGGTCTCGATGGTGTGGCCGATGATGGTGAAGGCGAGCGTGGGCAGGTCGGTCCGGCCGAGGTTGTTCTTGGGGGTGCCGAAGAGGCGGCGCTTCTCGTTCTCGTCGTCGGGGTCGACGACGACTGTGTGTACGGAGCGGGCGACGGCGGTGAACGCCTTAGACGCCATGACGCGCTGCATGGGGTCGGCTGAGCCCGACTTGTTGTGATGGATGAGCCCGAGGATGGCCATGGAGGCGCGGTCGGCGAGCGCCACCATGGGTTCCAGGGCTCGGCGGACTTCGCCGTCCTTGTGGGTGTCGATGGATTCGGCGAGCCGGGACATGAGCGGGTCGAGGATCATGAGGGCGGCGCCCACTTCGGCGGCGGCGGCTTCGACGTCGGCGAGGTCGCGCGGCAGGGACAGCCCTACGGTGATGTTGTCGGCGGTCTGTACTTCGACGCGGAACACCATGTCGAGGTCGGCTTTCGCGGCCATCAGCCTGGGGATGATGGTGTACTCCCAGGAGTCTTCACTGGCGCACACGAGGATGGCGCGCGGTGTGCCGTGGAATTCGCCTTCGAGGGTGCCGCGGGTGACGTCGGCCGCCACGGTGTAGCCGAGCGTCGACTTGCCGAGTCCTTCGCCTCCGGCCAGGAGGCTGAGGCTTCCGAGCGCGATGCGGCCTTTCCACAGCCAGCGGACGCGGCGCGGTTTGATGGCCGACGCGGGGGTGAGCACGAGCTTGCGGGCAGGCTCGTGGGATTCGACGGCCTGCGCGGCGGGCGCCCCGTGGGGCAGCTGGTGGACGGTGGCGAGGTTGCCGTCAGTTCCGGTGAGGTCGTACGGGTCTCGCGCGTCCCACGCGGCGAATCCGGTGAAGCCGTTGGCTTGGACGGTGCGCGTGCAGTCGCAGCCGCGCCCGGCACGCTCGCCGGGTTCGGCGAGGATGCGGGCGGCGCCGCCTTCGGTGAAGCGGTCGAATTCGCCTTCGGCCACGGTGCGCCCGTTCTTACGGTCGCCGTGCACGGTGTCGACGTACGCCTTCCGGATGGCGGCCAGGACGGTGGGTACGCCGGGGTGGCCGGTCTCGCCTGCCCTCAGGAGGGACATGACGGCGTCGCGGGTGTGGTCGTAGGCGTTGCCCTCTTCGCGGCGCGCGGCGGCCAGCGCGTCGGCGGCTCGCTGCCCGACGAACGGGCAGGGCTCACCGGCGGGGAGTTGGGCGAGCCAGCCGCGGCCGGCCTTTCGTTCGCCGCGCCCGGCAGCGAGACTGCTGGGGCGTCCGTCGTCCTCGGTGACACCGCCGGTCAGCCCGGTGACCCACGCGGCGGGCAGCTCGGGGAGGTCGGCGAACGCCGGGGGCGGACTGTCCTGGTCGTCTGGGCCGATCCACCGGTACATGCCGCCCTCGGGGTGGAGGGACGGCCACCCCAGGGCGTAGCGGTGGCCGTGGCGGATGATCTCGATGCCGGGCCCGGCCTGGTTCGGCCAGGCGAGTCCTGGCGGGATGCGGTAGAGCCGGATGCCGGACACGCCGTCGTCGCGGGAGGTGCTGCGCCACGTCGCGGGGAGCGCCCCCCACTGGGCTTCGCGGGCGGCGAGAGTGATCTTGCCGGGCTTGTCGTCGTAAGCGTCGACGTCGAGTCCGAGGCCGATCGGCGGCAACCTGAGAGCGATGTTGCCGGGGAAGTGCTTGACCAGCTTCCCGTCATCGCCGCGCACCACGTACCCCTTGGTGCGCCAGGCGTGCAGGTCGTCGGTCGTCGGCATGGCGCCCTGGGCGCCGGTGAACCCGCTCGGCGGTGGCGTCTTCGCGCCGAGCGGCAAGGGGAGGGTGCCCGTCCAGCCGAGCTGGCGGTATTCCTCGGCGCGGTCGTACGGTCCACTCACGCGGACCGCCGCGCCGCCTGCTGGTCGAGCCACTTCTCGACGGCGCTCCACCGGTAGCGGACGTGACGCCCGACCGGAACGTAGTCAGGGCCGACGCCCTTCCAGCGCCACCCCTTGAGGGTCTCTTCAGAGACACCGAGGTACTTGGCGACCTCGGGGGGCTTCCCGAGAGGCTTGTTGATCGTCATGTCCTTCGCTTTCGAGAGTATGAACTATCGAAGTGATAGGTGATGCGATCAAGAGTGTAGGTATCGGTGGTTGGGTGTCAAGATGTATCCGAGAAGTGTCCACATGTGTTGCGTGCCTATCAAAGTGATGCGATCGTGGGGCAGGTGGCAGATAAGACAGCGAAAAACCCGCTCGATGTGACAGGCGAGCAGCTCAAGGCCAACATCAGGCGCATCCGGGAAGCCCGCAACTTCACCTTCCAAAAGCTCTCGGACGAGTTGGCGAGGATAGGCCGGCCGATTCCGACGCTCGGTCTGTCGAGGATCGAAAAGGGGGAGCGGCGAGTCGACGCTGACGACTTGGTCGCCCTGGCGCTCGTGCTCGGCGTAAACGTCTCAGCGCTCTTGCTCCCGCCCACCGCGCGCGGTGTCGGTGAGGTCACCGGCGTTGGGCGGCCCGTCAGCTCGTTCCGGCTGTGGACCTGGGCATCCGGAGAGCAGCCTCTCCCGCCGGAGGATGACCCGTCCGTAGACAAGGAGAAGCTCGCGCAGGCCAAGGCCGACGACTTCGGCATGTGGTCGGACTATTGGGATGAGCGCGGCCGGCGGTGGGACACGGAGAGTCGGCCACACCACCGCATCGACCGGTCTCGCGACTGGGCCAAGCATCACGAAGCGCTCAGCAGGGCCGCCAGCGCGGCCCAGGCCGCCGTCGACGCGGGCATGTCGCTGCCTGCCGTGCTCGACTTCCTCATGGAGTCCGTGACCCAACACGCCATGTTCGAGCGCGTCGACGGCTCGGAGCGCGAACTCGTGACCGTGGGGGACCAGCTTTACAACCTGCGGAGCGCGTCCGACAACTGGCGGCAGCTCCCCGACGAAGAGGTGCGCGCGTTCCTGGCGGCCTCGAAGAGGCCGGCGGCAGATACGGAGACCTGATGTCCGTCTACGACCAGTGGCACAAGTCCCGGCCCAAGCCGGGTGAGTCGAAGTGCAAGTGCAGGCCGGCCAAGGTGCCGACGGCTGCTCACGGCAAGGGCATGCGGTGGCAAGTCCGCTGGCGTGACGAGGCGGGCAAGGAACAGAAGCTCAACTTCGAGAACAAGCCCGCCGCGGAAAGCAAGGACGCCCAGATCAAGGCCAGTCTCGATCGGGGCGACTACATCGACCCGAAGGCTGGCAAGGTCACGCTCAAGGTGTATGGGCAGCGGTGGCGTGACACGCTGACGTCGCCCGACCCTTCCACGCTCATGCAGATCGACAGCCGTCTGGGTAAGTGGGTGTTCGGCCGGAAGATCAGCGAGCACACGCTGAGCGCTCTGGCGAAGACGCCCCGGCTACTCCAGGCGTGGATTCGGGAAATGCAAGATGGTGGCCTGGAGGCGTCGACGATCCGCGGCATCGTGATGTGGGTTTCCACGATCTTCAACGCGGCGGTGGATGACGGGCTGATCGCCCGCAATCCGCTCCTGGTGAAGTCGGTGAAGCCGCCGAAGGTCGTCAGTAAGGACGTGGTGCCGTGGACGCTGGGAACGGTGCTCGCGGTCGCTGACGGCCTGCCGAGCCGCTATGCCGAGATGACGTACTTGGGCGCCGGGTGCGGGCACCGGCAAGGTGAGCTGTTCGCCATCGCGGTCGACGACATCGACTTTCTCCAGCGCGTCGTGCACGTGCGCCGCCAAGTCCGGATCATCAACGGCGAGCTCGTGTTCAGCCTGCCCAAGCGCGACAAGACACGAACGGTGCCGCTGCCGGACGCGATCGGGATGCGCTTATCGGCCCATATCCAGCAGCACAAGCCCGTGCGGGTGACGCTGCCATGGAGGACCCCGGCCGGCGACCCGCACACCGCTGAGCTGCTGTTCACGACCGAGGACGGTCGAGCGCTCAACCGCAACGACTTCAACCGGCTGTGGCGGTCGAGTCGGGTAGTGGCCGGGGTGCCGGCCACCCGGGAGAACGGCATGCATGTCCTGCGGCACACTGCGGCGTCGGCCTGGCTCGCTGAAGGCGTCGACATCCGGACCGTGGCCGAGTATCTGGGGCACGACGATCCGGGTTTTACGCTGAGGGTGTACAGCCACCTGATGCCGAACGCCGCCGAACGCGCACGTAAGGCGATGAACGCCTTTTTCGAGGGCGTCGCGGATGTGTCCTGTGCCCTGGATGTGCCCTCGGGGCACTCAGTCTGACCGTCTACGCTGGCAGACGTGATGTCTCTATACTTCACCCTGGACTGATGATGGCGATCTTCGAGTACGCCCCCGCACCGGAGTCGCGCGACGTCGTCGATCTCCAGCCGTCCTACGGGCTGTTCATCGATGGGGAGTTCGCCGACGGCGGCGGCCCCAGCTTCAAGACGATCAACCCCGCGACCGAGGAGCCACTGGCCGAGGTCGCCACCGCCACCGCCGAGGACGTGGACCGGGCGGTGCGTGCGGCACGCAAGGCGTTCGAGGCTTGGAGCGCCCTGCCCGGCGCGGAGCGGGCGAAATACCTGTTCAGGATCGCCCGGATCATCCAGGAGCGCGCGCGTGAGCTGGCGGTGCTGGAGTCCCTGGACAACGGCAAGCCGATCAGGGAGTCGCGCGACGTGGACGTGCCGCTCGTGGCGGCGCATTTCTTCTACTACGCGGGATGGGCCGACAAGCTGGCCTATGCCGGGTTCGGCACGAAGGCCCTGGGCGTGGCGGGACAGGTCATCCCGTGGAACTTCCCGCTGCTGATGCTGGCGTGGAAGATCGCGCCGACGCTGGCCTGCGGGAACACGGTGGTGCTCAAGCCGGCCGAGACGACGCCGCTGACGGCGTTGCTGTTCGCCGACATCTGCCGGCAGGCGGGCCTGCCGGCGGGCGTGGTGAACATCGTGACCGGCGCGGGCGAGACCGGCGCGGCCGTGGTGGCGCACCCGGACGTGAACAAGGTGGCCTTCACCGGCTCGACCGAGGTCGGCCGGATCATCGCGCGGACGGTCGCGGGCACCGGCAAGAAGCTGACGCTGGAGCTGGGCGGCAAGGCGGCGAACATCGTGTTCGACGACGCCGCCATCGACCAGGCGGTGGAGGGGATCGTCAACGGGATCTTCTTCAACCAGGGGCATGTGTGCTGTGCCGGGTCGCGGCTGCTGGTGCAGGAGTCGGTGCAGGAGGAGCTGCTGGCGGCGTTGAAGCGGCGGCTGGGCACGTTGCGGCTCGGTGATCCGCTGGACAAGAACACCGACGTCGGGGCGATCAACTCGGCCGAGCAGCTGGCGAAGATCCGCTCGCTGTCGGAGGCAGGCGAGTCCGAGGGCGCCGAGCGGTGGTCGCCGGCGTGTGAGCTGCCGGAGCGGGGATTCTGGTTCCCGCCGACGTTGTTCACCGGGGTGGCGCAGTCGCACACGATCGCCCGGGAGGAGATCTTCGGGCCGGTGCTGTCGGTGCTGACGTTCCGTACGCCGGCGGAGGCCGTGGAGAAGGCCAACAACACGCCGTACGGGCTGTCGGCCGGGGTGTGGACGGAGAAGGGCTCGCGCATCCTGTGGATGGCCGACCGGCTGCGCGCGGGTGTGGTGTGGGCCAACACGTTCAACAAGTTCGACCCTGCCTCGCCGTTCGGCGGTTACAAGGAGAGCGGCTACGGCCGCGAGGGCGGGCTGCACGGGCTGGAGGCCTACCTTGATGTGTGACCACCGCCGTCCCCGCCGCGCGAAACGGCGGGCGCAGGCCACCCGCGACCATGCCTACGCCAGGCCAGGGCGCCCCGTGCGCACCGGCTGGTACGCCCACCGCTGCGGCGTGAGCCGGTGCGGCCAGGTCTTCGTGCCGGTCGAGATGACGCAGGAGTCCACGTGGAGAGGGCGGGGCGATGAGTAGGTTGTCCGTCAGAAAGACCTACAAGCTCTACATCGGCGGGGCGTTCCCGCGCTCGGAGAGTGGGAGGTCCTACCCCGTGACCTCGCCCAAGGGCGATTTCCTCGCCAACGCCTCCAAGGCCTCGCGCAAGGACGTCCGCGACGCGGTCGTGGCCGCGCGCAAGGCGTTCGCCGGCTGGTCGGGGGCCACCGCCTACAACCGGGGCCAGATCCTCTACCGGATCGCCGAGATGCTGGAGGGCCGTCGCGCCCAGTTCGCCGAGGAGCTCGGCGTCGGGAAGCGGGCGGCGCTGGAGCAGGTGGACGCCACGGTGGACCGGCTCGTCTGGTACGCGGGCTGGTCCGACAAGATCGCCGCGGTGCACGGGTCGGCCAATCCGGTCGCGGGGCCGTACTTCAACCTGTCCTCGCCCGAGCCGGCCGGGGTGGTGGGCGTGATCGCGCCCGCCGATCCGCTGCTCGGGCTGGTGTCGGTGGTCGCGCCCGTGATCGTGACCGGCAACACGTGCGTGGTGGTGGCCTCCGAGCCCTCGCCGCTCGCCTCGATCACGCTGGCGGAGGTGCTGGCCACCTCCGACCTGCCCGGCGGCGTGGTGAACATCCTCACCGGGCAGCAGGCCGAGCTCGCTCCCTGGCTGGCGGCGCACATGGACGTCAACGGGCTCGACCTGACCGGGGTCGAGGACGACGACCTGGCGCTGCGCTGCGAACAGGCCGCCGCGGAGAACCTCAAGCGCGTCCTGCGCCCGTCCGCGGCGGACCTCGGGGCCGACCCGGGGACGAGGCGCATGACCCGCTTCCTGGAGACCAAGACCGTCTGGCATCCGTCGGGCGTCTGATCCGCGCGAACCGTCCGGCGTCTGAGCCGCGCGCCCGGGGCCCTCAGCTTGTCAGCAGGCCCCGGGCGCGCAGGCCGTCGAGGACGGCGGCCGGCAGCGCCGGGCACTCTTCGACCAGGACCTCCTTGAGCGACGGGAGGTCCTCCGCCGTGCCCAGGTCCCGCAGCACGCCGCAGGAGTCGAGCTCCAGGGTGCGCAGGGCGGGCAGTTTTTCGAGGTCGCCGAGGGTGCGCAGGGTGTCGGTGTAGACCACGCGCAGGCTCTCCAGCTGCCGCAGCCCCGAGAACGGGACGAGATCGGCGAGCTGGTCGAGGCCCTGGAGCGTCAGGTCGCGCAGGGCGGGCATGCGCGCGAGCGCGGAGAAGTCGCGCAGGTCCGTGGTGTAGCACAGGTGGACCTCGGCGATCGACGGATGCCCTTCGAGCCCGTCGAGCGAGGTGAACCGCTGGAACCGCTCGATGGTGAGCCTGGTCAGCGCGGGCACCCGCGACAGCGGGCGCAGGTCGGGGATCGGCGCGCTCGGCAGGCCGAGCGTCGTGAGACGGGGATGGTGGCCCAGGCCGTCGAGGCTCTTCAGGTTGGTGCAGCCCTCGAGCCACAGGGTTTCCAGCGCGGGCATGGCGGCGATGCCGCCGAGGTCGGTCAGGCGGGCGCAGTGCATGGTCAGCACCGTGACGGAGCCGAGGTCGCGCAGCCCCTCGATCGAGGTGATCTTCGTACGGCTCACGTCCAGCTCGGTGAGCCGGCTCAGCCCGGACAGAGGGCTCACGTCGTCGATGAACCGGCAGTTGTTCAGGCTGAGGTATTCGAGCCGGGGGAATGCCGCGCCGGCCCCCGCGACGCCGGTCACCCCGCTGCTGCGCAGATCGAGCCGCCTGAGGCGGTGCAGGCCGAGCAACGGGGAGATGTCGGACACCCGGGTGCAGCTCAGCAGGCTGACGGCCTCCAGCGCCACGAGCCCGCTGAGCGGCCGCAGGTCGCTGACGGCCGCGCAGCCGTCGAGCTCCAGATCGATCAGCCCGGTCAGTGCGGCCAGCTCGGACAGGTCCGTCAGGCCCTTGCAGTGATCGAGGCGCAGCGTCCGCAGCGTCGTCAGGTGGCGCAGCCCGGTGAGCGAGTCGCGCCTGCGCACCTCCAGGTGATCGCGCCCCTCCGCGTCGAAGGCCGGGGCGAGCAGGTGCTCGGCGAAGCCGTCGGGGTCGAGCGCCTGCGGCCACAGCTTGAGCAGGTCGTCGGGGCCCGGCTGCGCGATCTCGGCGAACTCGGCGGCCAGCTCCAGCGCGTCGCCCCTGCCGTGCAGCGCGAGCTGCCTGATTTCCTTCCAGGCGCTTTTGGGGGACGCGGAGGCCAGTTTGGCGCGGTGTGCCGCCAGATCCAGCGGTGCTGCGGAGGGTGTCATGCCACGGCACCCTACGGGGCGGCACGGACAATCCGGGGTCAGGAGCGTGTCCGCGTCCCGTGCTCCGCCGTGAACGCGATGCGGTGGCCACCGTCCCGCCGTGAACGCGATGCGGATCGTGGTCACCGTCCTGCCGTGGGCGTGATGCGGATCGTGGTCGCCGTCCTGCCGTGGGCGTGATGCGGGGCGGTTGGAGCGCGGCGGTAGCTTGGGGGCGACGGCGTCCCGTACGTCGTCGCCGGCGATGACGATCAGTGATGGACGAGGCATGTATCCAGGTTCGGCTCTCGGAGAGTTCCTCCGGTCGCGGCGTGGCCGGGTCACGCCGGAAGAGGTGGGGCTGCGGCCCGGCGTACGACATCGGCGGGTGGCCGGGCTGCGCAGGGAGGAGCTGGCGCCGCTCGCGGGCGTCAGCGTCGGCTACTACACCCGGCTGGAGCAGGGGCAGGGCCCGCACGTCTCCGCCGAGGTGCTCGACGCGATCGCCAGGGTGCTGCGGCTGGACGACGACGAGCGGGCCCACCTGCACCGCCTGGCCCGCGCCGCCGCCCAGCCGCACCCGCCCGCCCGGCCCGAGCTGCTCAGGCCGGGCATCAAGCGCACGGTCGAGTCGTTCGCGGACGTGCCCGCCTGGGCGGTGGGCCGCCGGGCCGACGTGCTGGCCTGGAACCGTCTGGCCCACGCCCTCTTCGCGCCGCATCTCGACCTCGACGCGCCGGAGCGTGAGCCGCGGCCCAACTTCGCCAGGATGGACTTCCTCGACGACCGCTACCGTGACGCCTACGTCGACTGGGAGAGCAAGGCTCGCGACGACATCGCGTACCTGCGGGTGTCGATGGGCCGCTTCCCCGGCGACGAGGGGCTGCGCGAGCTGGTCGAGGAGCTGACGGCGGGCAGCGCGGAGTTCGGCGCCATGTGGGCGGAGCATCCGGTGAGCAACTGCGCCTCGATCTCGCGCGGCTACCGGCATCCTGAGCTGGGCGTGCTCACGCTGACCGCCGAGCTGCTGCGCACGCCCGACGACGAGGGGCAGGGGATCGTGATCTTCCAGCCGGATCCGGAGTCCGAAGCCCTGCTCTCGGCTCTGGCTTCACCGGGAGGCCCGGACGGACGCCGCGGAGGCGGTGCGGCGTAGCAGGAGGCCGCCGCCGAGCGCGCCCAGCAGGGCGACCGCGCCCGCCGTCAGGAAGGCCGTGTGCAGGCCGGTCAGCAGGTCCGCGTGCGCGGCGGCGATCGCGGTCAGTCCCGCCACCCCGACGGCCCCCACGAACGTCGGGAGCTGCGCGAGGCTGCCCGCCACCCCCTGGTCGGCCTGGTCGAGCCCGGACGTGATGGTGGTGATCGCGGCGACCACGGTCAGCACGTGCCCGAACCCCATCGCCGCCGAGGTCACCAGCAGCAGACCGAGCCCTCCGGAGGCGGGCAGGAACGCCATCGCCGCCGTGCCCGCCGCCTGCACGGCCAGGCCCGCGGTGACCGCCGTGGCCGCGCCGCGGGCGTTGAGCAGTCTGGCCGCCACACCGCCCGCGGCCAGCGCCGCCACGCCCTCGCCGAGGAACCCGAGCCCCGTCTGCAGCGCCGACCAGCCGAGCACGTCCTGCATGTGGACGCTGAGCAGCAGCGTCGCCCCGCCGCACATCGCGAACGTCACCAGCGCGACCGCCATCCCCCACGCCACGGTGGGGCGGCGCAGCAGCCGCGGCGGCACCAGCGGGGCGGCGTGCCTGGCCTCGACCGCCAGGAACGTCCCGAGCAGCAGCACGGCCACCGCCACAGTCGTCCAGCCGAGCGTGGAGATGCCGTAAACCAGGGCGAACAGCCCCGCGCCCACCAGCACCGCGCCGGGCACGTCCAGCTTCGCGGCGCCGCGCCCTCTGGTGCGCGGGAGCACGGTGAGCGCGCCCGCCAGGACGACCGCGCCGATGCCGACCAGGATCAGCATGGTCCAGCGCCAGCTCAGCCCGCTGGTGACGAGCCCGCCGCCGATGGTCCCCGCCACGAAGCCGAGCGACAGCAGTGCGCCGTTGACGCCCATGGCCCTGGTGCGCTGCGGCCCTTCGGGAAAGGCGGTGGTCATCAGGGCGAGCGCGGTCGGGCCGATCATGGCCGCCGCCACGCCCTGCCCGGCCCTGGCGCCGACCAGCACCGCCGGGATCGGGGCCAGCGCCGCCAGGAGCGAGAAGCCGGTGAACGCCGTCACGCCGAGCGCGAACATCCTGCGCCGCCCCACCACGTCCGACGCCCGCCCGAACAGCGGCATCAACGCGGCCGTCGGCAGCAGGCAGGCCGTCACGACCCACTGCAGGTCACCCCGCGTGGCGAAGCCCAGGTCGCGGCCGATCTCGGGGAGGGCGACCGTGATGATCGAGTAGTCGAGCCCTGTCATGAACGTCGCACCGCACAAAGTGATCAGTACGAGCCAGCCGCGGGCTCCAAGGGTTTGATTCGTCATGCGAGCCACATTGCGCCGCCGGCGAGCGGGCAACCAGCGCCCTGCTGGGGGTACACCTGCCAGGTGCAGGCTCAGCGCCCAGGGTGGTGATGCCGACCCTGGCGGCTCAGGAGGAGAAGCCGGGTGGGCGCAGGGGCGGGTGGACCGCCTGGAGCTGGGCGGCCAGGCCGAGGAGCTGCGGCTCCCCGCCGGGTGGTGCGACGAGCTGGACGCCGATGGGCAGCGCGCTGGAGTGCGTGGCCAGGGGGACGGTGACGGCGGGCCAGCCGCACATGTTCCACGGGCCGGTGACGGGGGCGTACCTGATGTTGGCCAGCGCGTTGCGCACGAAGCCGCGCTCGCCCCAGCGCTCCGCCTTGGGGGGCACTGCGGCCAGCGCGGGCATGATGAGCACGTCGGCGTCGCCGAACCACTGGTCGGCCCCGTACCCGCTCCAGCGCTCGCGGGTCCGTACACCGTCGAGCTTGACCGCGGCCAGCAGCCGCCCGGCGCGGGCGAGAGCGCGGGTGCGGCGCTCCAGCCGGCGCCGGTCCAGGCCCTCGGCCGACTTCGCGGCCTGGGTGAGCCAGGTGGCGACGGTGGCGGGGCCGAGCGCGGCGGGCAGCCTGCTGCCGTGCTCGACCACCGTGTGCCCGGCCACGCGCAGCGTCTCGGCCGCCGCGCGGACCGCGGCCTGGAACTCCTTGTCCATGGGCAGTCCCGAGGGCAGCGGCTGGGCCGCGTACGCCACCCGCAGGTCGAACGGCTCGGGGCTGTCCTGCGGCGGCGGCTGCTCCCACACCTCGTCGTCGTCCGCCCAGACCGAGCGCAGCATGCGGGGCCGCGGCTCGATCCGCCGGCCG
The DNA here is from genome assembly GCF_039539705.1 of Nonomuraea rosea. NCBI lineage: Bacteria > Bacillati > Actinomycetota > Actinomycetes > Streptosporangiales > Streptosporangiaceae > Nonomuraea > Nonomuraea rosea. Next base: position 790,788 of record NZ_BAABDQ010000001.1, on the reverse strand, counting down.
GCCCGCCACGCCTCGGCCAGCGACGGATCCGCGGCCAGCACGGACAGCATCAGGGCCAGGTCCTGCGCGGTCGTGGCCAGCGGGCCGTTCTCGGTGAGCTCGTCCCAGTTGTCGCTCGGCGGCGGCACCAGGCCGGTGCCCGGCTTGAAGCCGAGCACGCCGCAGCACGCGGCGGGGATGCGTAAGGAGCCCATGCCGTCGTTGCCGAGCGCGATCGGCACCATGCCCGCCGCCACGGCCGCGGCGCTGCCCGAGGAGGAGCCGCCGGCCGTGCGCGAGGGGTTCCACGGGTTGCGCACGATGCCGTAGGCGCTGTCGCCGAACGCGACGAGCCCCAGCTCGGGCAGGTTCGTCAGGCCGACGATCACCGCGCCGGCCGCGCGCAGGCGCGCCACCGTCGCGTGGTCCTCCCGCGCGGGCACGTCCGCCGTGCCGGCGGAGCCGCCGCGGGTGGCCTCGCCGGCCACCTCCAGGTTGTCCTTCACCGCCACCGGCACGCCGGCCAGCGGCAGGTCCGCGAGGTCACGCCGTTTCTGTACGGCCTGCGCCTCGTCCACGGCCTGCTCTCTGACGAGCCGGAACGCCCCTACCTTGGAATCCCGTACCGAGATGGCGTGAAGATGCTCCTCGACGACGGTCGTGGCCGTCACCTCGCCCTGCCGGACGGCCGCCGCGATCTCGGCAGCGGGCCTGCCTGCCCACAACATGTCTAGAGTGTGCAGGTTTTCACTCTTTGTTGCGAGGCTAGATAAACTCCGTCCACGTGAACGGACCTTCGCTCGCCATCCGCCAGCGCTCTCTGGGCGACCTCACGGCGGAGTTCCCGCTGTTCCCGCCCCTGACGCGAGGCTGTCCCAAGAGCAGCACCGACGAGATCGCCTATCCGCTGGAGGTCGGCTACGACTACGCGCGGGTCGATCCCGGTCTGTTCGATCAGACGCCGGGGACCGACATCGCCCGCTGGTCGCCGCTGCTGCCGCCGCTGGCCGCGCCCACGCTGGGCGAGGGCGGGACGCCGCTGGTGGAGTTCGAGGGGATCCATTTCAAGGACGAGTCCAGGAACCCGACCTGGTCGCACAAGGACCGCCTGAACCGGGTCACGGTCAGCGCCGCCCTCGCCGCCGGCGCGCCCGGCGTGGTCGTGGCGTCGTCGGGCAACCACGGGGCCTCGGCCGCCGCCTACGCCGCGCGGGCCGGGCTGCGCGCGATCGTGCTCACCTCGGCGGACTCGCCGCCCGCCGTGCAGGCGTTCGCCCGCGCGTACGGGGCCCGCGTCGTCTCCGTACCGGCCGAGGCGCGGTGGCCGCTGCTGCGGGAGGTCGTGGACCGGCTGGGTTACCACCCCGTCAGCAACCAGACCGTCACGCACACCGGCCACCCGTTCGGGCCGGAGGGGTACAAGACGATCGCGTACGAGCTGTTCCTGCAGCTCGGCCAGGCTCCGGCGGCGGTCTTCACGCCCACGGGGTATGCCGAGCTGCTCTACGGCGTCTGGAAGGGGTTCGTGGAGCTCAAGCTGCTCGGGCTGACCGGGACGACGCCGCGGATGTTCGCCTGCGAGCCGGCCGCCGACGGTCCCCACGCCCGCGCGCTGGCCACGGGTGCGCCCGCGGCGATCGTGGAGACGTTCCCGAGCGCGGCGTACGGCATCGCAGGCCCGGTCGGCGGGCACCGCGGGGTGCTGGCCGTGCGCGACAGCGGCGGCGAGGCGGTGCTGGTGACCGACGAGGAGATGCGGCTCGCGCAGCGGGACCTCGCCGGGCAGGGCCTGTGGCAGGAGCTGTCGGGCGCGGCCGGGGTGGCCGGCTACCGGAAGCTGCGGCGCGAGTTCGGCGGGCCCGTCGTGTGCGTTGGGACGTCCAGCGGGTTCAAGGATCTCGGAGTCGGAGCCCAGACGTATCCGGTCCTGGAGCACCCGACGCTGGACGACCTCAGGGCTTGAGCCACACGCGGAGCGGGCCGATCGTGCTGAAGCCGTGGCGGAGCGCGGCTGCCGGGTCGCTCTCGTAGCCGACCAGGGGGCGGCCGGGGAAGAGCGCGGCGGCCATGGACAGCGTGCCCGACCAGGCGGCGTCCTCGTCGGGGCCGAAGACGTTCGAGACGCCGACGACCCGGCCTGACCTGCTGAGCACCGAGCCGCAGACGATGTCACCGCCGCTCCGGCCGCACAGGACCGTCGCCTCGCCGAGGATCCCGGGGCGGAAGAGGCCCGTCACCTCGCCGTCGAAGCACGCCTGCTCCCAGGCGGGCAGGGCGGCGGCGTCGACGACCTCCCAGACGGTGGTGGTCTCCGGTACGGCGTCCGCGGCCGGGCGGTGGATCCACTGCGCCTCGAACAGCACGTCGAAGCCCGGCAGATCGAGCGTGGCGAAACTGTCCTTGACCGAGGCGCCCGAGCCGGTGTCGATGGGGCCGAGCACGTCCGCCGCGGTCGCTCCCGGGGTGAGGGTGACGGCGTCCGGGTAGCAGGGCGGGGTCCTGACCCGGCTGGTCCAGGCCCGTTCGGTGAAGACGCCCGGCGCGCCGTGGGCGCGGCACACCAGGTCACACCAGCCGGCGTTGTCGCGGGCCGCTGCGGTGATCATGTCTAGCTCCTGTTCGTGCGGCGGGTGGGCGCGGCGGTGAGCGGGTCCTCGGGCCAGGGGTGCTTGGGGTAGCGGCCGCGCAGCTCGGCGCGTACCGAACGGTAGGCGTCGCGCCAGAACGAGGCCAGGTCCGCGGTCACGGCCACCGGGCGGCCCGCGGGGGACAGCAGGTGCACCAGCAGGGGGACGCCGGCGATCTCGGGCGTCTCCACCCAGCCGAACAGCTCCTGCAGCTTCACCGCCAGCACCGGCTGCTCGCCCGAGTAGTCGATGCGGATGTGGGAGCCGCTGGGCACCTCGATGCGCTCGGGTGCGACCGGCTCCAGGCGTTCGCTCCACGGGATGAGGCGTTTGAGTGCCGTGGCGACGTCGATGCGCTCCAGGTCGGCGCGGTTGCGGGCGCGGGACAGCTCGGGTTCGAGCCATTGGTCGGCCAGATCGGCGAGCGCGTCCATCGAGGGCCAGGGGTCGCCGAGCGCTCGGTGGCAGAAGGCCAGGCGGTCCTTGAGGTCCATGGCCTTTCTCGTCCAGGTCAGGACCTCTTCCGTGCGCAGGCCGTGCCGGATGGCGGCGCGGACGTCGGCGTTCTTGAGCGGGGTGGCGGACAGCTCGATCGCGCCCAGCCGCTCGACCCGCCGGGCGGACACGTCGCCGCGCCGCTCGCCCGGGGGGACGCGCCAGGTGACCTCGTCCTCCGTCGTGATGGGCAGGGCCAGCCTGGCGGTGGCCTCGTCGATCACGACGGCCTGGCGGACGCGGGCCGACGCCGCGCCGGTCGGCCGGTCGGCGATCGCGATGGCCAGCCAGGAAGCGGTCCTGAGCTTGGAGCCCTCGGCTAGCTGGGCCTGGGTGCCGGACGCCATGAGGTACCCGCCGCCGCGCCGCCGCGCCACCCGCTCGGGAAACGCCAACGCCACGGCCAGCCCGGCGAAGGCGTCATCGGCCAACCCGCGCCCGTCCTGGGTGGTGCCGGGCTCAGCGGTGGTGCGGCGCAGGCGTTTGGTTTCCTGGCGCCAGCGGGCGGCGAAGCCGTCTCCGCCGCGCCGGGCCGTGCGCCAGACCTCGGCGAGGTCGTCGCCCGCCTCGCGCGGAAGCTGCTCGGACAGCAGGGCCACCACCTCGGCGGCGCGCGGCCCGAGGTCGAGCAGGGCCCTGGCCAGGCGCGGGTGCACGCCGGCCAGCGCCATCCGCCGCCCGCGCCCCGTCACCCTGGAGCCGGCGTCCACGGCTCCGAGGACTTCGAGGGTACGGGTGGCGGCCGACATCGCGGCGACCGGCGGCGGGTCCAGGAGGGCGAGGCCGGTCGCGCCTGGCGTACCCCAGCAGGCCGCCTGCAAGGCGAACCCCGTCAGGTCCGCGAGCGCGATCTCGGGCCGCGCGTAGGCTGCCAGCCGCTCGTGCTCGGCGGCCGCCCAGCACCGGTACACCGTGCCGGGAGCCTCCCGGCCCGCCCGTCCCGCCCGCTGGCCGGCCGCCGCCTTCGAGGCCCTGACCGTGGTGAGGGAGCCGAGCCCGCGGGCGTGGTCCGTACGCGGCTCACGGGCCAGGCCCGAGTCGACCACCACCCGCACGCCGGGGACGGTCAGGCTGGACTCGGCCACCGACGTGGCCAGCACCACCCTGCGGGACCGGCCGGGCGCCAGGACGGCGTCCTGAACGTGCGCGGGAGCCTGGCCGTGCACCTGGAGGAGCTCGACGCCGTCGAGGCCGCCGGACAGCGCGCCCGCCACCCTGGCGATCTCGCCCACGCCCGGGAGGAAGCACAGCACGTCGCCCTCCTGCTCCGCGAGCGCCCGGCGGACGACCGAGGCCACGTGCGACAGGAGCGCGGGATCGACGCGCAGCCCGTGCGGCGGGGCGACCGGGCGGGGCGGCGGGGCCCACACCGTTTCGACGGGATGCGGGGTGCCGGTCGCCGCGACGACGGGGCCGCCGATCAGCGTGGACCAGGGCGCGGCGTCGGCGGTGGCGGAGGTGGCCAGGAGCCGCAGATCCGGCCTGAGCGTGTCGCGTACGTCGAGCAGGAACGCCAGGGCCGTGTCGGCGTCCAGGTGGCGCTCGTGGCATTCGTCGAGCATGACCGCGTCCACCCCGGCCAGCTCCTGGTCCCGCTGGAGCCGTTGCAGCAGCACGCCGGTGGTGACGACCTCGACCATGGGGTTCGCGCCCACGTGCCGTTCGCCGCGGATCGTGTAGCTGACGCCCATGCGCCTGGCCGCCGCGCGGACGGCCAGGCGGCGCGGCTCGGCCACCAGCACCCGCATCCCCGCCTCGGCCATGGCCAGCGGCACCACCGTCGTCTTGCCGGTGCCCGGCGGGGCGGTCAGGACGGCGGCGCCCTGCCGGTCGAGCACGGCGAGCAGCTCGGCCAGCACGTGCCGGATCGGCAGCGCGTCGGGACGGGTCACGTGCGGGTCGCCGAGAGCACGGAGTCGAGCAGGCCGGGGAAGCGGGTGTCGAGGTCGTCGCGGCGCAGGCTGATGTACTTGAGCCGCCCTTCCTGCTTGGAGAAGATCACGCCGGCCTCGCGGAGCGCCCGGTAGTGGTGTGAGGCGGTCGACTTGTGGATGCCGAGGTCGTCGCCCGCGGTGCCGCACGTCATCTCGCCGCTCGCGGACAGGCGGGCGACGATCTCCAGGCGGACGGGGTCGGACAGCGCCCGCAGGACCTCGGTGAGCTCGATGTCGTCGGTGGCGGGATGGGGCAGCAGGCGCATGGTGGAAACCCTACCTCCGTCTTATTGTTTGACAACGATCCAACTATAAGACAGTTTGATGAGCGTCCAACTTTTTGTGTGTGGAGGCTTCATGGGGTCGCGGCTCTATCCGCTTGCTGTGGGAAATTTCGCGATAGGCACCGGCATGTTCGTGACTGCTGGCCTGTTGCCCCCTATCTCGGCTGATCTGGGGATCTCCCGATCGGCCGCCGGGCAGCTGATGACCGTGTTCGCGTTGGCGTACGCGGTGCTGTCGCCGATCCTGGCCGCCGTGACCGCGCGGCTGTCGCGCAGGACCCTGTTGCTGGTGGCCATGGCCGTGTTCGTCGCAGGCAATACGTTGACCGCGCTGGCTCCGACGTACCCGCTGGTCATGGCCACGCGAGTGATCGCGGCGGCGGGTGCGGCCATGTTCACGCCCACCGCGTCGGGCGTGGCGAACGCGCTGACCGCGCCCGAGCGCCGCGGGCGCGCGCTGGCGCTGGTGATGGGCGGGCTGACCGTGTCGTCCGCCATCGGCGTGCCGCTGGGCACCTGGCTGGGCTCGGTCTCGGGCTGGCGGTCCACGCTGTGGCTGGTCGTGGGGCTGGGCGTGATCGGGTTCGCCGGGGTCGCGGCGGTGGTCCCCGAGGTCAGGATCCCGACGTCGGGGCGGCTGAGGGAGCGGTTCGCGCCGCTGGCCGACCGGCGGGTGCAGGCGGTGCTGGTGACGCAGCTGCTGATGTTCGCGGCGGCGTTCAGCGCCTACACCTACATCGGGTCGCTGTTCGACCTGCCGCTGCCCGCGGTGCTGTGGGCGTGGGGGCTCGGGGGCATCGTCGGCAACCAGCTCGGCGGGCGCTTCACCGACACGTACGGGCCCCGCGCGATGGTGCTGATCGGCATCGGGGCGGCCACCGTGTTCATGGCGCTCATCCCCATCGCGAACCTGGCGCTGCCCATCGCGCTGGTGTGGGCGTTCCTGTGGGGCGGGCTCGGCTGGCTGGTGGGCCCGGCCCAGCAGTTCAGGACGGTCGCGGCGGTGCCCGGCAACGTCCCGATCGGCCTGGGGCTGCTGTCCTCCGCCCAGTACGTCGGGCTGTTCGTGGCCGGGCTGGCCGGCGGCGCGGCGCTCGACTGGTACGGCAGGACCGGCGTGGTCGTGCTCGCCACCGGGCTCGGGCTGGTGGCGCTGCTGTTCACGCTGGCGACCTATCGCGGCACCACCGTGGCCTCGGCCAAGGAGAGCGTGCCGGTCAGATAGCGCTGGATGCCCGGCGCCACCGCCGCCACGACCAGGTCGGCGGGGAGCGAGGCCAGCGGCTCGATCTTGAGCAGATAACGCATCGCGGCCAGGCCCAGCAGCTGCGAGGCGGCGAGCAGGCCGCGGATGTGAGCGTGGTCGTGTGACAGGCTGCGGGCGACCGGGCCGAGCAGCTCCCTGGTCATCAGCTCCTTCAGCAGCTCGGCCGTCGCCGGCGTGGCGGCGGCCGAACGCACCACGGCGGCGAGCTTCGGGCCGTGCACCGGGTCCTCCCAGAGCCCCAGGTATCTCCTGACGAGCCGCTCACCGAGGTGCTCCTCGTCGCCGTCGATGGCCTCGACCAGCAGCGCGACCGGCATGGTGCCGTTGATCGCGGCCTCGAACAGCTTGTCCTTGCTGCCGAAGAAGTGCATCACCAGGGCCGGATCGACGCCTGCCGTGCGGGCCACGGCCCTGATCGTCGTCCCCCCGTAGCCCTCGGTGACGAACGACTCGATCGCCGCCTCCAGGATCGACTCCCTGGTCTGCGGGTTGCCCGGGCGCCTGCCCCGTTCTTCGGCCATGGGGCTATTCAACCATGTGGAATTCATCTACCTTTGAATTCAACATTGATGAAGTCATCAGGTGGTGAAAAAGGATGGGCAAGATCATCGGTCTCGTGGTCGGGGTCGCCCTGCTGGGGATGCTGTTCGCCGGCTCGTTCCTCGGCGCGTTCCACCAGCCGGAGCCGCACGGCGTACCCGTCGCGGTCGTCGCGCCGGGGGAGCAGGTCCGTCAGCTGCAGGCGGGCATCGACCAGCGTCGGCGAGGGGCCTTCGAGCTGCGCGAATACACCTCGGCCGACGTCGCGCGCGCCGCCCTGCTCGACCGGGAGGTGGACGCGGTGCTCGTGCCGCAGGAGGGCCGGCTCGTGGTGGCGGGCGCCGGCGGGCGCACGGGGGCGACCGTCATCACCGCGGCCTTCCAGGCCGCCACCCAGGCGCAGGGGCGCGCATTGCGGGTGGAGGACGCGGTGCCGCTGCCTCCTGGGGACTCCGGCGGCATCTCCGGCATGTTCTACGTGCTCAGCCTGGTCCTGCCGGGCATCGCACTGGCCGTGCTGCTGTCCCAGGTGGCACCCGGGCTCGGGCTCGGCGGCCGGGCCGGGGTGCTGATGGCGGGCTCGCTGGTCGCGGGCACGGCCAACGCGTGGCTGGCCGACGCCGTGTTCGGGGCCCTGCCCGGCCGGTTCGGCTGGCTGGTGCTGGTGTCGTCCGGGATCTCGCTGACGATCGGGCTGGTGGTCGCCGGGCTGGTCAAGCTCCTGGGGACGCCGGGGGTCGGGGTGGCGGCGCTGCTGTTCATCCCGATCGGCCTGCCGGCCAGCGGCGGCCCGCTGGGCGCGCGCTACATCCCCGAGTGGTACGCCGCCATCGGCCAGTTCCTGCCCATCGGGCCCGCCGCGGACGCGGTGCGCAACACGGTCTTCTTCGGCGGCGCGGCCCTGTGGACGCCGGTGGGCATCCTGACCCTGTGGGGGCTCCTGGGCCTCGTCCTGCTCGCCCTGCCGGGCCGCCGCCGGGCCCAGGCGGCTCCCGTGACGCCCAGGACCCCGGTGGCCGTATGACCTGATCATTGCGGCTTGTCATGCGTGCGCCACGGATGGCGGATGTGCTGGACGATCGCTCTAGTCGCATGACAAGCCCGTTCCGGGCGAGGAAGAGCTTCAGCGAGAAACACCATCCTCTTCCGTGAGCAGATCTGTAATTCCCGCACGTAGTGTGGAGATGTCCGCGCTTCCGCTCCAGGTGATCAGGCGAAGGATTTCCTGAAACTCCCGCGCACACTCTTCGGCTGCTTCGGTGAATCCATTCTTGGCGACAACGAGCAATGCCACCGGAGCGGGGGACGCGTGGGCCGCTCGTGAATGCCAGGCCACAGTGTCTCTTATGTGATCAGCTGGCAGTCTGTGTGTGAGCGCGTGCACCTCGACGAGCACTATTTTTCGGGCACTGCTGAAAATGAAGTCGAACCGACTCGGCGCGTCGGCGAACAATCGGCTCCCGCGGGCGTCGAGCACCTGTCCCAGGTCGGCCATCTGCCGGAGCGCGTCGAACACCTGCCGCTCATATTCGAGCGGGCCGCGCAGATAGACATAACCTTCGGTGACATGCTGGCTGGAGATGCTGGCCGGGCCGAATTTCAGGCCCAGTGTGCGGCTTCTTTCGGCTTCGGCGAGAGCACGGAGATTCTGAATGGTTCGATCTTCGTCTTTTACCAGGGTGATGCGGCTGAGGGGTACGTTCAGGCCGAGATCCCGAAGGGCATCCTGGATCAACTGGTATGCCGTCGCCCTGGAGGTGACCACCTCTGAGGGTGCTGCGATGACTAGGAGCCACTCGTCGGAGTCTTCCATGTGCGCCCACAGGGCAGCGCTCAGCGGGAAGCCGCGATCTTCCAGCTCTTGGACCAGGCGTGCGCCCTCTTCGATGTCCCGCTTCACCAGTGTCGTTTCACCCACTCGAGCACCCCATGATCGCGCTGGCTGATTGCGTTGTGCAGTGCCCTGGCCTCGCTCTCTGTCCATACGCTATATCGGCTGCTTTCGTTCCAGTCTTTCGTGAGCGTCCAGTTCATGGCAAAAACCGAGTCCGAGTGCTCCTGTAGCGACAGTGAGCCCTTGAGGTCGGCTAGGTTGACGAGCTTTGTGAGGTCATGAGTATGACTGTCTTTGACCAGCTGTAAGTCCGGCATGCAGTATTCGCGGAACTCGCGCGTTATGCACGCTTTCAACCCGCACTCAACGGCGTATCCCGCCAGATAATAGGCCCCCGACCACTCTTTTTGTTCGAGCAGGATCTGGGCTTCGCGGATGCGAGTGCGAGCGATAGTTCGGAAGTCTGCTGCCGGTGCCAGCGTTGCTCCTCGGTCGGGTAGCGTCGTGAGAGACGTGTGGACGTCGCATATTAGGCGAACTCGTACAAACCGGCGATAAGTCCGGCGGTGCTGTTCGGGGTGAGTTGGCCGAGAATCTCAGCGAGAATATCGGCTTCGTCTTGGTTGAGGTCAAGCCATGTGGGATTCAGGGCAGGATTGAAGGGTCCGTACGTGATGCGAATCTTGGGCTGGCTGAGCAGGGTTCCGCGACGTTCGAGTTGCCAGCGAACCACCGTCAGCCGATGCGTGAGGTCGGACAAATCGATCGTATTGCTTACATGCTCGCAGTCGGCGGGCCTGGCAGGGTGATCGATGCTGCACCGCGAGAGGCGGGCGCATGGTCCAGGGGGTACATTGTCGGCCACGCGTTCGCCGTTCACAGAGGCATACGTGCGCCGCGTGGCTCGCGAGAACGGCCTGCCGACACGGCGGCGCGGGCAGGGCTGACGGCGGCACCAGCCGCACGTGCTGTGCCCCGGTCCGGCGATCTTCTCCGTCGCGCAGGGGAGACCCCGTCGTCCAGCAGGCGGACGACGGGGTGCGCCCGCCGCGCCTACCGTCGGCGGCATGTTGAGAGACCAGGTGACCTTTCGCCGCGTCACGGCAGGCGTGCTGCTGATCGTGGCCCCGCTGCTCCAGGCCATAGCCGTCCTCGTCGATCCCGGTACCTGGGGAGACGACCGGGAGGCGGTCAGCTTCGGTGCGAACCCCGCGCTCGCCCAGGCCCAGTCCGCGCTCTACCACTGGAGCTGGATGCTGATGGCCGTGGCCGTCATCGGCCTGGTGCACCTGACCAGGCGCAAGGCCACGTGGTTCGGCCACGTGACGGGCGCGCTGGCCGTGATCGGCTATCTCCAGCTGTCCGGGCTGCTGCTCATCGACCCCGTCGAGTGGTGGCTGGGGCAGCACCACTCGCCGGAGGAGGCGCAGCGCATCCTCGACGAGATGCTGAACCTGCCCGGCGTGATCTTCGGCTTCCAGCTGCCGTGGATGTTCTTCGGCTTCGTCGGGCTGCCGCTGCTGACCGTGGCCGTGTGGCGGACCGGGTTCGTCGGGTGGTGGGCGCCGCTGCTGGTCGCGGTCGGCTATCTCGGCGGGTTCCTGGTCGAGTACGGGCCCATGACCGTGCCGTTCTGGACCGTCCCCGTCGCCGCGCTCGGCTGGATCGGGCTGAAGATCCTGCGCATGGGCGACGACGCGTGGGCGGCCTACTACCGGGCGCCGGTCAGCCCAGAGCTGGAATCCAGTTCAAGGTGACCGCGAGGATGACGAAGAAGCCGAGGATGATCCGGTAGATCACGAAGACCGTGAAGCGGTGGGTGCTGATGTAACGCAGGAACCAGGCCACGGCCGCGTACCCGACGATGAAGGAGATGACGGTGGCGAGGATCGTCGGCCCCCACGCGGGGGCCGGGCCTTCGCCGATGTCCTTCAGCTCGAACAGGCCGGAGGCCAGGACGGCCGGGATGGCCAGCAGGAACGAGTATTTGGCCGCGTCCTCCCTGCGGTAGTCGAGCAGCAGGCCGGCGGTGACGGTGCCGCCGGAGCGGGAGACGCCGGGGATCAGGGCGAAGGCCTGGGCGAAGCCGTACACGACGGCGTGGGTGAAGCTCAGGTGCTTTTCGAGCGTGAGCTTGTTGCGGGCCGTGCGGTCGGCGAACCAGAGGATGAGGGCGAAGACGATCAGCGTGGTGCCCACCACCCGCAGGTCGCGGAAGACGGTCTCGATCTGGTCCTTCAGCGCCAGGCCGAGGATGCCGATGGGCAGCGTGCCGACGATGACGTACCAGCCCATGCGCGCGGCCCAGTGGCTGCGCAGCTCCTTGTCGAACAGGGAACGGGTCCAGGTGGAGATGATCTCCCAGATCTCCTTGCGGAAATAGATCAGCACGGCCGTCTCCGTGCCGAGCTGGATGACCGCGGTGAACGCGGCACCCGGGTCCTGCCAGCCGGCGAACGCGGACACCACACGGATGTGAGCGCTGGAGGAGATCGGCAGGAACTCCGTGAGCCCCTGGACCAACCCCAGAACCACCGCTTCTAGCCAGCCGATCACGACTAACACCCTTCGGAAAACACGGGAGTGACGAGGGTGAGGCTAGCGGATACGGGGACCGAGGAGTTGTTCGCGTAATGCGTTGAGCTGATGGGAGTGCTCGACCGAGCGCGGCTCGTCGAGCGTGTCGAGCGCCAGCAGCAGCGCGTCGGCCACGATGATGCCCGTCAGCGGCTCGGCCGTGATGCCGGTGGGCGTGTGGGGGGCGGCCAGCACCACGTCGACCTGGTCGGCGAAGGAGCCGACGAGCTCGTCGGAGATCAGCACGGTGCCGGCGCCGACCGCCTTGGCCCGGTCGATCAGCACGGTGATCTCCTTGAGCTTGCGGGCCGGCTGGAAGATCACCAGCACCTCGCCGTGCGAGAGCCACAGCAGGTCGTCGGCCAGCGCGAACCCCGTGGCGGAGACGGCCCTGGTGCGGTGGCCGCGCCGGTTGAGCTTGAGCGCCAGGTGGTGGGCGGCCGGCTCGGAGGCGCCCGCGCCGTAGACGAACACGCCCGGCGCGTTGACCAGCAGCTCGACCGCTTTCTTGAACGCCTCCTCGTCGAGCAGCCTGCTGCAGTGCTCGACGCGCTCGCGGGCCTCGTCGAAGACCCGCTCCCAGATGCCCCGCAGGTCCTGGCCGACGTGGCCGATGCGCTGCTTGAGGCGTACGTCGGGAGCCACCGCCGAGGTGAACTCGGCCGCCAGCGCCCGCTTGAGCCCCGGCAGGCCGCCGAAGCCGAGCCGCTGCATCGTGCGCACCACGGTGGCGTTGCTGGTGCCCGTCGCGCTGCCCAGCTCCTGAGCGCTGGCGAACAGGATCTGCTCGGGCGTGGTGGAGATCAGATAGTGGCACACTGCCCGCTCGGCCGGCGACAGCTCCTCCCAGAGCTGCCTGACCATGGCTCTGAGCTGTTCGACCGGACCGTGTGTATTTTCCATTACAGGTCTTGACTCCCGTGTAGCGCTCATTACTCTGGCCTTGGAAACGACCGCTACAGACTCGCCGCTTCCTGAAATGAACGTTACAGGCTTCCGGCCGGTCCAAGGAGCACCATTGAGCCTCACTTCCCTGCCCCTCGTCGAGATCTCCGGCGCTCCGCGCGAACGCGGCCGGCAATACGGTGAGCAGGCACGCGGGCGCATCGAGCGCGCGCTGGCCTACTACGCCGAGGCGTTCGCGCACTCCAGCGGCCTGTCGTGGGCGCAGGTCGTGGAGCGCGCGGCGCGCTGGGTCGCGCCGAGCCGGGCGTTCGCTCCCGAGCTGGTGGCGGAGATGGAGGGCATCGCCGAGGGCGCGGGAGCCGGCTTCCTCGACATCGTCGCGCTCAACGCCCGCGGCGAGATCATCTATGACACCACCTTCAGCGCCATGGAGCCCGACGGGTGCACCTCGTTCGCGCTGATGGGGGAGGCCGCCGGCGACGGCCACGTCTACGCGGGGCAAAACTGGGACTGGCGCGACGGCGTGTCCGACACGCTGATGGTGCTCAGGGTGGTCCAGCCGGGCCGGCCGACGGTCATCATGCACGTGGAGGCGGGGCAGGTCGGGCGGCAGGGGGCCAACTCGGCGGGCATCGCACTCAACGCCAACGGGCTCGGCGGCCGCTTCGACGACTCGGTGGGCGTGCCGCAGACGCTGATCAGGCGCAGGGTCCTCGACAGCGACAACCTCAACTCGGCGCTGGAGGCGCTGACCAAGTCGCGGGCCCACATCGCGAGCAACGCGCTGATCACGCATCGCGAGGGGTTCGCGATCGACCTGGAGACGACGCCAGGCGCGGTCGGCTGGATGTATCCGGCGGACGGGCTGCTCGTGCACGGCAACCACTACCAGGCGTTCGTGCCGCCGCAGCTCGCCGCGACCTACCGGCCCGGCTCGGCCGACTCGCTGTTCCGGGTGCCGCGGGCCGAGGGCGGGCTCCGTACCGTGCGCGAGGCGTCCGGCACCGACGAGGCCCGCAAGCGCATCAGGCAGGCGATGTCCGACCACCTGGGCTACCCCGAGTCCCTCTGCACCCACCCCGACGAGACCCAGCCCGCCGTGAAGCGGTGGGCGACCCTGCTGTCGAGCTGCGTCGACCTCACCACGGGCGACTACTTGATCGCGGCCGGCACGCCCTGCGACCACGAGTACGAGCGCGTGCCCTGGAACCTCTACGACGGACCGCATGGAGAAGTGACCCCGTGAAGAAGACTCTCGCCCTCGTCGGGCTGATCGGTCTCACCGCCGCGTGCGGTGGGCCCGCCGCCACCACCAAGGCGCCGGACCCGGCCAAGCTCACGCTGGTCGACCGCACCGCCAAGGCGGCGGGCCCGCTCGACAACGCCGTCTGGCTGCTCGACGAGGAGCCGGGCACGCTCGACCTCGACGCCGACGGCGGCACCGCCAACCGCACGGTCATGTCCAACGTCTGCGAGCGCCTGATGCAGACCCAGCCCGACATGACGGTCAAGCCGTGGCTGGCGGAGCAGGCCGCGCAGCCCGACCCCGCGACCATGGTGCTCACGCTGCGCAAGGACGCCACGTTCCACGACGGCTCGCCGGTCACGGCCGACGACGTGGTGTGGAGCCTCGATCGGCACGCGGGCGACGGCATGGACGAGTCCGACGAGTTCGAGGACGTCGAGTCCGTGCGCAAGAGCGGCGAGCACGAGGTGACGATCGCGTTCAAGAGGCCGAACGCGCTGTTCGTGCAGGCCCTCGCCGGTGGCGCGGGCATCGTGCTCAACAAGAAGGTGGTCGAGAAGCTCGGCAAGGAGTTCGGCACGCCGGGGCACGACGACGCGTGCAGCGGCCCCTACCGGCTGGCGGAGTGGAAGTCGGGCGGGCAGCTCACGATCGAGCGTTATGCCGCGTACTGGAACAAGGACGTCAAGCCGCTCACCAAGAGCGTCACGTTCAAGTGGGCCGATGACACCGCGCTGGTCAACAGCCTGGTCACGGGGGAGGCGCAGGGCGCCTACCTGTCCGACACCGGGCCCGCCGTCGCGCTGCAGAGCAACCAGGCGGTCAGCGTGGCCTACGGCGCGACGACGAGGGTGTTCGTGCTGCTGCCGACCGATCGCGGCGTGATGAAGGACCCGAAGATCCGCCGGGCGCTGTCGCTGGCCGTCGACCGGGCGGGCATCGCCAAGTCCGGGTTCGCGGGGCTGGCCAGGCCGTGGAAGGTGCCGGTCGGCGCGGGGGCGTGGTCCTACGAGAAGGCGGCGTTCCAGGCCGCCTACGACCAGCTCCAGGGCGCGCCGGAGTCGCCGCAGCTGGAGGAGGCCAAGAAGCTGGTGCAGGAGGCGGGGTCGCCGAAGGAGCCGATCGTGGTGGCGACCGACGGCGAGCAGTCGCGCACGGTCATCGCCAACGCCGTCGTGGACGCGGCCAAGAAGATCGGGCTGACGGCGCAGATCAAGTCGGTCCCGGGAAGCGAGTTCGGCAGCTTTTATACCGACAAATCACTGCGTGCCCAGGTCGATCTCGTCCCCGACGACTGGTACATCACCAAGTCCGACCCCATCGGCTTCTACGACAACGGGCTGACCGGCTCGGCGAACAACTGGGTCGGCTTCAGCTCGCCCGAGTACGACCAGCTCGTCGCCAAGGCGCTGGAGGCCACCGACGACGCCGCCCGCGCGAAGGACGTGATCGAGCTGCAGCGCCGCTTCACCGCCGACATGGTGTGGATCTCGCTGGTCGAGGTGCCCAACGCGGTCGTGCTCGGCGGCAAGGTGACCGGCCCGCCGGCCTCCCAGGTCCACATGGGCTATCCCTGGGCGGCCGACCTCGGGGCCAAGGGCTGAGCCCGTGGTGCGCAAGCTGGCCGGGCTCGTCGCCACGTTGCTCGCCACCTCGTTCGTGATCTTCGGGGCGTCCTACGCGGCGCCCGGCGATCCGGTCACGTTCCTGGCGGGCGGCAAGGAGAACCTGACGCCCGAATACCTGGCCGCGGTCCGGGCCCAATACCACCTCGACGACCCGTTCCTGGTGCAGTACGGCCGGTGGCTGGGCGACGCGGTGACGGGCGACCTCGGGCGCTCGACTCAATACAACGACCAGGTCGGCGACCTGCTGCTGGCCCGGCTGCCGAGCACGCTCGGGCTGGTGGCGTACGCGTCGGTGCTGTTCGTGGTGTTCGGGATCGCGCTGGGGGTGCTGGCGGCGGTGCGCGGCGGGCGTACGGACTCGGCGGTGGTGGCGGGCACGACGTTCGCCACCTCGGTGCCGTCCTTCGTGGTCGCCACGGTGCTGATCTCGCTGTTCGGCGTGCAACTCGGCTGGTTCCCCGTGATGGGCGGCGGCTCGTTGTGGCATCTGACGCTGCCCGCCGTGACGCTGGCGCTCGGCGCGCTGGCCATCATCAGCCGGGTGACCAGGCAGGCCATGGTCGAGCAGCGCGAGCTCGACCACGTGAGCGTGGCCCGCGCCTCCGGGCTGGCCGAGCGGCTGATCGTGGTCAGGCACGTCTTCCGCGGCGCGCTCGGGCCCATCGTGACCATGTGCGGGCTGGTCACGGCGGGCATGCTCGCGGGCACGGTGACCATCGAGACCGCGTTCGGCCTCAACGGGATCGGCTCGCTGCTGGTGCACGCGATCAACACCCACGACTTCCCCGTCACGCAGGCGGTGCTGCTGCTCATGGTCACCTGCTACATCGCCGTGACCACGGCGGTCGAGCTGCTGCAGCCGCTGATCGATCCCCGAGTGAGGAGGCGGGCATGACCACGATGGTCGCCACGCTGTCGCCGAAGGCGGCGCGGCCGCTCGGCTACTGGCTGGCCTCCGCGTTCCTGCTGCTGGTCGTGGCGGCGGCGGCGCTCGCGCCGCTGGTGGCGCCCTACGAGCCGGACGCGGTCGACTTCGCCGCCACGCTCGCGCCCGTGTCGCCCGGGCACCTGCTCGGGGCCGACCAGTCCGGCCGCGACCTGTTCTCCAGAGCCCTGTACGGCGCCCGCACCTCCCTGATCGGGCCGCTGGCGCTGCTGGCCATCGCCTCGGCGCTCGGCGTCGCGCTGGGCACGCTGGCCGCCTGGCACCGGGGCTGGGTGGATGCCGTCGTGTCCAGGCTGACCGACGTCATGTACGCCTTTCCAGGGCTGCTGTTCGTGGTGCTGATCGTGGCCGTGTTCGGCAACGGGATGACCACGGCGGTGCTGGCGCTCGGGCTGGCCTACACGCCGACGATCGCGAAATACACCAGGAGCGTCGCGCTGGGCGAGTGCGGCAAGCCGTACATCGACGCCTACCGGGTGCAGGGCATGGGCGGGTTCACCATCTGCGTCCGGCACCTGGTGCCCAACATGGCGCGCTCGATCGTCGGCTACCTCGTCGTGCTGTTCGGCGAGGGGCTGATGAGCCTGGCCACGCTGAGCTTCCTCGGGTTCGGGGCGCAGCCGCCGTCCTCCGACTGGGGGCTCATGGTCAAGGAGGGGCAGCCGGCGATCGTGCAGGGCGCGTTCCTGCCGGTGCTGGTGCCCGGCGCGGCCATCGCCCTGGTGGTCGTGTCGTTCAACGTGATCGGCGTACGTCTCGCCGACCGCATGGGCGTGAGGGGGACGTGATGCTGCTCTCCGTGGAAGGGCTGACGATCGAGGCGGGCGGCCGGCGGCCGATCCTGCGCGAGGTGTCGCTCACCGTCGGCAAGGGCGAGATCGTGGGGCTGGTCGGCGAGTCCGGCTCGGGCAAGTCCACGATCGCGCGCTCGGTGCTGCGCCTGCTGCCCGCCGCGGCCAGGGTGTCGGGCCGGGTGCTGGTCTCGGGTGAGGACGTGCTCACGATGGGCCCGGCCGCGCTCAGGGACCTGCGGGCGGCGCGGGTGTCGATGATCTATCAGGACCCGCGTTCGTCGCTCAACCCGGTCCGCAGGATCGGCGACTTCCTGACCGAGCGCATGGTGCTCACGCTGGGCCGGCCCAAGGCCGAGGCCCGCGCGCGGGCGCTGGAGCTGCTGGCCGCCGTCGGCATGCGCGACCCCGAGCTGCGCATGCGGCAATATCCGCACGAGCTGTCCGGCGGCATGCTGCAGCGCGTGGTCATCGCCGCCGCGCTGGCCGCCGATCCCGCGCTGCTGCTGGCCGACGAGGCGACGAGCGCGCTCGACGTCACGACGCAGGCCGAGACGCTGGCGCTGCTGCGCGGGATCCAGGCGGAGCGGGAGCTCGGCATGCTGTTCATCACGCACGACCTGCAGCTGGCGGCGGCCTTCTGCGACCGGGTGCACGTCCTGTACGCGGGGACGGTGGTGGAGTCGCGGCCGGCCAAGGAGCTGTTCGAGGATCCGCGCCACCCCTACACCGCCGGGCTGCTGGCCTGCACGCCCGAGCTCGGCGATCCCCGGCCGATCCGGCCCATCCCCGGCCGGCCGCCCTCGCTGGACGACGTGTTCGGCGGGTGCCCGTTCGCGCCCCGGTGCCCGGACGCGGCGGAGGCGTGCGGGGAGTGGCAGCCGCGGCCCGTGACCGTGTCCGGCGGGTCCGCGGCCTGCCGTCTGGTGGAGGTGTGATGCTCGCCGTACGCGATCTGTGCAAGTCGTTCCAGGGTACGAAGGCGGCCGACCGGGTGTCGTTCGAGCTGCCGCAGGGAGGCTCGCTCGGCCTGGTCGGCGAGTCGGGGTCGGGGAAGACCACGATCGCCCGCATGCTCGTCGGCCTGGTCACCCCCGACTCGGGCACGATCTCCGTGGCCGGCCGGGCCCGCTCCGCGCGCGAACGCGGCCGGGCCGCCAGGCTGCGCAGGGCGCGCGAGATCCAGATGGTGTTCCAGGACCCGTACCTCTCGCTCGACCCCAGGCTCACCGCGGCCGAGTGCCTGCACACCGCGCTCGGGCTGCACGGCAAGGACCGCTCGCGGGCCGCCGAGCTGCTCGATCAGGTCGGGCTGGGCACCCGCGAGGCCGGGGCCAGGCCCCACCAGCTCAGCGGCGGCCAGCGCCAGCGCCTGGCCATCGCCAGGGCGCTGGCGGTGGAGCCGTCCGTGCTCGTGCTGGACGAGGCGGTGGCCGCGCTCGACGTGTCCATCCAGGCGCAGATCCTCGAACTGCTCGCGCAGGTGCGCAGGGACTCGGGGGTCGCGCTGCTGTTCGTCAGCCACGACCTGGCCGTGGTGCGGCACCTGTGCGAGGACACGCTGGTGCTGCACCGAGGGGTGGTGGTGGAGCAGGGGCCGGTCGCGCGGGTGCTGGCCGAGCCCGAGCACGTCTACACCAGGCTGCTGCTCGATTCGGTGCCACGGCCCGGATGGGATCCCGCCAAAGTGGTTAGGAGCCATTAGTCCGGATAAATCCGTCAGTCATAACGTGCTGGTATGGCAGGCGTTTCCATTCCCTCATCGGCATTGTCGGCACGGTGTAAAGCTGTGGGTTTCCGCGATTACGGAACTCGGCAGGGGAGCACCGTATGCCCGACACGAGACGGTCGGGGATCTCATCAGGCGGCCCCCGGTGTGGCGGCGCGACCGGCACCTGCCCGTGCTCGTCTTCGTCGTCGGCGACGACGCCGGCGCATCGCCTCCTCCCTGATGCCCGCGCCGCGATTTCCCATGACCGAATTCCTGCTCTGGGTCGCCGGTCAGCGCAGAAATGGGAGCGTCCACGGAGAGGACAAAGCGGATCGCTGGGCTCAGGCGTACAAAGAATGGCGCAGGAATCGGCGGGCGTCGGTCCGCACCGGCGAAATCGTCGATTACCTGAGCCGCGCGCTGCCCGCCTGGGTGCCGGTGAGCACCGGCGTCTTCGCCGGGCTGGGGCGCGTGGTCGCCGTGCTGGAGCACATCACCCTCGTCGGCCCGGCGCTGGCCGGCGGGCGGCTCGCGATGCACGAGAGCACGCCCCTGGACGGACTGTGCGAGGGGCTGCCGGACTAGATCGTCCACTCCTTGGCGTTCGCCCGGGCGTAGTCGGCGAAGTCGCGGGCGGGCCGGCCGAGCGCCTCATGTACGCCGTCGGCCAGGTAGGCGTTGCGGCCGTCGATGATCCCCGTGAACATCTCGGTCAGGCCCGCCGCCTCGTCCTCCGGCAGTCCCTCCGCCACGGCCGCCGCCCGATACGCCTCCGGCGTCATCTGCTGGAAGACGATCTGCCTGCCGGTGGCCTCCGACAGCTCGGCCGCCACCTGCGCGAACGTCAGCAGCCTCGGGCCCGTCAGCTCGTACAGGCGGCCCGCGTGGCCCTCCTCGGTGAGCGCGGCCACGGCCACGTCGGCGATGTCGTCCACGTCCACGAACGGCTCCGCCACGTCGGGTCCGGGGAGCGCGATGACGCCGCCGAGCACCTGGCCGTGCAGGAAGCCCTCGCTGAGGTTCTGCATGAACCAGCTGCAGCGGACGACCGTCCACTCCGCCCCCGACTCCGCGACCGTGACCTCGCTGGCCTGCGCCTCCGGCTCGCCCCTTCCGGACAGCAGCACCAGCCGCCGCACGCCCGTGCGCACGGCCAGCTCGGTGAAGGCCTTGACGTCGTCGTACGCGCCGGGGAGCGCCAGGTCGGGATAGTAGGAGAGGTAGACGGCCGTGACGCCGTCGAGCGCGGGTCCCCAGGTGGTGCGGTCGTCCCACGCGAAGGCCGGTACGGCGGAGCGGGACCCGATGCGTACGGGCAGGTGGCGGGCGGTGAGCCGGTCAGCTATGCGGCGGCCGGTCTTGCCGGTGCCGCCGAGCACCAAAATCATCATGCATCTAGTAAGTCACCATACCGATAAGACTCTCCATGGTTGAGAAGCGCATTCCCATATGCGATCGTCTAACCCATGGACCAGCTCGCGGCGCTACTCGACGGCCCGCGGGCGCGTGGCGCCTTCCTGCTCCGGTCGATCCTGGATCCGCCCTGGTCACTACGCATCCAGGACGAGGCTCCGCTGTCGGTGACCGCTCTGGTACGCGGGGAGGCGTGGATCGTGCTCGACGGCGGCGACCCCGTGCCGCTGCGGCCGGGGGAGGTGGCGATCAACCGGGGGCCTGAGCCGTACACGGTGTCCGACCACCCCGCCACCAGGCCGCAGATCGTCATCCACCCCGGCCAGCACTGCACCACCCTCGATGGCGAGTCCCTCTACCAGGCCATGGACCTGGGCATCCGCACCTGGGGCAACAACCCGGACGGCGGGACCGTGCTGCTCACCGGCACCTACAACTTCGAGGGCGAGGTCAGCAGGCGGCTGCTGGAGGCGCTGCCCATGCTGATCGTACAGCCGGGCGACCCGATCATCTCGCTGCTCGGCGCCGAGATCGTCAAGGACGAGCCAGGGCAGGAGGCGGTCCTCGACCGGCTGCTCGACCTGCTGCTCATCGCGGTGCTGCGCTCCTGGTTCGCCACGCACGAGGCGCCCGCCTGGTACCGCGCGCTGAGCGACCCGGTGGTCGGCAAGGCCATGCGGATGCTGCACAACAACCCCGCCCACCCGTGGACCGTCGCGACCCTGGCCACCGAGGTCGGCGTCTCCAGGGCGTCCCTGGCCAGGCGCTTCACGGACCTGGTCGGCGAGCCGCCGATGTCCTTCCTCACGGACTGGCGCCTGGCGCTGGCCGCCGACCTGCTGCGCGAGCCCGACGCCACGGTCGGCTCGGTCGCCAGGAAGGTCGGGTACGGCAGCCCGTTCGCGCTCAGCGCGGCCTTCAAGCGGGTACGCGGGATCAGCCCGCAGGAACACCGGGCCGGAGCCGCTCAGTGAAACCGCTGCTGTTGATCGACGTGGACGGTGTGCTCAACCCGATGGGCCGGGCCGCGCCCGACTTCAGGCGCTACCGGTGCACGGTCGGGGCCGAGGTCTACACCGTCCACCTCAACGCCAGGCACGGCCGCAGACTCCTCGACCTGGCCCTCGCGACCGGCTCCGAGCTGGTGTGGGCGACCACGTGGGAGGACCACGCCAACGAATGGATCGCTCCCAGGATCGGCCTGCCCACGCTGCCCGTCATCCCCATGTCCCCCGGAGAGCCGAGCGAGTTCGGCGAGATGTTCAAGACACGGCACGTGGCGGAGTACGCGGGGCGGCGGCCGTTCGTGTGGTTCGACGACCAGGTGTGGGCGGAGGACGAGGAATACCTCAGGGTGCGTCAGGGTCTTGACGACTTCCTGTTGATCCACGTGGATCCCAGACAGGGACTGACCAGCCGTCATCTGGGCATGGCACATGAGTGGCTGACCCTTACAGGGTTTTCTCAGGGTCCCTGACGGGAGTCCTTCGGCGGGCCCGCCCGTTCTACAGGTAGGTCGTAACCACACGGAGGAAACAGCATGTACCGCTCACGAGAGCACAGGATTCTGGCCGGCGTCTGCGGCGGGCTCGCCGACAAGCTCGGCATGCCCCCTACCCTTGTCCGGATCCTCTGGCTGCTGCTGTCGCTCATCCCGGGGCCGCTCTGGGTCGTCTACGTCGCCATGTGGATCCTCGTCCCGGAGGAGCCGAAGGGCTACCGCGCCGCGTAGGCGGGGCGGGAGCCACCCTCCCGTTGCCCGGTTACCCGGTGGGCTGATCTGAGGCCCGCCCCGGGCACAAAGGACTTCGCACGGAGGCGCTTCGCGCACAAGGGCTCAGCCGCCCTCCTCGAAGCGCCTCCGGCGCACCCCCGCGCCTGGCGGCGCCGTGGTCTCGCGCGCCTGGCGGCGCGCTGGTCGCCACCCGTTGCCCGTTGGGAGAGTGGGCCGCCCGACGCCCACCCGACCAGCCGAGCGGGCTGTCCGGCCACCAGCGACGTGTCCCGAGCACTGCGTCAGACGCACGCTTGCCGGACACGGTGAACGCCAACGGGTTATGAGAAGACCCCGAGCACCTCAAGAAGCAGGTAGACATCGGTGGACGGGTCGCGCAGGAGGACGTCGCAGTTCGCGGCGTGACCATTCAGCCCCAGCTCCGACGCCGGAGCGCAGCGCCCGCTCGGACAGCCGGACACGAGACGCCGGGCCAGTTTGACCGCTTTCGCCTGGCGATCCCCCCTGCTCAGCTCGTCGAAATGATGAGGCTCGACGAACTTCTCGAAGTCCTCGAATTCCTTGACCCTCCGGAGCTTCGCCGGGATCAGCGTGCGGTCTCCGCCGAGCCGGCCCGGTGAACCCGAAGCGAAGTGAAGCCAGAGCCAGAGCTCGAAGTGCGGGTGGGAGAACGCGATGTTGATGCCGTTCTGGCGGGCGAGGCGATACGCCTCGTAAATGTCGTCGTTCTCGTCACGATCGAAGACCGCCCAGAACTCGGTGTTCTTGATCCCCGCCGTGTTCTTCTTGAACCGGATCGCCTCTCGAACTGCCGGGACGGGTTTGTAGCCATTGAACTGCTGCCCCTCGGTGACCTTCCGAGGGGTGAGCTGGATCTGAAAGTTGTGCACGGCACCGTAGCGGTGGTTGAGAAAGTGGAAGTAGCTCCGCTCGGTCTGCCCCTCGCAGACGATGAACACGACCTTGTTCTTCCTGCGGTCGCCTGCCCCAGGGCGCGGAGCCGAGTCTCCGCCGGGCACCCCGCGTTTGCGCATCAGCCGGGCACCTCTCCCGCATCCGTGAGCCGCCCGGTGAGCGTCTCGGCGATCTCGCCCACGGTCAGCGTCGGCACGCCGCCGTAAGCCCCGGCAAGGTAGTTCCGGTCGAGAGCCTCGGTCTTACGGGGACGGGCATCGGTCAGCGGGTAGATCTCGGACACGCCTTCCGTGTTCTTCACGGTGATGCGCACCTGGTCGCGTTCCAGCGGCTGAGCGATGTGCGTCCGGCCCAGCAGGCTCGCGTCATGAACCGTGCACAACAGCTGGGCATGGTTCGGGTTGGCCGCCGGGTCCTGGAAGAGGCGGAGGACGTCGGCGGCGAAGAGCGGATGCAGGCTTGTGTCCAGTTCGTCGACGAGCAGGGTCGCCCCATGGTCGAGGGCCGTCAGGAGGGGCCCGATGAAAGCGAACCAGGAGCGGGTTCCCATCGACTCCTGCCGCTCGTAGCTCAACGCGACAGGACCGTTGGGTCCCTGGTGCAGCAGCCGGAGCTCGCCGGTCAGGCTGTCGATCTCCGTTCCGGCGATGCCCAGGTCGGCGACCTTGAGCAGGCCGGTGATCCGGTCGCGATGCCGGGGGTCGTCGAGCATCTCGCGGGTGAAGCTGTGCCGCTTCTCGAAATCGCGGCCGGGGCTGATCCACCAGAGGTTGTGCCGGAACCACTCGTGGATCGGCTGGAGGTGGGGCTGGTTGAAGGCGGCCGCGACGGTCAGGAACAGCGCGTTGGGCCGGGTCTGCGGGACCAGGCTCTCCTTCGGCCCCTTCAGCCCTTCGCCGGGGAAGGTGAACGGATCGTCAGAGTCGGCGTCCCGCTCGAACCAGACCTGTCTGCGGGCCTGCCCGCCCGGGTAAGCGTGCAGCCATTCGGTCTCGACTCGCTCGTCGGACACCTCGAAGCCGTAGACGTACCGGTCTGCGTCGATGACGATGTCGACCTCGAAGAGCGAGGTGTCCGTACGTGCGGTCTGGTCGAGCTCGTACGGCTCGCGGGGTATGCCGTCGAGGGTGGACCAGCCGTGGACAGAGTTGAGCACGGCATGGCGCATCCAGCGGATGGCGTACAGGACGTTCGACTTGCCTGAGGCGTTCGAGCCGTAGATCGCGGTCGTCGGCAGATAGGCCAGCTCAGGATCTTCGGCGAGCCCCGCCGGACGCCGTGTCCCCTGGTTGAACTTGCTGGCGGCCAGCCAGACCTCGAACTCATCCCGAAACGATCTGTGGTTGGCTCCTCTGAAGCGAAGCAACACGGGTCACCCCTTAAACAGACTATCGAATCCATCTTAAGCACTCTGTTGCAAGTTATCCACGCAGTACAGCACTTCGCGGAAGCTGTGCAGCTTCCAGCGCCCCGCGCACGGCGCCCCGGGCAGCCGACGCGCGCAGGAGGCGGGGCCGGCTGCGCGGCCGAGTTCGCGCGCGACGCCGTGCCCGCTGGCGTCTACCGCGACGAGATGAGCGATCTAGTCGCCTCACTGGGCCTCCGGCCTGGGGCGTGAGCCGTGTGCATCGCTGTCCGGGAGGCGACTTATCCTCGAAGGATGAGGGCAAGGCGGCTGACACTCGTTCAGGATGAGCTCGTCGACTACGACGAGGCGATGGAGCGCATGACCGATCTCGTCGGGCAGCGGCAGCGGGACGAGCGGCCCGACACGCTCTGGCTGCTCAGCCATCCGTCCGTCTACACGGTCGGGCGCCGCACGCCGGTCGCTCACCTGCCCGACCCCACCCGGGGCATCCCCGTCCTAGAGACGGGGCGCGGCGGCCAGCTCACCTACCACGGGCCTGGCCAGCTCGTCGGCTATCTCATCGTCAAGCTGGCCGAGGACGAGGGCATCGTCGACTACGTGCGCGAGGTGGAGCTGCGCATGGTCGAGGCGCTGGGCAAGCTCGGGCTGCCCGCCGAGCGCCGGGACACGCCGCCGGGGTCCGAGCTGCTGACCGGGGTCTGGACCTCCGGGAGCGGGCGGAAGATCGTCTCGATCGGGATGCGGCAGAGCCGGGGCGTCACGAGCCACGGGTTCGCGCTCAACGTCGACGGCGACCTGACGCCGTGGGACTGGGCCGTGGCCTGCGGGATGCCGGATGTGGACATGACGTCGGTCAAGCGCGAGCTGGAGTCCGCCTCCATGGACGAGGTGCGCGCGACGGTGGCGGAGGCGTTCGAGGCCTCCTGACGGCCGCAGTCCCGGTTCGCGCAGACCCGGACACTTGACGTCCGCGGTCCGGATCGCGCAGACCTGGACTCCAGCCGCGCGGCGACAAGCGAGAGCCGGACTCAGCCGAACGGCGACAAGCGAGAGCCGGCCGCGTGCGGCTTTGCAACCGACTCGCAAGCGCGTGCGAGAAATTTTCAGATTTTGCTCCATTCGTGGCGCTGGCCAGGAATGATCAGGCTCGGCCGCGTGCCCTCGGGGGGCGCACCGACCGACGATTGGAGCAAAATGCGAAAAAGGACGTCTCTGCTAGCTGCCGCGTTCGTGGCGCTGACGACGCTCTTACCTGTTTCGACCGCCAGCGCGGACGCTGAGAACACGACCACGACCGGCAGCATCACCTGGGCGCCCTGCGAGGAGGAGCCCTCGGCCGAGTGCGGCAAGCTGGCCGTGCCGATCGACTGGGCCGAGCCGGCCGGCCCCACCATCGAGCTGGCCGTCGCGCGGCGTAAGGCCACCGACCCGGCCGCGCGCGTCGGGTCGCTGGTGATCAACCCGGGCGGCCCCGGTGGGTCGGGCGTGGAGGCCGTCTACGGCGCTCCCGGTTCCTACACCGAGGAGCTCCAGCGGCGGTTCGACTTCGTCGGCTTCGACCCACGGGGCGTGGGCCGGAGCAACCCGGTGATCTGCTCGGCGTCGGTGTACAACCAGATGCCGCACACCGTCATGGCGAGCCAGGCCGACTACAACGCCTGGGACGCCTTCACCAAGAAGCTGCACAAGGACTGCCGGGCGCGTACCGGCCCGCTGTACGACCACGTCGACTCGGTCGACGTCGCGCGGGACATGGACGCCCTGCGGGCCGCCCTCGGTGAGGAGAAGCTCACCTACTACGGCATCTCGTACGGCACCCTGATCGGCCAGATGTACGCCGAGCTGTTCCCGAACCGGATCAGGGCGCTCGCGCTCGACAGCAACATGGACCACAGCCTCGGCGTCAAGGGATTCCTGGACACCGAGGCGATCGCCGCCGAGGACGGGTTCGACGAGTTCGTCGCCTGGTGCGAGAACGACACGAGCTGCGTCCTGCACGGCAAGGACATCCGCGCGATCTGGAAGGACCTGCTGGCCAAGGCGCGGCGCGGCGAGCTGTACTACCCGGGTGTGACGGACCGCCCGATGACCGAGCTGCAGGTCATCTACAACGGCGTGCTGGGCAACGAGGGCCCCGACTGGCACCTGCTGAGCGAGGTCATCAACACCCTGGCCGGCGGGCCGCCGCCGGAGTGGCTGCCCGACCTGCCCGGCCGTCAGCCGGTGCAGGGGGACGTCGCCCACCTGCCGACCCGCATCCTGTGCCAGGACTACAACCTCCGGGTACGCAGCTACTGGGAGTACGCGGCGCTCAGGTACAGCTCCGCCCGGCTCGCTCCCGACATGAAGTACCACCCGTACCCGATCGACGACATGCCGATCTGCCTCAACTCCGCCACCACCAACCCGCCGCACCAGCTGCGCTACACGGGAAGTGCGCCGATCCTGCTCGGGAACTCGATGCACGACCCCGCCACGCCGCTCAGCTGGTCGGCCAACGTGGCCAAGCAGCTCGGCCCCAAGGCCGTGCTGGTCACGTACGAGGGCTGGGGGCACCGCATCTACGGCAAGGACAAGTGCCAGACGGACATCTTCGACGAGTACCTGATCTCGTTGACCGTGCCTCCGCAGGGCACCCGCTGCGCCGTGGGCACCCCTGAGGAGAGCGTGCTCAAGCGCCAGCCGCAGCAGCGGACCTGGCCGTCGGACTCCCTGTCCTGGGGCGTCTCCCACTAGCACGACGTCATGGGTACGGCTCGCGCGAGCCGTACCCATGACCTTTTCACGGGGTGGGGACCTCGTCGACCGTGCGGCGGGGACCCGTGAACCAGTGTCGTGCCGACAGCGCCCACCACAGGGCGATGCCGATGATCACGATGCCGACCGCGATCGGCGCGTAGTTGACCGACGTCCACGCGAACTTCTCATTGCCCGGCACCCCGGCCGGCGAGAACGGCATGATGAAGTAGATCGAGACGATCACGATCTCGACGCAGGCGATCCAGCACAGGGCCTTGTACTTCCTGCCGAGCGTCCACGGGCCGGCCTGGAACTTGTCGCCCATGCGCAGCCGCAGCCAGATCGGGATCAGGAACGCCAGGTAGAGCCCGATGACCGCGATCGACACGACGGCGTAGAAGGCGACCGGCGTGGTGAACCCGGGAGGGGCGTAGAGCGCGGGCAGGGTGATCAGGGCGGCCACCACGCAGCCCGCGATGATCGCGTTGACCGGTGTGCGGTTGCGGTCGATCTTCGACCACAGTCGCCAGCCGGGGATCGCGCCGTCGCGCGAGAACGCGTACGTCATCCGCGACATCGACGTCACGCAGCTCATCCCGCAGAAGAACTGGCCGATGGTGGAGATCGCGAAGATCGCCGTGGCCAGCGGGGACGACACGGCGGTTTCGAAGATGGCGCCTACGAATCCTCCCTGTTTGTTGATCTCGTCCACGTTCGTCGCCGCGAACAGGAACGCCAGCAGCAGGATCCAGCCGCCGATCGCCGAGTAGAAGATCGACTGCCACAGGCCGCGCGCCGCGCTCTTGGCCGCGCCCTGCGTCTCCTCCGACACGTGCGCGCAGGCGTCGAAGCCGGTGATCGTGTACTGGGTGAGCAGGAAGCCGAGCGGCAGCACGTACAGCCAGAAGGGCAGGCCGTCGGAGCCGTCGCCGAAGCCGGAGTTGTTGTTCGTGCCGGTGAAGACGAAGTCGAGCGACTGGTGGTCGCTCGGCGCGAAGATCAGGATGGCGACCACGATCGCCGCGCCGGCGACGTGCCACCAGACGGAGACGTTCTGCAGGAGTGAGATCAGCCGGTGGCTGAAGATGTTGATCAGGGCGTGCAGCGCGAGGATGATCACGAACAGCAGGAACGCCTGCGAGAGCGTGCCCTCCCATCCGCCGCTGGTCAGGCGCTTGAGGGTGATGTTGAGGAAGGTCGCGCAGCCGTAGTCGACGGACGCGGTGACGGCGATGAGGCCGATCAGGTTGAGCCAGCCGGTGAACCAGCCGTGGATCGGCTTGCCCAGCTTGGCGGCCCACCAGTAGATGCCGCCCGCCGTCGGGTACGCCGACACCAGCTCCGACATGCAGAAACCGATGATCAGGATGAAGACGGAGATCAACGGCCAGCCCCATGAGATGGCGATGGGGCCGCCGTAGTTCCAGGCTTGACCGAAGGTGGTGAAGCAGCCGGCGAGGATCGAGATGATGGAGAAAGAGATCGCGAAGTTGGAGAAACCGCTCCAGGTGCGGGCCAGCTCCTGCTTGTAGCCGAGCTCGGCGAGTCGCCTGGAATCCTCTTCAGTGGTCATTGAGGTCTCCCTGGGGGGCGCGGAGGACGCTCCATTTGGTCTACGTCTAGACCATTTCTTTCCAGGGGACAAGGCGTTACAGACGAGTTTCGATCTCGTCAGGGGTGCTGGTGGCTCGTGACGTCGAGAACGATCTTGCCGGACGCGGTCCGGGCGAGCTGGGCGGTCTGTGCCTCTGCCGGCCGCTCCCAGGGGACGCGCAGGCCCACGTCTACGGCCAGGTCGCCGGTTTCCATGAGGGCGAGGAGCTGGGCCAGGTCGGCGGCCGGGGCGGTCACGTCGCCGAACGAGCTCAGCGATCTGGCCTCGCCCAGGGAGAAGGTCGAGTTCGGGACGAAGACGGCGTCCTCGCCGGAGGCCCAGCCGATGCTCTGGAGGTTGCCGCCCGGTTCGAGCAGGCCCCACGCGGTGACGAGGGTGGGGCCGCCGAGGACTTCGACGACGACGTGCACGGGGTCGACGCCGTCGAGCCCGGTCACCACCTCCACGGTCCCCGGGGCATCGGTCCCGGCGCGGCGGGCGGTCAGGTCGCGGGCGCGGCCGGGGTGGCTGACGGAGGCGATGACGTGGGCGCCGGCCAGGGCGGCCAGCTGTACGGCGAGCCGCCCCACCGCGCCGGACGCCCCGGTCACCAGCACCCGCACCCCGCTCCCGGCCGCACCGGGCGGGGGCGCTGCCGGCGTGCCGGTCGGCTGGAGGGGGTGCGGCGCCGGCGTGCCGGGCGTTCGGGGTGGCACGTTCAGGCCGGCCGCGCGGAGTGAGCGTAGTGCGGTGAGGCCGGCCATCGGGAGGGCGGCGGCCGTGGCCAGGTCCACGTCGGCGGGCACCACCGCCACCGCGTCCGTGCCGAACACCGCCCGCTCCGCCCACACCCCCGGCCCGAACGCCGCCACCCTGGCGCCCACGGCGGGGCCCGTGCCGTCCTCGGCGGCGCGGAGCACGATCCCGGCGGCGTCGTAGCCGAGCACCGTGCCCTCCGGCAGGTGGCTCATGTGCCGCAGGTCGCTGAAGTTGACCGACGCGTGGCGGATCTCCACGAGCACCTGCCCGGGGCCGGGCTCCGGCTCGGGCACCTCCGTGAGCCGGCCTTCGCCGCCGGGCCCGGCGATCAGTGCGCGCATGCTTCCCCTTCCATCGATACGGACTAACGGTCCGCTTAGATGCTAGGGGGACTGACGGTCCGCTTGCAACGGTAGAGTGTGCGGGTGCGATCAGATGCGACCCGCAACCGGGAGGCGATCCTGCGCGCCACGGAGGAGCTGCTGGCCGCGCACGGCGCCGAGCACATCTCGCTCGATCGGGTGGCCGCCGCCGCGGGGGTGGGCAAGGGCACGCTCTTCCGGCGCTTCGGCAGCCGGACCGGGCTGTTCCAGGAGCTGCTCGCCGAGCGCGCCGCCGCGCTGGCGCTGGCGATCGAGTCGCCCGGCTCGGCGCTCGGCCCCGGCGCACCGCCCGAGGACCGGCTGCTCGCCTTCCTGGACGAGCTGGCCGAGCTGGCCGAGCGCAACCTGGCGTTGTTCGCGGCGCATGAGCGGGCATGCGCGGAGGACAAATACCGGGATCCGACCTATCTCCGCTGGCACCGCCACGTGACCGCGCTGATCGTGGAGGCGGCGGCCGGGGGCGAGCGGCAGCGCGAAGCCGCCCACGCCCGGCCGGACGGGCCCGGGGGCGGGCCGGACGGTGCGGGGGACGGGCCGGACGGGGACGGGCAAGGGGACGCGCCGGACAGCGCAGGGGACGGGCTGGACGGCGCAGGGCCGGACGGGGACAGGCTCGACGCGGAGTTCGCCGCGCACGCGCTGCTCGGCTCGTTCGACGCCGACCTGGCCCGTCACGTGATGGCGGACGGCGGGGTGGCGCGGCTCAAGTCCTCCGTCAGGGGCCTCGCAGCCGCCCTCCTCGCCTGACACCGCCCCCGGCCGCGAAAGCTACTGCGAGAACGCGTCCATGGCGGCCTGGCAGAAGGCCTTGAGGTCGTCCGGCTTGCGGCTGCTGACCAGCGTGTTCGGCCCCGCCGTGCAGACCATGACCTCCCGGTCCACCCAGGTCGCCCCCGCGTTGCGCAGGTCCGTCTGCAGGCTGGGCCACGACGTGAGGGTCCGGCCGCGCACCACGTCCGCCTCGACCAGGGTCCAGGGCGCGTGGCAGATGGCGGCCACCGGCTTGCCCGCCTCGAAGAAGGCCCGCGCGAACTGTACCGCGGCCGGGACCGTACGCAGGAAGTCGGGGTTGGCGACGCCTCCGGGGAGCACGAGCCCGTCGAAGGAGGCCGGATCCGCACCGTCCACGGTCTCGTCCACGGCGAACGTGTCGGCCCTGTCCAGGTGGTTGAACCCCTGGACCTGCCCGGGGGAGGTGGAGACCAGCCTGGGCGTCCCGCCCGCCTGTTTGACGGCCTTCCAGGGCTCCGTGAGCTCGACCTGCTCGACGCCCTCAGGAGCGACCAGGAATGCGATCGTTCTGCCGTTCAGCATGTGAACCCTCCTTGAGATGCCTGATCCCCACCCCCTAACCGGCACGGCCCGATGTATGCGTCTTTACCCCTAGGGGGTATAGTGTGCCCGCAGGAGTAACGAGAGTGAGGAGTGCGGCATGACTGTGACGACGTACCAGGTTGAGGGCATGACCTGCGGCCACTGCGTCAGCTCCGTGACCGAGGAGGTCGGCAAGGTCGCCGGGGTGAGCGGGGTCGAGGTGGACCTGGCGGCCGGAGCCGTGACCGTCACCAGCCAGGAGCCGCTCGACCGCACGGTGATCGACGCGGCGGTGGTGGAGGCCGGTTACGAGCTGGCCGGCAAGGTCGAGCTGCTCCCGCAGGCCGGCGGCTCCTGCTGCGGCTCCGGCGGCTGCCACTGAGACGCGCTCAGGTCTCCACCGGCCCGGCCGTGAGCCGGTGGAGGCCGAGCAGCGCGTAGCCGAGGACGACGAAGCCCGCCAGCACCGCCCCCGCCATGAGCGCGGCGCCGGACCAGCCGAGCCGCTCGACGTTCAGGAACGGGTAGACGTAGCGCCTGGGCAGGGCGGGGGCCGCGAGCAGGACGAAGACGCCGTACGCGAGCGGATAGGCCAGCCAGGCGAACGGCGCCGCCCACCGGGCCCGGCTCGACCGGTCGAAGGCCAGCCAGTCGATGACCGCCATGATCGGCGTGACGTAGTGGAGCAGGAAGTTCCCCAGGCCGCGCACGCCGCCGTCCAGCAGCGTCAGCGGGCTCGCCAGGTCGCGTGAGACGTAGTTGAGCAGGCCGGTGACCAGCAGGTAGAGCGTCACCGCGCCCTTCAGCGTGGCCGGCGTCCCGCGGCCGAGCAGCCGCCAGCCGTAGTAGAGGGCCAGCATGACGTTGCTCTGCACGGTGAAGTACGCCCACGGGCTGCGGATCGACACGGCCAGGCAGACGAGACCCGACGCGGCGGCGGCGACGAGCAGGATCCGCCATATCGTCGGCATGGCTCAGCCGCCCGCCCGGCTCAGCCGGCTGAGCCACAGGGCGTGCACGGCCCACGCGAGGCCGGCGCCGACGGCGTACCAGAGCAGGTCGGGCGGGTTGAACGTGCTGCCGAGCACCGGCCGCAGCGGCGCGGGGATCTCCCAGAGCTGGGCGAACTCGATCGCCCAGCTCAGCCCGGCGGCGGTCGCGGCCGCCGCCCACGGCCGCATCCTGGGCAGGACGAGCAGGACCAGAGTGTAGATCAGCACGGTGTAGAGGGCGTCGCCCGCGTATTTCGGCACGGGCCCGTCCCAGAGCACCCGGACGCCCACTCCGAGCGCGACGGTGAGGGCCGCGGCGTAGAGGACGGGCAGGCGGGGCACTAGATCACGATAGTGCCAAGGGTGCTGAAAATTTACACCGCAAAAGGAAACGAGAATGAAACAATTTTCCGCCACGCGTTGACACGCGGTCTCCGTATGGTGTGCCTTTCTCTACACAGGAATCCCCCGCCTGAAGGTGAGGCACTTATGAGGAAATGGTTCGCACGCCTGGCTGTGCTGGGCGTCGCGCTATTAGTAGCAGGCCAGGGCGCTGGAGCCGCTCTTGCCCAAGAACCGGCGGCGGGGAAGAAGACCGTACGGGTCGGCGCGACCCAGTCGATGGACTCCATGAACCCGTTCCTGGCGGTCCGCCTGGTCTCGACGTCGATCCACCGCTGGATGTACGGCTATCTCACGGTGCCCGACTCCAAGACGCTCCAGCCCAGCCCGGACCTGGCCGAGTCGTGGACGACGTCCCCCGACGGGCTGACGTGGGTGTTCAAGATCCGCGCGGCCAAGTGGTCGGACGGCAAGCCCGTCACGGCCGACGACGCCGCCTGGACGTTCAACAAGATGATGACGGACGAGGCCGCCAAGACGGCCAACGGCCCGGCGGTGGAGAACTTCGAGAGCGTCACGGCCAGCGGCCAGGACCTGACGATCAAGCTCAAGTCCCCGCAGGCGTCCATGCTGGAGAACCCGGTCCCGATCATGCCCAAGCATGTCTGGGAGTCGGTCACCGACATGGCGAACTACGACGCCGAGAAGTACCCGTCGGTGAGCAGCGGCCCGTACATCGCGGTCGAGCACAAGAAGGACCAGTACGTCAAGCTGCAGGCCAACCCCAACTACTGGCGGGGCAAGCCGAAGATCGACGAGCTGCAGGTCATCTTCTACGACAACCCGCAGGCCGCGATCGCCGGTCTGAAGAAGGGTGACATCGACCTGCTCGGCCGGATGACGCCGCCGGAGTTCCAGGCCATCCAGAACGACCCGAACATCGAGGCCTGGAACACCCAGGGCCGCCGCGCGTCCTACCTGCAGATCAACCACGGCGCCACGACGACCGACGACAAGGCCCTCGGCGACGGCCACCCGGCGCTGAAGGACGTGAAGGTCCGCCAGGCGCTGCACTACGCCATCGACAAGCAGAAGCTGGTCGCCGAGGTGCAGAGCGGCCTGGCCAAGCCGGCCGACGGCTCGATCGTGCCGCCGATGTACAAGGACTTCTTCTGGGAGGCCACCGGCGACACCAAGGTCACCTACGACGTGGCCAAGGCCAACAAGATCCTCGACGACGCCGGCTACAAGAAGGGCGCCGACGGCGTCCGTACGATGCCCGACGGCGGCAAGAAGCTGGAGTTCCGCTTCAGCATCCACACCGACACCCCGATCGAGGACAAGCTCGCCGAATACCTGACGGGCTTCTTCAAGGAGATTGGCGTCACGCTGACCACCAAGAAGCTCGACTCCAGCAAGTTCACCGAGGAGACCGGCGTCACCGGCCTGTTCGACATCGCCATCAGCGGCTGGTCGGTCAACCCCGACCCCGAAGAGGTCATGGCGACGCACCTGTGCAGCCGCAGGCCGGCTCCGGGCGGCGAGGGCGGCGGCACCGAGTCCTTCTACTGTGACGACACCTTCGAGAAGCTCTACAAGGAGCAGCTCGGCGAGCTCGACCGGCCCAAGCGGGCCGAGCTCCTCAAGCAGATGCAGGAGCGCCTCTACACCGACGCTCCGATCATCGCGATCTACTACACCAACGACCTTGAGGGTTACCGCAAGGACCGGATCACCAGCATCACCCCGATCCCTGAGGACAAGGGCCTCCTGTACGGCGGCAGCGGCTACTGGCCGTTCTACACCGTGGACGTCAAGGCCACGGCCACCGGCGGCGCCAGCGCCGACGGCGGCTCCAACACGGGTCTCATCGCCGGCGTCGTCGGCGGCGTGGTGGTCATCGGACTCGTGGTCTTCTTCCTGACCAGGCGGCGTAAGAGCGTCGCAGACGAACGCGAATGACAACTCCGCTCGAAGCAACAGAGCCCGCCGCCGCCCAGGCGGCGGGCCCTGGCGACGGGCGTTCCACCGGCCGGAGCACGCTGCAGTACGCGCTGTCGAAGGCCGGTGGAGCGCTGTTCAGCATCGCCATGGTGATCGTCGGCACGTTCTTCCTGTTCCGGCTGCTGCCCGGCGATCCGGTACGCAACATGGCACAGGGCCGCAACATGACCCCGGCCCAGCTCAACCTCGAACGCCACCGGCTCGGCCTGGACAAGTCCCTGATCGAGCAGTTCTTCGACTTCGTGGGCAAGGCCGTGCGTCTCGACCTCGGCACCTCCTACGAGTACAAGCGGCCGGTGCTCGACCTCATCGGCGAGCGGCTCGGCCCGACGCTGCTGCTCGCGGGCACGGGCCTGGTCATCGCGGTCAGCCTGGGCATCTGGCAGGGCACCAGGGCGGGCTGGCGGAACGGCAGCCGGTTCGACCGGTTCTCCACCGGCGCGTCGCTGGTGCTGTGGTCCGTGCCGACGTTCTGGCTCGGACTGCTGATGATGATGGTGTTCGGCGTCGGCATCGGGCCGATCCCGGGCATCTTCCCCTTCCGGGGCATCGAGAGCGTGGACGCGCCCGACGGCTTCGCGTACATCCTGGACGTGGCCTCCCACATGGTGCTGCCGTGCCTGACGCTGGTGGCCGTGGTCTACGCGCAGTACCTCCTGGTCATGCGCTCCTCGCTGCTGGAGGAGGTCAGCCAGGACTACATCACCGTGGCCAGGGCCAAGGGCCTGCGCGACGACGAGGTACGCCGCCGCCACGCGGTGCCGAACGCCCTGCTGCCCACGGTCACGCTGGTCTTCATGCGCATCGGCTTCGTGGTCGGCGGCGCGGTCACCGTGGAGACGATCTTCACCTGGCCCGGTCTGGGGCAGCTGTTCTACGAGGCGGTCAGAGTGCCTGACTTCACACTCATGCAGGGCACGTTCCTGCTGATCACCGTGGCGGTGATCGTCATGAACACGCTGGCCGACGTGGTCTACCACGTGCTCGACCCGAGGGTGAGGTCGGCATGACCAGCGTCACAGCGGCCCGCAGGAAGCTCGCGCTGAGCCGCTTCTGGGTCGGCTTCCGTACCCACCGCGCCGGTATGACCGGCCTGGTGGTCCTGCTCGTCGCCGTGGTGCTCGCGCTGATCGCGCCGCTGTTCATCGACGAGAGCGTGACCAGCGTCGTGGACGCGCCGGGCAAGGAGTTCGACGGGCCGAGCCTGGCCTTCCCCTTCGGCACCGACGAGTCCGGCCGGAACCTGCTGCTGATGATCTGGTGGGGCTCGCGCGCTTCGCTGCTCATCGGCTTCCTGGCCGCGCTGCTCAGCATCGTGATCGGCATGGTCGTCGGCATCGCGGCCGGGCACTTCCGCGGCTGGCTGGGCGGCGTGCTCATGCGCGTCACCGACTGGTTCCTGGTGCTGCCGTCGCTGGTCACCGCGCTGGTGCTGGCGGCCATCCTGGGCGGTACGACGTTCACGATCATCATGGCGATCGGCGTCACGACGTGGCCCTCGACGGCCCGGCTGATCAGGGCCCAGACGCTCGCCGTCGAGGCCAGGCCGTACATCGAGCGGTCCAAGGCGCTCGGCGCCGGGCACTGGCACATCACCACCCGGCACGTCCTGCCCAACGTGGCGCCGCTGCTGCTGGCCAGCACCACGCTGGAGGTGGCCAGCGCGATCGTCACCGAGTCCACCCTGGCCTTCCTCGGCGCCAGCGCGAACAAGACCTCCTGGGGGACCATGCTGCGCGGCTCCTACGACTACGGGGCGGCGACCGAGGGCGCGTGGTGGTACATCCTCATCCCCGGTCTCGCCATCCTCGTCGTCGTCATGGCGTTCACCCTGGTCGGGCGCGCCCTGGAGGCCGTGCTCAACCCCCGGCTGAGGAGGGCCGCATGACTCTTCTTGAGCTTGACGACCTGTCCGTGACGTACCGCATCGCCTCGGGCGAGGTGCCCGCCGTGCGCGGTGTGTCGCTGACCCTCGACTCCGGAGCGGCACTCGGAGTCGCCGGCGAGTCGGGATCCGGCAAGTCGACCCTGGCCATGGCGCTGCTCCGGCTCCTGCCCCGGGACGCGCGCGTCGGCGGCCGGATCCTGCTCGACGGCGAGGACATGCTCACCATGAACTGGGGCCGCATGCGCGCCGTGCGGTGGGCTGAGGCCTCGATCGTCTTCCAGGGCGCCCAGCACGGCCTCAACCCGGTGCGCAAGATCGGCGACCAGATCGCCGAGCCGCTGCTGGTGCACGGCCTGGCCAAGCCGGACGCCGCGCGCAAGCGGGTGGCCGAGCTGCTCGACCAGGTCGGGATGCCCGCCTGGCGGGCACGCAGCTTCCCGCACGAGCTGTCCGGCGGCCAGCGGCAGCGCGTCATGATCGCGATGGCGCTGGCCTGCTCGCCCCGCCTGATCATCGCCGACGAGCCGACCACCGCGCTCGACGTGATGGTGCAGGCCCAGGTCCTGACGCTGATCAAGGACTTGGTGGCCGAGCACGGCATCTCGCTGCTGATGATCTCGCACGACCTGTCGGTGCTCGCCGACGTCTGCGACCAGCTCGCGGTCATGTACGCGGGCCGCGTCGTCGAGCACGGCCCGTCCGGCGAGGTGTTCCACGACGCCAAGCACCCCTACAGCAGGGCGCTGGCGGCGGCGTTCCCGACGGTGGGCGACCCCGCGTCGCGGCTCGCGCCCAAGGGGCTCGGCGGCGATCCGCCCGACCCGATGCAGCTGCCCAGCGGGTGCTCGTTCCATCCGCGCTGCCCGGTGGCGCTGGACGAATGCGCGAGCCTGGACGTGGAGCTGTGGCCGGCGGGCGAGCACCGTACCGCCGCCTGCGTGCACGTCCGGGCCAAGGAGGACGCTTCATGACCGAGACGACGCAGAGCACCAAGGAGGCCGTGGCCACCGCGCGGACGAGCCTCCTGGAGGCGCGGGACCTGCACGTGGAGTTCTCCGCGCGCGGGCGCCGCGCCCGCGCCGTGGACGGCGTGAACCTGTCCATCGGCGAGGGCGAGATCGTGGCGCTGGTCGGCGAGTCCGGCTGCGGCAAGACCACGCTGGCCCGCACGCTGCTCGGCCTCGAACGCCCCACCTCGGGCGAGGTCCGCTACAGCGGCGCCGCGCTCGACTACCGCTCCAAGGCGCTCAAGGCCTACCGCAGGGAGGTGCAGCTCGTCCTGCAGGACCCGACCGGCTCGCTCAACCCCCGGCACACGGTGTACGAGGCCGTCGCCGAGGGGCCGCGCATCCACGGGCTGCCGGACGAGCAGGAGGTCGTGGCCGAGGCCCTGTCCAGGGCGGGGCTGCGACCGCCCGACCGGTTCTTCCTGCGCTACCCGCACGAGCTGTCCGGCGGCCAGCGGCAGCGCGTGGTGATCGCCGGCGCGCTGGCGCTGAACCCGAAGGTGCTGATCGCCGACGAGCCGGTGGCCTCCCTGGACGCGTCCGTACGCGGTGAGATCCTGGCCCTGATGCTCAAGCTGCGGGCGGATCTGGGGCTGTCCGCGCTGGTCGTCACGCACGACCTCGGGCTGGCCTGGAACATCGCCGACCGGGTGGCCGTGATGTACCTGGGCAGGATCGTCGAGTCCGGGCCCGTGGAGCAGGTGCTGACCGCGCCGCGGCACCCGTACACGCAGGCGCTGATGTCGGTGCTGCCGGAGTCGCCGGAACGGGTGGTGCTGACCGGCGAGCCGCCGGACCCGACCAGGATCCCCGGCGGCTGCCGCTTCCACGCCCGCTGCCAGGTGCTCGCCTCCGGGCGGGCGGCCGAGGCGGGGGTGGCCGACCGGTGCAAGTCACAGCCGCTGAACGTCCTGCCCGCCGTGCCCGACGCGCAGGCGGCCTGCCACTACGCGGATCTCATCGGCTGAGGCTCAGCCGAGGTCCGCGTCGTGGACCAGGATGGCCGCCTGGACCCGGTTGGCCAGGCCCAGCTTGGCCAGGACGCGGCTGACGTGCGCTTTCACGGTGGCTTCCGTGAGGTGCAACTCGCGGCCGATCTCGGCGTTGGACAGGCCGCGGGCCAGCGCCCTGATCACGTCCTCCTCGCGGCCGGTGAGCCCGGCGAGCTGCTTGCGCGCGGCCTCGGCCCGTGAGGGGGCGCGAGTCGCGTACGAGGCCAGCAGGCGCTTGGTGACCGACGGGGAGAGCATGGCCTGGCCGCCGGCGACCGTGCGGACGGCGGCGGCCAGCTCGCGCGGCGGGGTGTCCTTGAGCAGGAACCCGACCGCGCCCAGGCGAAGCGCCTCGTGCACGTACTCGTCCAGGTCGAACGTGGTGAGCATGACCAGTTTGGGCGGGTCCTGGCCGGCCAGGATGCGGGCGGCGGCACTCAGGCCGTCGAGGCCCGGCATGCGTACGTCCATCAGCACGACGTCGGGCCGCAGCCGCCGCACGGCGGAGACCGCCTCGTGGCCGTCGCGGGCCTCCCCGGCGATCGCGATGCCGCCCGCGGCCTCCAGGATCAGCCGCAGCCCCGACCGCACGAGCTCCTCGTCGTCCACGACGAGCACCCGGATCATGCCAGGGCCACGAGCGGGCGTCTCGGGCACGCCGGGGTCGCGGCCGGGAGGGGCGGGCACGCCGGGGTCGCGGCCGGGCGTCTCGGGCATGCCGGGGTCGCGGCCGGGTGGCGGGTTCATGCCGGGATCCTGGCGTGGACGAGGAAGCCGCCGCCGGCCTGCGCGCTGGTGCGCAGCGTGCCGCCGAGCAGCTCGACGCGCTCCCGCAGCCCCACCAGGCCCCAGCCCGCGCCCGGCAGCTCCTCGCGTGACACGGCCGGCGTCCCGTTGCGCACCTCCACCTCCAGCTCGTCGTCCAGGTAGCGGATGCGCACGTCCGTGCCCGCGTTCCCGGCGTGCTTGTGCACGTTGGTCAGCGCCTCCTGCACCACCCGGTACGCCGTCCGCTCCACGGTCGCCTCGACCGGCCGCGGCGCACCCTCGTCATGCCTGGTGACGGCGATGCCCAGGGCGCGGGACTGGTCGAGCAGCCGGTCGAGGTCCCCGAGCGTCGGCTGCGGGCGCAGCGCCACCTCCCGCCCCGCCGAGACGACGCCCTCGGGCAGGGGCGTGCGGAGGACGCCGAGCACGTCGCGCAGGTTCGTCAGCGCCTCCCGCCCGATCCCGCCGATCAGGGCGGCGGCCCGCTCCGTCTCCTCGTCGCCCGCCCGCATCTCCAGCGCCCCCGCGTGCAGCACGATCAGCGAGACCCGGTGCGCGACCACGTCGTGCATCTCCCTGGCGATCCTGGCCCGCTCCTGCGCCCTGGCCTGCTCGGCGCGCATGACCTGCTCGCGCTCCAGCCGCCCGGCCCGCTCCCTGGCCGCCGCCTGCACCTCCCGCCTGGCGCGGTACCAGAGCCCCAGCGCCAGCGGCAGCCCGATCACCGCCGTCGCCGTCAGCAGCGCGTTCCCGGTCGTGGCCGTGGCCAGCTCGTGCTCGCCGCCCCGCACCAGGCCCACCACGGCGGACAGCCCGACCACGGCCACGGCGGCGCCGACGTACGCGGCCAGCTCGCGGCCCCTGCGCAGCGTCGTACCGGCGAAAAAGGAGGCGGCCAGCAGCGGCGGCCACATCACCAGCCAGACGTAGGCGACGGCGCCCGCCGCGGCCAGCGGCCACCAGGACCGCTGCGCCCGCCAGGCGGCCAGGCCCGCCACCGCGGCCACCGCGACCAGCACCGGGAGCGGCAGGTCCGACCGCACCCCGGCCTGGCCGTGCACCACGAGCAGCGAGAGCGCGCCCACACCGGCGCCGAGCAGAACGAACCGCATGGTCACAGCGTATGGGCCGGTCAGGAAAGGATATTACGACGAAAGTCGTAGAAGCCGATCGACGATCGGGGCGGACGGTGCGACGGCCGTGGCGGCCAGCCTGGTCCCCATGCGGAGAACCCTGGCTGTCTCAGCCCTGTCATTGATCGTCCTGTCCGGCGCCACCCAAGCCCAAGCCCAAGCACGGCCCGAGCTCGCGCTCCCCGCGCCGACCGGAGCGAAGCCCGTCGGCACGACCAGCCTGTACCTGGTCGACGCGAGCCGCCGGGACCCGTGGAACCCCGAGGCGGACAAGCGCGAGCTCATGGTCTCGCTCTGGTACCCCGCGAAACGGGCCACCGGGAAACGCGCCCCCTACGTGACCCCGCAAGAGTCCGCCGCGATCCTGAAGGAGGTGCCCGGCCTGGAGGGCGTCGCCCCCGACGCGCTCACCAAGACCAGGACGCACGCCAGGACCGGCGCCCCCGTGCGGACCGCCAAGGGCGGCCTGCCGCTGGTGATCATGTCGCCCGGCTTCACGTTCCCCCGCGCCACCCTCACCTCGCTGGCCGAGGACCTCGCCAGCAGGGGATACCTGGTCGCGGCGGTGGAGCACACCTACGAGTCGGTCGCCACCACGTTCCCCGACGGCCGGACCACCTCCTGCCTGGCGTGCGTGAAGGGCCAGGACGGCGCCAAGGTGGCCGCGAGCCGCGTGACGGACGTGCGGTTCGTGCTGGACGAGCTGCTCAAGGGCCGGTGGGGCAAGGTGATCGACCGCTCGGCGATCGCCATGGCCGGCCATTCGATGGGCGGCAACAGCGCCGCCCAGGCCATGCTCGCCGACTCGCGGGTGAAGGCCGGGGTGAACCTGGACGGCACGTTCAACCCGATCGTGGCGCCGCTCGACCGGCCGTTCCTGCTGATCGGGTCGCCGAAGCACACGCCCGGCGGCGCGGACGAGTCGTGGCGCGAGTCCTGGGCCAACCTGACCGGCTGGAAGCGCTGGATCACCGTGGCGGGCACCGACCACTCGGCGTTCGTGGACTACGCCGTGCTCAGGCCCGCGCTCGGCATCCCCGCTCAGGAGCTCGACGGCACGCGGGCGCTGCGGATCACCCGTGCGCACCTGGCCGCGTTCCTCGACCGGCACCTGCTGGGCGAGCGGACCCCGGTCGAGGACTTCCCCGAGGTCACCGATCAGTCGCGGAACGCGTCGGCGTTCTCCGCGGCCCACTGAGCGAAGCCGCGCGCGTCCCGGCCGGTGACCTCGCGCACGGTCGGGACCACCGTGTAGCCGGCCTCGGGGGTGTCGCCGAGCGCGCCGACGAGGAACTCGATGGTCTCCTCGCCCATGCCGTCGGCCGCCCACTTGGCCCTGGCCTCGTCCACCGTCAGCTCCACGAACTCCACGTTCTTGCCGATCGCCGCCCCGAGGATGGCCACCTTCCGCTGGAGGGTGATCGCCTCGGGACCGGTCAGCGTGTACGTCCTGCCGCCGTGGCCCCCCTCGACCAGCACCGTCGCGGCCACGGCGGCGATGTCGCGCTCGTGCACCAGGGCGCTCAGGCGCTCGCCGAACGGCTCCTTGATGACGCCTTCTGTCCTGACCGTGTGCGCCCACCAGCGCAGCGTGTTGGACATGAACTCGACCGGGTGCAGCAGCGTCCACTCGATGTCGGTGCCGGCCAGCGCCTGCTCAAGGGCGCCGTCCGCGCGGCCGCCGAGCACCGTGGCGCGCCGTACTCCCGCCTTGACGGCCAGCTCGACCAGCCGCGCGCCGTCGGGGAGCGGCGCGTAGTCGTCGCCCGCGAAGTTGATGAAGTGGACCCCGGTGACGCCCTCGAAGGCGGCGGCCACGGAGTCGGGCTCGGCGAGGTCTCCGGCGACGACCTCGACGTCCTCGGGCAGGCCCGCCTTGGCGGGGTTCCTGGTCAGGGCCCGCACCTGCTGCCCGGCCGCGCGGAGCTCCTCGACGACGAGACGGCCGACGGTCCCGGTGGCACCGGTGACGAGGATGGTCATGACAAACCCCTTTGCTGTGGAACGGAACGTTCTGCTCTTACTATAGCAGAACGGAACGCTTTATTCCACGTACTGCTTGAGTGTGATGGCGTTCGCTGCCCTGGAGATCGGTCCGGTGACCCGCTCGACCATGCGGTCGCGGCCCGGCAGGTGGGGGAGCAGCTTGATCATCCTGGTCTGGAACCACAGGGCCGCCCGCGACCCGATCACCATGCCCTTGACGTTGGCCGGCCCGAGCGCCTGGTTGGCCTCGACGAACGTGCGCATCTCGCGCTCGTACCCGTCCGCCCCGCCGCCGGCGGTCAGCTCGCCCGCCAGCACGTACGCCCCCACGAGCGCCAGGCTCGTCCCCTGCCCCGAGGCGGGGGAGGCGCAGTAGCCCGCGTCGCCGACGAGCACGACGCGCCCCTTCGACCAGTGGTCCATGTGGATCTGGCTCACCGAGTCGAAGTAGAAGTCCTTGGCGTCGCGCACGGCCTCCAGCAGGGCGGGGACCTGCCATCCCGACCCGGCCATGGCCCGCGTCAGCAGCTCCTTCTGCCCGGCCACGTCGCGGTGGTCGTAGTCCAGCGGCTGCGACGACCACATGAACAGGGCCTTGGCGCCGGTGTCCTGGCGGGTGCTGTAGACGTTCGCGGTCCTGCCGGGGGCGGCGTGCACGGCCTCCTCGCGGTCCAGGCCGAGCGTGTTGGGGACCGTGCAGATCGAGATGTAGTAGCCGAGGTCGCGGGCGAAACGGGACTCCTCGCCGAAGGCGATCCGCCTGGTGGTGGAGTGGGCGCCGTCGGCGCCGATGACGAAGTCGAACGTGCGCGGCTCCGAGCGCTCGAACGTCACCGTGCCGTCCTCGGCGATGGCGGTGATGGAGTCGTCGAAGATGTACTCGACGTCGTCGCTGGTCAGGTCGTACAGCAGCTCGTTGAGGTCGCCGCGCATGATCTCCAGGTCGTCGCTCATCCGGCCGCCGAACAGGTCGGCGTCCAGGGTCGCGACCCGGCGGCCCTTGGCGTCGTAGTGGGTGGCGATCCGCATGTCCGTGCTCCTGGCGCGGACGGCGTCTAAGAGGCCCATGCGCTCGATCACCTGGAGCGCCGCGCCGCGGATGTCCACTTTGTAGCCGCCCTCGCGGATCGCGGGGGCTCGCTCGACGACGGTCACGGTGCAGCCGTGGCGGCGGAGCCAGTAGGCGGTGGTGGTGCCGGCGATGCTCGCCCCGGAGATGAGGATGTTCGTCATGGCTTGAAAGTACATCTGTCTCAGACGCTTGTCTAGGACGATTGTGCTAATCTTTTCAATATGGGAAACAGGGAAGATCTCCTGGCCGGGGCGAAGCAGTGCCTGATCGAGAAGGGCTACACGCGGACGACGGCGCGTGACATAGCCAACGCCTCGGGCGTGAGCCTGGCCGGCATCGGCTATCACTTCAGGTCGAAGGAAGCGCTGATGAACGAGGTGGTGTTCGCGGCCATGCGGGAGTGGGGCGACGAGCTCGCGGTGACGCTGGCGGGCGAGGTGGAGGCGGACGCCACGCCGCTGGAGCGGTTCGAGGCGGCGTGGGACCGGGTGGTGGAGTCGTTCACCAGGCTGCGGCCCATGTGGGTCACGCAGTTCGAGCTGCTCGGGCAGATCGACCACATGCCGGAGGTGCGCGAGCAGCTCGTGCGGGGCATCAAGGAGGGGCGGCTGGGGCTGGCCGAGCTGTTCGAGGGCGTCGACCCGGGCGGCGACCCCGAGCGGGGGCGGCTGACCGGGACGGTCTATCAGGCCATGCTGACGGGGTTCCTGTCACAGTGGCTGCTCGATCCGGACAGCGCGCTGTCGGGCCGCGAGGTGGTCGCGGCCCTGCGCATGATCACCGCTTGAGCGGGCTAGAAGGCGCTTATGGTGGCGGGGGCGCGCTCGGCCCTGCTCAGCGTGCGGATGACCGCCGTCGCGCCGTG
This sequence comes from Nonomuraea rosea, assembly GCF_039539705.1. Lineage (NCBI taxonomy): Bacteria > Bacillati > Actinomycetota > Actinomycetes > Streptosporangiales > Streptosporangiaceae > Nonomuraea > Nonomuraea rosea. The sequence continues at coordinate 746,753 of NZ_BAABDQ010000001.1, read as the reverse complement.
GCGGTGCACGGCGAGCCTGGCCAGCAGCTTGACCACGGGATCGATGACCGGCGCGGGCAGCTCGGGCGTCTCCACGCCGACGCTGGCCGCCAGGTCGTCGGAGTGCACGACCAGCTCCACCAGCCGGGTGAGCAGGAAGTCGTCGAGCCGCAGCGACCATCCCGACGACCGTACGAACACGACCCGCTCGGCCGGCTCGGCGGGCAGCGCGGCCAGTTGCTGGTCGAGCAGCGACTGCGCGTTGCCGACCAGCGCGTCGGGCCCGGCGGCGGCCGAGGCCTCGCCGGCCCGCCGGATGCCGACGTTGCTCTCGTGGTCGAGGCCGGCCTGCACCCACGGAGACCGCGTGTAGTGCTCGATGAGCTCGACGGGCTCCTGAACCTCCCCGTTCGGGGAGAGCACGTCGCCGACCCTGACGAGCTGGTGGGCCAGGTGCCCGGCCAGCCCCGCGACGGTGAACTCCGTGAGCGCGCTCGGCTTGTCCCATGCCGCCTTCACGGCCGGGTCGCGGAGGAGCGACACCGCCGAGCTCGCGGCCACCAGATAGGACTGCCTGATTTCCCCCATTTGTCGCCCTTCCCCTGGTTCAGGTGGTAACTCGCGCCAAGACTATCCCCCGCCTCTCGGCGCGAGGTCGGCCGTCCTGGTCGTGTTCACCATGCGACCTCCTTGAGGGTTCACCGTGCCACCTCCTTGAGCGCCGCCGCCAGGGACTCCTCGTGCCGGTCGCGCAGGTGCGCCAGCGCCGGGTCGAGGCGGGCGTTGACCAGCTCCGCGTGCACGAAGGTGACGTCCTCGACCCTGAAGTGGCCCTTGAAGAAGTCCCGGAGGTAGCGCTCCTCGTGGTCGTACGGCTCGCGCGGCGTGCCGGGCCCGTACGCGCCGCCGCGCGCTCCCGTCACCACGAACGAGCGGCCCGCGAGCGACATTCTGGGAAAGGTGATCTGGTCGAGCCAGGCCTTCAGCGCGGACGGGATCGAGTAGTTGTACATCGGCGTGCCGATCAGGATCACCTCGGCCGCCACGACTTCGTCGAGCAGCGGCGCCAGGACGGCCCACGCCCGCTGCTGGGCGGGCGTGCGCACCGCCTCCCGATAACGGGCGATGTCGGTGATCTCGTGCTCCAGGACGTAGTCGCACAGCTCGGTCCAGGCCTCGCCGATGTGCGGCACCGGCTGCGCCGCGAGGTCGCGGTAGACGTACCGGCCGCCCGGGTGGGCCGCGCGCCAGGTCTCGGCGTACCGGGCCGACAGCGTGCGTGAGAACGAGCCCGCGCGCCGGGCGCTCGCGTCCAGGTGCAGCAGCATGAGGACTCCTTTAAGTGGACATATCGTCCGCTTCACTATAACCGGACGATATGTCCACCTACAATGGGCGCATGGAGAGAGCCGACGCCGCCCGCAACCGCGCCAGGATCCTTGACGCCGCCGCCCTGCTCTTCGCGGACCGGCCCCCACAGGAGGTGACCATGGAGGACATCGCCAAGAAGGCCGGAGTGGGCCGGGGCACGCTCTACCGGCGCTATCCCGACCGCGCGTCGATCGCGGTGGCGCTGCTCGACGAGCACGAGCGGGCCCTGCAGGAGCGGCTGCTGCGCGGCGAACCGCCGCTCGGCCCGGGAGCGCCGCCGGCCGAGCGGCTCGCCGCCTTCTACGCGGCCATGGTGCGGCTGCTGGAGGAGCACTCCCACTTGGTGCTCGGGACCGAGGTCGGGCGCTCGCGCTTCGAGACGGGCGCGTACGGGTTCTGGCGGGCGCACGTACGCGCGCTCCTCGTCGCGGCCGGCACACCGAACCCGGACGCCCTGGTGGACGTCCTGCTGGCCCCGCTGGCCCCCGAGGTGTACGGCCACCAGCGCGGCACACTCGGGCTGACCCCGGAGCAGATCATCGAGGCCCTGACCACCCTGACCGCCACTCTGAGCTGACTCTCATCCGGAGGTCTCGCTCAAGGCCTTCCTGATCGCGGACCTGATGAAGGCCCGAGCCAGCTTGCCCCTCCTGAACCGGCTCAGCACCGGAGCGGGCGTGTCGTACCGGCGGGCGCGCACGTCGGCCACCACGCTCTCCGGCGCGCCCAGCTCGGCCAGCACGTCGAGCGCCGCCAGCTTGCTGATCAGGCGCCCGTCCCTGAGCGTGACCGTGGCCCTGGCCACGGTGACCATGCCCAGGTCCACCCAGACGTCGCGCAGCCAGCGCCGCCGGCCACGCGTCTTCTCCAGCCAGTAGTCCCGCAGATCCGTCCGGACGAAGTCGTGCAGCTCCTGGTCGGACACCTCGGGAAGCAGCCCGGCGGGCGGCGGCCCGGACAGCAGCAGCGCGCCCTCGTGCAGCTCGCGCCGCGTGATCGCGGTGACGGGACGGCGGAAGATCTGCTCGTGCGCCCACGACACGTGCTCGGTGCCCAGGTCCGCCAGCTCCTGCCTGGCCATGTACGAGCAGTGCAACCGGCCCGCCAGCGGCGAGTCGATCCCCCGGTGCACGGCCTTGATCCGCCGCCACTGCTCCATCGTCACGGGTGCGTCCAGGACGGCGATCAGGTCGAGGTCGCTCCTCCCCGGCCGGTAGTCGCCCGCCGCCAGTGAGCCGTGGGCCCACAGGGCGACCAGGGGGACGGCCGGTTCGACACGTTCCAGAAAATGCCGTAGCAGGTGGTCAGTCGCTGCGTGCATGATGGCCACTATGATCGATACCCGCCTGACTGGGAAAGTCGCGCTGGTCACGGGGGCCAATCAGGGCATCGGCGCGGCCACCGCGATCGCGCTCGCCGCGGAGGGCGTCTCCGTCTTCCTCACCTACAAGCGCCTGACCCCGCTGCGCGATCCGGCCTATCCCGCCGCCTACGACCAGGTTCGCGGCGGCGACGCCGGCGAGGTGGTCGCCCGCATCCGCGCGGCCGGCGGCACGGCGGAGGCCGCCGAGGCCGACCTGGCCGACCCCGCGACCCCGGGATCCCTGTTCGACCAGGCCGAGAAGGCGCTCGGCCCGGTGGACATCCTGGTCAACAACGCGAGTGCCTCGCTCGGCAACACCTTCACGCCGAGCGCGTCCGACAGCTTCGGCCGTACGCTCAGGCCGGTGGACGCCGAGACGCACGACCGGCAGTTCGCGGTGGACGTGCGCGCCGCCGCACTGCTGATCGCCGAGTTCGCCCGGCGGCACGTCGAGCGCGGCGCGTCCTGGGGCCGCATCATCGGCCTCACCTCCGGCGGCCCCGGCGGCTTCCCGACCGAGGTGTCCTACGGCGCGGCGAAGGCCGCTCAAGAGAACTACACCATGTCGGCCGCGCACGAGCTGCGCGCGTACGGCGTCACGGCCAACATGGTCTACCCGCCCGTGACCGACACCGGCTGGGTCAACGAGGAGGTGGAGCGGTCGGTCGCCGACAGCCCGGTGTTCCTCGGTGTCGCCCAGCCGGAGGAGGTGGCGGAGGTGATCACGTTCCTGGCCTCTCACCAGGGCAGGCGGGTCACCGCGCAGATCGTCAGGATGTACTGAACAGGGCGCTCACCGACTCGCCGTCGTGGATGCGGCGCATGGCCTCCGCCAGGGCGGGCGCGATCGACAGCACCGTGAGCTTGTCGCTGGGCTTGGGCGGCGGCGGCACGGTGTTGGTGCAGACGATCTCCTCGACCTCGGGCAGCGAGCTGAGCCGCTCGATCGACCCGCCCGCGAAGAGCCCGTGCGTGCAGGCCACCCGCACCGTACGCACGCGCTGCTCGCGCAGCCGGTCGAGCAGCTCGATGACCGTGCTGCCCTTGGCGATCTCGTCGTCCAGGATGATCACGTCCTTGCCGGTCACCTCGCCGATCACGGAGCTGATCACCACGCGGTCGTCGCTGAAGCGCTGCTTGGCGCCCATCGCGACGCCGGTGCCGAGCAGGCGGGCGAAGTGGGCGGCCTCCTTGGCGTTGCCGAGGTCGGGGGAGACGACGACGGTGTTCGACAGGTCGTACTGGCGGAAGTGCGCGGCCAGCTCCCGCAGCGCGTGCAGGTGATCGACGGGCACGCTGAAGAAACCGTGCACCTGTGGCGAGTGCAACGTCATCGCCAGCACCCGGCTGGCACCCGCGGCCACCATCAGATCGGCGACCAGGCGCGCGCCGATGGAGATGCGCGGCTCGTCCTTCTTGTCCGAACGGGCGTAGGCATAGTGGGGGAGAACGACCGTGATCCTGGCCGCGGACGCGCCGCGCGCGGCGTCGAGCATCAGTAGCAACTCGACCAGGTGCTCCTGCACGGGTGGCACCAAGGGCTGGATCAGAAACACGTCGCGCTCGCGGCAATTGGCCTGGAGCTGCACTTCCAGAACGTCATTGGCAAAGCGGTTGAGCCGGACGGGATGCAGGCGTGTGCCCAGGTGGGAGCAGATCTCCTCGGCCAGGTCGGGATGGGCGCTGCCGCTGAATACCGTGATGTCTCGCACGATTCCGTAAGCTTAGCGACCTCGTGCCGGACCGCACGAGAGCGACCCGGCGGCACGCGGTCTGTGGCGAGCCGCGGACACCTGCCTGTGGCTCCTGTCCCTATTGCCCGAGATTCATGCTAATAGGGGCGTTTATTGAGCTACCTGGCTCGGATCCAGGGCATGCGGCTATGCATGGCAGACCTTCCATTTCACGACAAGGGCGACTTCGACGACGCAGACCGCGGTTTCATCGCGAAACTCAGCCCCGCCGTGATCAAAACGACGGACGGCAGGGTCATCTGGGACAACGACTCTTACGCGTTCCTTCAGGAAGAATGTCCGGAGACCGCCCACCCGAGCCTCTGGCGGCAGAGCCAGCTGTGCGCCAGACAAGGTCTGTACGAGGTCACCGACGGCGTCTACCAGGTACGCGGCCTGGACCTGTCGAACATGACCCTGGTCGAAGGCGCCACAGGCGTGATCGTGATCGACCCGCTGATCTCCACCGAGTGCGCCGCCGCCGCGCTGAAGCTCTATCGCGACCACCGCGGCGACCGCCCGGTCACCGCCGTCATCTACACGCATTCGCACTCCGACCACTTCGGCGGCGTACGCGGCGTCACCGACGGAAACGTGCCGATCCTGGCCCCCGGCGGGTTCATGGACCACGCGGTGTCCGAGAACGTCTACGCGGGCCCCGCGATGACCCGCCGCGCCGTCTACCTCTACGGCCCCGCCCTGTCGCGCTCGCCCGAGGGCCAGATCGGCTGCGGGCTCGGCCTGACCGTCTCGACGGGGAGCATGTCGCTCATCCCGCCCACGGTCGAAATCGTGCGTACGGGCCACGAGGAGCGGATCGACGGTGTCAGCGTCGTCTTCCAGCCCACGCCGGGCACCGAGGCCCCCGCCGAGATGAACATCCTCTTCCCCGCCCACCGCGCCCTCTGCCTGGCCGAGAACGCCACCCACAACCAGCACAACCTCCTCAGCCTGCGCGGCGCCGAGGTGCGCGACGCGCGCGTCTGGGCGCGCTACCTGACCGAGGCCGTGGCCCTGTTCGCCGACCGGGCCGACGTCGCCTTCGCCTCGCATCACTGGCCCACCTGGGGCCGCGACGCGATCGTGCGCTTCCTGGAGCAGCAGCGGGACATGTACGCCTACCTGCACGACCAGACGCTGCGGCTGATCAACAAAGGGCTGACTGCGGCCGAGATCGCCGAGGCCGTCCACATGCCGCCCGAGCTGGAGCAGTCCTGGCACACGCACGGCTACCACGGCTCCGTCAGCCACAACGTCAAGGCCATCTACCAGCGCTACCTGGGCTGGTTCGACGGCAATCCGGCGCATCTGTGGGAGCACCCGCCGAGGGAGAGCGCGATCCGCTACGTGGAGTGCCTGGGGGGCGGCTCGGCGGTGGTCGCGTTCGCCAGGCGCTACATCGACGAGAACGACCTGCGTTTCGCCGCCCAGCTCCTCAACCAGGCCGTGTTCGCCGACGAGGGCAACAAGGAGGCCAGGGACCTGCTCGCCGAGGTCTACACGCGGCTCGGCCACGGGGCGGAGAACGCGACGTGGCGCAACTTCTACCTGATGGGGGCGCTGGAGCTGACCGACGGCATCGTGCCCGCGACCATGGAGGCCACCGCGCTGGACCTGTTCGCGGCGCTGAGCGTGGAGCAGATCTTCGACTCGATCGCCATCCGCGTGAACGGCCCGCGCGCCTGGCACGAGCGCCTGTCCATCGACTGGCACCTCACGGATCTGGGGCGCCGGCACCGCACGCTGCTGTCCAACGGCGCGCTGATCCAGCAGCCGGATCCGCAGGACGAGCTCGCCGACCTCACCCTGCGGCTGACGAAGGCGCAGCTCGTGGGGCTGCTGGCGGGCAAGGGGGTGGAGGGGGTGGAACGCGAGGGCGACACGACGGTGCTGCAGCGCCTGGTCGCCGTCCTCGACCGCCCGGTCCCCGACTTCGCCATCGTCACCGCCTGACGGTCACGCGCGCTTGCCTGCCACGCGCCTGACGGTCACGCGCCTGCCTGCCACGTGCCTGGCCGTTACGGCTTGAGAGGCTGGGGCCGTGCCTTCTCTTCAGGGCGCCGTTCCTGGATCTCGGCATGCAGTGCCCGGCAGGCGAGGGCCAGCAACACCACCACCACGGCCGCGACACCCGGCCCGACCACCAGCGGGAGCGTCAGCTCGCCCGCATGCCAGGCCGCCATCAGGATCGCCGCCGAGGTCAGCGCCCCCACCCCGAACATCGCCCCCCACAACGGCAGCACATCCAGGTACGCGAACAGCAACGGAAAGGCCAGCCACACGAACGGCGCGCCCGCCACGGCCAGCACCGCCCACCCCGCCGTCACCAGCCCGAGCCACCCCGGTCTCGCCCCCGGCCACCAGCGCTCGACCGGCGCGCCCGCCGCATAGAGCAGGCCGAGCAGCACGCCCCCGGCCGCCTGCGCCCCGCCGTCCTCGCGCAGTACGGTGAGCACCGCGATCACGAGCAGCCCGCCGCCGGTGACGTGCACCGCCCAGCGCAGCAGTCGCAACGGAATGTCCATCATCAATGACCAACAGTAACCACAGAGTTGAGGTGCCGTCCAAAACAACCGTTCCGGCCCGCCGTTCCTCAGACGACCCTGCGCCGGGTCACGCTCGTGATCGCGAAGTACAGCAGCCCCGCCAGCACGAGCGCGATGACCACCCCGATGTTCGCCATCCCGAACGTGCCCGCCTTGACCTCGTCGCTCATCAGGAACCCGACGACCTTGGCGATGTTCGGGTCGGACGAGGTGATCAGCCCGAGTCCCACGACCGAGGCCACGACCAGCGACACCAGCCCCGCCAGGTTGAGCGCGGGCGCGCCGGCCCGCAGCAGCCGCTCGTCGTAAGCGGCGCCGCCCGCGCGCAGCCGCCACATGTCCACCAGGAAGATCGCCACCCAGGCGGCCATCACCACGCCGGCGATCGCCAGGAACGCCTGGAAGGTCCCGAGGAAACTGGTGGAGACGAACAGCAGGTAGTAGCCGCCGAGCACCATGAGCACCCCGTCGATCAGCACCGCGTAGTGCCGCCTGACCGGCACGCCGAGCGCCAGCATCGACAGCCCCGACGAGTAGATGTCCATGATCGCTCCCGCCAGGAAGCCGCCGATGGCGGTCAGCAGGTACGGCAGCAGGAACCAGGTGGGCAACGCCCCCGCCAGCGCCGCCACCGGATCGACGCTCGCGACCGCGGCCAGCTTGGGGTCACCGCCCGCCAGCAGCACCCCGAACACGAGCAGCACCATGGGCGGCAACGCGCCCCCGAGCATCGTCCACAGCGCCACCGACCGGGGGCGGGAGCTCGACGGCAGGTAGCGGGAGTAGTCGGCGCCGCAGTTGACCCAGCCGAGGCCGAGCAGGGTCATGGCGAAGATGATCCCGCCGGCCCAGCCGCCCGGCCCCGCCGTGCTCTCCAGCGACACGCCGAGCTTCGGCGCCATCAGCACCAGGTAGACGACCGTCAGGACGACGAAGACGTACGTCAGGTAGCGCTGCACCGCCATGATCATGGCGTGCCCGTACACGCCTACGACGATCACCACGACGGCGGCGACGGCGAAGCAGAGCGCGGTGGCCGTCGTGGCCGGGACGCCGGGGGCGAGACGCGCCAGGATCGCCTTGCCGCTCTGCGCGGAGAGGGTGACGAGCACGATCTCCCAGCCGACGTTCGAGATGTAGCTGAACGCCGTGGGCAGCTTGTTGCCGTGGTAGCCGAACGGCGCCCGGCCCAGCGTCATGGTGGGCACGCCCGAGCGCGCGCCGCCGATCGCGACCAGGCCGACCAGCAGGAACGACAGGGCGTACCCGATGGCTCCGGTGATGATCGCGGGCAGGACGCCCAGGCCGAGACCGACGATGTAGACGCCGAAGGCGATGCCGAACAAGGACAGGTTCGAGCCTGCCCACGGCCAGAAGAGGTCCCGCGGCCGGCCGCGCCGCTCGGCTTCTGGGACCGCGTTGATGCCGTTCTGCTCGACGGCCATCGTGTCCATGATCGGACGTTACCCGGCATCCGCAAAGAAACGAACCTCTACCCCCAGAACGCACCCAACCAGTACGCCTCCTCCAGCCCCTCGGACCTCTTCGGCCCCTCGGACCCGTTCCACCCCTTCGGACAGTTCGGCCCTGGCGACTCCTTCGGACGCCCGCCCCTCTGGCCCGCTCTCTTCGGTCTCGCACTCTCCGGCGCTGGCCCGTCCGCCCGCCTCCGGCCCTCACCCTCTTCGGATGCTCCGCCCGCCTTCGGCTCCGCTCGGCCCAACCCCCTTTGGCTCTCCGCCTTCCCCCCTTCAGTCGGTTGCTGGGGCGGCAAAGAAATGCTTGGTGGGTGATATTTCGCGACCTGGTGGGAATCATGTGCCTCATGCGGTAGCCGGTACCGTCTTCTGCTGCCGTAGGGCGGAGAGGTTGCCGTGATGGTGGCGTCCGGGGTCGACACCCGCAAGCGCGCGCTGGCCGTGTGCCTGGCGGCGGCATTCATGTCCGGACTGGACGTGAGCATCGTCAACGTCGCGCTGCCGTCGATCCGCGAGGGGCTGCACGCCACCGAGGACGGCTTGCAGTGGATCCTGTCCGGCTACGCGCTCACGTTCGGCCTGCTGCTGGTCCCTGCCGGGCGGCTGGGGGACGCGCGGAGCCGGCGGACGCTCTTCATGTGGGGCGTGGTGCTGTTCACGGTGTCCAGCGCGGCGTGCGGGTTCGCCTGGGACATGAACGTGCTCATCGTCTCCAGGCTCGTCCAGGGCCTGGCGGCCGGGATGGTGAACCCCCAGGTCTCGGGGCTGATCCAGCAGATGTTCCGTGGACAGGAGCGGGGCCGGGCGTTCGGCGCGCTCGGGGCCACCATCGGAGTGTCCACGGCGGCCGGGCCGCTGATCGGCGGCGCGCTGGTCACCGCGTTCGGGCACGAGCAGGGGTGGCGCTGGGTGTTCCTGGTGAACGTGCCGATCGGCATCGTGCTCCTGCCCCTGGCCAGGAAGTTCCTGCCCGCACCGCAGCCGGCCCCGGCGAGCATGGAGGAGGGCGTCCCACCGGGTACGGAGTCGCGTGGGAAGCGGCGGCGGGAGAGTCTGGACCCGGTGGGCGTGCTGCTGCTCGGCATAGGTGTGGCGGGCCTGCTGCTGCCGTTCATCCAGCGGCACCAGTGGGAGGGGGATACCAAGTGGCTGCTCATTCCGGCGGCGCTGGTGGTGCTGGCCGGGTTCGTGACGTGGGAGCGGTTTTACTGGCGTGAGCCGCTGGTGGACCTCGCGCTGTTCCGCAAGCGGTCGTACAGCCTGGGGTCGATCATCGCGCTCTTCTACTTCGCCGGTTTCACGGGAATCTTTTTCATCTTCACGCTTTACCTGCAGAGCGGGCACCAGTACAGCGCGCTGATGGCCGGGCTGTCGATCACTCCGTTCGCGCTGGGCTCGGCGTCGGCTTCGGTGGTCGGCGGGCGGCTCGTCGCCCGCGCCGGGCGGCGGCTGGTGGCGTTCGGGCTCGCCACGGTGATCGTGGGGCTCCTGGCGACGATGGCGGCGACCGCGCTGGTGCCCGGGGAGATGGTGGGCCTGGCGACCGCGCTGCCGCTGCTGATCGCGGGTGTGGGCAGCGGCCTCGTGATCTCGCCCAACCAGGCCATCACGCTGTCCGAGGTGCCGCCGGAGGGCGGGGGCAGCGCGGCGGGGGTGCTGCAGACGGGGCAGCGGCTGGGGGCGGCCATCGGGATCGCGGCGACGGGCTCGACGTTCTTCGGCGCGCTGGGGCAGGGCTGGGCCACGGCGTTCCGGCACGGGCTGCTCGTGGTGCTGACGTCTGTGCTCATCGCCCTGGTCGCCGCCGTCTACGACCTCATCCGCACCTATCGCACCACCCCCAACAGCCAGTAGCCAAAGCCCAGCCCCCCGGTGAAAGAAGACGACTCAGGAGTTCAGCAGGGCGGCTTCCACCGCGGGGTCGAGGCCGACCGCGGGGCGGTCGGGGCGCATGGGGGCCTGGCCGCCGATGGCGCGCAGCCACGCCCACGTGTCGTCCACCGTCTCCGCCACCGGACGGCACCGCAGCCCAGCCGCCACCGCCTTGGACACATCACTCCCGTGCATGAAGTCGTAGTCCTCGCCCACCAGCCAGATCGGCAGGTTGATCCACGGCGTCACCCCCGCGGCGAGGATCTTCTCCGCCGCCACCCAGCGCAGCTCGGCGTCCGACCCGGTCGCCCGTACGCACGCTTCGAGCAGCTCCCGCATCGTGGTGAACCCGTGCGGGCTCACCACGTCATACGCCCCGCCGAGCCCCTGCTCGGCCGCCCGCAGGCACCACGTGGCCAGGTCGCGCGCGTCGATGTACTGGAGCCCGAGCTCACCCGGCGCGGGAGCCAGCACGGGGCCGCCCCGGGCGATCCTGGTCAGCCACCAGGGCAGCCGGCCGATGTTCTCGTAGGGCCCGAGGATCAGCCCGGCCCTGGCCAGCAGGGCCCGCTCGCCGAAGGCCGCCACCGCGCCCAGCTCGGCCCCCGCCTTGTTCTTGGCATAGTCGCCGTCGCCGTCATCGGCCGACGCCGCCACCACGGGCGCGCTCTCGTCCGCCCCGAACGGCACCGGGCCGGCGTAGACCGACCGGCTGGACACGTAGACATAGCTTCCGGCCCGGTCCGCCAGCAAGGCGGCGGTGTCCCTGACCGCGGACGGCGCCCACGACCAGGTGTCGACCACCACGTCCCACTCGCCCCGCTCCAGCGCCGCCAGCCCGCCGGGCGCCGACCGGTCGCCGCGCAGCGCCGTGACCCCTTCGGCCGGCTCGTGCCGGCCCCGGTTGAACGTCGTCACCTTCCAGCCCAGCGTCAGCGCCTCCAGCGTGAACGCCCGACCCACGAACTCTGTGCCACCCAGCACCAAGACCCTCATGGCATCCCACCTTGGCCGCCCGAGCTCGTGAGCGGAAGCCATGCACGCCCTCAGCGGAATCGCCCGGAGCGAACTCGCCGATGCCGTGCACGAAGAGTGACCATCGGCAGGCGCTGCTTCTCTTGTATGAGCAGTTCAGAAGCCATCATGTTGCAAATCCTGGCTGCGGGTAAGTGTCACTGATAGTGATGACGGGGGAGGGGATGCGGTGCTGCATAGGCTCTTTCCTCGCTCGATCCGGGCGCGCCTGACCACGATCGCGACCCTGGTGGCGGCGATCGTCTTCACCGCGACGTCCCTGCTCACGCTGGCCACCGTGCCCGGCAACCTGCGCGGAGTGGTCGAGAACAGGGTGGAGCTCGCCGTGCGGCGGGTCGCCAGCGACGCACGTACGGGAGAGCTGCCCAAGGTGCTGGTGCCGCCGCCACGCGTCCAGCTCCTCCAGGTGGTCTCGGCGGACGGCAAGATGATCGCGGCCAGTCCCAGCCTCAGGGACGGGCCGCGGATGACGCCGTTCCCGGTGCCCGACCTCGAACGGGTCTACACCGCCGAGCGCAGGCTGACCAGGAAGGGGACCGAGACCGGGGTCCACTACCTCGTCATGGGCCTGAGGGTGAACACACCGGACGGCCCGGCCACGATCTACGGCGCGTCGGCGCTGACCGACGTGGACGGGGCGCTCAGGTGGATCTACCTTCTGCTGTTCCTCGGCGCCCCGCTCGTCCTGGTGCTCGTGGCGGGCCTCTCGTGGGCGGTGGTCGGGTTCGCCCTGCGCCCGGTCGAACGCATTCGCGCGGAGATGGCCGAGATCACCGGCCAGGACCTGAGCAGGCGCGTACCCGTGCCGGACACCGGCGACGAGATCACCTACCTGGCCGCCACCACGAACCACACCCTCGACCGCCTCGAACGCTCCGCCGAGACCCAGCGCCGCTTCGTCGCCGACGCCTCGCACGAGCTGCGCAGCCCCATCTCGGCCCTGCGCGCCCAGCTGGAGGTGGCCAACGCCTACCCGGACGAGGCGGACTGGCCGGCCACGGGCAAGCGCGCCCTGGCCGCCGCCGAGCGCCTGACGAGCATCATCGACGAGCTGCTGATGCTGGCCAAACTCGACGCGGGCGCGATGCCAGAACGCCGCGTGGTGGACATGTGCCGGCTTGCCGAGGATCAGGTACGCCGCCGCGCGGGCGGCAGGGTGCCCATCCACCTCGACCAGTGCGGCACGGCCCCGGTGCTCGGCTCGCAGGTGCAGCTCGACCGCCTCCTCACGAACCTCCTGGACAACGCCTCCAGGCACGCCGCCACCAGGATCGATCTGAGGGTGGCGACGGAGGGCGGCCGGGTGATCATGACGGTGGCCGACGACGGGGACGGCATCCCGCCGCATGACAGGGAACGGGTCTTCGAACGGTTCACCCGGCTGCAGAACGCGCGGGCCAAGGACAAGGGCGGCAGCGGCCTCGGCCTGCCCCTGTCCAGGGAGATCGCCATGGCCCACTGCGGCACCCTCTCGGTCGCCGAGCACACGCCGGGGGCCTGCCTCGTATGCGTCCTGCCCGTGCACGACCAGCCGGCGGGGGCGTGAGTCCGGCGGCCCAGGGGTCGGGCCGGTAACCGGCCCACGTCGCGCCGTGACGGCGGCGGGCCCTGTGCGGGTCAGCGCGCGTCTCCCTGGAGGCCCTCAGCCCTGTGCGGCGGGCGGCGTGCCGCCGGCTCCGCCGTACAGGATGGGGGGTTTGAAGGTGTACGGCGGGAGTGTCCCGCCGCCGGGATGAGATGTACGGCCGGAGTGTCCCGCCGCGCGGGATGAGGCGCACGGCGGGGGCATCCCAGTCAGGGCTGTGCGGCGGGACGCGCCCGCCGTACAGGAAGGCGGTCAGCCCACCGCGGTGATGCGGTTCGTGGCGGGCGGGGCGATCGGGTTGTTCTTGCCCAGATGCTCGACGAACGCGTCGATGTCCAGTGGCCCGCTCCACAAGTCGGTCCCGTCCCTGAAGGCCAGGAACGCGTCACCACCGCCCACCAGGAAGTTGTTCGCCGCGACCCGGATGGACTGCGTGTCCGTCACCGCGACCCCGTCGATCTTCATGTCCGACACCTTGGAGCCCCAGGCGGCGGTCCTGTTGTAGGTGTAGGTGAAGTTCGCGGAGGGCTGCAGGATCTTGGTGAACGCCTGGTTGTTCGGCCCGCCGGTGAACTGCTGCTCCAGCACCGTCTTGAGCTGCGCGCCGGTCAGCGTGACGGCCTGCATGAGGTTGTTGAACGGCTGCACCGTGAACGCCTCGCCGTACGTCACGACGCCGTCGCCCTCGTTCACCGGCGAGGTCGCGTACGACAGCGACGCCCGCACCCCGCCCGGGTTCATCAGCGCGATCTGGGCGTTGCCGCCCGTCTTCGTGGCGGCGAGCTGGGAGTCGGCGATGAAGTTGCCGAGCGCCGACTCGCCGGAGGGCGCGGCCACGTTCGTGATGTCGGCGGAGATGGTGCCGACGGCCTTGTTGGCGACCGGCGCGACGCGGTCCTTCCACGTCTGCACGAAAGCCGAAATTTCGGGATCGGCGGCGACCGTGCGGGTCACGACGTGGTTGTCCGCCACGACCGAAGCGCGGTCGATGTCGCGCGACTTGACGTTCACGTTCAGATCGACCTGCGTGATGACACGCCCGAACGACCCGCCCTGCGAGTACACCCGGTCGTTGCCCGCCGGGTCCTTGACCTTGCACATGTACGCCTGGTGCGAGTGGCCGCTGAGGATCAGGTCGACCTCGGCGTCCACCTGCGTGGCGATGCGGTTGCCCGCCCCGGGGATGGCGCTGCACGCGTCGGGCGACTGGCCCGCGGTCACCTGGTCACCCTCGTGCACCAGCACGACCTGGGCCTTCACCCCCACCAGCTTGAGCAGCTTGGAGGCCACGTTCGCCGCCTTGACCTCGTCCACGAACTTGAGGTCCTTGATCCCCTCGCTCGTGACGATGCTCGGCGTGGTCTGCGTGACGAGGCCGATGAAGCCGATGGGCACGCCGTTCATCCACTTGATGCTGACCGGCGGCAGCGCGGGCACGCCCCAGTCGCTCAGCAGCTGCTTGACCTGCGGCTGCTGACCGAGCGCGGCGAGGGCGTCGGTCTTCTCGTCGCGGTTCTTGAACAGGACGTTCGCCCCGACATAGTCGAACTGCGCGCCCTTCCACGTGCCCGCGGGCGAGCAGCCGTCCACCGGGTGGCAGCCGCCCTTCATGATCCGCCGGAGCTCCGCGTAGCCCTCGTCGAACTCGTGGTTGCCCACCGCGGCCACCTTGAGCCCCAGCTTGCCCAGGAACTCGACCGACGGTTCGTCGTGGTAGGCCGCCGAGATCAGCGGCGTCGCCCCGATGAGGTCGCCCTGGGCGACGGCGATGGTGTTCTTGTCGGCGAGGGCCTTCATGTGAGTGGCGACGTACGCCGCGCCACCGGCGTCGACGGTGTTGCCGTTCTCGTCCACCATGCGGCCGGAGGATCCGGTCGGCGGTTCGAGGTTGCCGTGGAAGTCATTGAGAGCGAGCAGCCGGACGGGAACCGTCTTGGGGGCCTTGCTCGCGTCCGCCGGAAGGGTGGCGAGCAGGACCGCACCCGAGGCGACGGCTCCGGCCAGCGCCAGCCGGAGGAGGGAACGAGACGTCATGGCCCAAGACGTTACGGTGGGAATCTATGCAGCCCATGTCGCAAAGGTAACGATTTGCCGGGCTGTCACATGGCGTTATTTGCCAGTCATGCGCCTAGAGTTCGTTCTGTGAGCGCGCGCGTGCAGATCAGGCAACAGCTCGATGACCAAGAGATCGCCGAGGTGCTCGGCCTGGTGGGCGCGGCCACGGAGGCCGACGGCGTCCGCCCGCTCAACGAACATGTGATGCTCCACCTGCGTTACGGCGGCGATCCGCAGGCCCGCTCCCTGCTGCTGCAGGACGGCGGCACGCTGCTGGGCTACGCCCACGTCGATCCCACCGACGAGGTCGAGGGACCCAGCGTGGAGCTCGTCATCCACCCCGCCCACCGGCGTCGGGGCAACGGCGCGCGCCTGCTCCAGGCGGTGATCGAGCTGACCGGCGGCCGGCTCCGGCTGTGGGCCCACGGTGGCCAGGTGGGAGCGGGGGCGCTGGCGGTCGCGTTCGGCTTCGAGCGCGTACGCTCCCTGTGGCAGATGCGCCGCTCCCTCTTCGCCCCGCTCACGGCCTACGACCTGCCGGCCGGCATCACTCTGCGGACGTTCGTGCCCGGCCAGGACGAGGAGGCCTGGCTCAAGGTCAACGCGGCGGCCTTCGCCCACCACCCCGAGCAGGGGGCCTGGACGATGGACGATCTGCTGCGGCGCGAGCAGGAGCCCTGGTTCGACCCGGAGGGCTTCTTCCTGGCCTTCCACGACGACCGGCTCGTCGGCTTCCACTGGACGAAGATCCACGGCTCCTCCGACCACGGCCACGAGCCCCTGGGCGAGGTGTACGTGGTCGGCGTCGACCCCGGCCGGCAGGGCACCGGCCTGGGCAAGGCGCTCACCCTGGCCGGCCTCTGCCACCTGCGCTCGCGTGGCCTCGCCCAGGCGATGCTGTACGTGGACGAGGCCAACACGGCGGCGATCAGGGTGTACGAGGCCCTCGGCTTCAACCGATGGGACGTGGACGTGATGTACGCGAGCGGACAGGAAGCCGCTGAATGAGGGCGGCGGCCTACTCGATGATCGCGTGGAGGATGAAGTAGGAGACTGCGGCCACCAGGGCGGCGGCCGGGATGGTCAGGATCCAGGCGGTCACGATGTTCCCCGCGACGCCCCACCGCACGGCGCTGAGCCGCTTGGTGGCGCCCACACCCATGATCGCCGAGGTGATCGTGTGCGTGGTGGAGATGGGCGCCCCGAAGCCGATGGCCGCCGCGTACAGCACGGTCGCCGCCGCCGACTCCGCCGCGAACCCTTGCGGGGGGTCGAGTGCGATGATCCGCCGGCCCAGCGTGCGCATGATGCGCCAGCCACCGGCGTACGTGCCGAGCGAGATCGCCCCGGCGGCGGACAGGATGACCCACTGAGGGATGGGATCGCCCTGAGTGGCATAGCCGCCGACGGTGAGCGCCAGGAAGATGACGCCCATCGTCTTCTGCGCGTCCTGCAGCCCGTGCCCCAGCGCCATGGCGGCGGCGGAGACGGTCTGCGCGTAGCGGAAGCCCCGGTTGGTCTTGCCCGGCTGGCTGTTGCGGAAGATCCAATATATTGCGATCATGATCGCGGCGGCCAGCGTGAACCCGATCAGCGGCGACAAGATCATCGGGATGACGACCTTCTCGAAGACTCCGTCCCAGTGCACGATGCTGGCGGAAGCCAGCGCGGCGCCCACCAGGCCGCCGATGAGGGCGTGGCTGGAGGATGACGGCAGGCCGAAATACCAGGTGATCAGGTTCCAGGCGATCGCGCCGATGAGCGCCGAGGCCACGATGACCAGGCCGTGTGAGCCGTTCGGAGCGTCGATGATGCCCTTGCCGACCGTCTGTGCGACCTGGGTCCCCAGGTGGGCGCCGATGAAGTTCATGGCCGCGGCCATGAACAACGCGGCCCTGGGGGTGAGGGCCCTGGTCGAGACGGAGGTCGCGATGGCGTTCGCCGCGTCGTGGAACCCGTTGGTGTAGTCGAAGGCCAGAGCGATGACGACCACGCCGATGACGAGGGCGAGCGTGAGGTCCACCTAAGGCCTAGCTTTCCTTGACCGCGATCGACTCGACGGTGTTGGCCACATGCTCGAAGGCGTCGGCGGCCTCTTCGAGAGCGTCGACGACCTCCTTCATCTTCATGACGGTGAGTGCGTCGTACTCGCCGCTGAACAGCTTGGCCAGCAGCCTCCGGTAGACCTGGTCGCCCTGGTTCTCCAGGCGGTTGACCTCGATCCAGTACTCGTTGAGGTTCTTCATCGAACGCAGCCGCGGCATGGCCTCGGCGGTGAGCTCGGCGGCCCGCTCAAGCACCTCGACCTGTCGGACGACGTCCTTGGGCAGGTGGTCGATCTGATACAGCACGATGAGGTCGGAAGCGGCCTCCATGGCGTCCATCACGTCGTCGAGGTTCGAGGCGAGACGGTAGATGTCCTCGCGGTCGAACGGAGTGATGAAGCTCTCGTTGAGCCGGTTCATGATCGCATGGGTGCGTTCGTCCCCGGCGTGCTCGCAAGCGCGCATCTTCTCGGCCAGGGCCTCCCTGTCCGATCCGTCGCTGATGATCTCTACCAGCAGGCGGGATGCGGTGACCAGGTTGTTCGCCGAGTCGGCGAACAGGTCGTAGTAGCTGTCCTCACGTGGCGTGAGACGCAGGCGCACGTCGTTCTCCAGATGTGCGGGGATGGTCCGTGGAAGAGAGTACGGGTTACCAGGCGAAATGCGAACTTCATGTCCCCTTCTCCTTCTGGCTACCCTACGTATGTTGTACGAACCCGGGGGGCTGGTAGTTTGAGCGCCTTTTTGCTGGGAACCCCTTACCGGCCAGGGCTCGCGCCTATCGGTGAGCCTCACGGTGTGTCGTCGTGAGACGACCCGTTCCGTCCGATTACGACGTTGGCGGACTGTTTTGCATCCCGAAATTCATCTGGCTCTCACAGCTCGCACGACCTTAGATCTTGGTCCGGTGGAAGCTCTGGAACGACCGGGACGGCGTCGGCCCCCGCTGTCCCTGGTAGCGGGACCCGTACTTGTCCGACCCGTACGGATGCTCGGCGGGCGTGCTGAGCCGGAACACGCACAGCTGCCCGATCTTCATCCCGGGCCAGAGCTTGATCGGCAGCGTGGCCACGTTCGACAGCTCCAGCGTGACGTGCCCGCTGAACCCCGGATCGATGAACCCCGCCGTCGAATGCGTCAGCAGCCCCAGCCGCCCGAGCGAGCTCTTCCCCTCCAGCCGGGACGCGAGATCGTCCGGCAGGGTGATGACCTCGTAGGTGGAGGCCAGCACGAACTCCCCCGGATGCAGGATGAACGGCTCCTCCCCATCGGGCTCGACCAGCCGCGTAAGGTCCGGCTGCTCCACGGCTGGGTCGATGTGCGGGTACCGATGGTTCTCGAAGACCCGAAAAAACCGGTCAAGCCGTACGTCGATGCTGGAGGGTTGGATCATCTCCTCGTGGAAGGGGTCGAGCGCGAGCCGGCCGGAATCGATCTCGGCGAGGATGTCACGGTCAGATAGCAACACGGTGAGCAACCTACCGCCCGGCAGGAAACTCTGGGGCCTCGGGATTGCTGTAGCGCGCCAAGTTTCCGCTACAGTGGTGGACGCGGCTTCGGGCCGTACGCGGGTGTAGTTCAATGGTAGAACATCAGCTTCCCAAGCTGACAGCGCGGGTTCGATTCCCGTCACCCGCTCTCATACTTCAGGCCCAGGTAGGACGGAATCCCCGGACCCTGGGCCTGATTGTTTCTAGACTTGTTGATCTTCGCGGGCCATAAACGGGCCATTAGCTCGTGATCACCCTGCCGGGACCAGTATGCCCGCCGTGCCCTCGTCGCCGTCATCGTCACGTGCTTCGAGTTGCCGATCGATGGCGTTGGTGATCGCCTCGTCGGCTCCTCTGACCGCGTGCTGGTAGATCATGGCCGCTCGGACGTTGTCGTGTCCCATGCGCGCCATGAGGTCCTTGAGCCCCGCGCCGGACTCGGCGGCCAGCATGTTGCCCGTGTGCCTCAGATCGTGGAAATGAAGCCCAGGCAGGCCCATCTCCGTGACGACGTCCACCCACCGTGTGCGGGTGTTGAAACCGCTGCGGGGTATCGGCCCGCCCTTGGCTGCTGGGAACATCAGCGAGCCCGGCTCGCTCTGGACGTAGGTGTCCATGTGCTCCTGGAGGATGGGGACGATGCTCTGCGGAACGCCCACTGTCCGGCGACCGGCCTTGGACTTGGGCGGTCCCAGCACCAGCCCGCCGGCAGAGCGCTCGACGAAGGCGACCCGGACGCGGACCGTACGCGCCTTGAGATCGACGTCCATCCTGCGTAGTGCGCTGACCTCACCCCAACGCAGGCTCGCGAAGGTGGCCAGCAGCACCATCGCGCGGAACCGCCGGTCCTGGGTCGAGTCGGCCTTTCCCTCCATGGCCATCTTCCACAGTGCACGCTCGGCCGCCGCACGCGCGTGGAAGATCTCCGGATGGGTCCGCATCGCGCCGTGCCGTTGAAAGCGCAGCCGGTACGCCTCGTCCTTGACCTTGCGGACATTGCCGATCGGACGTAGCCCGACTCGGTCGGCCAGCTCGAACACCTGCACGCCGGCCCCGCCGTACCAACCGAACCCCCCGACCGGGGTTGCCCCGCCGCCGCACAGATGCAGCCCTACGATCGCCACTGCATGGCCAGTCGCCGTACGTGCTCGGGGGCGATCGACGATCCAGGGTTCGTTCCTCACCTTGGCTCACCGTTCACGATGGCTGATCGACGCCGAACAGTTGCTGCTGACTAAAGCCCATAGATCAATCCGGCCGCGATTGCTGGCGCCAGGCGACCATCAGGGCTCCCGCCGTCGTGAGCGCCAGCAGAAGGTGCACGCTGTACCACCAGATGGTCGGTACCTCCTCGAAGGTCTCCCTGGCGGGCACAGCGCCGGTCGTCACGAGCCCCACGACCACGTTCAGCGCACCCAGCCCAAGCAGCGCGAGCACGGGCAGAGCCGGGAGGAACCTCCGGATGAGTATCAGTCGGAAGACTGCCACCAGCAGGAAAGCCAGCCCCGACCACTGATGCAACGCTCTCACGAGCAGGCCACCAGGTGTCTCAAAGGTGAGTTTCAGCTCCGAGGCGTAGGCGGCGCTCATCTCTACACCGCGCAGTGGCTCATAGGGGCCGTCATAGATCGGGTTGTCTGCCGGCGAGTAGAAAAACGTCAGGTAAGCGCCGGTGACTAACACGATTCCAAGACAAGCCACAAGTAGGACGCTCATCAGCCTCGTATATGCCTTCACCGGTATAGTTCACCACCGATCAACCGGCGCGCGTGTGGCGCGAGTAACACCAGGCCGCAGGCTGATCGCCGGGCCATTAGCGGGCCATTAAGGGGGGTGACGAGGGGTCAACCACGGTCACTCAATGCCTACCTTCGACCCAGCTCAGCGCCCCAACGGGCCGTGATCGATGCAGTTCCCAAGCTGACAGCGCGGGTTCGATTCCCGTCACCCGCTCTCAAACTGCAAGGCCTTCCGCTTTCAGGGCGCGCTTCGCGCGTTTGGGGCTTCAGACAGCGCTTCCCAGGGGACTCCGCCCCCTTCGACCCCCGCCAAGCCCGCTCGCTTCGCTCGCACTAGGCCCGCCCGTTCCCTGGCTACACGGTGGGCTGGCCTCACCCCGACCTGGCTTCGCTGATCGCTCCCATTGTCCCTTCCAGGCATTCCCGCTGGTCGTCGAGAAGGTTGCCGCCCCTCGGTCCCTGGGCCGGCCTGTTCAGCAGGGCGGCAGACAGCCAGAT
Organism: Nonomuraea rosea; assembly: GCF_039539705.1. Lineage (NCBI taxonomy): Bacteria > Bacillati > Actinomycetota > Actinomycetes > Streptosporangiales > Streptosporangiaceae > Nonomuraea > Nonomuraea rosea. Next base: position 725,964 of record NZ_BAABDQ010000001.1, on the reverse strand, counting down.
CGACGCCGGCATCATGTCGAGTGACAACCCCTGGACACCGCCGCAGGCGTCATCGCCCACGAAGCAGGAGTCGTTGACCTCGATGACAGTTCATCTCGCATGGTTGCTGCGCCCTGCAGAATCAGGTTATGCAAAGCTTGGCATATACACTGTGTTGCATGAGTGAAGAGCTGTACGACATCGAGCTGGAGCCAGCGGTGGAGGCTTGGCTGGACACTTTGTCCGACCGAGATCATGCCGCTGTCGAGGCCGCTGTCGAACGGCTCGCTGAATTCGGCGACCGGATGCCGTATGGTCACGCTCGCGACTTGGGTGACGGGTTGTGGGAGTTGCGCTTCGATATTGCACACCATTCGGTGCGCCTCACCTACTGGCTGGCCGAGGGCCGCCGGGCGGTGCTGCTGACCGCCTTCTACAAGACGCGCGACAGGCAGCCGCGCGATGTGGAGCGCGCCCGTAAGGCGATGGCCGAGTGCATGGCCGGCGGCTTGGAGCACGGCGCCGCGCATTGGATCTATGAGGGAAGGGGCTGAAAGGATGGCCGGGCACAGCAAGTGGAAGACGATCAAGGCCAAGCGGCTTGCTGGTGAGGAAGTGAGGCCCGAGTACGCCGCGATGGTGGAGGAGGCACGACTGGGGCAGGAACTCGGCGCGGCCGTCTACCGCCGCCGGATCGAGCTGGGCCTGTCGCAGACGGAACTGGCCGAGCGAGCAGGCATGACGCAGCCGCAAGTCTCCCGCTTGGAAGGTGGAGCGCACATGCCGACGATTCCGCTGATGGTGCGGTTGGCAGCGGCGTTGGAGATCGATGTGGTGATGCATGGTGATGTCTCCGCGTCAGTGGAGTTTCGGGCCATCACCGCCGCGTGAGGAAGAGGTGCCGTGACACGACCTATAAGGCTGACGCGATGCGAAAGGCTAACCCGCTTTCCCTTCGGGCGGGTCGACGGCAGACAGGATGAATTAGGTGGGCAGCGGGGTGTGCCTCGTACGAAGAACAGCAGGTCGCGGGCTGATCGTCGTGCCATTAGCGTGCCATTAAGGGCGGTAACGAGGGGTCAACCACGGTCACTGACGACCGGCCTCAGCCGCAGGTCAACGCCCCTACGAGCCGAGATCCATGCAATTCCCAAGCTGACAGCGCGGGTTCGATTCCCGTCACCCGCTCTCAGACTGAAAGCCAGGTTAGGGATGGGTTCCGACCTGGCTTTGATCGTTTCAGAAGCCGCTCTCGATCTTCCGTGTAACTTACGACGCAGTGTCGGCAGTCGGGCTGTGACTGCCGACACTGCTTTCGAGCGAGATCAGCCAGCCTCACGTAGCGGCTGGAACTCGACACTGAGCCGCATCTCCAGAGCGTCTGCCAGGCGCTCCAACATGGGGATGGTCGGCATGGTCCCCCCTGCCTCGAACCGTGCTACCGCCGGCTGTTTCAGCCCAGTGCGCTCCGCCAGTTCAGCTTGGGTCAGCCCCAGTTGCTCACGCCGCAGTCTCACAGCCTCGCCCAGCTCGAACCGGATCTTGGCTGCCTCGTAAGCCGCTCCGGCACCGGGGCGACTCAGTATTTCGGACCTCTTGTCGGCCCAGGTCCTGCGCTCGCTCACTCCGCTCACTCCTCATCAGTGGTGTGCGCCTCAGCGATACACCGCTGTATGGCCCGCCACGCACGATCGATCTCAGCGGTCTCGCGCATCCGCTGCTTGCGGAACACCGTCAGCATGATGATCCGTCTCCCCGGAGCGATCCAGTAGGTGATCCGCACCGCCTCTCGGTGGAGGTGAAACCGCAGCTCACGTAGTTTGCCGCGGAGTTGACGAGTGTAGGGCTCGTCGAGCAGGACACCACGTGCGGCCAGTAGGTCGATGTAGAACGCTGCTGTTTCCTGGTCTTCCTGATCAAGGGTGTCGAACCACTCATCAATCTCTGGTTCCAGCTCCACCTCTCCCCAGTTCATAACACGAACGTTATAGCGCGGGCAAGAGCCGGGTCTTGGAGAAGCGAAATTGCCCTGTTACGTGCCACATGGCTGGCGGACGATGTGCATTCGGACGCCAATGTCCCGTGGTCCAGGCCCGCTTCCCCTTCGGGTGTGGGTCGACGGCTGACGGGAGATCAGGCGGGCGGGGTGCGCGTAGTCAACGCTCGAAGTCACTTTGCAGGTGGCCGTGGAAGAGTGAGAAGGAACTGTATCTTGATCGTTCTTCCTGCTCGTGAAAGAGGTAGTCGGCGCACACGTGGCCGGAGAAGCGATCGTTGCTGAGCAGGAAGACCACGCCGTCCGGATCAGCGTCGATCGTGGGCGTGATGTCCACCACGAGCCCGTGCGTCATCGTCACGGGAAGGTTGATCTTTCGGACGCCTTTGAACAGCAGCTCGATGTGAAGTGCATCCGGCTCGAACTCCGTCCGTAGAACGAGTTCGCTGTGTGAGGGCACGTAGCTCCAGATCCGAAATCGGCGGTTCGGGAAGTGCAGGGGGAAGGAGAGCGAACCGGGGTAGCGACTGTAACTCACAGAGAGAGCGCACCACGGCCAGGCGAGACGAAGCAAGAGGTCAGTGCGTGATCGTCGTGCCATTAGCGTGCCATTAACCCCGGTGACGAGGGGTCAACCACGGTCACTCACGACCACCGCGCCAATCACGCTGACCAGGCAAGCCGAGGAGCGCAGCCCGTGATCACAGCAATTCCCAAGCTGACAGCGCGGGTTCGATTCCCGTCACCCGCTCTCAAACTGCACGGCCTTCCGTTCCGGATGCGCTTCGCGCGTTGGACCTCCAGACAGTGTCCAAGTGGGGGCGCGGCCCCCACGCCCCGGCTTCAACTGCATCGCCTTCGCTGGGTGGCGCTTCGCGCCCTTGGGCTCAGACTGTGTCCGATCGGGGCTCCGCCCCAAGCCCCGATCGAGGGGCTGCCGCCCCTCGAGCACCCCGCCGGCTGGCCTTGGCCCGAGAGGCTGAGACAAGCCCAGAGGCGCACCGCTCAAGAGGATGCCGGGTCGGGACCTTAATCTTCCGGCCGACGATCTGGAAGTCACTCTGGCTGGAGACGACCCGTTGCAGGGTTGATCGGCGTCTCACGTGCGTAAGCGCTCAGACCCAAAACTGGATCTTGTATAGCTCGATCCGGGCGAACGCGTGGGGGAAGTCGGGCTCCTGTTCGGTCCGAAGGATCTTGGTGGCTACCCGTGTGGACCAGGTGTTACCAGTTTTCCCCAGGTTGAACTCCATATGGTGCGAATAGCCAGTCGCCCAGGCTGCGACACCGATCAGTCCGGATTTCAGAGAGAGCGGCCCAGCCCACAGCTCTTCCCAGTCATCCGCAGGTGGCGGCCCGTCCCACCGCTCGAACCGGGCGTGGATCGTATGCACATATCCGTTGGAGTATGCCGTCTGGATGATGAGCCCGTCGTGCCCTGCTGCGATCCTGCCGTTCGGTGGGTCCATCTCCCCTTCGACCGCCGAGCCTGCTAATTGGCCGTCGATACGCTGGCGACTGCGAAGAGCCTGTATCCGGGTCTCACCTCGTCCGTGAGTGAGCGAAGAAGGCTGCTCATAGTCTCTCCCTTTCCCTGCGCATGCCATCGGAGCCAAGCCGATCCCACAGCTCAAGACCGTGATCGTCGTGCCATCAGCGTGCCGACAAGGGCGGTAACGAGGGGTCAGCCACGGTCACTCAGGACCGGCCTGCCGCCCATCTCAGCGCCCCGTGGGCCGTGATCGATGCAGTTCCCAAGCTGACAGCGCGGGTTCGATTCCCGTCACCCATTCTTCAATACGAAAGCCGGGTCAGGGATCGTTCTTCGACCCCGAGCCATGGCTGTCCGCCTGCTGAATCGCCTACTCCTCAAACCAGGCCACCAAGCGGACAGCATCGTCTCCATGAACGTGCGCGAGCGTGCGCATGACTGTCCACGCCGCGTGCCAGTAACCGTCCGACGGTACGACATGGCGTCGCGTGGCGCGTTCGACACGGAAGACGGTACTTCCGGCCTTCCACTCGGTGCCTTCGTCCCACAGCGCGACCTGGCCGGGATCAACCGTTAAGGTGTCGACGCCACTCACGCGAGCGAACCTACGACTCCATACCGAGCGGTAAACGAGTTCCAGGCTTTGATCGGGAAGCTGCCGATACTGGGCTACGTCCGTCGGATGGAGGGCCGGTTCATCCCAATCGATCGCGGTGACCTCTTCCCAGCCCAACCAAGTGACACCGAAGGCGGCTTCCCCCCATTGCCCCAATTCCGCTTTGGCGGTCTCCGACGCGTCCTGGGGGAGTCCGTGATCGGCCGCGATCGGTCGCCAGGCGCCTGAGCTGCGAACCCCGAAGAGGCAATCGAAGGCGCCGTACTCTCTGTGCACTCCCAGCATCGACAGAGAGATCGCGGCGCACCAGGCGGACTCGCCTATGTCGAGCCCACGTGTCCACGTGCGGCACTCGATGAACCCGTGGATGCTGGTTCCCATGCCGGGATCTTCTTGCTCGCGCAGCGGCGCTGTCCAACCCTTTACGATCACGAGCCACTCTCTGGTGGGGCGCTCCAGCTTTGGGGTGACGCCATGTACGTGCATGCGGCTGAAGGCCGTAGGTGCTGCGGTGGATGCCTGAGCAGAGCGGAGTGCGTGGGGTTCGTTAGGCCGTGCCCGCTGCGTGCCGGTTCGGGCGGCGATCAACGGGGAGTTGCGGGAACGGTCACTCGACCGGCATCGGCCCAGGTCGGCGTTTCTCTTGGTCAAATGCTGTGGTCTTGAACGAGTTCCCAAGCTGGCAGAGTGGGGTTCGATACCGGACACCTGCTCCAAACTGTGAAAGCCCAGGTAGGCCGATGAATTCGGGGCCTGGGCTTTGGTGTTTCCTGATGTTGTTGATCTCCGCGTGCCATTGGGCCCATGATCACCCTGTCGGAACCAGCGGGACGGGGCATAGCTCAAATCTTGATGACAGTGACGCGTGCACCGCACAGTGCGGCGAGGTCCTCGGGGTCGGAGGTGAGGACCGTGACGGGGCCTGGGGCAGCCAGAGCAGTGGCGCCGAGCGTGGCGTCGATGGCGTACTTGTGCCCATGCAGGCCGGTGTTGGACAAGAGGGTGGCGGCGTGGCGGGCGATTGGCTCGGTGACCGGCTCGATGACAAGGCGGGACAGCGTCCACTTCAGAGCCGGCCGATTGACGCGGGGGTGGACCACCTCGACGAGGATGGCGGCAGAGGTGATGACGCGGAGGTCGTCAGCACGGGCGAGAGCAAGCCATGCGGTGACCGTACGGTCGCGCAGGACGGCCTTGGCCAGCCGCCCCTCGCTGTCAAGGACAAGGGTGCCGCCGGGAGTGGCGGGAGAACGGGTCACGCAGCCGTCCCGCCATTGGCCTGTCCCTGGCGGGCCTGGTGGAGTTGGTCGCGCATTGCCTGTACCTCGTCGTCGGTGATGGGGCCAGGCTCGGCCTCGGCTACCTGGATGAGTTCGCTGAGGTTGTCGCGCTCAATCTGGCGAGCGACGGCGGCGACATAAGCGGACAAGCCGGAAGGACCACTCCGGGATCGGGCGGCCTCGGCGATGTCACGTGGCATGGTGATCGAATACTTGCCGGTAGGCTCTCTCATACTCCCTATCCTCCCGCTGGGTCGCGACCGTCTACTTGCGTCGGAAGGATCACCGTCGGCGAGTTTGCGCACCGGGCGAGAGCTGAGCGGTCTCCTTGCAAGCGAAGGTCACTGGTTCCGGTTCAGGCATAGCGACCGTGCGAAGTCCTCGCGCGGGCTTGGTACCGGCGTCGCGCGGGATGCGTTCACCGGTCGATGACTCCCGCCTGCTGGAAGTGCCCGGCGTTGGACGATGGAGCCCCTCTGCCCCTTCGTCGAGGTTGACGACGTGTTGGATCTGGTCGGGGAGCTTGTCGCCCTTGCGCGGCGGGGCAAGAGAAACGATGAACTGCTTTACTGCTGGTGGATTCCGGGTTGGCCATCCACTACTGATCCACATCCTCCTCATCAAGAGGCGGAAGGACGCCGCAAGCGTTTTCGATTTCTCCAGTCGCGATCATGTCCTGCACTGCGACGATCATCGAGTCGAAGCCGGGTTCACGGATGACGACCAGATCGGAACACCAGAAGTACTGGCCGTTGCGGCACTCACCTGTGTCCTGCCAACGATCCATGATCTTGCGGACGACTCCGAGCGTCATGAACGTCGCGTACCGGCAGGTGCCGTCGGACAGTGTGATGGTCGCGTCGGCTTCGTCGGCGGTCTCGGGGGAATACCCTTCCCAGCGAGGAATCAGCATCTCGAAGCCGGGCTTGCTGATGCGGTAGAAGGCGCCATCGATCTCGATCACGAGCCCCACCCTGTCGAGCATCACGGGACCCTGCAACGGGGAGGGCATCAACTCGCTCTGTCCCCGCGGGTCATGCGTTGGTCGGTCGTGCCATCGAGAGGGGCGACGGGGGTCGCTCACGACCGCCTTCCGCCCCAAACCGGTGTCTCTACAAGCCAAGATTTCTGTGATTCTCAAGCGCGAGCGCTGGCGCTCGTCGAAGTGGATGACCTGCGCAAGGCCGTTCACCGTACGCTGGATGTCCGCCGAGGCCGCGGAGCTCGATCGCGATCGCGTCGGCTCGCCGGGTTCGCGGGCCGTCTCGCGGGGTTGCTCATGGAAGTGAAAGGCCGCTAGATGATTGGTGCTGCTATGGAACCCACCCCACCGGATCGCGGCCCAGGACGTGTCATCATCCTCAATGGTGCGTCCAGTTCCGGGAAATCGACCCTGGCCAAGGAATTGCAGCGTTCGCTTGACGAGCCGTTCATGTACGTCTCCTCCGATCAGTTCGTGGCGAGCGGGATGCTGCCCGAGCGGCGTGACGCGGAAGGCCCCTTCTCCTGGTGGGGCGAAATGCGGCCGCGGTTCTTCCAGGGCTTTCACCGGTGTCTTCCCGCTCTGGCGGGCGCGGGTAACGACCTGGTCGTGGAGCACGTCATCGAGTTCCGTACGTGGCGCGATCAGTTGTCGCGCCTGCTGGCGGGATTCGATGTGTTCCTGGTGGGAGTGCATTGCGACCTCGCGGAGATCGACCGGAGGGAGCGGGTGCGCGGGGATCGCCGGATCGGGGAAGGGCGTGGGCATGTCGAGGTCGACGGCATACATATGTTCGGTCCGTACGACTATGAAGTGGATACCACCAAGGGTGTCTCGGCCGAGCTTGCCGAGTCGGTGCTGACCGCTTGGCGGACGCGAGGGGTCCGCCGGGCGCTGATTCCTCTCGATGCCGCAGGTGAACGCGGCGCGTAAGAGGCCGCCGTTACTTCGGGTCCAGAAGCAGGTAGTCGATTTTGCCGTCGGCTCCTACGGACATCTTCGTGTCGTACTTCTGTCCCAGGGGAATGGACGTCAGCCCGATCAACTCCGTCGGCTTCGTGCTGCTCAGCTCCTCCAGCTTCAGCCCGGCGACGCCTTTGGCGAGCTCGTTGAACTTCTCCGCCGGCACATCCGCGAGGAAAGCCTTGCCGAGGTGCTCGTTGAGCTCTTTCTCGGGGATCGGAGCTCGATTGACAGCTTCCAGGTACCACTGCAGTTGCTTGCCGGCCGGGCTGTCGGGGATGGCGATGGCTTTTGCGTCATTCGCGGCAGTGCAGCCCGTCACAAGGGCGGTGAGCAGAACGGCTAACGCAGGGATCAATCGCATGGGGGACTCCTGGTGATCAAGGTTAGGCCCCCGTTGTGGCAGGGGTCGCCCTTGTGGAGAGCGGGGAGCTCAGCTGAAATCTCTGGCGAGTTTCGAGTACACGTACATGTCGCGGCGTTCGCCGCCGATCTCCTGCCAGCTGCGCAGCAGGCCCTCGCGGACGAATCCGGCCCGTTCGGCGGTCTTCCACGACGGCTCGTTCCACGGCTCCACGTGCAGCTCCAGGCGCGGAATCCGCAGCCGCTCCAGGCCCCAGGCCGAGACGGCGTGCAGTGCCGCGGATGCCACGCCCTGACCGCGGACGGACGTGGCGACCCAGTAGCCGACGGTGGCCCGTCCGGATTGTCCCGGCCACAGGCCGATCTGGCCCACGGCCCGGCCGTGCCCGGTGTCCGCGATCGCGATGGCGAACGAGTAGCCGACCTGGTCGGCCGACCGGGTCCACTGCCGGCGGATGAAGGCCGCGCCCTCCTCGGGCGAGTAGTGCGACGGCACGGTGGTGATCAGCGGGATGTACGGATCCGCAGACGCCTCCTCCACCACCGTGACGTCGTCCAGCCGCCACGGACGGAGCAGGAACGTCTCACCGGCCGGAAGCTCCGGCACCACGAGGGGGCTGTTCATGCCCACATCATGCCAGCGAAACGATCACATGCGGTGCGGCGGAAGGTGGGTCAGATCGCGTTGATCGCCGCGGGTGCTCGCTCCACCCGGGTCAGCGCTCTCAGCAAGGCGGCTTGGCCGTGCCGCCGGGCGGCGAGCCGGGTGAGCAGCACCAGTACCGGGTCGAAGGCGGCCTCCGGGAGCTCCTGCACGTCCAGTCCCGCGCTGACGGCGAGATCGTCCATGTGCACGGCGAGCTCCAGCGTCCGCGTGACCAGAAAATCGTCGAGCCGCAGCGCCCACCCCGTCTGCGGCATGAACACCTCATGGTCGCCCGCACGCTTGGCCAGCTCGGTGCGCTGCTCGGCGAGCGCCGTGCGGGCGCGAGCTGCCAGCGCCGCCGCCCCTTCGGCCGCGACGTCCGTGCCCTTCGCCCGAATGCCGGCGTTGACCTCCCCGTCAAGCGGCGCGCCGATCCAGGCGGCCCGTGCGTAATGCTCCAGCAGGGGAATCGGCGCCGTTCGCGACTCGGGCTCGCGCAGGGCGGAGCTGACGCTGAAGATCTGGTAGGCGAGGTGGCCGGCCAGGCCGCCGACCGTCATCATGGCCAGCGCGCTCGGCTGCTCCCATGCCTCGGCGACCTCCGAGGTCTCCAGCAGCGCCACTGCCTGTCCTGCGGTGCTCAGGTAGGCGTCATTCATGGACATCGACCCTACCGATCGAGCGGCCGAGGAACTGTTCCAAGGTCAGCAGCCCCGGATGCTGACGGCGCAGGGCCGGGATGTCGGCCTGGTAGCCCTCCTCGGCGAACCACTCGAACATGCGCTCCTCGATCGGCAGCGCCTCGAACCTGGTCGGGGTGCCGCTGACGCGCTCGTAGACCCGGGCGACCTCCGGGAACGTGAGCTCGTCGCCGGCGAGCTCGATCTGCCGCCCGACGAACCCGGCCGGATCGTCGAAGGCGTCCGCGGCGAAGACGCCGATGTCCTCGGCGGCGATGAGCTGCATGGGCTTGTCCGGCTTGACCGGCAGCGACAGGAGCCGCTCGCCTTCGGCCTGGGCGTAGTGCAGGAGGTTGTTCATGAAGAACACCGGCCGCAGGACGGTGGCCGGCACGCTCAGCGCCAGGAGGTGCCGCTCGATCTCGGCCTTGCTCTCGAAGTGGTCGATGCCGGTGTGGCGTTCGGCTCCGCCCACGGAGCTGTAGACCAGGTGGGCGACGCCGCTGTCCTGGGCGATGTCGGCCACCGTCTTGCCCTGGCGCACTTCGGCGGCGAGGGTTTCCGGCTCGTAGGCCAGCGCCTGGACGCTGAACACCCCGTGTACGCCGCGCATCGCCCTACGCAGGGAGCCGGGGTCGTCGAGATCGCCCTGGACCAGTACGGCGCCCTGGTCGCGCAGTGCCTGTGCGGCGGGTTTGGCCGGATCGCGTACCAGCGCGTGCACGGTCCAGCCGCGGGCCAGCAGCCGGCGTGCGACGGCGCCGCCCTGGTTGCCGGTCGCGCCGGTGACGAGAACGACGTGGGAAGGAGACATGTGGAGTGACCGCCTTACTCGGAGCGATTTGCTCCGAGTTACATTAACCCGGAGCGGAACGCTCCGCAACGGGTATGCTGCCGTCCATGTCCGACGCCGCGACTCCGCGCAAGAGGGGGCCCCAGGCTCTGGCCGCCCGCAACGACCAGGCGCTGATCGAGGCCGCCCGTGAGGTCTTCACCACGCAGGGGTTCGACGCGCCGGTCTCCGCCGTCGCCGCGCGCGCGGGCGTGGGGATGGGCAGCCTGTACCGTCGCTACCGCACCAAGGAGGAGCTGCTCCAGCGGCTGTGCGCCGACTCGATGGAACGCGTCGCGGCGGCGGCTGAGGACGGCCTGGCGTACGAGGATCCCTGGGAGGGGTTCGCCCATTACGTGCGGGAATGCGTGGCGTTCGGGTTCGGCGTTCTCGCGCCGCTGGCCGGCGCCATCGAGGTCACGCCCGGCATGCGGCGGACCAATGAACGGGCGCAGGAGCTGGCCGACGAGCTGGTCGCTCGCGCGCATCAGGCGGGCGTGCTTCGCCCCGACGTCACCACCATGGACGTCTCCCTGCTCATCGGCCAGTTCGGCCGTCCGGCACCGGCTCCGTCCTGGCAGGCCGGCGAAGAGGTGCGTGGCCGGCTGCTGGCCATCGCCCTCGATGGCCTCAAGGCTCACGACCACCTTGGCCCGCTGCCGGGGAACCCGCCTGACCTGCGGCGCTACCAGGCTCTCTGGGGCGCCCGATGAGGTCGACCGGCCGGGTGGGAGCGTGCCGTGGTTCAGGGGCGGGCAGGCCCCCGGGCGAAGCGCCAGATGAGCCACGCCTGCACCAGGCCCGCGACGATGAGCAGGACGGTGAGCAGCACGGGCCGTCCCACCAGGTCCGGGAACAGGTCCCAGGCCCACCAGATCAGCCAGCCGAGCGGGAACGTGACGGCGACGAGAGCCACGCCGGTCAGCAGGGTGGGATCGGGGGTGGTCAGCAGGATGGCCAGCGAGACGACGCCGAGCAGCAGCACCAGGCCGCCGTAGACGCCGGCGGTGAGCGCCGCGCCCCTGCCGTTGCGGTAGCGGCGCATCAGGTCACCTTCCTCGGACGGGCAAAGCGCCGAGCCTACCGCCGATCTACGATCCGGGGTCAGGCTTGGTCGGGGAAGCGACGGATATGGCGGGTCTGCCGAGCACGCGCTCCAGATCAGGGCTCTGGCGTTCGAGCGCGCCCGCGCGGACCTGGGCGGAGAGCCAGCTCATGGCGCCCGCCACCACGCCACTCGTTTTCCGGGCCGGCCTCCTCAGGGTCTGAGGAAACCAACGGTCGAATTGCGAGGGGAATTTCGAACGCGATGAATTCGGTTATTGCTCGGCCATGAATTCATCGGGGGTCATAGCATGGGCCGATGTTCTTCGAGTCCCTGCAGACCGAAGAGGCGGATCTCCCGATATCTCCGGAGCTTCCGCCATGGCTATGCCCGGCATTTCCGGAAATGGGGGCGGTGCTGGCCATGGAGCGGTTGATCGCCCGCAGTGACAATGCGGTCCTCCTCCTGCCGACCATCCGCGCCTATCGGACGGGCTGCACGTTCCATGTGGAAATAGCCCTGCGTCAGGGCGATCTCAGCGTGACCGATTATTGGGACCTGCACATGACCATGGTCCCTTCCGCGCCGGTCAGGCTGCGCGCGGGCGAACGGCTTTCCCCTCGGTTGCTGCGGTGGGGCGTGCGCTATGCCGACGGGACGAAGGTCACCAGCATCGATCGGCGCCGTGCGGCGCCGGCCGGTCCGCTGCTGCAGGCGATGCGTCTCGACGGCGGGCTGACCGCCCTGCACGTCGTGCTGTGGTTGTGGCCGCTGCCGCCGCCCGAGACGTTCGAGCTCGCCGTCGAGTGGCCGCTGGGCGGCATCGAGCTGACCCTGGTCGAGCTCGACGGCGCGGCCATCACAGCGGGAGCCGCGCGGTCGGCCGGCTACTGGTCCTGAAGCGCCGGCTGCTGCTGCTCAAGCGCCGCCACGAGCTCGACCTCGAAGCCGTCCGCGTTCTCCAGGTAGGCGGCGTAATGCTGCTCGCCTCCCGCGTAAGGGTGCCGGTCGGGGAACAGCAGGCTCCAGCCGTGCTCGGGCGCCCGCGCCACCAGGGAGTCGACCAGGGCCCGGTCGCCGGCGTGGAAGGCGAGGTGGTTCAGGCCGGGCCGGCGGCGGTCGTGCCGGTCGGAAGTCAGGGCGGGCGACTGCTCCAGGACGACGTACGTGGCCCCGAGCCGCCAGCTCCGGCCGTCGGGCCAGTCCTGGAAGAGGGTGTAGCCGAGCTCCTCCAGCAGCCACGGCCAGCTCGCCAGCGCCCGGGGCAGGTCCGGGACCCAGATCTCGACGTGGTGCAGGGCTCCGGTGGTGGCCGGCGTGTCGGTCATGTGGAGCATTCTGGCGGGAGGGACCGCGTACGGGGGAATGGCAGAGCTCCCGGCGCGGCGGGTGGGCCACCACAACCTCGTCCGCCACGGCCAGGAGCTCTGGGACGCAGTTTTACCGTGTGGCCACGGGTTTGTCGCGCAGAACACCCCGACTGCCCCAGCCGGCCCCACCCCGGGTCAGTCGAAATCGCCTAGCTCGCCCACCTTCGCACCCACGCTCGCGTTCTCGACCTCCAGGCCGGGGATGCGCTCCGCGATCATGGTGTCGATGTTCATGAAGGCGATCAGGTTGCTCACCGCGTGCGCGGGGTCGCTCCTGATCTGGCGGATCTCGTCCTGCTTCTGGGCCTCTGTCGGGTCGGACCCGATGTGCCAGACGCCCTCCCTCTCGATCAGGTCGATCGCCGCGTCCTGCAGGGCCCGCACGTCGGTGAGCGACATGGTCATCTTGATTTCGATGCGGACATCCTGCTGCTTCTCCAAATCGGACATGCTTCACAGCATATGTCGGACGTACGAAGGGCCCCGGTTCGTCAGCGTCCGGTGTGCTCGTTCAGCAACGCGAAGAACGTGTCGCCGCGCACGATCTCGAACGGGTCGCCGAGCAGCTCGCCCAGCTCCGCGATGTCCGACGGCGTCCAGTTCCAGGCGTTGACCGCGCCGGCGATGAACAGCGGCGCGGCCCCGTCCCAGCCCTCGATGCGCTTCACCAGCGTGTCCCGGTACTCCTGCGCCTTGCCCTGCGGCGAGAAGTTGCCGATCACCGGCAGGCCCGCCGGGCGGATCTGCAGGTCGCCGCTCTCCCACGACTGGATGATGCCGCGCAGCGGCGTGTTCTTCCGGTACGAGCGGGCGATGCGCTCGTCGAAGGCCACCCACCCGTCGCCTTCCGGTTTGCGGTGGTTGTAGGCATAGACCAGATCCATGCCGGTACGGCGCAGGAACCGCCCGGTCAGCTCGGTGTAGGCGTCCAGCGCCTGTGTGGGCCAGGAGCCGGGGTAGGTGTAGCCCGCGCCGGACGGGCCGGCGATCAGCAGGTCGTTGGCCGTCGCCGTGCGCTGGTAGTACGCCAGCAGCGCGGGGCCGATGTCGGCAAGCAGCGGGCTGACCGTCCAGTTCGCGGGCACCGCGCCGCGCCGCGGGTCGTCCCAGATCTCCCTCATCCTGCGCTGGCAGTACTGGATGTTGTCGCCCTCGCCCACGGTGAGCGTGAGGTAGACCCGGTTGCGCAGGCTCGCCGCCGGCCTCGGACGCACACGGTTGGAGACCTTCGCGGCGACGCCCGCGTGCACCGTGGCGTTCATGTAGTAGTCGGCGGGCACCACCTCGACGGCGTGCTGCGAGGCCCGGTCGACGCCGCCCCACTCACCCGCCACGTCGTTGGAGAACCAGCCCGCGTACGGCGTGGTGGGCTCGACCTTGCCGAGGATCTCGTCGAGCAGCTCGCCGGTCTGGCCGGAGGGCGGCAGCCAGAACACCATGGCGCGCATGGCGACCGTGTAGTCGCGGAAGTAGGGGAAGGGCTCCACCCGCGTCGGCGCGGTCGTGGTCGCGGTGACCAGGAACTGGTTCCACAGGTCCACCTCGACGACGAGCTGCCGGGTGCCCGCGGGCGCGGTGAAGCGGTAGATGAAGTAGCCGCCGCCGTCGGAGAAGCGGTTGGCGTCCCCGCCGTGCGCGGAGTTGACGCCGTCGAAGAGGTACGGGGTCTCGGCGTCCGTACCGGGCGTGAACGAGACGATCTCGGCGCCGTCGGCCTTGACCTTGATCGAGCCGACGGAGGCGCCCCAGCCGTCGTCGCCCAGGGAGTCCTGGAAGCGCAGGTAGACGCCGTCCTGGCCGGACAGCTCCTGGCTCAGGTCGAACGTGCGCACCTCCCGGTTGGAGGAGTCTCTGATGCGCTCGGTCTCCCGCGCGACCTCGCGCCACTGGACGCCGTCCACGCGTACCGTCCTGGTCGGCGGCAGCCCGCCGAGCAGCGCACGGGTGCAGCGCGGGAAAAGGTTGGCGAGCTGCCAGCGGTACGTGCCCAGAACGTCGCCGGCGTCGAACCGCCCGCGCAGGTCGGTGATCGTTCTGAGGCCGTACGCGGTGGCCTGCTCGGCCGTGGCGGCCACGGCGTTCTCCAGGCCGGCCAGGGTGGTGGCCACGTTCACCGAGTCGGGGACGCCGGGGTCGTGCAGGATCGCGCCGCGGATCTCGCCACGGTAGCGGGTGACGAGGTCGAGCGGGCGGTCGTGGTGGGTGACGGCGGCGCCGGTACTGGATAACCAGCGCAGGTCGTAGTTCTCCGCCGTGTAGTTGAAGTAGAGGCGCGGGCGGCGGCGGTTGACGACGCCCTGGAGGGTGGTCAGCAGCAGTTGGTCGTCGCCGTGCAGGGTGCTGACGTCGGCGACGTCGAGCCTGGTGGGACGGCCGAAGCCGGGCAGGAGTGGGGTGGTGGTGAGGGTGGTCGCGGTCGCGGTGGACGGCAGGGCGAGCCCGAGGCCGCCGGCCGCGAACACCACGCTGTTCGCTCGCAGGAAGGTACGTCGTGACACCATCGGCGATCACTGCTCCTCGTGGAAGACCAGGATTGACATCGCTGTCATCTGCCGCGAACGTAACAACGTGACGGAAAGTTGTCTACGGCGTAAAGCCCACCATTCTCCCGGCTGACACAGGGCTGATCCCCTGCGCACTCAGGGGCGGAGTGCGCTCTTCAGCGCGTCGGTGATGTCGGCCATGGCGCCGGTCAGGAGGAGCAGGAGGAGGCCGGAGCCGAGCATGGCCGCGGCGATGGTGAACGCGGTGAAGAGGGTGATGGCGCGGCCGTCCTTGGTGTTCTCGCCGGCGTTCTTCACCAGGGCCGTCAGCAGGGTCCAGGCGATCGCGGCGAAGACCAGCAGGAGGACGGCGGCGGGCGCGTCGGTCATGGGGTGTGGAGCCTCCGGATCGCGAACTCGTCGGGCCATGCGCCTGATGGCCGCCGAGGGCTGATCATCCCGCCTGCCGCCGGGCGCGGACAAGCCCTGCGGCGGCCGGCATGCGACCGAAGACGAAGGCGCGCGACTGAGGGCGAAGGAGGCGTGACCGTACTTTCGGCCGGTGTCGCGGGGGTGATCGGGGGCTCTAGCCTGGGCGGCGTGCGGGTGCTGGGACGGTGGGCGGGGGTCGCGGCCGAGGTCGGGCTCGGCGCCGGGTTCGCGGCGGCGCTGGCCCTCCAGGCGTACCGGCTCTCCGTGAGCTGGGGCGGCGGCTACTGGGTGTTCGGCTGTGCCGCTGGGACGGTGGTGTGCTCGATCGCCCTGGCGCGGCGGCTCGACCGGCTCTGGGCGGCGGTCGCGGGCCTGGCGGTCGCGGCGGTCGCCGTCGTGGTCGCGTGGACGGCCGGGTTGCCGGGGGAGCCCAGTCCGGCCATGTCCCTGGGCCTGTCCGTGCTCGTCGGCTCCGCGGTCCGTACGCTGCCTGTCGTCCCCGCGTGCGCCGTCGCCGCCGGTGGGCTCGCGGTGGCCGCCGGCGGTCTGACCGCTTCGTCCGGCCCCACGCTGACGTTGCTGGGCGGACTCGGCTGGCTCGCCGCCGTCGCGATCGGGCTGACGCCGCGCCTGCTCGCCGCCCGCCGCCGCGCCATCACCGATCGGGTACGCCGCAGCGAACGCCTCACGCTGGCCAGGGAGCTGCACGACGTCGTCGCCCACCACGTCACCAGCGTCGTGCTCCAGGCCCAGGCCGCCCAGATCCGCGCACGCAAGCACCCTGAGCAGGTGGCGGGGTCGCTGGCCGACATCGAGGCGGCCGGCTCCGACGCCCTCGCCGCGACCAGAAAGGTCGTCGGCCTCCTCCGCGACGGCGAGGAGGTGGCCGCGGCCGTGCCGGGCCCGGCGCTGCTGCGTGAGCTGGTCGAGCGCTTCAACGGGCCCGCGGTGCGCCTGCGGCTGCCCGACGGCGAGCCGGCCTGGCCGCGGGAGGTGGCCGGCACCGTTCACCGGGTCGTGCAGGAGTCGCTGACCAACGTCTCCCGCCACGCCCCGCATGCTCGCTCGGTCACCGTCGGGGTGACGCAGGATCGCGACACGCTCACCGTCGAGGTCGTGGACGACGCCGCACCGGCGGCCGGCCGGCCGTCAGGGGCCGGGGGATACGGCCTGGTCGGGATGCGCGAACGGGTGGAGGGCCTGGGCGGCTCGCTCCGTACGGGGCCGCGCCCCGAGGGCGGCTGGTCCGTGCTGGCCACCGTGCCCCTGCCGTCGGGGACGCGCCGATGACCGGCGGAGCTGTTTCACCTCGGTGCGCGGGTAAGACCGCCGGGACCGTGATCCGGGCTTGGCAGGCGGCGTCAAGGCAGTGCTGCGAGAGCGAGCGGGCTTGGCAGGCGGCGGCGTCATGGCAGTGCTGCGAGAGCGTGAGCTGGGCTTGGCAGGCGGCGTCAAGGCAGTGTTGTCAGCCCTCTGAGCTCTTTTCGCGACGGCAGCCCGAGCTTGCGCAGCGCGCTGGCGATGTGGCTCTCGACCGTCCGCCTGGACAGGAACAACGCGGTGGCGATCTCCTGGTTCGTCTTGCCCGCCGCCGCGAGCAGGGCCACTTCGCGCTCTCGTGACGACAGCGTCTGGCCGTGGGACGGGCGGCCGCCGCGCCACGGGTAGGGGATGGGCACGCCGTTCTGCCGCATGATCCGGCTGACCCGGGCGAGGTCCCGGTCCGCGCCCATCGACCCGTACAGGCGTAATGCGCTCTCCAGCAGCGGCCCGCCGGCGGCCGGGCCGTCCGCGCAGCGCCAGCGGCCCAGGCGTTCGGCGGCCACCGCCTCCTCGTAGCGCAGCCCGGCGTCCTGGAGAGTGGCCCGCGCGACGTCGAGCAGCCGGTCGGCCTCCGGCAGCTCTCCGCGCGAACGCGCCAGAAGGGCCCGGGCGCTCAGCAGCGCCGCCTGCGCCACGGGCGCATCCGCGCCGTCGATCCCGGCCCCCAACTCGGCGACCAGCGCGGCAGCGTCCAGGCCGGTGTCCGGGACGGTGCCAGCGGCGGTGTCCGGGGCGGTCGAGAGGTGCAGGGCTCCCGACGTGGTGAGGGCGTCGATCAGGGTCAGGACGGTTTCCGCGCCCCACACCCAGTTCCCCTTGGCCCGTACCAGAACGAGCGCCGCCGTAGCGTGCTCGACCGCCCCCGCCGCATCGTCCAAGGTCAGCAGCAGCCGCGCCAAGGTCACCCGCGCCGACAGGAGCGGCCACACGGCCCCCACGCGCGAGGCGATCGCGATCACCTCGCCCAGGCACGCCACCGCCTCCTCGGCCGGCCCCGTCGCCGCCAGCAGCGAGCCCCGCAGCAGCCGCGAGTCCAGCGACGCGGCGGCGAAGGTGGCGAAGGTGGCCGCCGCCCCCGACAGCCGGCGGATCCGGGGCTCCAGCCCGTCCCAGCGCCCCGCCGCGCGGTCCACGACGGCGGTGACCAGCTCGACGACCTCCGCCACCCGCAGGTACTCCGCCTGGTCCGCCACCTGCCGGCCCTCGGCCAGCAGGGACTCGGCGCGGTCGAGGCGCCCGACGTGCAGGGCGGCCTGGGCCCAGTTGAGGCAGGCGCGGGCGTGCTCCCTCGGCGCGTCCCTGAGCCCGTCGTCGCGCAGCAGCTCGTCGATCAGCCGCCAGCTCGCCGGATCGCCCTGCTCCAGTAGCAGCGAGGCCCTGGCGATGCGTACCGCGACGCCGATGTCCGGGTCGCCGCTGCGCCGCGCGACGGCCTCGGCCTCGTCGCAGCGCGCGGCGTGCTCGCTGACGTGCCGGTCCACGATGGTCTCGGGCGCGGCGAGCACGGCCAGGGCGCGTCCGAGCAGCGCGGGCCGGTCCCCGAGGTCGCCGACCGCGCTCTCGATCTGCAGGTAACCCGCGCGCGCCTCCCCCTGCTGGCGCAGCAGGCGGCCGAGGGCGAAGCGCAGCTCGCCGCGCAGGCGGGCGGGCAGGGGCTCGGTGGCCAGCAGGCGTTCCAGGATCGGTACGGCCTCCGCGTGCGCCAGCCCGTCCACCGCCGACCGGCCGAGCTTGACGGCCAGCCGCACGCGTACCTCGCCGGACAGCTCGCCGATCTCCAGGGCCTGGAGGAGGAAGCGCGCCGCGGTGGCGTCGTTGCCGTGGAAGAGCGCCGTGTCGGCGGCGGCCTCCGCGTGGCCCACGAAGTCGGCGGTGCGCCCGGCGAGCCGGTAGTGGTGGGCGAGCCTGGCCACCGGCTTCGGACCGGCGGCGGACTCCAGGGCGCGGGCCGTCTTGAGATGCAGCCAGCGGCGGCCGGAGACGGCGACGGACTCGTACACGATCTGCCTGGCCAGCGCGTGCCGGAAGCGGCAGCCGCCGTCCTCCTCGTGCAGCAGCCCGGCCGCCTGCGCCCGGCCGAGCGCCTTGGCGACCTCGGCCGGGTCGCGCTCGGTGACCTCGGACAGGATCCGGTCGTCGGGGGTCATGCCGATGACGGCGGCGGCTTCGAGGATCTCCCGTACGGGGTCGTCGAGCGAGGACAGGCGCTGGAGCACGACGTCACGCAGCACGGTGGGCACGGCGAGGCCGGTCAGCACGTCGGGGCGGCCGGGGATCTCGTTCGCGGGCAGGCGTTCCAGCAGCGTGCGCAGCAGCTCCTCGACGACGAACGGGATGCCGCCGGTCTTCTCGTAGAGGAGGGCGGCGAACGTACCGGGCAGGTCGGTCTGGAGGATGCGGCGCGCGAGCTCGTCCGCCTCCGGCCTGGTCAGCGGGGTGAGGGTGACGACCCGCGCGGGACCGGAGGGCGCGCGGGCGAAGGCCTCGCGGATCGGCAGCAGCCCCGACTCGGTGCGCACGGTGAGGATCACCGAAAGGTCTCGCGGCTGGTGGGCGGCCAGGAACGCGAGGAAGTCGTGGGTGCCGCCGTCGGCCCAGTGCACGTCCTCCAGGACGAGGACCAGCGGGCTCAGGTGCTCCAGCAGGGCGACGGCCGCCCGGAACACCCGGTGCCGCTCCGCCCGCTGGTCGTGCAGCGGAGGCAGGGGCGGGGGCAGGTGCCCGGCGATCTCGGGGAGCAGCGGGGCGAGCGCGCCGGTGACCGGGTTGGCCGGCCTGGCGCGGGCCAGCTCGTCGCCGGCCATGCGGAAGGCGTCCAGCAGCGGGGAGAGCGGCAGCGGCTCCTGGAGCTGCTCGCACTGGCCGACGAGCCTGCGGGTCCCGGCCAGCTCCGGGGTCGCGAACAGCTCTCCCACCAGGCGGCTCTTGCCGATCCCCGCCTCGCCTTCGATCAGGGCGAGCGAGGGTGCGGCGGCGATGGCCGTACGCAGGAGGGCGAGCTCGGCCCGGCGTCCGACGAGCACGTCGGACAGGGAGCCGTAGGGGGCGACGCCGGCCGGGTTCGAGGACAAGGCGGCCTACCCCTTACCTGCGCAATGGTGGCAAATCGGCACGATCAGGTTACCGGATCTCCAACTCGCGGTTAGTGCCGCCCAAAAATCCGTATTCGGTACGGATGCTCCCTCCGTACGGTCCTCATTAGCCTCGGCGATCGTCCGCTTGATCAGCGGCGACGCATGGAGGGGCAACGATGGACCTGTCCGAATCTCCTGGGAGAACCCGCAAGCGCCTGTCGATGACGGCGGCCTTGACGGGGCTGATGCTGACCTCGGTCGCCTGGCCGGGCGCTCCGGCCTCGGCCGATCCGGCTCCGGAGGAACAGAAGACCTACATTGTGCAGATGGCCCTCGACCCCGTCGTGACCTATGAGGGCGACGTGGCCGGGCTGACGGAGACGAAGCCGAAGCGGGGCGAGAAGATCGACCCCCGCTCGGCCGAGGTGACGAAATACGTCGACCACGTACGCGGCCGGCACGACGCGGCGCTCAAGAAGGTCGGCGGCGGCAAGAAGCTCTACGAGTACGTCTACTCCTACGAGGGCTTCGCCGCCAAGCTGACCAAGACGCAGGCCGCGCAGATGCGGGCGCTGCCCGACGTCGTGGCGGTGGCCGAGGACAGGAAGGTGTCGCTGCAGACCTCGTCCACGCCCTCCTTCCTGGGCCTCGACCAGCGCGGCGGCCTCTGGCAGCAGCTCGGAGGCCCCACGGGCAACAAGGGCGCGGGCGACGGGCTCGTCATCGGCGTGATCGACAGCGGCATCTGGCCGGGCAAGAGCTTCGCCGACCCCGACATGACCGGGAAGAAGTACCACCCGGTACGCGGCTTCCACGGCACGTGCCCGGCCGGCGGCGACTCCTCCTGGACCACGGACCTGTGCAACGGCAAGCTCATCTCCGCCCGGCACTTCAACACCGCGTGGGGCGGTGACGCGGCGGTCAAGGAGCAGCTGCCGTGGGAGTTCCTGTCCCCGCGCGACTACAACGGGCACGGCAGCCACACGGCCTCGACGGCCGGCGGCAACCACAACGTGCCGGCGACCGGGGCGGCCGCGGTGTTCGGGTCGGTCAGCGGCATCGCGCCGCGCGCCAGGATCGCCGCCTACAAGGCGCTCTGGTCCACCCAGGACGCCTCCACGGCCAGCGGCTACAACTCCGACCTGGTCGCCGCGATCGACCAGGCGGTGGCCGACGGCGTGGACGTCATCAACTACTCCGTCTCGGGCACGAGCACCGACTTCCTCGACCCGGTGGAGATGGCGTTCCTGGCCGCAGCGGAGGCCGGCGTGTTCGTCTCGGCGGCGGGCGGCAACAGCGGTCCGGCCGCGGGCACCGTCGCGCATCCGTCCCCGTGGGTGACCACGGTCGCCGCGGGCACGCACAACCGCGCCACCGCCGGTTCGGTGACGCTGGGCAACGGGGCCGCGTACAGCGGGGCCTCGCTGGCGACCAAGGCGGGCCCGGCGCCGCTCATCGACTCCACGGCCGCGGCGCTGGCCGGCGCGGACCCCACGCGGGTGGCGCAGTGCTACGCCGCCAGGGACAACGGTGGCAAGCCCGTACTCGACCCGGAGAAGGTCAAGGGCAAGATCGTCGTCTGTGACCGCGGTGAGACGCCGCGCGTCAACAAGAGCGTCGCGGTCGCCGAGGCGGGCGGCATCGGCCTGGTCCTGACCAACGTGGACGAGAACTCGCTCAACACCGACCTGCACTCCATCCCCACCGTGCACCTCACGGACAAGGACCGCAAGGCCGTCAAGGACTACGCCGCCACCAGCGGCGCGACGGCCACGATCGAGCAGGCGAAGATCACCACCGATGCCCCGGCCCCCTACGTGGCGGCGTTCTCCTCCAGGGGACCGCTGAGCGCCGGCGGCGGCGACGTGCTGAAGCCCGACCTGACCGCTCCCGGGCAGGACATCCTGGCGGCGACCGCGCCCGCGGGCAACAACGGGCTGGAGTTCAACCTCTCCAGCGGCACCTCGATGGCCGCGCCGCACGTCGCGGGCCTGGCCGCGCTGCTGAAGGACCTGCACCCCGACTGGTCGCCGATGGCCGTCAAGTCGGCGCTGATGACGACCGGCCGCGACGTCCTGGACGGGCCGGGCACCGACCCCACGGTGATCTTCGGCCAGGGCGCCGGCCACGTCACCCCCAACAGCGCCGCCGACCCCGGGCTCGTCTACGACAGCGGTATCAGGGACTGGATCGCCTTCCTCTGCGGCACGACCAAGGGCGTCGAGCAGAAGGTCTGCGACCTGCTGGCGAAGAAGGGCTACACCTTCGACGCGAGCGACATGAACGGCCCCTCGATCGCGGTCGGCCGGCTGCCCGGCACCCAGACGGTCACCCGCGAGGTGACGAACGTGGGCCGCTCGACCGCCACCTACCGCGCCTCGGTCACCGGCCTGAGCGGGATCACGGCCAAGGTCAGCCCGAGCAGGCTCACCCTGCGGCCGGGCCAGACGAAGTCGTTCACGGTCTCGTTCACGCAGACCACCGCGCCCATGAACGTCTACGTGGGCGGGCAGCTGACCTGGAAGGACGGCAGGCACACCGTGCGCGTGCCGGTCACCGTACGGGCGACGCCCGAGAAGTGGGCGGCCACGTACGGGGCGGCGGGCGGCAACGACTCCGCCGAGTTCACCGCGCTCGACCCCAAGGGCCGGCGGCTCTTCGCGACCGGCGCCAGCTTCGGCAACCGGCCCGGCCTGCTCAGCCCGCAGATCGCCACCGTCGCCTACGACCCGGCGACCGGCGCGGAGCTGTGGAGCAAGACCTACGTGGGTCCCGGCAGCACCTTCGACGAGCCCTACGCCATCGCGGTCAGCCCTGACGGCGGCCGGCTCTACGTCGTCGGCACGAGCACCGGGACGGGCACCGGCGGCGACGGCGTGACGATCGCCTACGACGCGGCCACGGGCGCGGAGCTCTGGGTCGCCAGGTACACCGGGCCTGGCGAGGCCTCCGACCACGCCAACGGGGTCGCGGTCAGCGCCGACGGCAAGAGCCTTTACGCCACCGGCATGACCACCGTCGCGGGCGGCGAGGCCGACTACTTCACGGTCGCGTACGACGCGGACAACGGACAGCAGAAGTGGCTGAAGCTGTACGCGGGCCCCGGAGGGGGCACCGACGACGCGCGGGAGATCACGGTGACCCCGGACGGGTCGAAGGTCATCGTCACCGGCCAGGGCTCGGGCGTCGCCGGCACGGGGCTGACCGAGTGGGGCACCGTGGCGTACGACGCGGGCACCGGCGAGCAGCTCTGGGCCACCGGCCACAACGGCACGGACAACGGCATCGACATCCCCTCCGGCATGACGGTCGGCGCGGACGGCAAGGCGGTCTTCGTCACCGGCTCCGACGCGAACAAGGGGACGCAGAGCGACGTGGTCACGGTCGCGTACGACACGGCCACCGGGAAGGAGATCTGGGCGGACACGTACGACGGCCCCGCGCACACCAGCGACACCCCGCACGACATCACCCTCTCGCCCGACGGCGGCAAGGTGTACGTGACCGGCAACACCACCGGCGAGGGCACGGGCGCGGACTACACCACGATCGCCCTCGACGCCGCCACCGGGCAGCGGGCCTGGGTGCAGCGCTACGACGGCGCGGCCAAGGCCGAGGATTACGGCTGGGACGTCGCCGTGACCCCCGACGGCGGCAAGGTGATCGTCACCGGTGAGAGCACCGACGTCGCGGACAAGGGCAGCGACTACGTGACGATCGCCTACGACGCGGCCGGCGGCGAGCAGACCTGGCTCGGCCGCTACGACGGCGCGGTCGGCGCGCGGGACACCGCGCACGCGCTGGCCGTGGACGCGGCCGGCGGCGCCGGCGTGCGCATCTTCGTGACCGGATCGAGCGCGACCGGCGGGCTCCCGCCGGACGCCCTGGAGATCGACTTCGCGACCGTCGCGTACGTCGAACCGTGGAAGAAGTAACCGTTTCCGGTTGACCGGCGCCCCTGGCTCGCACCCGAGCCAGGGGCGCTCCGCTGTGCGGAATCTCGCGTTTCGGCGACCGGTTCACCGGGTAAGGCCGGGGTTAAATTCTGAGCTACCTGATATTCAGGAGCCCCAGATGTCGCGTATCACGCTCACCCCCGCCGCCCGTGAAGCGCTGCAAGACGAAGAGGTCGTCTTCTTCGATTGGCATGTGACCGGACTCTGCTGCGCCGACGCCGGCGAGTTCTCGATCAGGCCGCTGCGCCGCTCGCGACTGCCCAGGCGCGCACGCAGGCTCGGGGCCGATCTGGTGTACGCCCATCCGACCGCCTGGGTGCATCTCGCCGAGCTTCCCGTCACGATCGACTGCCGTCCGCTGTGGCGCTGGCGGCGTTTCACCACCGATCTGCCGCCGGACGCCGGACTGCGCCTTTGTCTAGGGCGCCGTGTATAGCCCGATATATGGGAGGTAACCGGTGAAGCTGCGTTCCATCATCATCTGGACGGCGGTCGCTCTCGTCGGTGCTGTGGGGTGGGGAGTCCTCGCCCTGTCCAGGGGCGAGAACGTCAACGCGGTGTGGCTGCTGTGCGCCGCCCTCGGCTCGTACGCGATCGCCTACCGGTTCTACGCCAAGTTCATCGTGCGCAAGGTGCTGCGCGCGGACGACCGCAGGGCCACCCCGGCCGAGCGGCTCGACAACGGCATCGACTACCAGCCGACCGACCGGCGGATCCTGTTCGGCCACCACTTCGCCGCCATCGCGGGAGCGGGGCCGCTGGTGGGGCCCGTGCTGGCGGCCCAGATGGGCTACCTGCCCGGCACCATCTGGATCGTCGCGGGGGTGATCTTCGCGGGCGCCGTGCAGGACATGGTGATCCTGTTCTTCTCCATGCGGCGCAACGGCAGGAGCCTCGGGCAGATGGCGCGCGAGGAGATCGGGCCGGTGGGCGGGGCGGCGGCGCTCATCGCGGTCTTCGCCATCATGATCATTCTGCTGGCCGTGCTGGCGCTGGTCGTGGTCAACGCGCTGGCCCAGTCGCCGTGGGGCGTCTTCTCCATCGCCATGACCATCCCCATCGCCCTGTTCATGGGCTTCTACATGCGGGTGATCCGGCCGGGGAAGGTCGTCGAGACCACCGTGATCGGCGTCGCGCTGCTGCTGCTGTCGATCGTGGCCGGCGGCTGGGTGCAGGAGTCGAGCTGGGCGCCGATCTTCACGCTGAGCCCGTCGGCGCTGGCCCTGTGGCTGATCGCGTACGGGTTCGTCGCCGCGGTGCTGCCCGTGTGGATGCTGCTCGCGCCGCGCGACTACCTGTCCACGTTCATGAAGATCGGCACCATCGTGCTGATCGCCATCGGGATCGTCATCACGATGCCGCCGTTGCGGACCACGGCCTTCACCGACTTCGCCTTCAGCGGCAAGGGGCCGGTCTTCGCGGGGTCGCTGTTCCCGTTCGTGTTCATCATCATCGCGTGCGGGGCGCTGTCGGGCTTCCACTCGCTGATCTCCTCCGGCACGACGCCCAAGATGATCCAGAAGGAGAGCCAGGTCCGGATGATCGGCTACGGCTCCATGCTCATGGAGTCGTTCGTCGCCATCATGGCCATCACCGCGGCCTGCGTCCTGAGCCCCGGCCTCTACTTCGCCATGAACTCCCCGGCGGGCGTCGTCGGGGCCACCGTGCAGACCGCTTCGCAGGCGGTCGCCAACATGGGCTTCGTGATCACGCCCGAGGAGTTGCAGGCCGCGGCGGCGGCCGTACAGGAGCAGACGCTGATCGCGCGCACGGGAGGCGCGCCCACGCTGGCGGTGGGCATCTCGCAGATCTTCTCCGGGTTCATCGGGGGCGCGGGGCTGCAGGCGTTCTGGTACCACTTCGCGATCATGTTCGAGGCGCTGTTCATCCTCACCACCGTGGACGCGGGGACGCGGGTGGGCCGGTTCATGCTGCAGGACACGCTCGGCAACCTGTGGAAGCCGATCGGCCGGGTGAGCTGGTGGCCAGGGCTGGTCGCGGCCAGCGCGGTCGTCGTGGCGGCCTGGGGCTACTTCCTCTACCAGGGCGTCAACGACCCGCTCGGCGGGATCAACCAGCTCTTCCCGCTCTTCGGCATCGCCAACCAGTTGCTCGCCGCGGTGGCGCTCACCGTGGCCACCACCCTGCTGATCAAGAGCGGGCGGCTCAAATGGGCCTGGGTGACCGGGGTGCCGCTGGCCTGGGACGTGGCGGTCACGCTGACGGCCAGCTATCAGAAGGTGTTCTCCGCCGAGCCGACGCTCGGCTTCTTCGCCCAGCGCGACCGCTATCAGGCCGCGCTGGACCAGGGCAAGCTGCTCCCGCCCGCCAAGACGCCGGAGGCGATGCAGCAGGTCGTCATCAACTCCACCGTGGACGGCATCCTGGCCGCGTTGTTCGCGGTGCTGATCATCGTGGTCATCCTGGACGCCGCGCGCATATGGATCAAGGCGATCAGGGCGCGGGAGCCGCTGCCGGACACGGAGGCTCCGTTCGAGGAGTCGAAGATCCTCGCCCCCGCCGGGCTCATCCCGACCAGGGAGGAGCGCGAGCTGATGGCGAAGAGCCCCTAGAACTGCGTGATCACGCGCCGCAGCGTGGCGTTCAGCTCGGCGAGGCCCTCCTCGCCGAGCAGCGCCGCGAGGCGGCGTTCGACGTCGTCGATGGCCGCGTAGCCGACTCGCAGCGCATCGTCGCCGCGCTCGGTGAACACGATGAGCTTGGCCCTGCGGTCGGCCGGGTCGGGCACCCGGCGCAGGTAGCCCAGCTCTTCGAGGTCGTCGACCAGCGCACCCATCGCCTGGGCGGTCATCTGGGCCTTCTCCGCGAGCCGGCTCAGCCGGATGCCTTCGTGCTCCATGTGGAAGAACACGGCGGAGTGGGCCGGCCTGACCCGGGCGTCATAGGCCCGGCCCGCCTCCTCCACCGTCCCCTGCAGGCGCAGGTAGGCCTCGTAGAGCAGGGCCACGACGTGCGGCGGATGAGTGGCGGCCAACGTCTTCTCCAATTACTAAGGGAGACTTATATTAAGGCTACCTTAGTAGATCGGAGTCCTCCCATGGACCAGGACGAGATCTGGGCCGCGCTCGCGGTCGAGCGGCGCGGGCTGGCCGACCTGATGGGCGCGCTGCCGGCCGGCGACTGGGAGCGGCCCTCGCTGTGCGCCGGCTGGCGGGTCCGCGACGTGGCCGCCCACCTCGCGCTCGCCACCCGCGCGTCGATCCCATGGGCGCTGGCGGCGCTCGTCAGGGCGCGCGGCGACGCCAACCGCATGATCCGCGACACGGCCGTGCGGCACGCCCGGCTGCCGGTCGGCGAGCTCACCGGGCAGGTACGCGAGTCGGCGGCCGCGCACGGGCGGGCGCCCGCGACCAAGCCGCTCGACCCGCTGTTCGACGTGCTCGTCCACGGCCAGGACATCGCCGTGCCGCTGGGCATCGCCCGCCCCATGCCGCTCGGCCCGGCCCGCGCCTGCGCCGATCACATCTGGAGCCGCGGCTGGCCCTTCTATCCGCAGCGGCGGCTGCGCGGCCTGCGGCTGACGGCGACCGACGTGGACTGGTCGGCGGGGGACGGCGACGTGGTCGAAGGGCCGGTGCAGGCGCTGCTCCTGCTGCTGAGCGGTCGCCCGGCCGCGCTGGCGAGCCTCAGCGGCAAGGGCGTGGCGGGGCTGTCACTCCAGGCGTAGCTCGGGCGGAAAGCCCGTCCAGCGCAGGTCGTCCGGCAGGTGGGACATGTCGTTGGAGAACATCACCGACGACGGGCGTCCTGGCGTGTAGCGGATGACGGTGAGCGCGGCGTTGCAGTGGTTGAGGCCGAGCCAGCGCCACGCCGGCGCGTCCATGGCGGCCCGTACGAGCCAGCCGATCAGGAAGTTGTGCGTGACGATCAGCTCGCGCCTGGTCTCCTCGACCGGGCCGGTGAACAGCTCCAGGGCCTCGCGGGCCAGCGCCGCGCCCTGGACGCGCTCCTCCTCGGTCGTCTGGCTGAGGAAGCGGAGAAGGTGATCGCGGAACTCCGGGTCCAGCTCCTCCTTCTCCGGCACGTAGGGGACGTAGTCGCCGGCGACCTCCGACTCGCGCAGGGGGACGCCGGGCAGCCGTTCGCCGATCAGCCTGGCGGTCTCGGCCGCGCGGGGCAGCGGGCCGTGGTGGACGGCGGCGAACGGGACGCCGCGCAGCCGTTCGCCGAGCAGCGCGGCCTGCCGGCGGCCGTTCTCGGTCAGCCCGAGGCCGTCCGGCGCCGCCTCGCCGTGGCGGGTGAGATAGAGATATCGGGTCATGCCACTCCTGATGGTGTTGACCGTAAATGGGGGTATGGGCATCGTAGGGCGGGTGGCCAGCGATGAGACGCGTGACGGGGTGGCACTGACCAACCTCGACCAGCCGTTGTTCGACGAGGCGGGCGCGACCAAGCGCGACCTGGTCGACTATCTCGACGCGGTCAGCGACCGCATCGTGCCCGCCCTGCGCGGCCGGGCGTTGTCGGTGATCCGGGTACGCCCGGGGCAGCCGCCGTTCATGCAGAAGAACCTGCCCAAGTACGCCCCCGAGTGGGTGAAGTCGGTCGCCCACTGGGCCGAGGCGTCCCGCAGGCAGGTGACGTACGCGCTGTGCGACGACAGGAAAACCCTGCTGTGGTTCGCCAACCAGCGGGCGGTGGAATACCACCCGGCGCTGTTCGCCGGCGACCACTTCACCCACCTGGTGCTCGACCTCGATCCGCCCGAGGGCAGCGAGGCCTTCTCGCTGGCCGTGCGCGGCGCGTTGCTGGTCCGCCAGGCGCTCGACGACGCCGGGCTGACGGGCGCGGTGAAGACCAGCGGGGCCAAGGGCGTGCACGTGTTCGTGCCCGTGGTGGCGGGGATCCCGGTGGAGGACCTGGCGGCGGCCACGCGCGCCGTGGCCGCCCGCGCCGAGCGGGTGGATCCGGCGCTGGCCACGACGGCGTTCATCCGCGAGGACCGCGCGGGCAAGGTGTTCCTCGACTCGACCCGCGCGGGCGGCGCCACGGTGGTGGCCGCCTACAGCCCCCGCGTGCGTCCCGGCGCCCCTGTCTCCTTCCCCGTGCCCTGGGACGACCTCGACCGGGTCGCGCCGGGCGACTTCACCATCCACACGGCGGCCGGGCTGCTCAAGGGCGCGGACCCGTGGGCCGAGCTCATGCCCGAGCCGCAGCGGCTGCCCGCCGACCTGGTCGAGGAGGGGCACACGATCCCGATCGCCCGCGTACAGGCGATGCACGAGGGCAAGCGCCGCGCCCGGGAGCGCCGCAGCGAGTAAGCGGCTATGTCCGGATTTTGACGCATTAGTGGGTCTTCCCAGCGATTCCCGGCCGGGTTACGTTCCGTTCGCGGCTCGGGGGAAATGTCCGTGTTCCTGGTCACCAGGGGGAAAACCTTCATGCGCAGAATCGTCATCGCAATGATCATGGCTCTGGCCTTACCCATGGCCATGGCCACTCCGGCCAACGCGGGAGGGCTGGACGACCTTTTCGCCAAGTTACTCGTCAAGCAGGTCAAGGGCTCGAACGTCAAGAAGCACCTGGACGCGCTACAGGCCATCGCCACCGCGAACGGCGGCACCCGCGCGGCGGGCACGCCCGGTTACGACGCCTCCCGCGACTACGTGGCGGGCAAGCTGCGCAAAGCCGGCTACAAGGTCACGCTGCAGCCGACCAACTTCGTGGAGAGCTGGACCGAGAACAGCCCGCCCACGCTGAACCTCACCGCGCCGTCCGCCAAGACGTACGCGCCGAACGAGGACTTCTTCACCTTCCAGCCGTCACCGGCCGGAGACGTGACCGCGCAGGTCCAGGGTGTGGACCTGACGCTGCCGCCGACCCCGACGCCCACCTCGACCAGCGGCTGCGAGGCGGCGGACTTCGCCGGGTTCGTGGCCGGCCGGATCGCCCTGATCCAGCGTGGCACCTGCGCCTTCGCGCAGAAGATCCGCAACGCGGGCGTCGCGGGGGCCTCCGGGATCATCGTGTTCAACGAGGGCCAGCCGGGCAGGACCGACGCGTTCCCGCTGGACATCGGTGAGTGGCGGGCCGGGGTGCCGATGGTGTTCGCCGACTTCGCCGTGGGCAACGAGCTGGCCGCCACGGCCGGCGCGACGGTCCGGCTCAAGGTCGACGCGACGCTCGTGCTCGGCACCAACGACAACGTCATCGCCGAGTCCCGCTTCGGCGACCCGCGCAACGTCGTGATGACCGGCGCGCACCTCGACAGCGTCCCCGCGGGACCGGGCATCAACGACAACGGCTCCGGCACCGCCGCCATCCTGGAGGTCGCCGAGGAGATGGCGCTCTACCCGGTCAAGCACAAGCTCCGCTTCGCCTTCTGGGCGAGTGAGGAGATCGGCCTGCTCGGCTCCGACCAGTACGTCGCGTCCCTGTCCCAGGCGCAGCGCGACCGGATCAAGGTCTACCTGAACTTCGACATGGTGGCCTCGCCCAACTACGCCTACAAGCTCTACGACGGCGACGACTCCGACGCCGAAGGCTCACCGCCGGGACCGCCCGGATCCGCCCAGATCGAGCAGCAGCTCCAGGCCTTCTACGGCACCCGCAACCTGCCCACCGTGGGCACCGACTTCGACGGCCGCTCCGACTACGGCCCCTTCATCGCGGTCGGCATCCCGTCGGGCGGCATCTTCACCGGTGCGGAGGGCATCAAGACGGCCGAGGAGGCGGCCCTGTTCGGCGGCACGGCCGGGGTCGCGTACGACGTCTGCTACCACCAGGCGTGCGACACGATCGCCAACATCAACGCGACCGCGCTGGACGTGGACGCCGACGCGATCGCCGACTCCATGGCCAGGTACGCCTTCAACCTGAGCTCCATCCCGCCGAGGACGGCGGCGGCGGCCAAGCGGGCCGCCACCACCGCCCACGCGGTGGAGAGCGTGAGCTGACCATCGGGCGCGGGGCCGCCGCACGGCGGCCCCGCGCCCCCTCAGCTCGCGGGCGCCGGATAGCTCACCGGGCTGCGGTGGCCCTGCTTGTCCACCGCGCGCACGCCGAACTGGAAGTTGTCCTTCGACAACCCCGCCACCGTGTACGAGGTCACGTCGCCGACGAAGCGCGAATGCGTCCACGAGGGCGCGGTCGTGTCCCGCCAGAGCACCTCGTAGCCGGCGACGTCGGGCTCCGGGTTCGCGTCCCACCGCAGGTCGGTGTCGTTCGTGAGCCTGCTGGTGACGACGGCCGCCCGGCCGGGGGAGCGGGGGGCGCGGGCGAGTGCGGCCAGCGCGGCCAGGTTCACCTGCGTGACCCGGGCCACGTAGTCGTTCTCGACGAAGGGGAGCAGGTCGCCGTACTGGACGCCGTCCTCCACCCGTACGTCCTGGTGCTGGTGCCGGTAGTCCTCGTGCACCTCCGTGAAGCGCACGGCGGCGTAGCCCTGCTGGAGGAACGGGATCTGGTCGCCGCCGCGCAGGTAGCGGTCCCTGCGGTAGTACATGCGGGCGTCGAACGAGGGCACGTACTGCCGGGCGGTCTCGTTGACGAAGCGGGCGAGCTGGCGGGAGACGCCGTCGTTCTCGCCGCCGACGGACTGGCGGACGGCGGCCTGGGCCGGGGTCTCCGAGGTGGGCACGCCTTCCGAGAAGACGCGGACGGCCTTCGGGTCACGGCCGTTCTCGCCGTCCGCGCTGCCCACGATGTCGTTGGTGAACATGCCCTGGATGTCGACGTTGTTCTGCTTGGCCTGCTGGGCGTGGTACGCGGAGCCGTACAGGCCCTGTTCCTCGCCCGCGACGGCCATGAAGACCACGGTGGCGTCGAACGTGCGGGTCGCCATCACCCTGGCGGCCTCGATGGCGACCGCCACGCCCGAGGCGTCGTCGTCGCTGCCCGGGGCGTCGCAGGTGGCGTTCATGACATCGGAGCAGCGGGAGTCATAGTGGCCGCTGACGACGTACGTGCGGCCCGAGGAGGCGTCCTGGGTGCCGCGCAGGGTGGCGACCACGTTCGTGATCACGGTGGGGACGGGGACGCGCGGCGAGACGGGCTGGACGAACGACTCCTTCTCCACGGTCATCCGCCCGCCCGAGGTGGCGGCGATCCCGGAGAGCTCGGCGTGGATCCAGTCCCTGGCGGCGCCGATGCCGCGTACGGGGTCGTCCTGGCTGGACAGCGTGTGCCTGGTCCCGAACGACGCCAGCTTGGCGATGATCCGCCCCAGGTTGCGTGCGTCGACCTGCTGGACCATCTTCTCGATCTCCCGGTCGCGCGGCGCGACCGCTTCGGCGGCCGGGGTCAGCACCCCGGCGAGCAGGACGGCGGCCATGAAGGGGAGCGCCGCTCTTCTGGCTGCTTTTCGAGCACGGGAGGATGACTGGTGTGCCATGGCACGGCTCCACGAGGTATGGCGGGCCCGGCCGATACGACCGGGCCCGCGGGGGAGCTATCGAGTGATCTTGACGTCGTCCACGCCGGCCTCGACCAGGGAGGCTCCTGAGGCGTCGGCCACGTCGATGAGGATGCGGACGGTCTGACCGGCGAAGGCGTTGAGGCCGACGGTCGTCGCCGCCCACGCGCCGTCACGGTCGGACACCGCTCCGAGCTGCTGGAGCACGGTCGCCGTGGTGCTGCCGACCACACGGACGCGGAGGTAGTCGGCGCTGGAGGCGTTCGAGCCGTGCGCCAGGTACCACGACAGCGACAGGTTCAGCGTGCCGGTGGGCAGCGTGATCGGCGGCGACTGGATCGAGCTGATGCCGCCGTCGACGTCGAACGCGCCCGCCGAGGTGCCCGCCGGCCTGCCGGTGACCAGGTCGTTCACGCCGCTCACGGTGGTGCCGAGCTGCTTGGCGCCGCTGGAGGTGGTGGCCTCTGGGTCGCCGCGCTCCCACTGCCCGAGTGTGGCGGTGTCCGTCCCGTTCGGGTTGACGGTCCACCCGGTCGCGGTCTCGAACGTGTCCTGCCAGACCACGGCCGGCGGTACGGCGGTGGCGATCGTCCACACCGTGTAGGCGATCGCGTCGGCGTTCCTGTCGAGCGCGGTGTCGCTGATGTTGGCCGTCGTGTCGCAGGCGCGGTGGTAGCAGACGTCGAACGCCTGTCCTGCCGTGCCGCCCCACAACGTGGCCTGGGCGGCGGACTTGATGCCCTCGGCGCCGGTGAACGTGCCGCCGGCCGGGATGCCGACCGCGATGAAGGGCCCGTAGTCGGAGCGCCCGTCGAAGTCGGTGCCCCTGGTCGGGACGCTGATCGAGGTGAAGTAGTCCTGGATGGTCCGCTCCAGCGCCGCGGAGCCGGCCGGGCCGGGACCTGAGCCGGTGCCGTCGGAATTATCGCCGTCATAGACGAAATATCCGGCGTTCGGCGAGCCGACCATGTCGAAGTTCAGATACCCCTTGATCTTCGCCCGCTCGGCGACCGGCAGGTTGCTGACGTAGAACTGCGAGCCGCGCAGCCCCAGCTCCTCCGCGCCCCACCAGGCGAACCGCAGGTGCTTGGCCGGCTGGAGCGACTGGCGGGCCACTTCGAGCGCGGTCTCCAGGATGGACGCGCTGCCCGAGCCGTTGTCGTTGATGCCGGGGCCCGCGGTGACGCTGTCGAGGTGCGCGCCGGTCATCAGGATGTCGTTGGGGTCGCCTCCCGGCCAGTCGGCTATGACGTTGTAGCCGGTGGCGCCGTTGTAGGTGAACGACTGGAGGACGGTGCTGAATCCGGCGGCGTCGAGCTGACCCATGACGTAGTTCGCCGAGGCCAGGTAGCCGGAGCGGCCGTGCGCCCGGTTGCCGCCGTTGGCGGTGGCGATGGACTGGAGCTGGGACAGGTGGGCTTTGACGTTGGCCAGGGAGAGGTCCGGGGCGGCGGCTGCGGTGGCTTGGGCGGGCAGGCCCGCCATGGTTAACGAGAGGATTGCGATCGCCGCGACGATGGGTGATCTCATGCCTTTTCTCCAGGTGAGCGGCATGGCGGCGCCTCCATCCGAGGTCGAGGGTGGAAGATCCCGAGATGGTGCTGTATGGAACGTAACCCCGCAAAAGGGGTTCGCCTAGGGATCCGCCGTTCCCGGCCTGGTTCGTCGCTACGACCGGCCTGGTTCGCGCTACGACCGCACGGGCTGCCCCTCCCGCAGTGCCGCCACGACGATCTGCGGCTGGTCGGCGAAGAACCGGATCGTGCTCGCCTCGCCGCGCCTGCCCAGCGGGCGGACGAAGGTGATCGGCTCGGTCAGCTCGATCGTCACGTTCGTCTGCGACGCGACCGCCACGGAGAGCCGCCCGTCCTCGGCGGAGACCATCTTGCCCTCGTTGTACCTGCGGCTGGTGTGCACGGCGGCGATCAGGTCGCGGGAGACGCGCAGGTCGAAGTAGGTTCCGTACCGGATGCGCAGCTCGCCCTCGGTGACGACGTGGGGCCGGGTGACGCAGGCGGCGGCGAGCATGACCCCGAACAGCAGGCCGTACACGTCGGCGATCAGCACCGGGTAGCGCACCGCGGCCGGGACCTCGAACGCGACCAGCAGCAGATCGATGACCACCGTCTCGATCGCCATCGCGAACAGCATCAGGATCAGCATGAACGACTGTTCCTTGGCGTACGTCGCGGCGGTCGCGCCCGCGGGCACGCCGAGCCGGCGGCGCACGACCCACAGCCCGATGGCGCCGAAGCCCTTCAGCTCGAATCCCACGATCCGCAACACCGCTCTGACCATCGGGTTTCCTCCTCCTTTGGGGTGATCACCTCCCATTGGACACGTTGACGTCGCGTCAAGGTCAAGCCTGGTACGCTCTCTTGGAGAGGCTAGCCAAATTTGGCTAGCTGAGGTTTTCTGGGGAGCTCGATGAAGTCGGTACGGCTACTGGTTCTGGGGGCGCTGCGCAGGCGCGGACGCGCCCACGGCTACCAGGTTCGCGCGGATCTGGAGTCGTGGGGTGCGCACGAGTGGTCCACGGCCACGTCGGGCTCGGTGTATCACGCGCTCAAGAGCATGGCCGGGCAAGGACTGCTGGTGACGCACGAGACGGTCCCCTCGGAGGCCGGGGGTCCGCCGCGGATCGAGTACGAGCTGACCGGCGAAGGCGAGCAGGAATACTTCGCCCTCCTGGGCCGGGCTCTCGCCGATCGCGAGCCGAGCCTGGACGTGCTGGGCGCGGCCGTCGGCCTGATCGAGGACCTTCCCCGGGAGCGTGCCCTGGAGATGCTGCGCCGGCGGGCCGACGCGATGCACGAGTGGCGCACCAGCATCACCTCGCACCTGCCCGCGGAGACCGATCTGGACACCTGGGGGCCGATCGGCGAGGTCCTGTCCTTGTGGCTGACCACCGCCGACACCGGCGCCCAATGGACCCACCGGCTGATCCGCCGCCTGGAAGAAGGGGCGTTCACCATGGCCGGCGAGGACCCCGCACCCACCCGGCCGGCCGAATAGCGGCCCGCCGGTCACCGCGACCCAATCTCCATCGGACGGAGAAACCCATGGCCAACGAGATCACCGTGCCGCTGCTGCCCTGCCGGTCCATCGACGAGATCGTCGAGTTCTACACCATGCTGGGCTTCACCCGGGCCTACTACCAGGTCCGCCCGAACCCGTACGTGTCACTCGAACGCGAAGACCTCCAGCTCCACTTCTTCGGCATGCCGGACTTCGACCCCGCGGACTCCTACGGGTCCTGCCTGGTCATCGTGCCCGACACCGGGGAGCTCTTCGAGGCGTTCGCCGCGGGCATGCGGAAAGTCCACGGCAAACTCCTGGTCTCCGGGATCCCCCGGATGACCCGGCCCCGCAAGCGCAAGAACGCCGAGAACCATTCCGGATTCACCGTCATCGACCCCGGCGGCAACTGGATCAGGATCATGGCCGCCAAACCCACGCCCGAGGAGCCCGGGGCGAAGGGGGTGGTCGCCGGCAAGCTCATGACGACTCTGCAGCGGGCGGTGGTGATGGGCGACTCCCACGGCAAGCACGTACGGGCGGCTCAGATCCTGGACGCGGCCCTGGAGCGGGACAAGGACACCGCGACGGCGGCCGAGCTGCTCGAAGCGCTCGCCTACCGCGCCGAGCTCGCACTCCGCGCCGAGGCCCCCGCCGCCGCCGATGACGCTCTCGCCCGGGCCCGCGCGCTCACCCTCTCCGAGAGCGAGCGCGGCAGGCTCGCCGGGACGCTGGCCTCGCTCGAAGACATGGAGGCCGTCCTCCGGCCCGCCCAGCAGCCCTGACCCGGCCCCAGCAGGGGGCGGGCCGAGGTCAGTCTGCTGTCGTGAGCCAGCCACGGTGGCGCTCGCCGCTGTTGCAGGAGAGCGGCGGCATCGGTACGGTCGCCGTCGGCGTCCTGCTGACCGCGATGATCTCCGTCCAGGTCGTGGCCATGCTGGCCGTGCCCGCGCTGCTCGGCGAGGGCCGGGACAAGCGGACCGGGCTGGCGATCACGACCCTGCTGATCGCCGCCGGTTTCCTGGGCCTGGCCGTCGCGCCCGGCGCGGTGACGTGGCTGTGGATCGCCGGGCTCGGGGTCGGCCACGGGGGCCTGTTCACGCTGGTGCTCACCCTGCCGGTGGTGGTCAGCCGGGACGCCGCCGAGGCCGGGCGGATCAGCGCCTTGGCCTTCTTCGTCGGCTACGCCTGCGCGGCCCTGGCCCGGTCCTGGTGGGCGCATTGCGGGACGCGACGGGGGATTTCCGGCTCGCGTTCGGCCTGCTGGGCGTGCTCACCGTGGCGGCGCTGCTCCCGATCGCCCGCCTCCACGCCGGTACGGCGGGAGGCGGTCAGGCCCCGACGTCGTCGGCCAGCCGGCGCAGGTAGGCCCCGAACTGCCGCCGATCCGCCTCCTCCCACCCGGCGGTCAGCTCCTCGAACGCCTCCCGCTGCCACTGGCGCGACCCGGCCAGCAACGCGTGCCCGCTCTCCGTGAGCCGCAGCGAGGCCCGGCGGCGGTCGCGTGCGGAGGTGTCGCGGGCCAGGTAACCCGCCTCCACGGCGTCCTTCACCATGCGGCTGGCCCCCGAGTGGTCGAGCCCGAGCTGGTGCGCGACGGTGCCCACGGTGGGCGGCTCGCCCTCGTCCGCGCTCGTGCAGGCGGCCTCCACGACCAGGATGTGCTGCACGTGGCGCGACTCCCCGGTCAGCTCCTCCGACGCCCGCCCGGCCCATCGCCGCGACCAGAAGCGCACCAGCCTGAACAGGGCGGGCCCGCCGTCCACCTCCGCCACTCCCATGCCCCACACCCTACGGCAAATCCCATGCGAATCGCACATGTTATTGTGTGCAAATCGCATGCATTCGAGAGAGGGATGCCGGAATGACCATCACCATGAACCACCTGATCGTGCCCGCCGCCGACAGGCACGCGGCGGCCACGTTCTTCGCCGATCTGCTGGGGCTGCGGGTGGGCGTGCCCGCGGGCCCGTTCGCCCCCGTCAGGGTGAACGACGACCTGACGCTCGACTTCGACGACCGCCACCTCGCCCAGCCGGGTCACTACGCCTTCCTGGTGGACGACGCCACGTTCGACGCGGTGCTGGACCGGCTGCGGCGCGGCACGTCGATCGACTACGGCTCCGGCCCCATGAACGGCTGGGACCGCGAGATCAACCACCTCGGCGGCGGGCGCGGCGTGTACGTGCGCGACCCGAACGGGCACAGCTACGAACTGTTCACCGCAGTCCCGCCGCTGTGACCGGACGCCGGTTCGGGGTACGTGTGCGCCGCTCTGCCATAACCATTTCGTCGGTCGCGAAGATTTACCCCGCGGCGGTTGAACCCGCCCTGCGGTGGCGGCGTACAACGAGACGGAAACGGCACTCGCCGATGGCCGGAAAAATGCCGACCCACCTGCGCGAACATCGGTGTGCCCGCAAGCGGTGACCAGCTTGGACGGGAATGGCGATGGAATTTCAGGGATGGAGCGGCGGGCTGGCGCTCACGCCGCGCGATTACGTGGAAGACGGCGACTCGGTGGCCGACATCGTACGGGCTGCGGGGCCGATCGAGGGCGAGGCGCTCTACCTGTTCGCGCTCGGCAGCGCCGCCACGATGGCGCGGCTGCACCTGGCCGGGATCGCCGGCCTGCGGCTCAACCCGCGGAACGTGATGATCGGGGCCCGGGGGCAGGTGTCCTTCGCTCCCGGGCCGCGCGACAGCCAGTTCCCGTCGAGCGACGTACTGGACTGGGCGGACGTGATCGTGTTCGCCGCGACCGGGCAGTGGCAGGGCCCCGAACCCGGGCTCGACTGGCTGCTCCCCAGGCTGTGCACGATGATCGGCGACTGTCACCGCCGGGACCCCTCGACCCGCCCGACCGCCGTCGATCTGGTGCACACCCTTCTCGGCTACCCGGGAACCCCTCAGCGCGCCACGCTGAACGACCTCCTGCTGGAGGCGGAGAACCGCACGAGACCGTACGAACCGGAGCCCGAGCCCGCCCGTGCCCAGCCGCCCCGATCGAAGCGGGCCCGCGCAGGGGCCGCCGCTCGGGCCGAGGCGGCCTGGGAGGCGACGGCTCGGGCGGAAGCGGCAGGTGAGGGGACGACGCGGAAGGGCACGGCCCGGGAGGGAACGCCGGGCGGTGGCGACCCGGCTCGTGTCTGGTCGGCTCGGGTGGACTTGGGCGGCTACGGGCCGGTCCAGCTCGGACCCGGCCGTACCGACTCGACCCGGCCGGAGCCACCCGGATCCCGCTCGGACCGGGCGGATCAGGCTCGCGTCCGCTCGGATCGGGTCGATCAAGCAGGCGTCCGTCCGGATTGGGCGGATCAATCCCGTGTCCGATCCGATCGGGTGGATCAGGAGCACGTCCGCTCGGATCGGGTGGCGCCGGGTCGTGTTGAGCCGGATCAGCTGGAAGCCGGCCATTTCGCATCGGCC
Organism: Nonomuraea rosea; assembly: GCF_039539705.1. NCBI lineage: Bacteria > Bacillati > Actinomycetota > Actinomycetes > Streptosporangiales > Streptosporangiaceae > Nonomuraea > Nonomuraea rosea. Next base: position 687,631 of record NZ_BAABDQ010000001.1, on the reverse strand, counting down.
CGGCGGGAATCGCGTCGTGGCCGGTCGGCTCGCAGGGGCGCGGCTCGTGCCAGGTCGGAGCAGGTGGAGTCCGCTCAGCTCGGGTTGGACCGGTTGAAGCCGGCTCACGTCGAGCCTGACTGGCCGGAATCAAGCGACGTCGATCCGGACTGGCTGGAACCAAGCCCCATCGAGCCGAACTGGATGGAAGGGACCCGCATCGAGCCGGACCGCCTCGGACCGGGCCCACTCGGTTCGGACCGGCTGCAAGCAGGCCGTCTCAGGGCGGCCGAGCTCAATCGACGACTGTTCGAGCCGGAGGTCCTCGAGACGCCGTCCGCGCCGCTCTGGCGTCGTCCGCCGTTCCTCGCCGGCATCGTGATCGGCATCCTGATCGTCGCGGCCCTGGCCGCAGCCGTCACCATGATCGCCGGTCAGGCCCGCCAGGGAGGGGCCCAGAACGCGAGCCTCGGCGAGCCGCTGCAGATCCGGATAGGGAGCGCGGGATGAAGCCACTCGGCCTAGGAGTGCTCACCGGCGTCCTGGCGGCGACGGTCGCGGCGTCCGTGGCGTTCGCGCTGACGGATGGCGTCTCTCCGGCGACCACCACAAGACCGGTCCGCGTCGAGCAGTCCTCGCCGGCCCCGGTCCCGAAGAAGAGCCCCGCCACGACACCTCCGTCGGAAGAGGGCTACGACACAGCCCCTCCATCGGACTCGGCTCCGGAGGACGACTATGACACGGCGCCTCCCCTGGACGACGGCTACGGCACGGCTCCCTCGTCGGATCCCACCCCGGACGAGGACTACGGCACGGCACCGCCGCAGGATGATCCGTATCCGGAGGCGGACCATGACACGGCACCGCCCAAGAGGGCTCTGGGCGGTGCCGGCCCCATGCAGGAGCGCCGTTACAGCTGACTCGCCCTCGCCGCTCATCGATCCGCTCGATCCGGGGCCACGCGCCGCTGTACTTTTCGTCACTCTGACCGGTACGAATTTCCATCAGGTTGGCGCTCCCGCTGAAAAGCGCGCATTTTTGTGCAAAACGGAATTTAGTCCAGATTCAAGCAGCAGAGGCGGGAAGGGCGGCGGCGCAAGAGGGCCACCGGCGCGGATCGTCCGGTTCCCGCACGAGCGGCCGCCGACGATGAGAGCAGCGGGCGGCCCCGATCGGCTTCCTCGTTACCTGGGCATCGGACGCGCGGAAGTCGTTACAAGATCGCTAATGGCCAACCTAATGATCATAATCCCCGCTTCGGGGGGTCGCGCACGATTTATGCACTAAATCTAGATGCATAGCGAGAGAGGCAAAGTACCTGCCTCAGGCCCCTGTAGGTGGCTAGAGTAACAATTCCAATATCAGCGCGATATTTCAGGAAATCAGCAGCGCAAGGAGCTCACACCCTTGTGAATCACCGCGTGACCGACGAGGCCATGGTCCGAGCCCTCTACCGCGAATACGGCGCCCCCCTGATGGCGTTCGCCGTCCGGTTGACGGGCGGCGATCGACGCTGGGCCGAAGACGTCGTACAGGAAACCCTGGTACGCGCCTGGCGCAACCTCCACGACCTGCGGACCGAGTCAGGTTCGCTGATGCCCTGGCTGGCTACGGTGGCCCGCCGCGTCGTCATCGACAACCACCGCCGTTCAGGCGCGCGCCCGCTCGACACCGTCGAGGACATCTCCGACCGCGTCCAGCCCGTGGCCGCCGAGGACGAGCGCCTGCTCCGCGAGATCGTCGTGACGGACGCGATGCTCTCGCTCTCACCTGCCCACCGCCAGGTGCTCACGGAAACGTTTCTGCTGGATCGGACGGCTCAGGATGCGGCTGAAGCGATCGGGGTGCCGGTCGGCACGGTGAAGTCACGGGTGTACTACGCCATGCGCGCGCTGCGCGTGGCGCTCGAAGAAAGGGGGGTGACGTTGCCATGACGGAGGTGCGTCACGAGGACGTGGCCGCGTACGCGCTCGGCCTGCTCGACCAAGGGGAGCGGGCAGAGTTCGAACACCATCTACGGGGATGTGATAGCTGCGCCGACGAAGTAGGGGCCTTCGCGGCGATGGGTGAGCTGATCAAGGGTGTGCATCCGGACGACCTGCTGCCCAGCATGCCGGATCCGCAGGTCGAGTCCCTCCTGGTCCGCCGGGCCGCCACGGAGCGGCGGCGCCGCCGGATGCACCGTACGTTCATGTCCGCCGCCGCGTGCCTGGTCGTCGCGGCCGGGGTCTTCCTCGCCATCAGCTCCATGACCGGCGCCCCGAACCCGGACAGCGTCCACGGCCCGGCCCGCGACCTGCTCATGACCGGCCACACGTACGCGCTGTCCGACTCCTCGTCCGGCGTGTCCGGCGTCGTCGGCCTGGAGGACAAGGGCTGGGGCACCCATGTCGCGCTGGAGCTGAAAGGCGTCCAGGGCCCGCTGCAGTGCCGCCTCCTGGCGGTCGGCGACGACGGCCGCTCCGAGGTCGTGGCGAGCTGGGGGGTGCCGGCCAAGGGGTACGGCGTGCCCGGCTCTCCCGATCCGCTCGTCCTGCACGGAGGCACCAGCCTCCCCCAATCCGACCTGAACCACTTCACCATCGAGACCTTCGACGGCAGGACCCTGGGCACCGTCGCGGTGTGACGGCCTACGATCGACGACGATGCGCATAAATCTGCACAGCCACAGCACCGCGTCCGACGGGACACAGCCCCCGGCGGACGTGGTGCGCCGGGCTCGCGAGCGGGGGCTCGACGTGCTCGCGCTGACCGACCACGACACCGTCGCCGGGCACCGGGCGGCGATCGAGGCCCTGCCCGCCGGGCTGACGCTGGTGCCGGGCATGGAGCTGTCCTGCCGGCGGGCCGGGCAGAGCATCCATCTGCTCGCCTACCTCTTCGATCCGCTGGAGCCCGAGCTCCAGGCGGAGTGCGTACGCATCAGGGAGGCCCGCGAGGAGCGCGGCCGGGTGACCGTCGAGCGGCTGGTCGAGCTGGGCGTGCCGGTCACCTGGGAGCAGGTGGCCGAGCTGGCCGCGGGCGGGCCGGTCGGGCGGCCGCACATCGCCCGCGCCATGGTCGCGGCCGGGGCGATCACCGACCCGCAGCTCGCGTTCACCCCGGAATGGATCGGTACGGGGGGCCGCGCCTACGTCACCCGTTACGCGCTCGCGCCCGATCGGGCGGTGCGCCTGGTGCGGGCGGCCGGCGGGGTGGCGGTGCTGGCCCATCCGAAGGCGGTCGAGCGCGGCCAGGTCGTGCCGGACGAGTGGATCGCCGAGCTGGCGGCGGCCGGGCTCTTCGGGGTGGAGGCCGACCATCTGGATCACGACGCCGGCGCGCGGGAGCACGTTCGCGGGCTGGCGCGTGACCTCGGGCTGGCCGTGACGGGGTCCAGCGACGACCACGGGGAGCTGACCGGGCACCGGCTGGGCTGCGAGACGACGGCGGCCGAGGTCTACGAGCGCCTGACCGCCACAGCCACGGGCGCGACCCCCATCACAGCGCCGCCGCGCTAAGCAAGCGTCCGTTCGCACGGCCCCGCTAAAGCGCACGGCCCCGCTAAAGCGCGTGGCCCCGCTAAGCGCGCGTCCGTTCGCGCGGCCCCGCGAAGTGGGTGCCGAACCAGTCCCGGGCGTGCCCGGCCACCGCCTCCAGCGCCCCCGGCTCCTCGAACAGATGGGTCGCCCCCGGCACCACGATCATCCGGCTCTCCGCGCCCAGGCTCCGCTGCGCCTGCTCGTTCAGCTCCACCACCGCCGGATCCCGGCCGCCCACGAGGAGCAGGGTCGGCGCGCGTACCGCTGACAGCCGCGCGCCCGCCAGATCGGGCCGGCCGCCGCGTGAGACGACCGCGGCGATCTCGCCCTCCGCTTCGGCCGCCGCCCACAGCGCCGCCGCCGCGCCGGTGCTGGCGCCGAAGTACCCGATCGCCAGCCCTGCGGCCTCGGGTCGCGCGCGCACCCAGCCGGTACGCTCCAGCAGCCGGGCCGCCAGGAGCCCGATGTCGAACACGTTCGCCCGATCGGCCTCCTCCTCCGGCGTGAGCAGATCGAACAGCAGCGTGCCCAGCCCCGCCTCGTTGAGCACGCCGGCCACGTACCGGTTGCGCGGGCTGTGCCGGCCGCTGCCGCTGCCGTGCGCGAAGATCACCACTCCTTGAGCGGCGTCGGGAACGATCAGGTCGCCGGACACGTGCCACCTCCCTCAGCCTTGCCGCTACCCGCATAAGCCCAGCTCTATCCGCTGCGTCCCTGGGCAGGGACCTTGTCATGGAGACGGATTCCGGGCGCAGGATCGACCTGCCCGCCGCCCCGCTCGAACGCGTCGTCAAGGGCGGGGCGGCGGCGCTCGGGCGGTTGCGGACCCTCGGCTTCCGGCGCTGGCTGCGGATGGAACGGGATGCGCTCGTCCAGACCGTCAAGGTCACCGGCACCTGCGTGCTGGGCTGGTGGCTGGCCGCCTATGTGCTCAAGCTGGACCTGCCGATCCTCGTGCCGGTGGGCGTGCTCCTGACGGTCTCCGCGACGGCGTACAGCACGATGATCAGGGGATTCCAGCAGGTCGGTGCCGTGCTCGTCGGGGTGGGCGCGGCAACCGCCGTGACCTGGCTGATCGGCATCAACGCGGCGACGCTGGCGGTGCTGGTCGTCGCCGGGCTCGTGCTGACCAGGCTGCTCAACCTTCCGGCCCAGAACGTGCAGATCCCGATCACGGCGCTGCTGGTGTTCGCGCTGGGGAAGACCTACGGCTTCGAACGGCTCGCCGACGTGCTGCTGGGCGCCGGGCTGGGCATCGTGGCGAACCTGCTGGTGCTCCCGCCGCGCTTCGTGGACGAGGCGGTCAGGGAGGTGTGCGGCCTGTCCGGCGAGCTGGCCGAGCTGGCCGAGGACATGGCCAAGGGGCTCGGGAAGGGCTGGGACGAGGACATGGCCCGCGAGTGGCTGGAGCGGGCCAGGAGCCTGTCGCAGCGGCTGGAGGACACGAAGGAGTCCGCGGACCAGGCGGCGGAGTCGGTGCGCCTGGCGCTGCGCCGCCGTCGCCGGTACGACCGCCGCCTGCGCCAGGTGGCCGCCGCCGCCACCTGCCTGGACCACGCCTGCCACCAGCTCAGGGGGATCGCGCGCGGCCTGATGGACCTGATAGCGGGCGTACGCGGCCTGCCGGGCGAGGAGGGGGCGGACCTTCCGAGGGCTCTGGCGGAGCAGCTGATGGTCCTGTCGCGCATCTTCCGCGCCTTCAGCCGCCTCCAGATCGGCCACGGCAGGAAAGAGGACCTGTACGACCTGTGCGCCGCCCTGGACGAGGGCGAGCGCCTGCAGTCCAAGCTGGCCCACGCGTTCGGGCGGACGGACAGCGAGGAGTTCAGGGCGCTGCAGGGCGCGTTGCTGGACGACTGCGCCAGGATCCGCCACGAGTTCGACCCGGACACCGGGCCGCACAAGGCCGCCTTCCCGGCGATCGCCCGCAATTGAGCCAGGCTCAGCTCAGATCCGGGGGCGGCGGCATGCGGTCCCCGGCCACCTGGGCGGAGATGGGTTCGAGGGCGGCGAGGTCGTCGCCGGTCAGCTTCACGTCGATCGCGCCGGCGTTCTCCAGAAGCCGGACCGGGCTGCGGGTGCCCGGGATCGGCACGACCTGGACGTCGTGCGCCTCCCGCCGGTGCAGCAGCCAGGCGAGCGCGACCTGGGCCATCGTCGCGCCCCGCGCCTCGGCGACGCGCCGGACGGGGGCGAGCAGGGCGGCGTTGCGTGCCGCGTTCGAGGGCTCGAACCTGGGCAGCTCGCGCCGCACGTCATCCTCGGCCAAGCCGTCGGTGGAGAGGTGTTTCCCGGTCAGGAAGCCGCGGCTGAACGGCGCATACGCGACGTACCCGATGCCGAGCTCGGCGCAGACCGGCACCACCGAGGACTCGTCGTCGCGGGAGAACAGCGACCACTCGTTCTGCACGGCGGCGATGGGGTGCACCCCGTGACCGGCGCGGAGCTGGGCGGCGGAGACGTTGGACAGCCCCAGGTGCCGGACCTTGCCGGCGGCGACCAGCTCGGCCATGGCGCCCACCGTGTCCTCGATCGGCGTGGTGTAGTCGGGGTGGTGCAGGTAGTACAGATCGAGGTGGCCGGTGCCCAGGCGGCGCAGGCTCGCCTCGCAGGCGGCGCGCACGTGCTCGGGATCGCTGCGCACCCCCACCAGCTCGCCGGTCCCCGGCGCGCGGATCGCCGCGAACTTGGTGGCGACCGTGATCTCCTCCCGCGGCCGCTCGGCCAGGAAGTCGCCGATCAGGCGTTCGTTGGCGAAGTCGATGCCGTAGTAGTCGGAGGTGTCGAGGAAGGTCATGCCGAGCTCGGCGGCCTTCCTGAGGGCGGTGAGCGACTCGTCCCTGTCCGTCGGGCCCAGGAACTCGCTCAACCCCATGCAGCCGAGCCCCAGGGCGGAGACTTCGAGGCCGCCGAGTTTGACCATGCGCATGACGTGTCTCCCGTCACAGGTAGAATCGGGATGGTCGTCCCGGTTATGCCTCGAGAATATACGGGACGCCCATCCCGCTTGTCTATCGAACGGAGTCAGGATGAGCCGGCCATTGCGCGCCGACGCCCAGCGCAACAGGGCGCGCGTCCTGGAGGTGGCGGCCGAGACGTTCGCGGCGGAGGGCCTGTCGGTGCCCGTCCACGAGATCGCCCGCCGGGCGGGCGTGGGCACGGGGACGGTCAGCCGGCACTTCCCGACCAAGGAGTCGCTGTTCCAGGCGATCCTGCTCGGCCGCATGGAGCAGCTCGTACGGCAGGCCGCCGAGCTGGCCGGACGCGAGGGGGCCGCGGAGGGATTCTTCGCCTTCTTCTCCCTGATGGTCGGGGAGGGCGCCGCCAACCGCGGTCTGGTGGACGCGCTCGCGGGCGCCGGATTCGACTTCGGAGCCGTGGCGGCGGAGAGCAAGTACGACGTCATGGGGGCGTGGCGCGAGCTCCTGGAGGGCGCGCAGCGGGCGGGGGCGATCCGCGCCGACGCCGACATCGCCGACGTGAAGGCCCTGCTCACGGGCTGCATCGACCGGGAGAGGAAGGCCGCGGATCCCGTCGCCAGGGCCCGCATGCTGGCCATCGTCCGAGAGGGCCTCCGCGCCTGACCCAGAGCCCAAGAGAATTCAGGCCCTCCGTAATCACCCGCCCCTTGACCTCGATCGCGGTTGAGGTCCGAGACTGCGTAGGGAACCAGGCAGAGGGGGCGGCACACGTGCGAGTGATACAGGCGACCCGATTCGGCGGTCCGGAAGTCCTGAGCCCGGCCGGGGCCCCGGACCCCGTGGCGGGACCAGGGCAGGTCGTGATCCGGGTCGCGGCGTCGGACGTGCTGTCCGTCGATCTGATGATCCGTACGGGAGCCGGTGCGGGCTTCTTCCCGATCGAGCCCCCGTACGTGCCGGGCAACGGCGTGGCCGGGCAGGTGATCGCCACGGGCGACGGCGTCGACCCGGCCTGGACGGGCCGGACGGTCGCGGCGCACACGGGCGGGAGCGGCGGCTGGGGCGGCTACGCCGAGCAGGCCGCGGTGCCGGCCGAGGCACTGATCCCGGTGCCGGGGGAGCTCGGGGCGCGGGAGGCCGCGGCGCTGCTGCACGACGGCGTCACCGCGCTCGGGCTGATCGAGCGCATCGGCATCGAGCCCGGCGACCACGTCCTGGTCACGGCGGCCGGCGGCGGCATGGGCCTGCTGCTGGTCCAGCTCGCGAAGGCGGCCGGCGCCCACGTCATCGGGGCCGCGCGCGGGCGGCGCAAGCTCGACGCGGTCGAGGAGGCGGGAGCCGACGCCGCGATCGACTACGCCGAGCCGGGATGGGCCGGACGGGTGCGCGAGCTGACCGGCGGGCGCGGCGCCGACCTGGTGTTCGACGGGGCGGGCGGACGGCTGGGGAGCGTCGCCTTCGGCGTCACCGCCGACGGCGGCCGGTTCTCCGCGCACGGGATGTCCGCCGGCTTTCCCGACCTCGACAAGGCGGAGGCCGAGCGGCGCGGGATCACGATACGCGGGATGGAGGACGGCCCGTTCTCGCCCGCGGACTTCCTGCGCCTGGCCGGGCAGGCGTTCGCGCAGGCGGCGGCGGGCACGCTGCGCCCGGTGATCGGCCAGACCTTCCCCCTGGACCGGGCGGCCGACGCCCACGCCGCCATGGAGGCCCGCCAGACGCTCGGCAAGTCCCTGTTGATCTCGTGAGGTCATCACCGCATACTGCTCGGATGTCCGATTTTGCCGAATTTCGAGCCGAAGGGCGAGCCGCCCTGCTGTCCGGCGGGGCCACGTACGACGTCCCCATGGTGGAGGGCGCACAGCGATGGGGCGCCGCGGCCGTGCTGCGGCCCACGGGCGAGGTCCTGAGCCGGCTGTCCGAGCTGGCCGCGACCATCGAGGCCCCCGGCCACTGGGTGCACGGCGGCCGGACCCTGCACGTCACGCTCAGATCCCTGGAGCCGTACCGCGCGCGGATCCCCGAGGACGACCCGCTCCGCCGGGCGTACGGCGCGGCGCTCGCCGAGGCCGCCGACGATCTGCCCCCGGTACGGATCCGCCTGTCGGGCGTGAGCCCGCACCGAGGCGGCGTCCTGGTCTACGGCCACCCGGAGGACGACACGGTGACCACGCTCTGGCGGCGCTTCGCCGCCGCGCTGGCCGCCCGTGACGTGCGGGACCTGGAGCACGGCCGGATCCGCGACCGCTGGTACGTCAGCCTCGTCCACTTCGCCGGCCCGCTCGCCGAGCCGGCGAAGATCATCCGGTGGTGCGACGACCACGCGGACGCGGACTTCGGCGTGGCCGAGCTGACCACCGCGGAAATCGTCCAGTTCGTCCATACCGGCACGAGTATCCAGGTGAAAGCCCTGGAACAAGCCGGGACGACGGGACGCCACCCGGCCCCATTCCGTAGGTGACGCCCCGCCGACGCCCCCGGCCAGGGAAGCGGGTCAGTCCAGCAGCAGCGCGGTGACGAACTGCAGCAGGTGCCAGGCCACGTAGGCGCTCACCGACCAGAACGCCCACTCCTTGCTCCTGGTGATCCTGGACACCCAGCGCAGGTCCTCCACCGGCTCCTTGTGCACCCGCACGGTCCTGGTGATGAGGTACGCCGAGGCCAGCCAGGCCAGCCCCGAGCCCGCGAAGAGCACGAACGAGAGCCCGAGCAGCACCTGCGACCCCGTGGGTGCGGCGGGCCACGGCGCGAGCTGGCGTCCCCAGGCGGCCAGCACGCCGGTCAGCAGGATGAGCGTGATCCGCCGCTCCCTGCCTGCCTGGCGCTTGAGCCACTGAAGGTCTCGACGCAGATGGTTCTTGAGCATCCGGATCACCTCGCTTGTCGTCGCTGGTAGCACCAGCTAACGAGAAGAGCCGGAGAAGATCTGCGACCTCACAATCGAGATTTCACGACTTTTAGCGAAATTTCAGCTCAGGCCGCGTAGTTCTTCCGCCACCCGCTGCGCCTCCGCCACGTCCCCCACCTCTTCAAGGGTCCGCACGGACTCGCCCAGATATCCCGCCGCGGCCCCCATGTTCCCCAGCCGCGCCGAGATCAGCCCGAGCGCCCGCAGCGCGCATCCGAGGTCCCGCCTGGTCCCGCACTCCAGATGGACCTCCCTGGACTGCCGCGCGTGGACCAGCGCCTCCTCAGGGCGGTCCAGATCGAGCAGCACCATGGCCAGCGTCGTGAGCGCCGCCGCCCACCGGTCCCTGGTGCCGGTCTCGTTCAGCAGCTCGACCGTCTCCACGGCGGGCTCCAGCGCGGCGGCCGGCTTGCCCGCCGTGTGCAGCGCCACCGCCACCGACAGCAGCGAGCTGGCCCGGTTGTCCCGCAGATCCTCCCTGATCGCCAGCGACGCCTTCGCCGCCTTCAGCGCCGGCTTGTGCTGCCCCAGCGACAGGTACGTGTACGCCAGCGTCTCCTGGACCTCGGCCTCCGCCCGCCGGTTCCCCAGGCCCTGCACGATGTCCAGGGCTTCGAGCGCGTACACGAAGCCGACCTGCGGCAGCCCCTGCCGCCGCCGCACGCGGGAGAGCCGGTTGAGCATGCGGGCCTCCACCGGCTCGTCGCGGATCACCCGGCTGATCGCCAGCGCCTGGTTCAGGTAGTCGTCGGCGCGCAGGTAGTCCGACAGCCGCCAGTGCACCAGCCCGATGTCCCCGAGCGTCTCCGCCTTGCCCTGCTCGTGGTGCAGCTCGACCTGCACGGTCAGCGCCTGCTCGTAGCAGGCCAGCGCGTCGTCGTAGCGCGAGCGGTTGCGCGCGATCCGGCCGAGCGTGCACAGCGCCCGCCCGCAGCCGTGCTGGTCGCCCGTGGCGGTGTACCCGGCCAGGGCCCGCTCGGCGTCCCGCTGCGCGTCGTGCTGCAGCCGCAGCAGGTCGTAGATCTCGGCCAGGCAGAGCAGCGTCTCGGCCTCGGCGTGCTCGTCGCCCAGCTCATGGCAGATCGACAGCGCCTCCAGGCCCTCCGACAGCGCCGCGTTCGGCTCGCCCAGGCTCCGCTGCACCCTGGCCAGGATGATCAGGCTCTGCGCGGTGCCCCTGCGGTCGCGGATCTCCTCGCGTACGTCCAGCGCCTGCCCGGCGTGCTGCAGCGCCAGCTCGTACCGCTCCTGGGACAGGTGCAGCCGCGACAGCGTGTGCAGGCAGCTCGCCACCCCGGCCAGGTCGTCGATCTTCCGGTAGAGGTCGAGCGCCTCACCCGCGCACTGCAGCGCCTCCTCGCTGTTGCCCGCGATGCCGTGCACCTCGGCCAGGTCGTTGAGCGCCCTGGCCCGGCCGACGCTGTCGCCGAGCCAGGTGAAGTCGGCCAGCGCCTCACCGATGAACCTGGCCGCCAGCGTCGACGGGCCGATGTCCCGGTGGATCGAGCCCAGGTGGCTGCGCATGAGCGCGATCGCCCGCCGGTTGCCCACCTGCATCGCCGAGGACAGCCCGGCCTGCTGGATCTCCAGGTTGTTCTCGTAGAAGCGCAGCCGCCTGAACGGCGCGAACACGGCCTCCGCCAGCCGCCACGCCATCCCGTGCGCGCGGCTCTCCTCCGCCAGCCGTACGGCCGACACCAGCGAACGCCGCTCCGCCTCGAACCACTCGCGCGCCGTCTCCGGATCGGCCGCGACCGCCAGGTAGTGGTCGAGCAGCCGCACCCTGGCCTCGCGCACGCCTGCCTCCGCGTGCCTGCCCAGCTCCCTGGCCAGCCGCTTGACCAGGTCGTGCACCCGGTAGCGCGGCCCGGCCAGCGGCTCCACCAGGTACGCCCGGTGCAGTCCCTCCACGGCGATCACGGCCTCGCTCACCGGCACGCCGAGCGCGGCGGCCAGCACCTTGGGCGTGAAGTCCCGTCCAGGCAGCAGCCCGACGTGCCTGAAGGCCCGCCGCTGCCCGGGGCTCAGCGACTCGTACGCCAGGTCGAGCGCCGACCTGAACGCCTCCTCCGGATCGCCCACCAGCGGCCGCTCCGGCTTGCGCAGCTCGCGCACCCGAGACTGCACGCTCAGCTCGGGGTTCTCGGCCAGCTTGGCCGCCGAGATCCGCAGCGCGAACGGATGGTACGAGCACACCCTGGCCAGCGCGGCCAGCGCGTCACGGTCGGCGGCGCGCGGCGAGTCCGCCCCGAGCACGGCGACCAGCAGCGCCACCGCGTTGCCCGGGTCGAGCACCGGCAGGTCCATGAGGTCGGCGTGCCCGGTCGCCCGCAGCGGCGCCATCCGCGTCCTGCTGGTCACCAGCACCACGCAGTCCTTGCTGCCCGGCAGCAGCGCGCGCACATGCGCGGGGTCGGCGGCGTTGTCGAGGATGAGCAGCAGCCGGCGGCCCGCGATCCTGCTGCGGTAGAGCAGCATCAGCTCGGCCTCGTCGGAGGCGGGCTCGCCGATGCCGAGCGAGCGCAGGATCTGCCCGAGCGCCTCGACCGCGGTCATCGGCGGCTGGCTCGGCGACTGCCCGCGCATGTCGATCATGATCTGGCCGTCGGGGAACCGGTCGGCCTGCAGATGCCCCCAGTGCGTCACCAGCGCGGTCTTGCCCACGCCCGGCAGCCCCTGCACGACCATGGTGTTCGTCCGCCGCGGGCGCTCCAGCCAGGCGGTGAGCAGGTCCAGGCTCTGCTGGCGGCCGGTGAAGTCGGACACGTCGGCGGGGAGCTGGCGCGGCTTCGGCACCTCGCCCACGGGCAGCGGCCCGGCCGCCGAGCCCTGCCGGGTCAGGAACGGCGTCACCCGCCCCTCCCAGGGGGCCGACAGGTGCTCCCAGCTGCCCGCCGCGCCGCGCAGCGCCGCCGGGTCCTCGATCCGCAGCCGCCGGTAGCCGGGGCGTACCAGCCAGTTCCGGTGGACCCACTGCGTGAGCTGGCGCTGCACCACGTCGGGAGAGCTGCCCACGAGGTCGGCCAGCGTCTCCATGGACAGCGGCGGCGCGGACTCCGAGGCCAGCCCGTAGCGCTCGTCCAGGTGCAGCAGCCAGACGGCCAGCCGGGCGGCGACGGGGGCGCGGGCGAGGGCTTCGTGCCTGCGGGCGGCCATGTTCCTGGCGAACAGCTCCTGCACCAGGGCGGTCGCGACGGCCTGGCTCGACGAGGCGTGCTCGCGCAGCCGCCGCATGTCGATCGGCCAGGCCCGCAGCTCGGTCAGGGCGTCGATCTTGACCCGCTCGCCCGGGCTCCAGAAGGCCAGCTCGCCCACGAGGTCGCCGTCGCCGCGCAGGTCGTGAATGGCCTCGCGCTCCCCGGTGGGCGTGTATTCGCGGGCGTAGCCGTAGTCGATGACGTAAACGCGGGCGGCCGGCCGCAATGAGGAGAAAATCGTCTCGTTACGCCGGTAGACGCGAGGGCGGGCACCCTCGTCCACCAACGACCTGAACAGACCCACCCCGACACCACCAATCTCCGGGACGGCGGTGTCCGCGACCTGACAGGCATGAAACAGCCCGAACGACGGCCTGTCACATCAGTGGACTCCAGAGAGCGGCTTCCCGTCAATCGGGGAGCCGCCGGGGAGACTCAGGCGTGCACGCTGTCGGTGCGGTCGGGGACGAAGCGGTAGCCGACGTTGCGCACCGTTCCGATGAGCGACTCGTACTCGGTGCCGAGCTTGGCGCGCAGGCGGCGGACGTGCACGTCGACCGTCCTGGTGCCGCCGAAGTAGTCGTAGCCCCAGACCTCCTGCAGCAGCTGGGCGCGGGTGAAGACCCGGCCAGGGTGCTGGGCGAGGTATTTGAGCAGCTCGAACTCCTTGAACGTCAGGTCGAGCACCCGGCCGCGCAGCCGCGCGGTGTAGGTGGCCTCGTCGATCGCCAGGTCGCCGCTGCGGATCTCGTCGGGCACGTCCTCCGTCGCCGCCTGGGAGATGCGGCCGGTGGCCATGCGGAGTCTCGCCTCCACCTCGGCCGGCCCGGCGCTGTCGAGCAGGACGTCGTCAGCGCCCCACTCCGCGGTCATCGCCGCCAGCCCGCCTTCGGTGACGATCACCAGCAGCGGGCAGTCGATCCCGGTCGTGCGGATCAACCGGCACAGGCTCTTGGCCTGCACGAGCTCTTTACGCGCGTCCACGAGAACGGCGTCGGCCGGTGGTGTGTCGATCAGCGCGGACGCCTCCGCTGGAGCGACGCGGACCGAGTGGAGCAGCAACCCCAAGGCCGGCAACACCTCGGCGGACGGCTCGAGGGCGTTCGTCAGCAGGAGCAGATTGCTCATTACGGCCTCCTCAAACACGCAAGGACCCGGGGGCTACGTCGCCCAGGTCCTGTAGGTGAGGATATCCCACGAGTAAGTCGCGTCCATTGCGCGTCCACCAGGTGAACAGCGCGTCTCCTGAAACAAGATTGTTAAGGGCGGCGCACAATAGGGCGGAAACTGATTGTGAGGATGGCATGGGCACAGGAAAAATACGCTATTGGGCCGCGGCGAAGGAAGCAGCCGGGGTCGCGGAGGAACCGTTCGAAGCGGTCACTCTTGGTGAACTCATGACGAAAATCACACAAAATCGTGCAGATCTGGCCAAGGTGATGGGCCGTTGCTCGTTCCTCGTGGACGGTTCGCCGGTCGGCAGACGGCCGCATGACGAGGTGGTTCTCGGCGACGGCGCGACCGTGGAGGTGCTGCCGCCCTTCGCCGGCGGGTGATCGAACGCTTTGCGGGGGAATGGGTGATGCCAATCGATAGGCTCTTGACCCCCGCCCCAGACAGGGAGCCCCATGCGCAAGCTGGCCATCTTTCTGATCGTGCTGATCATCCTCCTTGTCGCCGTGGACCGGGTCGCCGTCGCAGGGGTGGAGCGCGATCTCGCGAACAGGATCGCCGCCGCGTCCGATCTCTCGGGCACGCCCACGGTGACGATTGAGGGCATCCCATTTCTCACACAGGCCATCTCCGGCCGCTATCCGGAGGTACGGTTCAATCTCGGCACGCTCACCTACGGGGGCGTACCGGTGAAGAACCTGCGGGGCGCCGCCTACGACGTGACGGCACCCCTGGCCGACGTCCTCCAGAACAGAGCCAACATCCAAGCCCGGCGCGTGACCATCAGCGGCACCTTGACCAGCGCGACCATCGACAAGTACGCGCCGCAAGGAGTCAAGATCAGCGGCAACGGGCAGCGGCTGGTCGCGTCGGGCGAGGTGATGGTGGGGGTGAACAAGGTGAAGTTCAGTGCCGAGATGAAAGTCCTGGTGGCCGACGGGGGCATCAAGCTCCAGGCCGAGAAGATCAAGGGCGTGCCGGCCCAGCTCGCGCAGTTCGTCTCGTACACGATCCCGTTCAAGGGGAAGCTGCCCTTCGACGTGCGGGTGACGGGGGTGCGCAGCGTGGCCGAAGGGCTGGAGTTCGCTGCCGAAGCGTCTGACGTGCCGCTTCGTGGATGACATTGAACCGCTGCGCCCCGTCGTACGTGATGAGGATGTGAGCGCAGCCGGCACCGCCGACGAGGAACTCGTGAGGACCCTCTTCGACGAGCACGCCGGGCCCTTGTACGGCTACGTTCTGCGACTGACCGGTGACTCTGGGCGGGCTGAGGACGTGGTGCAGGAGACGCTTGTGCGGGCCTGGCGCCATCCCGAGGCGTTGTCCGACCGGCCCATTCGCGCGTGGCTGTTCACGGTGGCCCGTAACCTCGTCGTCGACCAGCACCGGGCCAGGAAGGCCAGGCCGCCGGAGACGGGCGACGAGGCGCTGGCGGTGCTGCCGGCCGACGACGAGCTGGAGCGCGCGGTCGAGTCGTGGGCCGTGGCGGAGGCGCTGGCCGTGCTGCGGCAGGAGCATCGCGAGGTGCTGATGGAGGTCTACTACCGGGGGCGATCGGTGAAGGAGGCGTCGGCGACGCTGGGCATTCCGCCAGGCACGGTCAAATCACGCACCTACTACGCGTTGCGGGCGCTGAAGCTGGCGCTCGAAGAGCGGGGGCTGGCGCCGTGACGATGACGTGCGAGGAGGTACGGCTGGCCCTGGGCGCGCACGCGCTGGGCGCGCTCGACCCCGAAGAGGCGCTGGAGATCGACGACCATCTGGCCACGTGCGAGGCGTGCGGGGCCGAGCTGCTCGATCTCGAAGGAGTGGCCTCGTTCCTGGGCAAGGTGTCCGAGCGCGACGTCGAGCTGGTGTCCAGCCCGCCGCGGCAGGTGCTCGACCGGCTGCTGAACGCCCGCGCCAAGCGCAGCAGGCGGGGCCGCATGCTGCTGGCCGTCGCCGCGTCCGTCGCGGTGCTGGCCGTGAGCGGCACGGTCTGGACGGTCGTGCAGACCGGATCGAGCCCGCAGGAGAGCAGCGCGGCGGCGCCCGCGGCGGCCCGGTCGCAGGCGGCGCCGGAGGCGGCCCAGGACTCCGAGATCAGGGCGAAGGCCTTCGACGAGCCTCAGCCGTCCGCCTCTCCCAGGCCGTCCGTGAGCAAGTCGCCCGCGCCGCGGAAGACCCCGAAGAAGGCCGTGGACGGCCGGGAGTTCTCCGGCGAGAACGAGGTCAGGGAGTACTACGCCACCGTGCTCGCCTGGCCGGACGACGAGGGCACGGAGCTGGGCGTGCGCGTCACCGGCGTGCCGGTCGACACGACCTGCAGCCTCGTGATCGTGGGTAAGGACGGGCGGCGCGAGAGCACCGAGAGCTGGATCGTCAGCCGGGACAGCTACCAGGGCAAGGCCGCGTTCAAGCGCATGACGTCGATGCGGATGCGGGAGATCGCCCGGTTCGAGATCGTCGACCAGGCGGGGAAGGTGCTCGTCAAGGTCCCGGTGCCGAAGTAGCCGGCCCCGAAGTAGCCGGCGGGGGAAGCATTCGCGGCCGCCGGCGGTTGCACGGGTGGATGACGGGATTCTGGGTGGCGCTGGTGACGCTGGCGCTCGGTTCGCTGATCGGGGTGGTCCGCCTGCGCCGCGACGGACGGGTGCGTGACATCAGCGACTCCACTGGCTCCGGCGACTCCGGCGACGGCGCGCACCGGCTCAGCGCGGCCGACCTCGGCGACGAGCTGGGCGAGCGCGCCACGCTCGTGCAGTTCTCGACGGCGTTCTGCCAGCCGTGCCGGGCCACCAGGCGGATCCTCGCCGACGTGAGCGCGATCGTGCCGGGCGTGCGTCACGTCGAGGTGGACGCGGAGTCCCGGCTGGACCTCGTACGCCGGCTGGACATCATGCGGACGCCGACGGTCCTGGTGCTCGACCCGTCGGGGAACATCGTCAAACGAGCCTCTGGCCAGCCACGCAAGGCCGAGGTCCTGGCCGCGCTCGCCGACGCCGTACCGGGGACATGACTGCGCGGCGTCTCACGAGTCGTCTCACCAACCGGACGACATGTGACAGATGCCGAGACGCCGAGTAGTGTCGTCGCTATGAACCCATCGACAGAGCTGCTGACGAAGCGGCGCGCGGTTGATTTTTGCCGCGTGTCCACCGCGCTCTGTCGCGCTGCCTGAGGACGATCTCGCGGACATCCGATCCGCTCCAATCGAACCCTTCAGGAGCATCCTGCGATGCGTGCCGATCCTAGAGCGCTGCGCTTCGGCGCGGCCATCACCACCTTGGTCCTCGCCGTCGTCCTGGTGACGGGAAGCGTGTGGCTGCTCGCCTTCCAGGCGGTGGTCTTCGCGCTCGGGGTCATCTATCGCTCGCCGTACACGATGCTCTTCAAAGCGTTCGTCAAGAGCGCCCCGAAGGAGACCGAGGATGCCCGCCCGCCGCGCTTCGCGCAGGGTGTCGGGCTGGCCTTCGCGGTCGTGGGCCTGATCGGATATCTCACGGGAATCACGCCGCTGGCCCTCGTGGCCACGGCCGCGGCTCTCCTCGCCGCTTTCCTCAACGCAGCCTTCGGATTCTGCCTCGGCTGCGAAACGTACCTGCTCCTTCGCCGTCTACTGCCCGCCGCCAAAATGGAGGTTTCCCAATGAGCCGCTCCGCCGCCCTGGTGGACGCCGAATGGGTCGAGGCCAACCTCGACACCCCCGGAGTCGTTCTCGTCGAGGTCGATGAGGACGTCAGCGCCTACGACAAGGGCCACATCCGTGGCGCCGTGAAGGTCGACTGGAGGCAGGACCTGCAGGACCCGGTCCGCCGCGACTTCGTGGACAAGACCGGTTTCGAGGCCCTGCTGTCGGATCGCGGCATCGCCAACGACGACACCGTCGTGCTCTACGGCGGCAACAACAACTGGTTCGCCGCCTACGCCTACTGGTACTTCAAGCTCTACGGCCACCAGGACGTCAAGCTGCTCGACGGCGGCCGCAAGAAGTGGGAGCTCGACTCGCGCGAGCTCGTGCGTGATGTCCCCGAGCGCGCCAAGACGCAGTACACCGCGCAGGAGCAGGACTCCGCGATCCGCGCCTTCCGCGACGACGTGGTGACCGCCATCGGCAAGCTCAACCTGGTCGACGTGCGCTCGCCCGACGAGTTCACCGGCAAGCTGCTCGCTCCCGCGCACCTCCCGCAGGAGCAGGCGCAGCGCGGCGGCCACGTGCCCACCGCCCGCAACATCCCGTGGTCCAAGGCGGCCAACGACGACGGCACGTTCAAGTCCGACGACGACCTGCGCTCGCTCTACGGCGAGGCCGGGGTCGACTTCGGCAAGGACACCATCGCCTACTGCCGCATCGGCGAGCGCTCGGCGCACACGTGGTTCGTGCTGCACGAGATCCTCGAGCAGACCAACGTGAAGAACTACGACGGATCGTGGACCGAGTACGGCTCGCTCGTGGGCGTGCCGATCGAGCTGGGGGAGGCCCGCTGATGACGGCTGCACAGGGTTGCGGAGCGCCGGAGCAGACGATCGCCCTGCCCGCCGGGATCGACCTGTCGAACCAGGCGGTCATCCAGGGCATCGTGACCGGGGCGGGCACGGCCTACGCCCGCCTGCTCGACCAGTCCGGTGAGTTCACCGGCGAGGTCGTGGTCTCCGACGACGGCGTCTTCCGCTTCTTCGCCGCTCCCGGTGACTGGACCGTCCGCATCATCGCGGGCGGCGGCGTCACCAGGGACATCCAGGTCGAGGCCAAGCTGGGCGAGGTCGCCCAGCTCGCGGTGGCCGTCTAGCCAAGCTGAAGGTGAAGCCCGCGTCCTCTCGGACGCGGGCTTCACCTTTTCTCTTGGGAACGGCTGCAACGAAAGCGCATACGGCGGTGTTGTATCCCATGTGAGTGACATCGACTGTCTCGACCCGGTGCGTAAGGCGCTGCTCGACGACCTCGACGAGGGGTTCGCCGAGCTGTACGGCGCCCATCGCGGCCTGGTCTTCTCGACCGCGCTGCGGCTGAGCGGGCGCTGGGCCGACGCCGAGGATCTCACCGCAGAGGCGTTCCTGCGGGCCTACCGCGCGCTGGCCGGCTACGACGCCGACCGGATCGCCGCGCTTCAGCCGCGAGCCTGGCTGATGACGATCCTGATGAACGTCTGGCGCAACTGCGCCCGCACCAAGTCCCGCAAACCGCCGCCCGACCTGCGTGACGAGCCGGTCGACACCGTCGATCCCGGCGAGGGCGTGGAGGCGGCGGCGGTGCGCCGCGAGACCGGCGACGAGCTGGCCGAGCTGCTCGGCCGGCTGCCCGAAGAACAGCGGGCGGCGGTCGTGCTCAGGCACGTCGTGGACCTGCCGGTCAGTGAGATCGCAGAAGTGCTCAAGATCCCGCAGGGTACGGTCAAATCGCACGTCTCGCGGGGGTTGAAGCGGCTACGAGCAATGGGAGGTGCCCGATGACCAAAGATCCGCTGATCACCGGACTCGCGGCGCTGGCCGCCGACGCGCCGGACGGGCTGCTCGATCGGATCGCCGCCCGCTGGGTGAGCGTGCCCGCGCCGATCGGGGAGCTGCGGGTCGCGTTCACCGACCAGGGCGTCGCGTACGTGCACGCGGGTGAGGGGTTCGCCCCGGCGTTCAGGAAGCGCTTCGGCCGCCCGCTGCTGGCCGCCGAGCGGCCGCCCGCCGGGCTGCTGCCCGCCCTGCGCACGGGCCGGTCGTCCGGGCTGCGGCTGGATCTGCGCGGGCTGAGCGATTTCCAGCGGGACGTGCTGAACGCGGCCCGTACGATCCCGCGCGGCGAGGTCCGCCCGTACGCGTGGATCGCGGCGCAGATCGGCAGGCCCACGGCCGTGCGCGCGGTGGGCACGGCGCTCGGCAACAACCCGGTGCCGCTGCTGATCCCCTGCCATCGGGTCACCAGGTCCGACGGCGTCGCGGGGGACTACGTGTTCGGCCCGGCGGCCAAGGAGCGGCTGCTGCTGGCCGAGGGCGTGGACCTGGACCGGGTCCGCGAGCTGGCCGGCGAGCGGGTGTTCTACCTGGCCAGCGACACCACGGGCGTGGTCTGCTTCCCGACCTGCCACAACGCCAGGCGGATCACGCCGAGGCACCGGCACGGGTTCCGCAGCATCGCCCAGGCCAGGGCGGCGGGTTACCGTCCCTGCCGCACCTGCAGGCCCGCTCAGGAGGGCGGCTTGGTCGGGTAGCGCATGAGGAGCGTGGCGCGCACGATGTCCGGGCCGTGCGCCCGGTAGCCGTGCGGCACGTTGGAGGCCCACGAGATGTGGTCGCCCGGCCCGGCCGTGAGCGGCTCGTCGATGGGCCCCGCGCTCAGCGTGCCGCTGAAGACCGTGACGTGCTCGCTGACGCCCTCGTGGTGCGCGGGCGAGGTCTGGGTGAGGCCGGGCGGCACGCGTACGCGGTAGAGCTCGTAGGTGACGCGGTCGTCCTCGAACACCTCCAGCAGCTCGGCCTCCATCGCCGTGCCGCGCATGATCTGCGGCTCGGCCGGTGTGTCGAGTATCGCCCCGATGGGCACGCCGAGCTGCGCGGTGATCGCCCAGAGCGTCTCCAGGGTCGGGTTGCGGGTGCCCGTCTCGACGCCCGACAGGGTGGCCTTGCCGATACCGGCTCGCTTGGCCAGCTCGGACAGCGACACGCCGCGCGCCTGCCTGAGCCGCCGCAGCCGATCTCCCACAATCACCGGGTCGGTATCGAACGCGGGCAGCGGCTCCATACCGCCATGTTGCCGCACGCATCGGGCTTCGTGTCCGGGAATCAGTACGGATAATTCTTCTGTGGCGACGCCGGATGGTCGCCGCGCGTTCATGATCCGTGCGCCGAGAGTAGCGCTTTTCAGGAGTTGCGGCTGCGGCACAAGGGGCAGACCGATACGATTCCACAGATGTCCGGTTCGACAGGTGTGATGGCGCCGCCGCAACCTGGGCCCACACCGGCTCAGCGGATGCCGTCGCCGTACTCGCTGCCCCTGCACGCGCTTCGCCTCGCAGGGAGATGCGCGCTGCCCTTGATCCTCTGGTTCGCCGCCGGGGAGCTGGCGCGCTTCGCGCTGTTGTACGGCGCCACCGAGGTGGCCTACGGCGACTTCAGGCAGGTCCGCCTGGTCGCCGTCATGACGCTGCTGACGCTCATCGTCCTGTCCGCGCTGACGGTCGCGACCGGCATGCTCTACACGCTGCGCAGCGCGCTGTGGGAGATGCGGGCCAGGGCCGCGGACGGCGTGCAGGACGAGCACTTCTACCGGATGCTGGACCGGGTCGCCCCGGCCTTCGCGGTGCTCTACCTGGCATGGGGATTCCAGACGGAGGATGCCAGGGACGTCTATCAGATGGACATCGCCCACCACTTCTACGACCTGACGGGCGCCGGATGGTTCGGCGAGGGAACCGATGTCGGCAGAGGGCTCATCGACCTCGACTGGCGCGTCTCGCTCGGGGCGATGGCCGTCACCTTCGGGCTGAAGATGCTGTTCGCCAAGTTCGTGGAGAAGAACAAGGGCAAGTTCTACGGCGTCCTCGGCGCCCTGTCGGAGTTCGCGTTCGTCTTCTACGGTCTGAACGCCACCGTCGCCATCGGCACGGCGCGCTCGGAGTGGATGTCGCACAGGAACGTGGTCGCCAACACGCAGGAGGTCTGGACCGAGGCCAGGAAGAGCGTGCCGTTGTGGGAGGCCGTCGCGAGCTGGTTCGGCGAGTACTGGCCGCTGATCCTCAGCGCCGTCGCGGTCCCGCTGGCCTGGCTCACCGTGGCGATGCTCGTCTTCGGCGCCTACTCCGACGAGACCCGCACCCTGGTCAAGGGCACCCGTCTGGAGAAGGGCGTGGACCGGCTCGAAGGAAGTCACGACCTCACCCAGAGGTCGTTCGACCAGCTGACCGGCGGGTTCAGGGACCGGTGGCTGCCGCTGGCGAACTCTCTGCGGATCGTCTTCAGGAGCGGTTTCCCGCTCTTCGGCATGCTGTGCCTGTGCTACGTGTCGATCAAGGTGGCCGGCGACTACGCCCAGCGGGCCGTGATCACGCTCGTCGGCTCGCGCGAGGAATGGGTGTGGGCCTATCAGGAGGCGCCGGTGTCGTTCCTCCGCGAGATGATCGTGACCGTGCTCACCATGGCGTTGCTGGCGGCCGCGTACGACATCGCGGCCACCAGGGCCCGCCTCAAGGGCGAGCCGCTCACCGACGTCTGAACCGCAGGACGATGCTGTCGGTCTCCAATTTCTGCACCTTGTCCAGCTTGAACAGGTCCTCGGTCGGGGTGTCCGAGCGATAGGTGCTCGGCTTGAAGCTGAGCTCGACCTCGTTCACCACCGCGACCGGCACGACGGCCGCCCCGATGATCTTGTACTCTCTGCCGACGTCCAGCTTGTCGCCCAGGTATTCGTCGCCCTCCCGTTTGATCTGCACGGTCCAGGTGCGGCCGGCGCGGTCGGTCAGCTTGGTCAGCGTGGGCAGCGCGGTCATGGTGGCGTGGCCCTCGTCGAGGATCTTCTCCGTGATGTCCACCCGCAGCCACGCGACCTCGGGGCCGTGCTTGGTGCCCGCCGGGGCCTTCATCGGCGAGAGCGCGGCCTTCCACTCGATGTTGTAGGCCTTGCCCGCCTGGCCGGCGGCGACGGCCGTCTCGACGACAGGGAGATCCCTCGTGATCTCCCTGTTGTAGATGACGTAGCCGTCGTAGGTGGTCGCGGCCGTGATGGCCAGTGACACCGCGACGGCGCCGGCGGCGATCAGCAGCCTGCGGCGGCGGCGCGGCGGACGCGGGGCGTCGGCCGCCGCGGGCTGGGGAGGGGGCGGACCCACGGGAGGGGGCTGCGGCGAGGCATGGGGCGGCGGGTTCTGCCGGTCGCCCGGCGGTGCCGGCGCCTGAGCGCCCTGGGGAGGGGGGCCGGCCGGGGGCGGCGCGGGGAGTCGTACAGCGGGAAGTGGCTGGGTGGCGCCGCCGGCGGGCTCGCGCTGGAAGGGCGGCCAGACCTGCTGGTCCGGATGGGTGTGCCGGCCACGGCCCGGCGTGACCTGCCCCAGCCCGGGGCCCTGCGGCGCGCCGTGCCTCGGCGGGGGGTACTGGCCGGGCGGCACGGCCGGGCCTTGCGGCGCTCCTTGCCCGTAAGCCCTGCTGTCCGGGCGGCCGGGACGGGCCCGCCGCCGGGCCTGCGGGCCCTCCGCCCTTGGCGCCCCTTGGCCGGGGTACATGCCCTGCGCGGGCGGGACGCCCTGGCCGGGGAGCGTGGCGTGCGGGTCGTCGACGGGAGGGCCGCCACGGCCGGAGAGCGGGCCGAGGCCGGGCGGGGGCTCCTGGCTCGGCGGCGGCGGAGGCTGGTCCTGGTCGGGCGCCCGGTCCTGCTTGGGCGCGAACCAGTCACGCTCGTCGTTCGTGCTCATGCTGCGATCACTTCTCAACAGTCGAGTAGACGTCCTGCGCCGAGGCCGTGAGCTTGCGCGCGCCCTCTTCGTCCAGGCCGAGATCGAACTCGATCTCCGGCTGGTACGGCTCCTGGAGCCCCGCCGTCGGCGGCAGGCGGAAGCGGACCGCCGCACCGGGCAGCGCCGAGGCCGGGACCTCGAAGACGAACCGGCCGCTGACCCAGATGTCCGGCTGCGCCCACTTGGCGGCCAGCGTCATGCTGCCGTCCACCCGGTCCGTGGCGTCGAACGTCTTGCCGTCGGACGTCTTGAGCAGCGGCTGACCGAGGTGGTAGGGCTTGAGGCTGGTCTTGGCGGAGGCGTTGACGATGAGGAAGACGTTGTCCGTCCTGAGCGTCTCGGACCCGGACTGGATCGACTTCGCCGTGAGGAAGGAGTCGAGCCGCGTGGTGAAGCGCCCGGCGTCCACGGTCTCGCCCTTCGCACCGGAGTAGGTGAGCGGGCCGCCCATGTCCCCCTCGTTCAGCGCGAGGGTCTGCATCCCGACGGCGCCGGCGATCAGGATCAGCCCGGCGGCCAGGCCGAGCAGCTTGGACCCGTCGCCGCGGCGGCGCCCGGACTGCCCGGCCCGCCTGGTGCGCCGGGCGGGGGCGGCGGCGGAGCGTTGCTCGGTGGCGGTCACGAGGCGTCACCTTTCTTGACGGGCAGGGTCACCCGCGCCTTGATCTCCGGCACCACCTTGTCGCCGGCCTCTTTGGAGATCATCTTCCACTCGGGGGTGACGTTGTTGAAGGTGCTCGCGAACTCGAAGGCCGCCACGTCCATGGTCATCTTCTCCGGCGGCTGCTCGTTGTCCTTGAGCTTGTAACGGACGATGACCTGGCTGGTCACCCCGGGATGGAGCTGGCGGGTCTCGCCGCCCTTGCTCAACGCGTACGTGAACGGGCCGGCGTCCTCGGGGAAGGCCGGGGTGATCTTGACCAGCGAGCCGGCGAAGGACGTGAGCGTCGCCTGGTCCGGCCTGGCCGGGGGCAGCCCGACCATGGCGGTCTCGTTCCCCTTGTTGGTGACGTCGAAGACCAGCTCCACGAACCGCTTGTCGTCCTCCCACCGGGACTTGGCCTTCTCCACCCGCACCCGTGACTCGACGAACTTGGTGTCGAACCGGCCCTGGTCGAGCACCGCCCCCGGGCCCAGCGGGTCAGGCGCTTCCGGGGCCTCGCCGAGACCGCCCAGCAACGCGGTGATGCCGAGGGCGGTGAACGCCGTCAGGGCCACAGCGGGCACCACTACCGGGCGTCGGTGCTTGTTCTCGCTGCCGCCGGAGGGTTCCGTCATGGGTAAAGATGGTAATAGGTATCGCTTGTCCCATCTGCCGCAATGCTCCCATCGGACCGGTTGAATTGCCGAGAACCCTGCCGCTATAGGGGTTGTAGCTCATACGCTGTCACGGAGCGGAAGGGCTGGCCCCTACACCTAACGACATATCGCGGCCGGAGGGTCACGTGGCGGACGTGCATCCCGAGCATGCGCAGCTCCAGGCGGACCGCATCTACCTGGGCTGGCAGTACATCGTGCTGCACCCCGACCCCGGGCCGCCGCCGAAGCGCCCCTCGCCCGTCCAGGAGAGCCAGACCGCCACCGGGCCCGACCCCGCCCAGCTGGAGCTCATGCGCCGCGAGCGCCTCCAGGAGGACATGCTCAACCGGCCCGTCCGGGTCTTCCGCGTGTTCATGCTCGTGCTGACCGTCCTGATCGTGGCCGCGGCCGTGGCCGGCTACCTTGCGTGGTCGTTCGCGCTGCTCGGCCTCGTCGCCGCCGGAGGCGTGGCGGCCATCTGCAGCTACGCGCTCCTCCAGGGCGACAGGGCGGTCAAATACCGCGTGCTGGAGCAGCAGGCCAGGGACGACCGCCGGCGCCAGGAACGTGACAAGGAGCTGTTCCGGGCCCAGGAGGAGCACGCCGAGCGCTACCGCGAGTGGCAGGAGTCCAAGGAGCGGCACGACAAGCAGCTCACCTGGTACGCGGTCGCCGTGCCCGACGAGCTCGACCGCATCGACGTGGCGGGCGGCACGTTACCCGGATGGTCGGCGCTGATCACGTTGTTAGGGGCGACGCGGCTCTACAGCGGCGGGCACCTGACCGTGCTCGACCTGTCGGAGGGCGCGATCGCCAAGGACCTGATCGAGCTGGCCCGCAAGGGCGGCGACGATCCGCTGGTCTGGGTGCTGCCCGTCGACCTGCCCAAGCTCGACCTGGGCGCCACGCTCAAGCCTGAGGCGTTCGCGGACGTGCTCGCGCACGTGGTGAGCGTGAGCGAAGAGCACCGCAGCACCCGCGATCTCAGCTTCGACAACGCGATCCTGGAGCGCGTGCTGGAGGTGCTCGGCGAGAACGCGACGATCAGCCAGGTCACCGCCGCGCTGCGGGCGCTGGCCCAGGTGGGCGACCCGCGCGACGACCTGAAGTTCGGGCTGATCACCGCCACGCAGCTCGAACGCATCGGCACGCTGTTCGGGCGCGGGGTGAGCGACCGGGTGGTGATCGAGCGGGCCTGGGCGCTGGAGTCGCAGCTGCGCAAGCTGGAGACGCTCGGCACCGAGGCCGTACGCCTGCCGCCCGCCAGGCTCCGCGTGGTGAGCATGGACCGGCAGGCGGGCGTGTTCGGCAACCGGGTGCTCGGCACCTACGTGGCCACCGCGCTCACCCACATCCTGCGCCAGTCGCCCGCCTCCGACCGGCCCTGGTATCACACGATCATCGTGGCGGGGGCCGACAAGCTCCGCGGCGACGTGCTCGACCGGCTGATGGACGCCTGCGAGACCTCACGCACCGGCCTCGTCCTCACCTACCGGTCGCTGACGCCGACCGTGCGCGAGCGGCTCGGCAGGGGGCACGCGGCGGTCGCGTTCATGCGGCTGGGCAACGCGGAGGACGCGCGGGTCGCCAGCGAGCACGTCGGCACGGAGCACCGGCTGGAGCTGGCCCAGCTCACCGAGACGATCAGCGACTCGCTGCCCGGCCTCGACGGCGGCTACACCTCCACCATCGCGCAGGTGGAGGACCTCAGGGAGGAGCGCGACGACAACCAGGCGGATCTCGTGGGAGACATCACCGAGTCCACCGAATGGGGGCGGACCGCCGACAAGATCTCGGAGAAGGAGCGCGTGCTGCAGCGCTCTCGCGAGTTCCTCGTCGAGCCGCACCGGCTCCAGCAGCTCCCCACGACCTCCGTGATCGTCACGGACGCGACGGCCGACGGCAGGCGCGTACGCCTGGCCGACGCGAACCCCGCCATCCTGACCTTCCCCAAGACCACGCTCGGCGAGCTGGAGGATGTGCGCGAGGCCGTGCTCGCGCTCGACCCGCAGGACCAGAACGGCGACGGAGAGCCGCCACCGAACCTCGGGCCACCACCGCCACGCCTGGACTGGCGCAAGGGCAGGCAATGACATGGTCAATGTCAAGGTGACGGACTGACGGTTGGCGGAATTTACTAAAGAACCGTCTGTGGGGGAATGAAATGCAGCCGAGTGTGGCGCTGAGTGGTCCTTGGTATCGAATCCAGTCGATCGCAGCACCCTCGCGAAGCTCGTCGGCCGAGTGGGATTTCGTCACCGTGCTGCCCGCGGTGCTGTCGGCCGCGCAGCGCGACCGCCCGTTCGTGATCGGGTGGCTGTCGCGAGGCTCCGGCGCGCCGCTGGAGCTCATCACCAACGCGGGGCCGCTGTCGCCGCCGCGACAGCCGCGCAGGGCGACCGACGCGCCCGACCGCCAGAGCGGGCCGCAGCCGTTGCTGTTCCCCGGCGGGGCGCGCGGGGTGCAGCTCGACGAGGAGTATCTCGCCGACCTGGCGGACCTGGTGTGGACGCCGTGTCCAGGCCGCCAGGCGCCGCCGCTCGGCAGCAGGGGGCGCGAGTACGCCGACCTCGACCCTGACGAGCTGAAACGGCCGACGCTGTTCGAGTCGACGCTGGTCACGCTCATGTCCAGGCCGTTCGCCTGGCTGGTGGTGGCCGAGCCGACCGACCTGCTCGACGCCGAGGTGGCGCACCTGCGTACGCAGCTCAACGTGCTCAGGCAGTACGGCGACGCCTCCGAGCGCTCCCGCTTCGACGCCGAGCGCGCCGAACGCCGCATGCAGGAGCTCGACGCCTTCCGCGAGGCGGGGCTGTGGAACGTGCGGGTGCTGGCCGGCGGCGCCACGGCCGACGAGCTGCGGCAGATCGCGCCCGTCCTGGTCGGCTCCGTCGAGATGAGCCACCACCCCTACCGGCTGCGCAGCTCGCACGGCGCCGTCTACGCGCTGTCGGAGGCGCTGGCGATCACCATGCAGGACCCGGCCGACGGCGCCGCGGCCCCGTTCGCGGCCACCGCGGGCGCGCTCGCGGCGCTGGCCGGGCTGCCCAGGCGCGAGGTCCCCGGCGTACGGGTGCTGGACTCCGGCTTCTTCGACGTGACCTCCGAGGCGGACGGCGGCGAGCTGGAGCTGGGCGAGATCCTCGACGGCCAGGACAGGGGCGTCGGCTCGTTCAGGGTGCCGCTGGCCACGCTCAACAGGCACGCGTTCGTGACCGGAGCCACCGGCTCCGGCAAGTCCCAGACCGTCAGGCACCTGCTGGAGCAGCTCAGCAGGGCCGGCATCCCGTGGCTGGCCATCGAGCCGGCCAAGTCCGAGTACGCCGCCATGGCCGGCCGCCTCGACGACCCGGTCACGGTGATCAACCCGTCGGCCCCCGACGGCGTGCCGCTCAGCATCAACCCGCTCGAACCCGAGCCCGGCTACCCGGTCCAGGCCCACATCGACATGGTCAGAGCGCTGTTCATGGCGGCGTTCGACGCGGAGGAGCCGTTCCCGCAGATCATGTCGCTGGCCCTGCAGCGCGTCTACGAGGCCACCGGCTGGGACGTCGTCACGGGCGGCGCGGTGCCCGGCTCGAACGTCCCGCCCAGCATCCCCAACCTCGAACAGCTCCAGCAGCACGCCATGGACGTCATCAAGGAGATCGGGTACGGCCGCGAGGTCCAGGCCGACGTCGAGGGCTTCATCTCGCTCAGGCTGCGCTCCCTGCGCGTCGGCTCGGCCGGGCGCTTCTTCGAGGGCGGGCACCCCGCCGACATCGGCGGCCTGCTCGAACGCGACGTCGTGCTGGCGATCGAGGACGTGGCCAACGACGAGGACAAGGCGTTCCTCATGGGCACGCTGATCATCAGGATCGTCGAGCACCTGCGGATGCGGGCCAGGAAGGAGAAGACCACCGGCCTGCGCCACGTGATCGTGATCGAGGAGGCCCACCGGCTGCTGCGCGACCGCGGGCACGGGCGGGCCTCGACGCACGCGGTGGAGCTGCTGGCCGGCCTGCTCGCGGAGATCAGGGCGTACGGCGAGGGCATCGTGGTGGCCGAGCAGATCCCGACCAAGCTCGTCCCCGACGTGGTGAAGAACACCGCGCTCAAGGTCGTGCACCGGCTGCCCGCCGAGGACGACAGGAAGCTCGTCGGCGCCGCCATGAACCTCAGCGACGAGCAGTCCCGCCATGTCGTCTCGCTCCAGCCGGGCTCGGCGGCGGTGTTCGCCGACGGGATGGACCGGCCGCTGCGGGTCCGCGTACCGCTGGGGGAGTCCAGGGAGAAGGTCCTGCCGGGACCGCCGCCGCCCATCCGCGGCCGCAGGTCGGCGGCGTGCGGCCAGCAGTGCCGCACGGGGCTGGCCTGCACGCTGGTGGAGCTGCGCGAGGCCGACGTGCTCGCCGACTCGCCCGACTGGGCCTGGCTGCGCATCTGGTGCGACACGGTCGTCCTCGCCTTCGTCAGCAACCGGCCGCTGCCCGGCGTGCCGCGCGCCCTGGCGGCCGGCTGGTCCGACCTGCCGGCCCGGCGCAGGGAGTGCCTGCTCGCCACCCTGGTCGAGCGCTCGGTCCAGCGGCGGGCCTGGTCGCTGCGCAGCTGGTTCGACCCGTCGCTGCTCACGGAGAAGGCGGCGGAGACGGCAAACCGGCTGCTGTCCGCGGTCGAGAGCGGCGGCGAGCGGCCGGGGGCCGCGTGGGTCATCCCGCAGGTGCGCTGGCTGCACGAGGTGGACAGGCTCTTCCCGTACGGCCAGCCGGCCCCGAACCTGCGCAGCCCCGCCCCGCCCATGGAGTACGCGCTCTTCCGCCTGCCGGACGGCGCGGGATCGAGCGACCTCGTCCACACCGAGCTGCTCGGCCACCGGGCCAAGGCGCTGCGGCACCACCCGCTGTCGATGGAGGTGGACCACAACCGCGCGCTGGCCTGGCGGGTCATCCTCGGGGACGACGAGAATGAGGCGGTCCAGCGGGACGTCACGACGGTCGCGATCGGCATCGAGTCGTCGGCCCGGCTGCGGCACGTGGGGCAGACGATGGGGGCCGGGTGGCTGGAGGGGGTGCTCTCGTGGCCGCGCCGTTTCGTGCTCCCGTTCGACCACGGAGGCGCCCCGGAGATCGCTTTCGCCGATTCCCCCAGCACGTGAAGCCGGCACCGGAACGCCGTGTTTTCGTGTGCGTCATCAGATCAACGGCCAACGCCGACTAGGATCCTTGGGCATGACCCAGCTTCCTCTGCGGGCTCAGCTCGCCAGCGCCCTGGGCCGCAGTGCCGCCACACTGTCCAGGATGACCGGGCGCGGTGACGGCTCGGTGATCGGCGGGCGGGTCGGCCTGTTGCTCGAGCCAGATCTGCTGCGCAAGCTGGCCCGTGACCGCAAGCTGGCCCTGGTGAGCGCCACCAACGGCAAGACCACCACGACCAGGCTGATCACCTCGGCGCTGCTCGAGCTCGGCGAGGTGGCCACCAACGCGTTCGGCGCCAACATGCCCGCAGGTCACGTCTCCGCGCTGTCCGAGCAGAAGGGCGCACCCTACGGCGTGCTGGAGGTGGACGAGAAATACCTGCCCGAGGTGCTCGACACCACCGGCGCGAGCGTCGTCTGCCTGATGAACCTCAGCCGCGACCAGATGGACCGCGCGGCCGAGATCTGGCTGCTCGCGCAGAAGTGGCGCAGGGCGCTGTCCGGCAAGCCCACCCACGTCATCGCCAACTGCGACGACCCGCTCGTGACCTGGGGCGCCTCCACGGCCGCCAAGGTCACCTGGGTCGCCGGCGGCCAGCGGTGGAAGGAAGACTCCTGGTGCTGCCCCGAGTGCGGCGGCCCGCTCGACCGCAAGGACGCGGACTGGGCGTGCAGGGAGTGCACGTTCCACCGGCCCGAGCCGCAGTGGGCCATCGACGACGAGGTGGCGGTCGATCCGCGCGGGCAGCGGTGGCATCTCGACATCCAGCTTCCCGGCCTGGCCAACCGCTCCAACGCGGTGATGGCGCTGGCCGTGGCCGAGGCGTTCGGGCTGCCGGTGGAGCGGGCGCTGCCCCATCTCCGCGAGGTGACCTCGGTGGCGGGCCGCTACACCACCGTCGAGCGCGACGGCCGGCACGCGCGGCTGCTGCTGGCGAAGAACCCGGCGGGCTGGCTGGAGGCGTTCGACGTCGCCGACCCGCAGTTCCCGATCATCCTGTCGGTCAACGCGCAGGGCCCCGACGGCCGCGACACCTCGTGGCTGTGGGACGTCGACTACCGCATCCTGCGCGGCCGTCCCGTCTTCGTCACCGGCCAGCGCCGCCTGGACCTGGCGCTGCGGCTCGACGTGGCCGAGGTGCCCTTCACGCTGTGCGACTCATTCACGGAGGCGCTGGCCATGCAGCCGCCCGGCCGGGTGGACGTCATCGCCAACTACACCGCCTTCCAAGCGATCCGATCGGAGTTCGGTCGTGCCGTCTGACAGCGCCCTTCGCATCGTCTGGATCTACCCCGACCTGCTGAGCACGTACGGTGACCAGGGCAACGTGCTCGTCCTGGAGCAGCGCGCGCAGCGCAGGGGGATCGAGACGGAGACGATCCACGTACGCTCGGCCGACCCGGTCCCGGAGAGCGGCGACATCTACCTCATCGGCGGCGGCGAGGACCGCCCGCAGATCCTGGCCGCCGAGCGGCTGCGCAGGGACGGCGGCCTGCACCGGGCCATCGCCGGCGGCGCCGCCATGCTGGCCGTGTGCGCCGGATACCAGATCATGGGCACGACGTTCGGCGGTGAGGAGGGGCAGCCGGTCGACGGGATCTCGCTCCTCGACATCGCCAGCACGCGCGGCCCCGCGCGCGCCGTGGGCGAGCTGGTGGCCGAGGTGGACGCCGCACTCAACCTGCCCACGCTGACCGGCTTCGAGAACCACATGGGCGTCACCCACCTGGGTCCCGGGGTCCGGCCGCTGTCGAAGACGAGCGTGGGCGTGGGCAACGGCAACGGCTTCGAGGGCTGCTACGCGGGCCACGTCGTCGGCACCTACCTGCACGGGCCCGCGCTGGCCCGCAATCCCGCGCTGGCGGACCTGCTGCTGTCGTGGCGGGCGGGGGAGCTGGCGCCGCTCGACGACTCGCGCTACGAGGCGCTGCGCCGCGAACGCCTGGCGGCCGTCGTACCGGCCTGATCGACGCCGCCGCGCTCCGGCCGGGCGCGGCGGCCGTTTCACGGCAAGTCTGGTGAATCCCCCGAAGCGGGGTAGAGCGTGCGCCGTGGGATCCACTGTCACCGTCCCCCAGACGCGTACGATGAGCGGTGCCGAGCTGGCCGCCGACGACGCGTGGGAGACCCTGCGCAAATACGGCGGCTGGCACTTCGCCCGTGACTCGCTGATCAGGTTCAGGTACGGCGACGGCATGAGCCACGCGCGGGCGCTGGCCTTCCAGCTCTGCCTGGCCATCATCCCCGGCGCCATCGCGCTGGTCGGGCTGAGCGCGCTCGTCCATCAGGAGGAGCTCGGCCGGGTGCTGAAGCTCACGCTGAGCGGCCTGGTGCCCGGAGGCGGCGCGGAGGCGGTCACAGAGGCGCTGGGAGGCGGGAACCGTACCGGGGACGAGCTGGCGCTCTGGCTCGGCCTGGCGACCACGCTGGCGGCGCTGACGACGGCGATGGCGCAGTTCGAGCGCGGCTCGAACCGGATCTACGGCGTCGAGCGCGACCGGCCGTTCCACCGCAAGTACGCCAGGGCGGCCGTGCTCGCCCTGACCGCCGGGGTCTGCATGATCACCGGGTTCACGGTCCTGGTCGGCGGCGGCGAGCTCGGCCACGCGCTGGCCAAGGTGTACGACTGGGGCGCGGGGGCGCGCGAGGCCTTCGGGGTCGCCCGCTGGCCGGTCGGCTTCCTGCTCGCGCTGACGTCCACCGTCACGATGTTCCGCGCCTCGCCCAGGCGCAGGCAGCCGGGGCACACGTGGCTGGCCTCCGGCGCGCTGGTGTCGCTCGGCCTCTGGACGCTGTTCACGCTGGCGCTGGCTTTGTACACGGAGCTGAACGGCACGTTCGGGGACACGTACGGGCCGCTGACGGCGGTCATGGCGCTGCTGCTGTGGTCGTTCCTCAGCTCGATCGCGCTTTTCCTGGGGATGGCGTTCGCGGCGCAGCTCGAAGCCTGCCGCGCCGGATGCGGCACGCCCGCCCATCCCGACTCGGGGCCCACGGCGGCGGAGGAGCGCGAGCCCCTGGTCGGCGCGGTCGGCTCCGCCGCGCTCGCCACGGCGCGCGGGCTGCTCAGAGCCACGCGCAGGCCGGATCGCCGGGCCTGACCCCGTTGACATGCAGCCGGATGGCTGCCTATTGTCGGACATGCAGCCAATCGGCTGCATGTCAGGATGGCGGTCCATGGACGAGGTCTTCAAGGCGCTGGCCGACCCGAGTCGCCGCAGGCTGCTGGACAGCCTGAACGAGCGCAACGGGCAGACCCTGCGCGAGCTGTGCGCCCGGCTGGACATGGCCAGGCAGTCGGTCAGCAAGCATCTGGCCGTACTGGAGTCGGCCAACCTGGTGACCACCGCGTGGCGGGGCCGGGAGAAGCTGCACCACCTCAACGCCGTGCCGATCAACGCCATCGCCGACCGCTGGATCAACCAGTACGACCGCCGCAGGGCCGGCGCGCTGGCCGCCCTCAAGACGGCATTGGAGGAGCACCCCATGGGAGAGCACGACTTCGTCTACACCACCTACATCAAGACCACCCCTGAACGGCTCTGGCAGGCGCTGACCGAGCCCGCCTTCACCGAGCGCTACTGGGGGGTGGCGCTGGAGTCCGAGTGGACGGCCGGGTCCGCGCTCACCTGGAAGCAGGGCGGCGTCACGATCGCGGATCCCGAGCAGGTCGTGCTGGAGTCCGAGCCCGGCCGCCGCCTGGCCTACACCTGGCACACGTTCACGCCGGAGTTCGCCGAAGAGGCCGGCCTGAGCGAGGAGACCCGCGCACGGATGGCGGCGGAGCCCAGGTCCAGAGTGACCTTCGAGATCGAGCCGCTGGGGGAGATGGTCAAGCTGACCATCGTGCACGGCGGCTTCGAGGCGGGCAGCGCCGTCAGGGCGGCGGTCAGCGGCGGCTGGCCCGAGCTGGTCGCCGGCCTCAAGACCCTCCTGGAGACCGGCCAGCCCCTGCCACGGCACAAGGAAGGAACATGACCATGAACGACACGCCGCTTCTCACGCACATCCCGTCCGTACGGACCGCGAGGCTCATCCGCAGGCACCCCGCCGGCCTCTAGCCCGGCAGGACCGGCCGGTCAGTAGACCAGCGCCTGGGCTCCCTCCCTGACCGCCTCCTCGACGAACGCGGGCGCGCCCGCGATGCGGACCCCGTCGATGAGGTCGTCCACGGTGATGTTCCTGCGGGCCGCGCACTGCGTGCACAGCGTCACCCGTCCGGCCGCCAGGATGGCGTCGAGCAGGTCGGGCAGCGGGGCGGCGTGCGGCAGGCTGAACTCCTTGGCCCGCCCCGGCAGCGCGAACCACGACGCCTCGCCGGTGAGCCACAGAGAAACGGGTACGCCGCTCGCGAGCGCCGCGGCCGCGACCGTGAACGCCTGGTTGCAGCGCTCGGGGGCGTCGGCTCCGGCGGTCACCTTGATCACCAGTGATCGTGCCATGTCCGTCACCCTAACCCCCGCCGCCCGCGCACGGAGGAGGAGCATGCTCGTACGCGCCGTCGTACGGCGGGTCAGGAGCACTACCCTTGACCACCATGGAAGAACCTGAGGTGCACCCTGACCTGGAGCCCATCGCGTTCCTGCTCGGCCGGTGGGAAGGCGCGGGGGTGGGCGGCTACCCGACCATCGAGAGCTTCAACTTCGGCCAGGAGATCGAGTTCGGGCACAACGGGAAGCCGTTCCTGAGCTACGTCAGCCGCACCTGGCTGCTCGACCAGGACGGGAACCGGGTCAGGCCGCTGGCGACCGAGTCGGGCTACTGGCGGCCGCAGCCCGGCAGGCAGGTCGAGGTCGTGCTGGCGCACCCGACCGGGGTCGTCGAGATCTACGTCGGCGAGGTCGTCTTCCACAAGATCGAGCTGCGTACGGACGTCGTCGCGCGCACCGCCACGGCCAAGGAGTACACCGCGGGCCACCGGCTCTACGGCCTCGTCAAGGGCAACCTGATGTGGGCGTACGAGATGGCGGCCGTCGGCCATCCGCTGACCGACCATATGTCGGCGGAGCTGAAGAAGGTAACTTGAGCCGGTATGAGCACGCCTTTCACCGCTGACGCCGTCGAGGCGATCAAGCGCCACATGAATGACGACCACGCCGACGACTCTCTGCTCATCGTGCGTGCGCTGGGCGGGCGGCCCGAGGCCGCCTCGGCCGTGACGAGTGACGTGGACGCCGAGGCGATCGAGTTCACCGTGGACGGAGGGGAGCGGGTGCGGGTGCCCTGGGGGGAGACGCTGACCGAGCGGGCCCAGGTCCGCAAGGCCGTGGTGCGGCTCTATCAGGACGCGTGTGCCAAGCTCGGCCTGCCGGCCCGCGGCGAGCACTGAAGGCGAGCACTGACCTTTCGGACATCGAGCGCCGGCCTGGGTCATTCGGCATTCGGGCCCTGGCCCTGGGACATCAGTACTGGCCCTGGACATGAAGAGGGCCCCGGGCAACACTCCGCCTGCCGTGCAGGCGGGCCGGATGGACCAACGGGTCAGGATGAGATCCCGCCCTCCGGCTGCCAGGGGCCCCGGTGGTTGCCTCGAATTCGCCTAACGGCACGAGACAACAGTCCGCGACGTCAGCGGACAACCACCTCGCTAGTCCAACTATGAATCACCATTGTTTGGACCACCTCCTTTCCGCGTACCAACGAAGCTATGCGCTCCTGCGCGAAACGGGCAAGTGAATATCACCGGGCCGTACACTCGGGTCATGACGGAGACGCAGTGGCACGAAGAACTCCGTGCGAAGGGCTACCGGGTCACTCCCCAGCGCCAGCTCGTCCTGGAGGCGGTCAAGGCGCTGGAGCACGCCACTCCGGAGGAGATCTGCGTCAAGGTCCGCGAGACGGCCCGCGGCGTGAACATCTCGACGGTCTATCGCACGCTGGAGCTGCTCGAAGAGCTCGGCATGGTCACCCACACCCATCTCGGGCACGGCGCGCCGACCTACCACCTGGCCTCCGAGTCCGATCACGTGCATCTGGTGTGCCGGGGCTGCGACGAGGTGTTCGAGGTGCGGCCGGAGCTGGCGGAAGGGCTGGTCAAGGGGCTGGACGAGGAGCTGGGGTTCAGCGCCGACGTCCATCACCTGACCGTCTTCGGCCGTTGCCGCAACTGCCGCTAGCCTGGAAGACATGCGTAGCCCTCTGCTCGATCTCCCCGGCGCCGTCGCGGCCGACGGGCCCGACTCCGATGTAGCCGCGCACTACGGCGATCTGTTCGCCGAGCAGCGCGCGCTGGCCAAGGGCGAGGCGGTCGTCGACCGCAGCAACCGCGAGGTGATCCGGGTCTCCGGCGCGGACCGGCTGAAATGGCTCAACGACCTGACCTCGCAAAAGCTCGACAAGCTGGCCCCCGGTGAGTGGACGCAGACGCTCGACCTCGATCTGCAGGGCCGCGTGCTGCACCACCTGACGCTGGTCGACGACGGCGAGAGCCTGCTGGCCCACGTCGAGCCGGGCACCGCGCAGAGCCTCGTCGACTATCTCGACCGCATGCGGTTCATGCTGCGGGTCGAGGTGACGCGGGCCGACGACCTGGCCGTGCTGTCCACGGCCGACGAGGACTTCCTGGTGCCGCGCGCTGAGCTGGCCGAGCATCTGGGCAAGCCGGTGGCGGGGCTGTGGGCGTACGAGGCGTTGCGCATCGAGGCGCATCGGCCGCGGCTGGGGTTCGAGACCGATCACAAGACGATTCCGCACGAAGTGGCGTGGGTCGGGTCGGCCGTGCATCTGAGCAAGGGCTGCTACCGGGGCCAGGAGACGGTGGCCCGGGTGCACAACCTGGGGCATCCGCCGCGCCGCCTGGTGTTCCTGCACCTCGACGGCAGCGTCGACACCCTGCCGGTGCACGGCGCTCCGGTGATCTTCGAGAGCCAGGAGGTCGGTGTGGTCGGCTCGGCCGCCCGGCATCACGAGCTCGGGCCGATCGCGCTGGCCGTGGTCAAGCGCACGGTCCCGGTGGACGCGCCGCTGCTGGCCGGTGGGGTGGCCGCGGCGCAGGAGGTCGTCGTGCCGCCGGACGCGGGCCGCAACGTCAGCATCGACCCGTCACTGCGCCGCCGCATCCGCTGACCCCGGGCCGGGCCCTCCAGCCAGGGCCCGGCCGCTCAGCGGGCCGCCGAAGGGCGCGCCAGGACGGCGCTCCCGGCGCGACGGCGCTCCCGGCCTGTGCGACGGCGACGGCGCTTCCGGCCTGTGCGATGGCGACGGCGCTTCCGGCCCGTGCGATGGCGACGGCGCTTCTGGCCTGTGCGACGGCGACGGCGCTTCCGGCCTCGGACCGTGTCAGACGTCGAGGACGAGGGTGATCGGGCCGTCGTTGACGAGCGACACCCGCATGTCGGCCCCGAACACGCCCGTCTCCACGTGCGCGCCCAGCCCGCGCAGCTCCGCCACCACGGCCTCCACCAGCGGCTCGGCGACCGGCCCAGGGGCCGCCGCCTGCCACGTGGGCCGCCGGCCCTTGCGCGCGTCGCCGTACAGGGTGAACTGGCTGATCACCAGGAGCGGCGCGGAGACGTCGGAGCAGGACTTCTCGCCGTGCAGGATGCGCAGCCCCCAGAGCTTGGCGGCGAGCTTGGCGGCCTCGGCCCGCGTGTCCGTGTGCGTGACCCCCACCAGGACCAGCAGCCCCGGCTCCTGGATCGCCCCGACCACACGCTCTTCGACCTCAACCGACGCCGAGCTCACCCGCTGCACCACTGCTCGCATGAGTCCCCATTCTGGACCAGGAAAAACACCGGCAAAACCGGTCCGTAGACTCATGCCGAAAGGGGAAGTGAAATGTCGATGGTTGTGGAAGTTGTCCGGTCCGGGTTCGTGGAGTCCACGCATCAGGCTCGCATGCTGACGGTGGACGCGGAAGGACGCCCGGTCGAGGCTCGGGGCGCGGTGCACGTTCCCGCGTCGCCACGGTCGTCGATGAAGCCGTTGCA
Organism: Nonomuraea rosea; assembly: GCF_039539705.1. Taxonomy (NCBI): domain Bacteria; kingdom Bacillati; phylum Actinomycetota; class Actinomycetes; order Streptosporangiales; family Streptosporangiaceae; genus Nonomuraea; species Nonomuraea rosea. The sequence goes on along the minus strand of NZ_BAABDQ010000001.1, from coordinate 650,118 downwards.
GGCGCTCGGCATGCTCCGCGCCGGGCTGCGCCTGGAGGGCGAGCTGCTCGCGCTGGCCTGCGCCTCGCACTCGGGGGAGCCGTTCCACGTGGACGGCGTGCGGAAGATCCTGGCCGGGGCGGGGCTGGAGGAGTCGGCCCTGCTGTGTCCCGAGGACTACCCGTTCGACCGGGCGGCGACCGAGCGCGGCCGCGTCTACATGAACTGCTCGGGCAAGCACGCGGCCATGCTGGCCACCTGCGTGCTCAACGACTGGCCGCTGACCACCTACCTGGAGCCCGCGCACCCGCTGCAGCGCGCCATCAGGCACACGGTGGAGGACCTGACCGGCGAGCGGATCGCGGCCTCCGGCGTGGACGGGTGCGGCGCGCCGTTGTTCTTCGTGTCGATGCTGGGCGTGGTCAAGGCGTTCAGGTCGTTCCCGATGTCGTCGGAGGACTCGTACGAGCGCAAGATCTTCGAGGCCATGCGCACCTATCCCGAGTGGACGTCGGGCACCGACCGGCCCGAGGCCAAGCTCATGCGCGCGCTGCCCGGGCTCATGCTGAAGGCGGGCGCGGAGGCGTTCGACGCGTTCGCGTTCGAGGACGGGCGTGCCGGGACGGTCAAGATCGAGGACGGCTCGCCGCGCGCCCGTGTCCCCGTCACGGTGGCGGCGCTGCGCTCGCTCGGCCTGGACTCTCCCGAGCTGGCCGAGCTGGCCGTCCCGCCGGTGCTCGGCGGCGGCCGCCCGGTCGGGGAGCTGCGGATCCGCTAGAGCGTGCGGAACTGGCGGGTGGCGGAGATGGCGCCCGAGGTCGTCGTCGTGAACGTGCGCATCGACCCGGCGAACTTGGACAGGTCCCACTCCGCCGGCCCGTGGTACCAGTACAGGTTGTCGGACGGGTGGCCGTTGCCGGTGACCGAGGCCACCACCCGCGACCAGTGCTCCACCCCGTCGAAGATCACCGCGTAGGGCAGGTAGCGGGAGAACAGCTCCACCCGGTGCTGCTCGGGCACCTCGCCGAGCTCGCCGGAGAACAGGTACTCGCGAAAGCCCATCGTGTGCGCCAGCGCCGCCGAGCCCTTGGCCGTCTTGGCCGGCATGTACTGGCCGCCGACGGCCAGCGCGCCGCCCGCGATGACCAGGCCCAGGCCCAGCAGCCCGTACGTGGTGAACCAGGCCAGGGCGACCGTGGCCACCAGGCCGATCCCGATCAGGATCACGCCGATCGTCGTCCACCTGGTGCGCTCGGTGTCCGGGCGGCGGGCGAACCAGCCCTGCTTGACCACGTCGGCGTACAGGGCGTCGCGTACCTTGCCCAGATGGCTCGCGAACGCGCCGGAGAGCTGCGACAGCAGCACCGCGTCCCGTCCGTCGAAGATGGCCTGGTAGAGCGCGAGTTCGTACGGCAGGAGCGTGTTGACGGGCGCGTTCGGCAGCCGGACGAGCAGCCAGTCGGGCGCGTCGTAGGTCTGGCGGGGCTGCTCGTCGATCCGCAGGAAGCCGCGGACCGCGAGGTCCACGATGGTGGCGGTCACGTCGATCACGTCGGCCTGCTCGTCCACCAGCGTGCCGATCTGGCCGGGGCGCACCCCGTCGGGCGGGGAGAAGTGCCCGTTCTGCACCGGATCGAGCGCGCCGCTCTCGTGGCCGGCGACCCTGGCGTCGCGGCCCCGCGTCCAGTAGAGCAGGCCCAGGCCGCCGAGCAGCAGCAGGAGCAGGCCGGCCAGGGCGCCGCCGGTGACGGTGTTCAGGGTGAAGGCGGCGGCCAGGGAGAAGCGCTTCTCCAGGATGGGCGTGCCGCCGCTGGAGCCCTTGGGATAGCCGACGACCACGGTCAGGGCCTGGCCCTGGCCGATGTTCTCCTGCTCGAAGTCGGCCTGGGTGGCCGAGTGGTCCATGGAGGCGGAGGTGCAGCCGATGGCCGAGGTCAGCTCGCCGGCGAAGCAGGACAGGTTCTGCACCTGCCCTGGGCCGTCGACCTTGACCGTCGCCTTGGCGACCTGGGTGTTCCAGCCGTTCACGGCGAACCAGCGCAGCTCCTCGACGCCGCCCGAGCTGGTCACCGCACCCATGACGTCGTACTCGACGGTCTGGCCCGTCACGGTGAGCACGTCGCCCGCGAGGGTGCCGCCCTTGACGTTCGAGATCCGGTAGACGCGGTCGTTGCTGTCGTCGTAGCGCGTCCTGGTGATGAACATCCGCTTGAGCTGCCCGGACGCCCCGCCGATCTTCTCGACCACGTGCAGGATGCCGTTCTTGCCGAGGGTCATCGTCACCTCGTCGGTGATCCCGGCCTCCGCGGCCACAGCGGGGGCGGCGGTCAACGTCAGAGCGGTGGCCACCAGGGTGGCCATCGTGAGTCTGAAACCCGTCATGGCGGCAAATCGTATCGGTTCGGACTTCTCAGTCCAGCGAGATGCTGCCGGCCGCCCGCTGAACACTCTCCGGAGCCGCGCCCTGGCCGGGGTTCTCCAGGGCCAGCGCCTGGTTGGCGGTCACGAACGGGCGCATGCGCTCCTCGTAGCGCTCGAACGCCGTCGCCCGGTCCGCGACGAGCTCCTGAGCCAGCACGTACGCCCCCACGATGGCCAGGCTCGTGCCCTGCCCCGACAGCGGCGAGGCGCAGTAGCCCGCGTCGCCCACGAGCGCGACCCGCCCCTTGCACCAGTGCTCCATCTTGACCTGGGCCATGGAGTCGAAGTAGAAGTCATCGGACTTCCACATGGCCTCCAGCAGCCTGGGCGCCTCATAGACCCCGGTGCAGTGCTCCTGGATGAGCCGCTTCTGCTGCTCGATGTCGCGGTAGTCGTAGTCGATCACATCGGATCTGAAGCCCAGGTTGACCCGCATCTCGCTGGTGTCGCGGTCGCTGAAGAGCGCGCCGCCCGCCTGGCCCTCGTTGAACCAGGTCTGCCAGTGGTCCAGGCCGAGGAAGTTGGGGGCGGTGTAGATGGAGAGGTACGTGCCGAGGTGGTGCAGGAACTGCGACTCGTCGCCGAAGGCCAGCCGCCGCACGTTGGAGTGCAGGCCGTCGGCGCCGATCACGTAGTCGTAGCGGCCGCTCCCGCCGCCCTCGAAGGTGACCTCGCCGTCCTCGGCCAGGGTGGCGATCGAGTCGCCGTACAGGTACGTGGCGTCGGAGGCCGCCATGAGGATGCCGTTGAGGTCGTCCCGCATGATCTCGACGTCCGGGCTGTCGAACGCGCCGCCGCTGAGCGTGGCCTGCTCGTCGCGCATGAGCTCGTTGCCCTGGGTGTCCACCATCGACATGCCCCGCATGGTCGTGCGCAGCTTCTTGATCTCCTCCAGCACGCCCATCCGCTCGGCCACGGTCAGCGCGGCGCCCCTGATGTCGATGGCCTGGCCGCCCTTGCGCGGGGCCGGGGCCCGCTCGACGACCGTCACGTCGTGCCCGTGCCGCCGCAGCCAGTAGGCCAGGACGGGGCCGCCGACGCTCGCTCCGGAGATGAGGACCTTCATGGTGCGCTCCTTGCTGTTGACGTTGTACGCAGGACTGAATGTACGGCGTACAGACAGCAATTGACAACGGTAATGTGCGAAGATCTGTACTAGTACAGGGAGGGCTCATGACGAATCCGGGCGCGCGCATGGCGGCCGACATCAAGCAGCGCATCGCCGACGGCAGGTTGCGCCCCGGCGATCGGGTGCCCTCCACCAGGCAGCTCGCCAGAGACTGGGGCGTGGCCCTGGCCACGGCCGCCAAGGTGCTCACGCGCCTGGCGCAGGAGGGCGTGGTGGTGGCGGAGCCGCGCGTGGGCAGCATCGTGGCGGATCCGCACGCGGGGAGCGTCGGGGCGGGCCCGCGCGCGGAGACCGGGATGAAGGCAGGCGAGGGGACTTCCAGCGGTGCGGGCGAGGGGGCTTCCGGTGGTAAGGGGACGCGGCGGGCGGCCGCCTCGGTGCCCGATCCGGTCCGTGAGCGCATCGTGCGCGCGGCCATCGAGATCGCCGACGCGGAAGGGCTGGCGGAGCTGACCATGCGCCGGGTCGCGAACGCGCTCGGCATGGCGACCATGTCCCTCTACCGGCACGTGGCCGGCAAGGAGGACCTGGTCATGCTCATGATCGACACCGCGATCGGCCGGTTCCCGCTGCCCGGGGACGCGCCGCCGGAGTGGCGGGCCCGGCTGGAGATCTCGGCCCGCCTGCAGTGGGCGGTCTATCGGGCCCACCCGTGGTCGGCCGGGGTCACGCCGCTGACGCGGCCGCTGGCCTCGCCCAGCCTGCTCAGGCACAGCGAGTTCGTCATGGAGGCGCTGCGGAGCACCGGCGTCGACGCCCAGACCAAGATGTACGTGCAGATCCTGATCTACAGCTACGTCCAGGGCATCGCCACCCACATCGAGCTGGAGCGGCAGGCCAAGGCGGCCACCGGCGTCACCGGCGACGAGTGGGTCGAGGGCCAGGAAGATCTCTTGCGGCTGATCACGACGGGCAGCCCGGCCCTGGCCGAGATGCTCGCCGAGCTGGGCGACTTCGACCTCGACCTCGACTGGCTCTTCGAGTTCGGGCTGCGCCCGCTGCTCGACGGGCTGACCCCGCTGATCGAGGGGCGCTAGTCGGAGATCTGGATGCGCAGGCGGCGGAAGCCGCGGCCCTTGCTCTCGATCTTGGCGACCTTGATGTGGCCGATCTGCTTGGTCGAGGCCACGTGGGTGCCGCCGTCCGCCTGCGTGTCGAGGCCGACGATGTCGACGATCCGGACATCCGCCACGGTCTCCGGCACCAGGTTGGTGGCCGTACGGATGATGTCGGGAATGTCGAAGGCGTCCTTACGAGGCAGGACCCGCACGTCGATGCGCCGGTCGGCGACGATCTCGGCGTTGCAGGCGGCCTCCACGGCCTCCTTGAACCCGGCGGGCACCTCGGGCAGGTCGAAGTCCATCCGGGCGCTGAGCTCGTCCATGTTGCCGCCGGTGACCAGGCAGCCGTAGTCCCTGAACACGACCCCGCACAGCACGTGCAGCCCCGAGTGCGTACGCATGAGCGCCGAGCGCCGCGCGTCCGCCACCGCGGCCTCCACCACAGTCCCCGCGGGCGGGATCGGGTCGCCCTCCGCCGGGATCAGGTAGAGGTCGTCGCCCTTGCGCACCCCTGCGATGCGGGTCTCCACGCCCTGCCAGATCAGTACGCCGTGATCCGCGGGCTGACCGCCTCCGCCCGGATAGAATGCCGACCTGCTGAGCACGATCCCCTCAGGCGTCGCGTCCAGCACGACGGCCTCGAAGTCACGCAGATTCTGGTCCGACAGTTCCAGTCGTTCTGTGCGTCCGTGCAGGTCGTGGGTCATATCGGCAGCTTAGTGCCCGAGGTGGTCATGCGCGGCCTGACGCGTCGTTCCCGGATCGCGCCGGTCATCGCGATGATGGCGCTGTCCGGCTGCAGTGGCGCGGTCGCCGGCAGTACCCCGGCGCGCTCGCCCGTCACGCCCGCCGTGCCGGCGCGGCAGGTGGCGCCCGTGCTCATGTTCGTGGGCGACAGCTTCACCGTGGGGTCGGGGCCGGTGCCGGCGTGGCGGACGTACGCGTCGGAGACCGGGCGCCTGCTGGGCTGGCAGCCGGTCATCGCGGGAGCGGGCGGCACGGGCTATCTCAACGGCGGCCGGGTGGGGCGGACGTTCCAGCGCTCCTTCGAGGTGGAGCTGGCCTGGCGCCCGCAGCCCGACGTGCTGGTGCTCTCCGGCGGCCACAACGACCAGCGCTGGAGCACCGTACGCGTGGGCCGCGCCGCCGAGCGCCTGGTGGAGGACGTGCGCGCGCACTGGCCGGGCACCAGGATCGTCATGGTCGGCCCCATCTGGCTGGACGGCGCGCCGGCGAAGGCCTATCGGGTGCGCGACGCCCTGGCGCGGGCCGCCGGGCGGGAGGGCGTGCCGTTTCTCGACCCGATGCGCGAGCGCTGGGTCACGGGCCGGCCGTCGGACGTGATGCTGCCCGACGGCGTGCATCCCACGGCCGCCGGGCACGAGCGCATCGCCGCGTGGCTCGCGAGCGAGCTGGTGTGACCTACGTGTAAGCCTTACCAGGGCCCGTAGGGGCCGTTGTTGCCGCCCCGGCCGCCCATGCCCTTGACGGCGGGCTTGACGTCCACGATGTAGATGGTGGCGGCGATGACGGCCAGGATCGAGAAGAAGCCCAGGCCGATGCCGATGAAGTCGGCGCTGCCGACGATCATGAAGGCGTTGAAGTAGCTCCACGCGCCCGCGCCGGAGAACAGCGTGGCCAGCACGAGGATCAGCAGCCAGAGATTCTTCTGCAGCTTGCCCGCCGAGGTGAACGCATTGGTCGGCACCCGGAACGCGTGCACCAGCGCGTAGATCGACATGCCGAAGATGATGGCGGCGAGCACCAAGAAGAGAAGGTTGAACACACCATTGATCAAATTCATGTTGTTGGCTCCGCCCAACGCCGCGATGAAATCGGCTTCAGCCTAATAGGCACCCCCGACAGGCGGGCACCCTCGAACGGAAAGGCCCGCCTCCCGATGGGAGACGGGCCTCACTGTCGGATCAGGCCTTGGCCTTGGTGGTGCGGGTCTTCTTGACCGGCTCGACCGGCTCGGCGACGGGCGGCTCAGCGGCCACCGACACCTCTTCGAGCTCGAGGGCGGCCTCGCCGCTCGCCTTGCTGACGACCTTGCGGCCGCGCGAGGCGAAGTCCTCGTAGACCTCGGTGGCCTTGTGGCCGAGAAGGTCGGCGTACTCGCGGGCCTTCTCAGGGAGCTCCCTGGCGATGCCCTCGGCCCTGTCGGCGGCCGCGCGGGCCCGCTCGGGCAGGTCCTTGGCGATCTCGGTGCGGCGCGACTGAAGCCTCAGAAGCTGGTCGGGCAGCTCGCGCAGCTTCTCCACCGCGAAGTCGCCGACACCCGCGACGGCGTAGAACGGCTTGGACTCGGTGAGTTTCTTGACCTCGGTGGCGAGCGTCATGAGTTAACCTTCCTTGGTTTCCTGGGTGACGTTGCCGTTGCTTGGGGTCGCCGCGAAGGGCTCAAGTGCGGCGAGAAACTCCTCGGGCAGCGGCTCGTCGTCCGATCCGGAGTCGTGCCGAGGGCGAGCGTTCTGGGAGGTCTGCTCGTCTTCGGTGCGCTTCTCCTTCCGGAACGACTCGTAGATGTCGATCAGCACTTGGCGTTGCCGTTCGCTGAGCAGAGCGTCGGCTCTGATGGCGGTGATCACGTCGCTGGGCGGCTCGCGGTCCTCGATGAGGCCCGCTTGCACGTAGAGCGCCTGCGAGGAGATCCGCAGACCCTTCGCGATCTGGTTGAGAATCTCCGCGCTCGGCTTACGCAACCCGCGCTCGATCTGGCTCAGGTAGGGGTTGGAGACCCCCGCCGCCGCAGCGAGCTGGCGAAGCGAGATCTTCGCCTGCTGCCGCTGCTCGCGGATGTATTCACCGATCGAGCCGACCTTGGGTAGTGCCATGCCTCTAGTCTGCCGCGCGGTGCTTGCAATTGCAAACGCGTGATTAACCCCAGCAAGCACGTTAGAGCTGGATAACCCACAGGAAGGGAGTGGCGGTGACCAATGTCACAGAGAGTGCGATGTATCCGGAACGGACCGACGTGGCGAGCTCGGGACCCGGCTTGATCAGGCGATCGACCCTGGCCATGACGTTGTGGGCGTGGACGCCCAGCATGCCGTGAGGGGTCGGCATGGCGCCGGCCGTACCGAACCTGAGCAGCGCCGTGGCGAGCCTGCGCGGCGAGCAGTAGCGGCGGGCGCGGTCGTCGGCGGCCATCTCGATGAGCAGCTCCACCTGGGCCTGCGCGTCGGCCACCACCTTCGACCAGGGCAGCGCCCTGCGCAACGCGGCGAACGGCAGCAGCACCAGGTCGTGGCGCTCGCGCACGTGCGCGGCCTCGTGCGCGAGCACGGCCGCCAGCTCGTCCTCCGACAGCAGCTTGAGCGCCCCTTCGCTGACCACGACCTGCGAGCGCAGCCCGGGCACGCAGTAGGCCGCGGCCCCCGGGTGGGCCAGCACCCGCACGCCCGGCACGCCCGGGTCGTCGTGGGAGATCAGCGCGAGCAGCATGCGGTGCCGCCTGCGCGCACGCAGCGCCTGCACGCCCGCGGTGAGCAGCACCACGACCAGCACGGCGAGCGAGGTGAGCCCGGCGATCAGGGCCAGCACGTGCAGCGGGTCCCACGCCTGGACCGGCGGCTTCCCCTGCGCGAACGCGACCAGGCCGGGCAGCACGCTGACGCCGTAGGGCTGGACGGCGTAGGCGAGCATGGCGCCGGTGGTGGCCAGGCCCCAGGCCACGCCCAGGGACTGCCAGACGATGATGGCCAGCCGTGGTGCCCGTGAGGTCCACTCGGCTGTGGTGAAACGCCAGGAGCCGAGCGCGCACGCCGTGGCGAGCGCTGCCAGCACCACTGCCGTGATCACTCGTCCTCCAGCTCCGTGAGGGCTCTACGCAGGATCTCCGCCTCGGTGCCAGAGACAGCCTGGGCGAAGCGGGTCAGGGCGGCGGATCGGTCGCCCGTCAGGTCCAATGCTTCCAGCATAAGCTCGGCGATGTAGGCGTCACGGCTCGCCGCGGGCTGATAGCGCCACGCGCGGCCGTCGCGGGTCCGCTCAAGGAAGCCCTTGCGGGTGAGCCGGTCGAGCACGGTCATCACCGTGGTGGGGGCGAGATCGCGGTCGGCGATGAGCCGTCCGACCTCGCGCGCGGTCAGCGCGCCGCTCTCCGCCCAGAGGATGTCCATGATGCTGCGCTCAAGCTCGCCAAGACCCTTCACGCCCTTCAGACTAGCTCTACAAGGCGTCGAGCTGGCATCCGGGTCGCCGCGTCTCCCTGTGTAGCGGGCCTGTGACGTGCGGTGTCGTCGTCCTGAGCGAGATCGATGGTGCAACGCGGGGGCGAACGGGCAGGCTCTGTGAGATGAAGATCACTCTGGTACGAGGCGACATCACCGAGCAGCGGGCGGAGGCCATCGTGAACGCCGCCAACTCCTCGCTGATGGGCGGCGGCGGCGTGGACGGCGCCATCCACCGCCGGGGCGGGCCGGAGATCCTGGAGGAGTGCAGGAAGCTGCGGGCCGCCCACTACGGCAAGGGCCTGCCGACCGGGCAGGCGGTGGCCACGACGGCGGGGCGGCTGGCCGCGCGGTGGGTGATCCACACGGTCGGGCCGGTCCACTCGGCGTCGGAGGACCGCTCCGAGCTGCTGGCCTCCTGCTATCGGGAGTCGCTGCGGGTGGCCGACTCCCTCGGGGCCGCGTCCGTGGCCTTTCCGGCGATCTCGACCGGCATCTACGGCTGGCCCATGGATGACGCGGCGCGGATCGCCCTCGACGCGGTCCGGGAGTCCGGCGCGGCCGTGGACGATGTCAGGTTCGTCCTGTTCGACGCGGATGCTTACGGGGTCTTCGAGGCGCGGCTGTCCTGAACGTGTGTCGGTCGAGCCGCGCCCCGAGCCGCCTTTTTGAGCCGCCCGGCGCGGTGGCGGCCGCGCCGGGCGGGAGCGCTCGGGTCAGGGCGCCCACGGTGGTGCGACGGCCCAGGTGACGTCCTGGTCGTAGCCGGCCGGGGCGTCGAAGGCGTGCGGTCCGCCGGGCACCGCTATGTGGACGGCCTCGGCGTAGTGGCGGATGTGGTGGCCGGAGATGTTGTAGGAGGCCAGGCTGACCCCCGTGGACCCGGCGCGGGGCGGCTGGGCGCAGAACGTGGCGTCCTGGTCGAACAGCGCCGTCCCGTCACGCGCGTCCTTGCGTGCCCGGAAGTCCGCGTGGCGCAGGTAGTGGCCGGCGAAGTTGCGTGACTCGAAGGAGTAGCAGCTGCCGTCCGCCAGCCCGCGCCGCACGTAGAACGTCGCGTCCAGCCTGAGCACCTCGGGGCTGGCCGCGTTCACCACGTCCGTCCTGGCCAGGGAGTCCTGGTGCCGCAGGTAGCGGTCGGTGAAGCCGGGGGTCGTCACGCGCAGCGACTGGGCCGCCCCTGCCGTCAGGTCGGCGCCGCTGCGCCACCAGGGCGTGCTGGGCAGCCAGGTGGCGTCCGCGGCGAACGAGCCGGCGGCGTCCCAGGCGTTCGGGCCGCCGCTGCGCGCGATGTAGACCTCCTCCGCGTAGTGGCGCAGGAAGGAGCCGGGCTGGTTGAGCGACTCCAGCGACACGCCGGTGCCCGCCAGCGCGGCGCGGGCGCAGAACGTGGCGTCCTGGTCGAACAGGGCCGTGCCGTCGCGGGCGTCCTTGCGCACGCGAGAGGCGGAGTGGCGCAGGTACTGGCCGGGGAAGTTGCGGGACTCGAAGGAGAAGCAGGCGCCGTTCGCCAGACCGGGCCGCGCCCAGAACGTGGCGTCCTGCTTGAGGCCGTCCGCGCCGGCCGCGGTGACCACGTCGGTGCGGGCCAGCGAGCTCTGGTGCCGCAGGTAGCGGTCGGTGTAGCCGGAGGTGGTCACGCGGAGTGAGACGAGGCTGCCCGCGGCGAGGCCGGTGGCCGCCTGGATCACCGAGCGGTTCACGGTGCGCACGCGGTCGGCGTTCATCTTCAGGATCCTGCGGTCGTACGTCCACAGGCCGTTGATCTCGTTCTCGACGTCGGTCGGCTGGGTGTAGATGGACGCCGACAGCCCGTTGTTCACGATCAGCGGCTTGAGCTGCTCGTTGACGGAGACGTAGCGGTTGGTCAGCGCCGTGGCGTCGGAGGTCATCTCGTACGCGAAGCCGGTCCCCGGCCACTGGTGCCCCGGACTGGCCAGGCCGAGGCCGCCGAACTCGCCGAGCACCGCCACCCGCGTCGCGCTGGGCCGCTGGGGCGTGCCTGGGCCCACGTAGATGTGGTCGTCGGCCACGTCGCCGTTGCCGCCGTCGAAGCCGCAGCAGTTGGAGCCGGAGTTGTTGTTCACCAGGCGGCTCGGGTCCCAGCCCTTGACCAGGTCGGCGATGCGGGCGGGGTCGTACTCGCCCCAGCCCTCGTTGAACGGGATCCACTGCACGATCGAGGTGATGCCGCGCAGGTGGTCGACCATGCGGCGCAGCTCGCTCTCGAAGTTGGCGCGGTCGGCCGTCGAGGGGCTGACGCCCGTGCGCATCGCGGGCATGTCCTGCCAGACCATGAGGCCGAGGCGGTCGGCCCAGTAGTACCAGCGGGCCGGCTCGACCTTGATGTGCTTGCGCACGGTGTTGAAGCCGAGCGCCTTCTGCTGCTCCAGGTCGAAGCGGAGGGCGGCGTCGGTGGGCGCGGTCGAGATGCCGTCGGGCCAGTAGCCCTGGTCGAGGGTGCCCATCTGGAAGACGAACCTGCCGTTCAGGGTCGGCCGCAGCACGCCGCCGACCATGGCCTTCCCGACCGACCTCATCCCGAAATATCCGGATACGGCGTCGCCGCCGCCGGTTCCGGTCAGCGTGACCCTGAGGTCGTACAGGAAGGGGTCGTCAGGCGTCCACAGCCGCGTGTTCGGCACGGGGACCCGCAGGTGCGCCCCGATCGCGCCGGTCGCGGTGCCGACCACGCTCCCGCCCGTCATGACCTCGGCCCGCACCTGCTGTCCCGAGGCGCCCGCCGCCTGCACGACGAGGTCGAGCTGCCCGGCGGCCACGTCGGGCACGGTGTCCAGGCGCGTGATGCCCGCGGCGTTGACCGGCTCCATCCACACGGTCTGCCAGATGCCGGAGTGCGCGGTGTAGAAGATGCCGCTGGGGGAGCGGCGCTGCTTGCCGATGGGGACTCCGGCCGAGTCCACCGGGGCGTGCACGCCGACGATGATCTCGTTCGAGCCGGCCGTGAGCGCCGGGGTGATGTCGAAGGAGAACGGGTCGTACGCGCCGGTGTGGGTGCCGACCGACGTGCCGTTGACCCAGACCCTGGTCTCCCAGCTCACCGCGCCGAAGTTGAGCCGCACCCGGCGGCCCGACCAGGCGCTGGGGACGGTGAACGTCCTGCGGTACCACATGCGGTCCTCGTGCCGCTGGATGCGCGAAAGCCCCGATTCGATCGGGTACGGCACCAGCACCTGCTCGGCGAGGCTCTGCCCGACCGGCGGGGTGGTGATCGAGCCCGTGCCCGCGAACTGCCACAGGCCGTTCAGGTTCTGCCATTCGGCGCGGACCAGTTGTGGCCGTGGATAGTCCGGCAGGGCGTTGGCCGGGGTCACCTCGGCGGTCCACGGGGTGGTGAGCGGGGGCGCGGCCAGCGCGTCCTGCACGGGTAAGGCGACGACTGCTCCGGAGAGGACCAGTACCGCCGTCATCCGGCGGACCCAGCCCGAGAATCTGCTCATCTCGGCTCCTTGACGAGGAACGTCCTGAACTCCCCCGACAGATTGCGACCGAACTTGAACGAGTTAGATCGCATCTGGACCATATACCGGAGATCACCTGTGCGAAATAGTAAGATTTAGACCACTTGTGACGGACTGACGGCGGTCCAGGGCAGCGTCAGCTCGCCCAGCCGCCATCTCGCCGCACCGCCCAGCGGCGGCCGCGGCGGCACCGGCCACGATCGGGCCAGCAGCTGCACGGAGGCCAGCCAGCGCTGCCGCAGCCCATGAACCCCGTAGGGCACGCTGACCGCCCAGGCATGGTCGAAGTCGCTCAGGAACGCATGAATACGCTCACCGGGCACGTTCCGGTGGATGAGGGTCTTGGGCAGCCGGTCGGCCAGGTCGGAAGGCCGCTCGAAGGCGTCGAAACGGGCGGAGAACGTGACCGTCCTGGGCCCTTCCGGTGAGAGTCCCACCCAGACCGCGCGCCGCCCGTTCTCCGACGACGTCCCCTCGACCAGGACGCCGCCAGGAGCCAGCTCGCTCCGCAGCAGGTCCCAGTAGCGCCACGCCTCGGCCTCGCCGTACTGCCGCAGCACGTTGAACGCCCGCACCAGCGTCGGCGGGCGCGGGACGGGCAGCTCGAAGCCGCCCAGCCGGAAGCTCAGCCCCTCCCGCTCGTACGGCTTCGCCACCGCCACCCTGGCCGGATCGATCTCGATCCCCACCACCTCGACCGTGGGCGCGACCCGGCGCAGCCGGGTGAACAGCTCCAGCGTCGTCGTGTGCGAGGCGCCGTACCCGAGATCCACGACGAGCGGCCGGTCCGCGGCGCGCAGCAGGCCACCGTGCACGGCGGCGATCCACCGGTCCGAGCGCCGTAGCCGGTTGTGCCCGGTGGTGCCCCGGGTCACCGTGCCGACCGGTTTGCCGGATCCGGCCGGTCTGGGCACTGACCCGGATCCGGCCGGTCTAGGCACTGACGCGGTGCACCTTGTGCTGCGCGGCCTGGGCACGGGGGCGGATGACCATGCGGTCGATGTTCACGTGGGCGGGCCTGGTGACGCACCAGGCGATCGCGTCGGCCACGTCGTCGGAGGACAGCGGATCGGGCACGCCCGCGTAGACGCGCTCGGCGGCGGCCGCGTCGCCGCCGAACCTGTTGACCGCGAACCCCTCGCTCTTCACCATGCCCGGCGCGATCTCGATGACGCGCACCGGCTGCCCGACCAGCTCCAGGCGGAGCGTCTCGACCATCGAGGTCTGGGCGTGCTTGGCCGCGCAATAGCCGCCCCCGCCCTCGTACGACGTCAGCCCGGCCGTGGAGGTCAGCATCACCAGCACGCCGTCACCCGACTCGACGAGTTTGGGAACGAGCGCCTGGGTCATGCGAAGAGAACCGAGCACATTCGTGTCGTACATCCGCTGCCAGTCATCCAGCCGCCCCTCCGCGACCGAATCGAGACCGAGCGCGCCACCGGCGTTGTTGATCAGCACGTCGCAACGATCGAGAGAGCCCGCGAGCGCGTCCACCGACTCCTGCGAGGTCACATCCAACGTCACCGGCCTGATCGAGGGCACCTCCGAGGCCAGCTTGTCGAGCCGGTCGCGGCGTCGCGCGCCCGCCACCACCTCGTAACCCTCGGCGGCGAGCCGGCGCGCGGTCGCCTCCCCGATACCGCTGCTCGCACCGGTCACCACAGCTGTTCTACGCATGGCCAACATCCTGCCAGCACGCCGCGGGCGGGGCCGTCGCAGGAGGGCCGGAGCCGTTGAACCCCCGATTGTGACTGCATGTCGGGAATGTCGCAAAAATTTGGATAGTTGTAATCCGCTTGGAGGTGGTGTCGAGTGAGGCGACGACGGGTCAGCCGGGTCGCGACCATCAGCATGCACACGTCGCCGCTGGACCAGCCCGGTACGGGCGACGCCGGCGGCATGAACGTGTACATCGTCGAGTCGGCCAAACGGCTGGCTCAACTCGGCGTGGAGGTGGAGATCTTCACCCGGTCGACCGCGCGCGACCTGCCACCCGTGGCCGAACTCGCCCCAGGCGTCCTCGTCCGCCACCTGACCGCGGGGCCGTACGAGGAGATGGACCGGGCCGACCTGCCCAGCCAGCTCTGCGCGTTCCTGTCGGAGGTGCTGCGCACGGAGGCCATGTACGAGCCGGGCCGCTACGACGTCATCCACTCCCACTACTGGCTGTCCGGCCAGGTCGGCTGGCTGGCCAAGGAGCGCTGGGGCGTGCCTCTCGTGCACACCATGCACACCATGGCCAAGGTCAAGAACCTCCTGCTCGCCGCCGGCGACAAGCCGGAGCCCCAGGCTCGGGTGGTGGGCGAGCAGCAGGTGGTGGACATCGCCGACCGGCTGGTCGCCAACACCGTGGACGAGGCCCGCGAGCTCATCGGCCTGTACGGCGCCCCCGAGAAGCGCGTCGCCGTCGTGAACCCCGGCGTCAACCTGACCGTCTTCCAGCCCGCCTCGCAGGGCGCCGCCCGGCACCGGCTGGGGCTGCCGCAGGACGCGCACGTGCTGCTGTTCGTGGGCCGGATCCAGCCGCTCAAGGCACCGGACGTGCTGCTGCGCGCCGCCTCCAGGATGCTCATCGACGATCCCTCGCTGCGGGAGCGGCTGGTGATCGCCTGTGTGGGCGGACCCTCGGGCAACGGCCTGGCCAGGCCCTCCATCCTCACGGAGCTGGCCGGCGAGCTGGGCATCGCCGACGTCGTCCGGCTCGTGCCGCCCGCGCCGCAGGAGGAGCTGGCCGACTGGTACCGGGCCGCCTCGGTGACCGTCGTGCCCTCCTACAGCGAGTCGTTCGGCCTCGTGGCGCTGGAGTCCCAGGCTTGCGGCACCCCCGTGGCGGCCGCCGCCGTGGGCGGGCTGCGCACCGCCGTCCGCGACGGGGTCTCCGGCGTGCTCGTGAACGGCCACGACCCGGCCGAGTGGGCGCAGGCGCTGAGCCGCTTCGTGGTCGCGCCGCGGTGGCGCGACCACCTCTCGGAGGGCGCCCGCGCGCATGCCGCCGCGTTCGGCTGGCAGGCCACGTCGTCGCGCCTGACGGAGGTGTACGCCGCCGCCGTCGCCCATCTGCACCAGATCCCCGTGGCGGTGAACTTCTAGCCCCGTACTTTTACTCTGGTCCTATGCGCGATGTCGTCGAAGCAGCACTCAAGGCCGCGGACGTCTCCTACGACGAGCCGCGGCCTGGGGCGTTCCTGGTCAAACTGCCCGGTCAGCACAAGCTCGCCACCATGACCTGGCTGATCGTCGGAGAGCAGGCGCTGCACGTCGAAGCCTTCTTCTGCCGCCAGCCCGACGAGAACCACACCGAGTTCTACCGCTGGCTGCTCGGCAAGAACGGCTCGACGTACGGCGTTCACTTCTCCCTCGACTCCGTCGGCGACGTCTACCTCGTGGGCCGCGTCCCGCTGACGGCCATCTCCGAGGACGAGGTGGACCGGCTGCTCGGGTGCGTGCTGACGTACGCCGACGACTGGTTCGACCGGGCGCTGGAGCTGGGATTCGCCTCGTCGATCCGGCGGGAGTGGGAGTGGCGGGCCAAGCGGGGGGAGTCGCTGGCCAACCTCCAGGCGTTCGCCCGCTTCGCCGACCCGGACCGCTGACCCGGACCGCTGACCCTTGGGGCCCGCCGCAAACCATAGGATTGGCCCCATGGCGACTTTGGTGCTGCTACGGCACGGCGAGAGTGACTGGAACGCGAAGGGCCTGTTCACCGGATGGGTGGACGTGAGCCTGTCGGCCAAGGGCGAAGACGAGGCCCGCCGCGGCGGCAAGCTCCTCCAGGACGCCGGACTGCGCCCCGACGTCGTCCACACCAGCCTCATGACCAGGGCCATCCAGACGGCCCAGCTCGCGCTGGGCGAGGCCGACCTGCTCTGGCTCCCGGTCAAGCGGAGCTGGCGGCTCAACGAACGCCACTACGGCGCCCTGCAGGGCAAGAACAAGGCGCAGACCCGCGAGGAGTTCGGCGACGAGCAGTTCATGATGTGGCGCCGCTCCTACGACGTCCCGCCGCCGCCGATCCCGGACGACGACGAATACTCCCAGGCGGGCGACGCCCGCTACGCCCTGCTGCCGCCGGAGCTGATGCCCCGCACGGAGTGCCTGAAGGACGTGGTGGAGCGCATGCTCCCCTACTGGTACGACGAGATCGTCCCCGACCTGGCCGCCGGGCGGACGGTCCTGGTGGCCGCCCACGGCAACTCCCTGCGGGCCCTGGTCAAGCACCTCGACGGGATCGGCGACGACGAGATCTCGGGTCTCAACATCCCGACGGGCATCCCCCTCCTGTACGAGCTCGACGCCGACTACCGGCCGACCGTCCGCGGCGGCCGCTACCTCGACCCGGACGCCGCCAAGGCCGCCATCGAAGCCGTCGCCAACCAGGGCCGCTGAGCCGATCCGGCGACCGGATCAGTCGCCGGTCTCCGGGGGCGCCGTGAGGGGTTCGAGCAGTGCGGCGGTCGGCGACTGATGGAAGTGCCTGGCCCAGTCCAGCGGAGTCGCGTCGAAGCGCCGGTCGCGCAGGCCGGGATCGGCGCCGAGGTCCAGCAGCCGCCGGGTGAGCTCGACGTCGCCGTTCAGGGCACTGTGGTGCAACGCGGTCTCCCACTCCGCTTCGACCGGCGCGTCGCCGCGCCCGTAGGCGTTCACGTCGAAGCCGAGCTCCGCCAGCAGCGTGACCGTCTCGACGGACGCCTGGGTCGCGGCCCACACGATGAGCCCGGGGCGGCTGCGACGGGCTTCCGCCAGGGCTTCGGGATGCCCGGCACGGACGCGGTCCACCATGGGCCGGTCGGCGCGGAACGCCGCGGCGATCAGCTCACGGACCGGGTCGGGGCCGGGCGGCTCGGCGCCCTGGGCGACGAGATAGCCGGCGATCTCCGTGTCGCCGTTGAGCAGGGCCAGCTCGATCGGCGTCCGGCCGTCGCCGGGGCTCCACGCGGGCCCGTCGCCCTCGAACGGTGATCGGAAGTCGACGCCGTGCTCGGCCAGCAGCCGCACCCGGCCGGGCTGGTGGTGCTCGATGGCCCAGCGCAACTGGATGCGCAGCATGTTCGCGAACGTCCCCAGGTCGCCGATCCGCGTCTTCCACGGCCCGCCGCCGCCCGTGCCGAGGCCGTACTCGAACAGCAGCTCCAGGTGCGAGTCGTCCGGCTCGAACATCCGGTTGTACAGGGTCTGGGCGTCGTCGGGGTCGGCGCCCGCGTCGAGCAGCAGCCGGCCCAGCGCAAGCCAGTGCGGGTGGGCGGGCTGACGCCCCTGGCCCAGCTCCCCGTGACCGAACACCCCGGTCAGCAGCGTGAACGGCGACGGCAGCGCGTCGAACAGATAGCCCTCGTTGGGGTCTGCGCCGGCGTCGAGCAGCCGCCCGGCGACCGCGAGCACCCGCTCAGCCGATACGTCCAGGTCGAAGCGCGAGTAGACGAGGTAGTACAGCGGCCGCCAGCGGAACGGGCCACCCCGCTCGGCCACGAGCCCCGGCCGCTCGGCGAGCAGCCGGCCGACATCGTCCGTGCGGGCGGCCGCCGCGGCGGCCCAGATGTTCGCCGTGCTCAGATCGGGGTGCTGGGCGAGCAGCTGACGGGCGCGCGCCCAGCGGGCCGGGCCGTCCTCGCGGCCGTACGTCAGGCAGGCGAGGCGGCAGAACTCCTCCGCAGGATCGGCCGCGGGCGCCGAGCCGAGCCTGGTCTCCCAGGTGTGCTCCGCCACGGTCTCCAGGTATCGCGTGAGCCGTGGCCAGCTGGCGAACCCGTATTCGCGGGCGACGACCAGCTGCGCCGCGCTGAGCCGGAAATCGCCGGGGTCGTCGAGCGCTCCACCGGGATGGTGGCGGACCAGCCGCGCGAGGGCGTCGGGGTCGCCCGCCCGCACGGCTCGCTGCAGGGCACGGGCCTGGCGGCGGAAGCTGTCGAGGTGGGGACGGTCGGGCATGTCCAGGGTCGGCACAATGGCCTCCTCTCGTATGCCTGATGTCCGCACGGTCAGGCCGAAAGGAGAACGAAGGGTGACACGTTGGTGCACGCGCCAGGTGGGCTGAGCCCATTCCCGCGGACCGGTGGCTTCCTGGCAGCCGACGCCAGTCTAGCTCCGGCCCGGCCGCGCCTCCTAGAAGCTCGCGGGCGGTTCGCTGTCCCAGTGCTGCGGCTGGTGCAGGGTTTTGCTGATCCGCCTGGCCTTCTCGATGCACTCGGGGCAGATCGGCTCGTCGACGGACCTGGCCACCGCTTCCGGCGTGGCGGGCCGCAGGGTGCCCAGGGCCGTGATCCCCGGCGGGAGGTTCGTCTTGGGATCGACCAGCATCGTCTCGACCTTCTTCGGATCGAAACTGAACGTGCCCTTGCACGCGTAACAGCGCCCGGTCGTCGTGGCTGGCTCGCCTGTCATCCGATGCCGCCCTTCTTCCGCATCGCGTCCAGAGCTGTCGTGTGACGAACGGCGCGGAAACAGCTCACACCTCAACACAGCCCTACATCGGATGCTCGCGCAAGAGAGCGCACCAATCATTCCTGGCTCATATGCGTAGCGCCCCCGGCGACGAGCTCGCCTGCGGGGCGCTGGACGGACGACGGACCTCGCCTCAGGGGTGCGCGATCAGCTGGGCCGGGACCCGGTGACCATGTAGACGACGTCCCCCGCCACCCGCACCGCGTGATCGGCGTACCGCTCGTAATATCGGCCGATCAACGTGATGTCGATCGCCGGCTCCACTCCGTGCGCCCAATCCTTGGCCAAGATGTTCCTGAACAGCCTCCGATGCAGCCGGTCCATCGCGTCGTCGTCCTGCTCCAGCTCCAGGGCCGAGTCCACGTCCCGCGACGCCACGCAGCTCCCGGCCTTCGTGACCAGGTTCTCGGCGATCTGCCCCATCTCGACGATGGTCGAGCGCGTCTCCGGCGGGATCGCCGACTCGGGGTGCCGCAGCCGGGCCACCTTGGCGACGTGGACGGCGAGGTCGCCCATGCGTTCCAGGTCGGTGCCCATGCGCAGCGCCGTGATGACCATTCGCAGGTCCACCGCGACCGGCTGTTGCCTGGCCATCAGCTCGAAGATCGACGTCTCGATGTCGGCGAAGGTGGCGTTCACTTCCGCGTCGCGGGAAATGACACTCTCGGCGAGCTGGAGATCGGCGTCTAGGAGGGCCGTGGTGGCACGGGAAATGGCCGAGCGGACAAGCCTGGTCATCTCGACCAGCTTGTCAGTCAGCAAATCAAGTTCTTCATGGTACGCGTCGCGCATGTGGTCACCGTACGTGCCGATCGATGAACGAACCCCTACAGACAGATGAACTTTCCAGGAAAGGGGCGTTCATCCCCTGATGAGAGGGTCTGTCCCTGGGGGAAGGCCACCTACCATCGGAGTCATGAGTGAGATGGCCATGAGCTTCGCGGCCCTGGCCGGGTTCGTCGTCGGCGCCCTGGCGGTCCTGTTCTACCGCAATCAGATCGAGGCCCCGAACAGGACCGAGTCAACCGAAGGCGTCGAGACCGGAGCCGCGCTGCCACAGGGTGTGGCGTCCGTCCTGGCCGTGCTGCCCTCGTCCGCCGTGGTGCTCGACGCGCAGGACAAGGTGCTGCGCGCCAGCTCGGCCGCACGGGCGTTCGGGCTGGTCAAGGGCGATCGGTTGATGGCCGCTGAGCTGCTCGCACTGGCGAGGCAGGTACGCCGCGACGGCGAGATCCGCGAGAGCGAGATCGACGTCGCGGGACACAAGTTCGGTCAGGAGACCACGAACTTCGCCGTCCGCGTCGCCCCGCTCGGCTCCTTCGGCCAGGTGCTGGTGCTCGCCGAGGACCAGACCGAGCGCCGCAGGGTCGAGGCGGTACGCCGTGACTTCGTCGCGAACGTCAGCCACGAGCTGAAGACCCCGGTGGGCGCGCTGAGCCTGCTGGCCGAGACCATCCAGGACGCCGCGGACGATCCCGAGGCCGTCACCCGCTTCGCCGGGCGCATGCAGCACGAGGCCGCCCGGCTCACCTACCTCGTACAAGACCTGATCACGCTCAGCAGGATCCAGGGTGCCGAGCCCATCCCCACCCCCGGTCAGGTCACGATCGACGAGACGATTCACGACGCCATCGACCATTGCAACACCAAGGCCGCAGCCAAGGACATCACGCTCGTCTTCGGAGGCACCGAGGGCCTGCGCATCTGGGGCGACGACGAGCTGCTCGTCACCGCCCTGCGCAATCTGATCGACAACGCCGTCGCCTACAGTCCCGAGCACACGAGGGTCGTCGTCAGCGTGCGACCCGCGGGCGACTCCGTCGAGATCAGCGTCAGCGACCAGGGGATCGGCATCCCCGAAGAGTCGCTGGAGCGCATCTTCGAGCGCTTCTTCCGTGTCGACGCGGCCAGGTCGCGTGCCACCGGCGGGACCGGGCTCGGCCTGGCCATCGTCAAGCACGTCGCCGCCGCGCACGCGGGCGAGGTGTCCGTCTGGAGCAAGGAAGGGTCCGGCTCCACCTTCACGCTCCGCCTGCCCGCTTTCGGCGGCACGGCGGTGGCAGTACCACCCTCGATTCCCCTGGAGGCCGCCAAATGACCCGAGTACTGGTCGTGGAGGACGAGGAGTCCTTCTCCGACGCACTCTCCTACATGCTGCGCAAGGAGGGCTTCGAGGTGTCGGTCGCGGCGACCGGGCCCGAGGCGCTCGACACCTTCGACCGCAACGGCGCCGATCTGGTGCTGCTCGACCTGATGCTGCCGGGTCTGCCCGGTACGGAGGTGTGCCGCTCGCTCAGGCAGCGCTCCAAGGTCCCGGTCATCATGCTGACGGCCAAGGACAGCGAGATCGACAAGGTCGTGGGCCTCGAACTGGGCGCCGACGACTATGTCACCAAGCCGTTCTCCTCACGCGAGCTCGTGGCCCGCATCCGCGCCGTGCTGCGCCGCCAGGGCGACGTCATCGAGGAGCTGGAGACGGCGGTCCTGGCCGTCGGCCCGGTGCGCATGGACGTCGACAGGCACGTCGTCGCCGTACGCGGCGAGCAGGTGCAGCTCCCGCTCAAGGAGTTCGAGCTGCTGGAGGTGCTGCTGCGCAACGCCGGTCGCGTGCTGACCCGCGGGCAGCTCATCGACCGCGTCTGGGGCGCCGACTACGTGGGCGACACCAAGACCCTCGACGTGCACGTCAAGCGGCTCCGCGCCAAGATCGAATCCGACCCGTCCAACCCGCGCTGCATCCTGACCGTCCGCGGCCTGGGCTACAAGTTCGACGCGACCGAAGACTGAAGAACCCTTGTTCCGGTACGGCGCGCGTACCGGAACAAGGGTTCTCGCTTGTTTTTCGCCCGCGTCAGTGGGCCTCTTCCGCGTGGGCGGAGGGCGTCGGGGTGGGCGTGGGGGCCGGAGTGGCGTTCGGGGCCGGCGGGTAGTCCTTGTATTCGCGGCTGCGCGTGACCACAGGCACGTTCAGGGACACGATCCCGGCCTTGGCGAACTGGAGGTCCAACTTGATGCTCTCGCCGCCTCTGAGGCTCTTGGAGATCGCTTCAAGCATGATCTGAGGGGCCGGCTTGCCGGTGTTGACGAGCTGGTTGCTCGGAAGCTGGATCGGGGCCGTGACCTTGACCGTCCCCATGTTCCCCGCGGAGACCGCCTGCAGCGTGTCGGGGGTGCCGGCGGTGTTGAGGATGTTCAGGTAGATCGGGGCGGAGCCACGCCACGCCAGCTGCGCTCCGGAGTCAGGACCGAGGATGAACGCCTGCGGGATCTGAATGTCGCGCTTGCCGTAAGAACCTTGATCTATGAGCGCCTGCGCCTCGTTGGGGGCGTATGGCTTGTTGGTGGTGGCGTCGAATCCAGCCCCGCAGCCCGCGAGTACGGGGGCTGCCAAGAACGCGGCGGCTACGACAATCCAGCGAGGGCTGGTCACGGACGGGTACTCCTTGGTCTTGCGCAGGACACGCGCATGTGCATGGGCAGCGCCCACCATATCCACCCGAATGCATGGTCATATCCGCACCCCCGCAGGTCATTCGCTATGTCCGGAAATGCGATTCATAGAGTTGGGCGCTTGTCAAGCCCCAATATGCGGCTTTGACCTGCAGTTATGAGGGTTTCACTGTTCCGGGAGGCTGTGGATACGTGGTACTCTGGAGTACAGCGGAAGGGGTACTTGTCACATGACTTTCCAGGTCGGCGACACTGTCGTCTACCCCCACCATGGGGCTGCTCGGATCGAAGCAATCACGAAGCGATCCATCAAGGGTGAGGAAAAGACCTACCTGGTGCTCAAGGTCGACAAGGGCGACCTTACCGTCCAGGTGCCAGCTGAAAACGCAGAACTCGTCGGTGTGCGCGATGTTGTCGGCCAGGAAGGCCTTGAGCGGGTTTTCGACGTTCTGAGGATGCCGCACACGGAAGAGCCGACCAACTGGTCTCGTCGATACAAGGCCAATCTGGAGAAGCTCGCCTCCGGCGATGTCAACAAGGTCGCCGAGGTTGTTCGGGACCTGTGGCGGAGGGATCGCGAGCGCGGTCTGTCCGCGGGTGAGAAGCGCATGCTCGCCAAGGCACGTCAGATCCTGGTCAGCGAGCTCGCTTTGGCCGAAAAGACCAATGAGGACAAGGCTGAGGCCCTGCTCGACGAGGTTCTCAACTCCTGAACGCGAATCTTCCACGGGTGGGCGTCGGAGTCGACGTCCACCCGTTCGCTTCTGGTGAGTCGGGGCGCGAGCTCAACCTCGCCGGCCTGCACTGGCCGGGTGAGACCGGGCTCGACGGTCATTCCGACGGTGACGCCGCAGCGCACGCCGCGTGTGACGCGCTGCTGTCCGCGTCCGGCCTGGGCGATCTGGGGCAGTTGTTCGGCACGGCGGATCCGCGCTGGGCGGGTGCCTCCGGTGCCGCCCTGCTCGAAGAGACCGCGCGCCAGGTTCGTGCCGCGGGCTACGAGATCGGCAACGTGGCCATTCAGGTGATCGGCAACCGGCCCAAGCTGGCGCCGCGCCGTACCGAAGCGGAGAAGGCGCTCAGCGCCGCCGTAGGCGCGCCTGTGAGCGTCAGCGCGACCACCACCGACGGGCTCGGGCTGACCGGGCGCGGCGAGGGAATCGCGGCGTTCGCGACCGCGCTGGTCGTCAACCTTTCCTGAGCGCCAGGCGTCCTATGCAGGGATGCGTGAGGGTGTCCTGGCGGGCCGTCGCCGAGCCCGCCGAGTGCGGGGGCGGCGGTTCGTCACTGGCGCGGTACGGGCCGCCGCCTTCCACAGGGTAGTTTGCCTGCTCAGAGGGTAGGTCTCCCCAAGACATGTGAACGTCTCGGGGGGAGCTACACATGATCGGCGCGATTGTTTCCGCAGTAGTCATCGGCGCCATCGTCGGTGCGCTGGCCCGGTTGCTGGTGCCCGGCAGGCAGAACATGTCCATCGGACTCACCCTCATCGTCGGCATCGTGGCCGCGCTGATCGGCACGCTGATCGCGCACGCGTTCGGCTGGGCCGATACCAAGGGGATCGACTGGCTCGAGCACATCCTCCAGCTGGTGCTGGCGGTCGTCGGTGTGCTCCTCGTGACGAGGATGGGCCCGGGACGATCCGGCCGCACCGGCAGAACACAGACCTGACCTGCTGCTTCAAGATTTAGGCGAATAATCGCCGTAGATCGGGTAGCGAGCAACCCCGTGAGAGTGAACCGCTCACCCTCGCGGGGAGGTTTCGAGTCATGACAATCCAGTCCATCCTTGGCGCCATCGTGATTGGCGCCGTGATTGGCGCAATCGGTCGCCTGCTGCTTCCCGGCAGGCAGGCCATCGGGTGGATCCTCACCATCGTCGTCGGCATCGTTGCCGCTCTCATCGGCACGCTGATCGCGCAGGTGCTCGGCGTGGAGACGACTTCCGGCATCGACTGGATCGAGCTGGTGATGCAGGTGGTGCTGGCCATTGTCGGCGTCGGCCTGGTCGCCGGTCTGCGGCGCGGCTCCAGCGTCTAGACGACATATGAAGGCCCGCCAGGGAGTCGCTCCCTGGCGGGCCTTTCAGCTTTCTGGCTTCAGTCTTCGGGTGGGCGGGGCGTGCTGCGGAAGCGTCCTGAGGGGGCCGGGGTGTCGTCCCCGACCACCGGGTGCGGGGCCGTGTCCTCCAGCTCCGCTCTGACGCGCTCCTGCGGGTCTGCGGCGTTGGGGCCGTGCTCGGGGTCGGGGTTGCCGTCCCCGGCCACCGTGTCCTCCAGCTTCGCCCTGACGCGTTCCTGGGGGTCTGCGGCATTGGAGCCGTGCTCCGGATCGGGGTTGTCGTCCTCGATGATCGGGTGCGGCTGGGTGTCGGCGTCCCTGTCGTCGGCGCTGTCGTCGGGGGCGCCGGTCGTGCGGGGGTGAACGAGGACGTCGGCCGGCTTGACGCGGTCGCCCCAGCGGACGGGGCGTGTCCTGATCTCCGACTCGTCCTTCGGCGCCGGCTCGGGGACCGGCTCCTGGACCGGTTCCGGTTCCGGTTCCGGTTCCGGTTCTGGCTCCGGTTCTGGCTGGGGCGGCGCCGGCTCGGGTAACGCGGGCTCGGCGTCCTGCTCGCGCGGAACCGGCCATTCAGTGACCCGCGTCGACACCGGCGGCGTCTCAGGGGCGGCGGTGGGGCCGACGATCGGCGTGGGCTCCAGCACGGGCGGGGGCGCGTTCTGGGGCAGCGGCGGCGGCGTCTCCGCGGGATGCGCGCGGTGGAACGGCACGATGTCCTGCTCCACCGCGGCGGTGCCCTCGTCGTGGCCGGCGCCGCGGTGCGCCTGTACGTGCTTGATCAGCAGCAGCCAGAGCCACAGGGCCACGGCGAGTATGACCCAGGGCGCCAGGGCCACGCCCACGGCCGTCTGCCGTACGTCGAACGTGAACCGCACCGCCGACGCCACGTTCACCGCCGCCGCGGCCACGATGAGCAGGACCAGCACGATGGCCGCCTGCACGCGTACGAGCGTCCTGGCCGCGCGCAGCAGCAGGACGCAGACCAGCGCGACCACCAGGAGGGCGTCGAAGGCGGCCGGATAGAGGAAGGCGAGGTCCTGGCGGGCCTCGCCGGTGACGGCCAGCGCACGCAGGTCATCGAAGGAAAGCGCGCACGCGGCCCCGGTCAGGGCGGCGACCGCGAGCCCGGCCAGCGCGATGCCCAGGCGGCGGAGCGTAGAGGGGGGAGTCACGTCCATGGCGGTTCGAGCCTACAGAAGAATGAGGATCAAGACCGATCAAGGGAGACACATGGCCGAGCTGTCAAAAGATGTCCGCGATCTCCTGGACGCTCCGAACTTTGCGACGGTGACCAGTATCAACCCCGACGGCGGGCCGCAGTCGTCCGTCGTGTGGGTGCGCACGGATGGCGATGACGTGCTGTTCTCGACCGCCAAGGGCCGCAGGAAGCCGCGGAACTTCGAGCGCGACCCGCGGGCCAGCCTGCTGGTCATCGATCCGGCGGATCCGTACCGGTATGTGGAGATTCGCGGGCGGGTGACCATGACCGCCGACCCCGAGGGCGCGCTGATCGAGGAGCTCTCGCAGAAGTACCAAGGACAGTCATGGGAGGACAAGCCGGGCGTTGAGCGACTCATTGTCCGGATCTCGCCGGACAGGGTCACGTTGCGGGGCTGATTTATCGGCGTCAGGGCGGCTCTCAGGCGTTAGCCTTGCCTTCGTGAGCCTGCACATCTACGACACCAGTACGCGCGCCATCCGCGAATTCGTTCCGGTCGAAGCCGGCCGGGCGTCTATCTACTTGTGTGGGGCCACTGTGCAGGCTCCTCCGCACATCGGCCACATCCGCTCGGGTGTGAACTTCGACGTGCTCAGGCGCTGGATGTCGCGTTCAGGCTATGACGTGACGTTCTGCCGCAACGTCACGGACATCGACGACAAGATCATCAGAGTCTCGGCCGCCGAGGGCGTGCCCTGGTTCGTGGTGGCCGAGCGCAACCAGCGGGCCTTCACCTGGGCGTACGACACGCTGGGCTGCCTGCCGCCGACGGTCGAGCCCCGCGCGACCGGGCACGTGCCCGAGATGATCACGCTCGTGGAGCGGCTGATCGGGCTCGGCCACGCCTACGCCTCGGGCGGCGACGTCTACTTCGACGTGCGCTCCTACGCCGACCGCTACGGCAGCCTGTCCAACCAGAAGCTGGACAACATGCGGGCCGCCGCCGACACCGACGACGAGTCCTGCAAGCGCGACCCGCGCGACTTCGCCCTGTGGAAGGGCGAGAAGCCGGGCGAGCCGACCTGGCCGACCCCGTGGGGCCCCGGGCGTCCCGGCTGGCACCTGGAGTGCTCGGCCATGGCGACGAAATACCTCGGCTCGGCGTTCGACATCCACGGCGGCGGGATCGACCTGATCTTCCCGCACCACGAGAACGAGATCGCCCAGTCCCAGGCGGCCGGCGACGGTTTCGCCCGCTACTGGATGCACAACGGGATGCTCAAGATCGGCGCGGAGAAGATGAGCAAGTCGCTCGGCAACTCCCTGCTGATCCCCGAGATGGTGCAGAAGGTCCGGCCGGTGGAGCTGCGCTACTACCTGGCGGCTCCGCATTACCGCTCCTCGATCGACTACTCCGAGGAGGCGCTGCTGGAGGCCGCCGCGGCGTACCAGCGGATCGAGGGGTTCGTCACGCGGGCGGCCGAGGTGATCCACGACGTGGACGCCGACGCGCCGCTGCCGCAGGCGTTCGCCGACGCGCTCGACGACGACCTCGGGACACCTCAGGCGCTGGCCGTGGTGCACGAGGTCGTACGCGAGGGCAACGTGGCCTTGTCGCGGGGCGACAAGGAGGCGGTGGCGCGGCTGCTGGCCGAGACCCAGAACATGCTCGACGTGCTCGGCCTCGACCCGCGCTCGCCGCAGTGGCGGGGGGCGGGCTCGGATCTGTCGCCGGTGGTGGACGCCCTGGTGGCGGTGGCTTTGGAGCAGCGTAAGGCGGCTCGGGAGCGTAAGGACTATGCGGCGTCGGACGCGATCAGGAACCAGCTGGCGGCGGCCGGGATCACGGTCGAGGACACTCCGCACGGGGCTCGGTGGGAGCTGAGCCGGTAGCGGTGAGGCCGTTGAGCGGGTGGGCTTGTGCGGTCACCCGGCGTTGAGGGCGCGGCTGTGCGGGTCTCCGCGTGTGTTCGGCAGGCGCCGGTCCGCCTGGTCATCCGACCTTGAGGGTCGTCTTGGCGGCGGCGGCCACTTGAGCGGGGTGGCTGAGCTGCGGGTGATGCCCGGCTCCTGGCACGACGGTCACCGGTGCGCCGGGAGCCTCGCCGACGAGCGGATCGAGCTCGCCGGCCACGATGTGGACCGGCACCGGGCAGGTCGCGGTCAGCGCCCGTAGCTCGGCTCGCTCGCTCAGGCGTTGCGCCCGGCTCAACCATCGCGCGGTACGCCGTGCGACGCCCGGCCGTCGCAACTGCTCGGCCGCGTCGTCCAGCGCCGCGCTCTTTCCGTCAGCCGGCAGAGCTTGATCCCCCAGCAGGGCCTTGGCGAGGCGTTGCGCCGTAGTCGTGCGCAGAGCCGGGCCGACGAGAGCCGGTACGCGAAGGTGCCAGGGGGCGCGCCGCTGGAGGAAGTAGGGCGAGACGAGGACGAGGCCCGCGACGCGTTCCGGATGGGCGTGCGCGTACCGCAGGGCGAGCGCGGTGCCCGCCGAGTGCCCGACGAGGATCGGCCGGGTACGTACCGGTGCGAGGAGCTCTTCCAGCCAGCCGGCCGGGCCGGCGGCGGACGGGGCGGAGCGGCCGAGCCCGGGCAGGTCCGCCACCAGAGCGCCGGCGTCCAGCTCGGGCAGGACGCCCTGCCAGGATTCCGCGTTCAGCGGCAGGCCGTGCAGCAGCACGTAGCCGGGGGAGACGCGGTCGCCCGCGACGTAGGCGGGAGCCCCGCCGACCAGCTGGAAGCCACCCTTCAGCGGCGGCTCCGCGCGCCCGAACCGGTCGGCGACCAGCCGGTCGGCCCAGCGGCGCAGCGCGTCCCGCACGGGCGGATGGCTCGGCCCGACGGCGTCGGCGGACGCGGTGTCGTAACGATCCTCGGACAG
This sequence comes from Nonomuraea rosea, assembly GCF_039539705.1. Taxonomy (NCBI): domain Bacteria; kingdom Bacillati; phylum Actinomycetota; class Actinomycetes; order Streptosporangiales; family Streptosporangiaceae; genus Nonomuraea; species Nonomuraea rosea. Next base: position 621,886 of record NZ_BAABDQ010000001.1, on the reverse strand, counting down.
GAAGGGCAGGGTCTCGGGGTCCAGGCCGGTGAGCGCGCGGGGCAGCCGTCGTACGAGGCCGGTCGGCAGGACAGCGCGCGGAGCGGGCACGCCGAGGTGCCGCGCCAGGAGCTTCACCAGGTCGGGCAGGTCGGGGGTGGCGTCGTCGAGCACCCAGTGGGCGCTGTAGGGGTCGTGGTCGTGCTCGGGCACGGCGGCCAGGAACCGGGCGAGGTGGTCGACGGTGACCACGGGCGTGAACGTACGCCGGGTGCCGGCCAGCGCGGGGAGCCGGCCCGTCCACAGCTTCTCGACGATGTCGGCCAGGCCGATGTACTGCCCGGCCTCGCCGGTGACGGAATGGCCGATCAGGTTGGCGGGGTTCACGACGGTCAAGGGGATGCCGCCTTCCGCGGCGGCGATCCGTACCGCGGTGTCGCCTTCGCGCTTGGAGGCCTCGTACGCGCCGTAGCGCCGGTACAGCTCGTCCCCGGCGAGTGAGTCCGGGACCCCCACGCGGTAGCCGGAGATGTGGACCAGGCGCCGCAGGCGGGGGCGTGTACCGGCCCAGCGCAGGACGTTCAGGGCGCCGTCGACGTTGGCACGGCGGGCCTCGTCGCGGCCCAGGCCGAAGCGGAACACGGCGGCGGCGTTGAACACGTCCCGTACGGAGGCCAGCCGTTCCTCGTCCTCCGGGCTCAGCCCGAGCCCCGGCCGGGTGATGTCGGCCTTGACGACGGTGAGGGCGGTGTCGTCGGCGTCGTGCTCGCGGAGCCACGTGCGCAGCCCGGCGGGGTTGCCGCGGACGGTGGCGGCGACCGGCCGTCCGCGCGTGAGCAGCTCCGCGGTCAGCCAGCGGCCGACCAGGCCGGTCGCGCCGGTGACCAAGGTGTCGGGTTCCATGTGCACTCTTTCTCTAGACCGATCTACATATTCTTGTTCGATGTCTTTGCCTGATCGCCTGTGCGCGTCAGGCGTTGAGCAGGACTGCCGCGGAGCGTCGTACCTTCTGGATGGGTTCGCGGCTGCGCCGGGCGCGGGCCAGGACGAGCGCTCCCTCGATCATCGCGAGCAGGCAGCAGGCCAGGTCGTCCGCGGGGCCGGGGGCGCGGCCGTCGAGGATCAGCCGGTCCGTGAGGGCTCGCTGCCAGCCGCCGTAGGCGTCCGCGCAGACCTTCTGCAGCTCGTCGTGAGTGGCCGCCACCTCCAGGGCGACCGTCGCGATCGGGCACCCCTTGTTGTAGCCGGCCTCTTCCATGCGGTCGGCCAGCGCGTCGAGCATTGCCTCGAGCAGCGCCTGGGTGCTGGGGGCGGCCTCCGTCAGGGTCTTGATCAGGGCGTCGATCTCGCGGGCGGAGGCGGTGAGCGCCTCCGCCGTCAGCTGGTCCTTGCCGCCGGGGAAATGGTGATAGAGCGAGCCTTTGGGGGCATGGCCGGCGGCGATCACCTCGTTGAGGCCAGTGCCGTAGTAGCCCCGTGCCTCGACCAGGGTGCGGGCGGCGTCGATCAGCCGTGCCCGCGTCTGGTCGCCCTTGATCGCCATAGTCGATAAAATAGACCGATCTATATATTTTGTCCAGCAGAACCTCGCGCATCCTGCGGACGCGGGATGAGGTGGGCGACGGCCCGAGTACCCTTGATGCCATGGCAGCAGGAGGCAGGGCATCGGGCAGGCCCGCAAAGAAAAAGGGCCCGTCCAAAGGCACCGGAGGGCAGAAGCGCCGGTCGCTGGAGGGCAAGGGCTCGACTCCGCCTGCCGAAATGCGGCATTGGTACAAAGACAAGGCGCGCACCGAGCGGATCGTCCGCGAGGAGCGAGGCGACGGACGGCGTACCGGACCGGTCAGGCAGCGGCGTTCAGACGACGCGCCCGAATACATCGGCGGCCGCAACCCGGTGCTGGAGGCCCTGCAGGCGGGGGTTCCCACCAACGCGCTCTACATCGCCCAGCGCATCGACAACGACGACCGCGTACGCGATGCCATCAAGATCGCGGCCGAACGCGGCATCGCCCTGCTCGAAATCAGCCGCGACAAGCTCGACCGCATGACGGACGGCCTCGCCCACCAGGGCATCGCGCTCCAGATCCCGGCCTATGACTACGCGCACCCATCGGACCTGGTCGAGCTCGCGCACGAGGCCGCCGAGGCGCCCCTCATCGTGGCCCTCGACTCGGTCACCGACCCGCGCAACCTCGGCGCCATCGCCCGCTCGGCCACCGCGTTCGGCGCTCATGGCCTGCTCATCCCCTCCCGCCGCTCGGCCGGGGTGACGGGAGGAGCCTGGAAGACGTCGGCCGGCACCTTGGCCAACCTGCGCGTGGCACGGGCCGCCAACCTGACCGCGGCGCTGCGCGAATACCGCGACGCCGGCCTGTTCGTGATCGGCCTGGACGGGGCGGGCGAGACGGACATCGGCGACGTCGACCTGCTGACGGAGCCGCTGGTGATCGTCGTGGGCTCGGAGGGCAAGGGCCTTTCACGCCTGGTGCGCGAGCATTGCGACGTGGTCACCCGCATCCCGATGCAGGCGGCGGCGGAGTCGCTCAACGCGGGGGTCGCCGCGGGGGTGGCGCTGTACGAAGTCGCTCGTCACAGGCGTCCCTAGCGTCTACACTGGTAGGCCGTGCCGACGTAGCTCAATCGGCAGAGCATCTGTCTTGTAAACAGAAGGTCAGGGGTTCGATTCCCCTCGTCGGCTCGCAGCTCAAAGGCCCCTTCCGCGACGTGGAAGGGGCCTTTTTGATCTTTATACAGCAACCGCGTCAGCTTGCCTGCTCCTGACCTTGATCGCCGTTAGCAGTCGGCACGTTCGTACGGCAGGATCACCGCCTCGAACGCCGTTCCCAATGCCGCTACAGCCGAGCCCGCAGCGACGGCAAGCTACTCACCTCACACCTGCGCCACGACATTGTGTTCGCCGGACTGGAGCAAGTGCCGGCCACCATCGCCGAAGCCATGGGCGTCCCTGAAGACACCGAGGTCATCACTCGCCGCCGGGTGCTGTACGACAAGAACACCGACACTCCTGAGGAGATCGGGTCGAGCTACCTCCCGGCCGACATCGCTCGCGGAACGTACCTTGAGAAGCGAGAAGTCGTCCCCAAGGCGCTGTTCCTCTGCGTGGAGGAGCTCAGCGGCAAGCGCTACCATCACGCCCGCGACCAATGGATCGCCCGCAGCGCCACACTGGAGGGAACCATCACCCTCGGCCTGACGCAAGGTGCGCAGGTCATGCACGTCATCCACACCGCGCGGGCGGAAGATGGCGCGATCCTGGAAGTCTCAGAGTCGATCTGGCCCGCAGACAGGGTAACCATCATCGATGAGTACCTGATCGACCAGGAGGCGAACGTCCCGGACGCGCCCTCCCAGATCTGAGGCAGGCCCATGACGATCCGCAACGTGGACGAGGTTCGCTCCCACTGGTGGCCACGAGAAGGCTGGCGGCCGGGCCGCCTGGTGTACACCTGGCACCTGACCTTCGAGCACGCGCCGCAACTCCACCAACTCGCCGAGCGCTACCTGACAGCCCTTGTCACGGTCGGAAGCCACAACCCGATCCCGGAGCAGTGGCTTCACCTCACGCTGCAAGGCGTGGGATGGGCCGATGAGGTGGAGAACGAGCTGCTCGACCGCGTCACCGACACGGTCGGCGCACGGCTGGGGAAACTCGCTCCCGTTGAGCTGACGTTCCATCGTCCTGCGGTCATGGGGGAGGGGGTAGCTCTTGCCCCCACTCCAGTAGAACCACTGCACGAGATCTGGGCCGAGATCAGAAATGGGATCGCCGAGGTGACCGGCGCGGCGCCCACAGCGGCAGAGCAGGTCAGAGGGTTTCGCCCGCACGTGAGCCTGACCTACATCAACATGCCAGGCCCAGCGCAGCCCTACGCGGAGGCGTTGGGCGGGGTTGCGGCCGAGCCGGTCAAGGTGGCAGTGGATCGCGTTGCGCTGATCGTTCAGGACCGGGTTCTTGAGCCTGAATGGGTGTACCGCTGGAACACACACGCGGTAGTACCTCTGGGAGCCGAGAACCGCCCCTGAGCGGCAGCAAGACAGCGGCGGTGGCCTGGCAGCGGCTGAGTGGTTACAACTCTATACGGGTTCAAGCCGCCGCCCGCTGGGCGCGGGCGGCCGAGCGGTCCGGGCGGGCGTGCGGCCTCTCCGGGCCGGTCCCGCCCGGCCACCCCGCCGCACCAACGAACGCAGGAAGAACCATGCACAGGACGTTCACCAACACCATGCAAGGCGCCGGCCCCGGACAGAGCCGATGAGGTCAAAGCATGCCTCCGGCGGGAGCACTCCGGCAGAACCGCCCCGACTTTGATGGAGACCTCAGCGGTTGATTGCTAGGGCTTCGTTGGGGTGGTGTTGAGCGTAATAGATTGCCTCGAACTCCTCAGGTGGAAGGTGTCCGATCGCCGAGTGCAGGCGGGTGGTGTTGAACCAAGCCACCCATTCGGCGGTGGCCAGTTCCACGTCGGCCAGGCTGTGCCAGGGGCCGCGGGGCTTGATCAGCTCGGTCTTGTAGAGGCCGATCTGCGATTCCATCAGGGCGTTGTCGAGCGCGTCGCCGACCGTGCCGATGGAAGCGTCGATGCCGGCCGCCAGCAGGTGGGTGGTGAACCGGAAAGAGGTGTATTGGCTGCCCGCGTCCGAGTGGTGGATCAACCCGCGTTCGACCGGACGGCCTGCGCGCTCGCGCCGCCACAACGCCATGTCCAGGGCATCCAGCACCAGGCTGGTCTGCTTGGACAGCGCGGCCGCCCAGCCGACGATCGCCCGGGAGTGGACGTCGACCACGAACGCCACGTAGACCACGCCGCACCAGGCGGCAACGTGGGTGAAGTCGGCCACCCAGGCGGCGTTCGGCCGGGTCGCGGTGAAATCGCGCCGCAGCCGGTCAGGCGCCCGCTCATGGCTCGGGTCGGCCACGGTGGTGCGCACCCTTGTGCCGCGCCGGGCGCCCTGCAGGCCGAGCGCGCGCATCCGCCGTTCGACGGTGCAGCGGGCCACCTGATGCCCTTCCCGCAGGAGTTGCTGCCAGATCTTGCGGGCGCCGTAGACGCCGTAGTTGTCGGCGTGGATGCGCACGACGTGGGCGTCCAGCTCGGCGTCGCGCAGGGCGCGGGCCGAGGGCGGCCGGTTCTTGGCGGCGTAGTAGGTGCTGGTGGACATCTTCAGGCCGTGCTCGGTCAGGACACGGCAGATCGGCTCGACACCGAACACCTCGGCGTGCTGGTCGATGAAGCTCACGAGTGCGTGTGTGGCCGGTCGAGCTCGGCCGCGAAGAAAGCCGAGGCGGCCTTCAGGATCTCGTTCGCGCGGCGCAGTTCGGCGTTCTCCCGGCGCAGCCGCTTCAGCTCGGCCGACTCATCCGTGGTGCGGCCGGGCCGGCTGCCCTCATCGATCTGGGCCTGGCGGACCCACGTGCGCAGCGTCTCGGCGGTGCCGATACCGAGCTTGGTCGCGACCGCGTTGATCGTGGCCCACTCGGTCGGATAATCCGGCCGCACCTCGGCGACCATCCGCACCGCTCGGCGGCGCAGCTCGGCGGGATAGGGGGACTTACCTGGCATGGACTCGATCCTCTCAAGAGATCAAGTCTCCACCGAACCCGGGGCGATTCAGGCACCGAGGTGATCGCCACACGGCCCTGACCGTAGATGGGTGGCTGGGGGCTGATCACCTCGCACACCATCGACTCAGGCAAGCCCAGCAGACCGACTCCTTCGTATCAAGCCCGGCTCTGCAGGTAGGGCAACGAATGATCGAGGAACGGCGACCGGCGAACGTACACGCGAAGCCGTGCTTGACACTCCGTCCCCGGCCCGCTGCCGCTACGCGGTGAGTCGACGGCGTACGAGGTGATCAGGAGGTAGGTGCTGGTGGCGGAGACTCGGCCAGCCTGATGTTAGGTGATCGTCAGTTTGGCTCTACTCCATCGGAGCAAGGTCAACTATCACAAGCTTGTCGGCTTCCATTGAAGCTGCCCGGACGGCACCCTCAATTTCAGCCTTCAAAGTGGCACCATATGCTTCTAGTCCATCCAAGGAATCAAACGAGACGATTATGTGTCTCCATTTTCGCGATTCTACGAGGCCCGCGCCTAGCTCGGCCCATCCTTGTCGAAGCAGGCGTGCCCGGGCTTCCACCGCTGCCTCCTCGGAGTCTGATGCCCCGACGTCCATGACCAGAATTTCGTCGATCTGCGTACTGTTCTTGTAGGTATATTCCGACTTGGTGTGTAGCACTACTGCGCCAATCTTGCGAGCATTGTCTACGGCTGCGGAATCGACCTCTAGTGTCTCGTGGATAAATGCTGTGCAGGCGGAAATCGTGGTCGTGGCCAATATGGCGGCAAGTAAATGCCTGGCTATTGAGCTTGCTCGCCTACGGTTGAACAACATCACTGTTCTCCGGTGCTTGATGCATCATGGATGATTCGCGCTAGATTACCGAGGCCGCCACGGTTGAGCTAGTGGATGGGGTGACGGGCTGACGCAGTTCCTTGAGATTGCATGTCGCCCCGCTGAGGCGCAGCAGCGGTAGCGAGTGCGACAAGGCGTCATCGCACTGGTGTCGTCGCGGACGACTTGCATGGTGAGAGTACAGTCGGATTCCTGAGTGACACGGAGAGTGACGATCGAGGCGAACACCTCCGGACGTTCACGGACGTTCGGAGACTCCCGCTGCAGGTCATGGCCCCTATTGTCGCAGCTGGCGATCATGGCTAAGTGGCTTCGCATCGAAGCGGTCGAGGCCGTGACGATCGCAGACTTCGGTACTCATCGTTGATGGCTGGGGCGATTGCTGCCGCAGACCGACTCCGTCGGTCCTTGCCATCGACTCCGAGGCCTGAGGTCCGCTGTACAGCAACGCCGACTCACTCAACCGCACCGTGGCCATCTATGACTGCTGTTCAGGGCAACGTGAAGGTGATCGACAAGCCGTTTGCCTTGCCCTTGTAACTAAGGGCTCATCAGGGTGCGTGTCGATTTCGCGGGCGTCAACCTAGGCCTGACGGGCCCTGGGAACCTTCAAGATTTGATGCTCGTTGGCCTGTGTGGATCCGTCCGTTGGTCGATCGGGCAGGCTGTCGGTTCAATTCCGGCCGTGATTGCAGTATGGGTCATCCTCGTGGTGACACTGACCGTAGTCCGCTACTTGCTTGATCGGTCCTCGGGAAGCCCGAGTCAAGAAGGGAGGAACACTATGCGGAGTGAATCAGCAGAAGTTCTCTGGTCGATCGGTTGCAATCTCGCGGGAGGCGTCCTCCTGCCCGCCGACGAGCGGACGGATCTATTGACGACAGCAGCGACGACCGGCCCGAGACGGATTCGGTAAGGTATTTTCGCCGACCCTGGGACGATGATCGTGGGGATCAGTACGCCAGCTGGGGAACGTCGGTGTACTACCTCGCGATCGACGGCACCGGAACCGCTCGGCAGCAGGTCGAGGTATACGCCAACGGAGTAGCCCTCGCGTATGACGAGCAGCACGATGATGACGAGTTCGGCGGATTAACTTACGCAGACCTTGATCTGGAGGAGTTCTCGCCCTTCGAGATCTCGCGGCATGAGTTCTTCGACGCGCTGGCTGAGCTCAAGCCCATGAATCGGCGAAGCGGTGAGTGACGATCGAGGTGTACGCCTGCGGATGTTCGCGGACTGCTGGAGGCCGAACGCCCAGGTCAGCGGCGTAACCCGTCCGGTAGCGGTCAGCAGCAAGTGGCTTCGCATCGTAGGGGTCGAGGTTCGAATCTCCTCATCCCGCAACCAAGATAAAGGCCCGGTTCCAGATCATGGAGCCGGGCGTTCCTATGCCGCTTGATCAATTCCACCAGCCCGCTCGGGCAGTCGTAGCCAGGCGCTGGGTGGGCCGGTGATTGGCCGAGCGTCGGCCAGGCGCAGGCCTGCACCGGCGCAGCAAAACGCTGGCGGGTGGTTGCGGTAGAGGTAAGCGGCGAGAATCTCCTCAGCAAGGGCATCAGGGGGAGTCAGGTAGGCGGTGTGCGCCTCCCAAGCTACGACCGTGCCGTCCCGGGCGACGTGTCCGCTGATGCCGCCCTTGGGGTTGGAGTACATGCTGTAGCAGACCGTGTCCGGCGAAACGCGCTTGACCAGGCCGGGAGTGTCGGGGGTGTATCCCCAGGGTTGGGTGATGACGCACCCGCCGGGCACGTCGGTGATGCCGACGATCCTGTCGGCGTCCGGGACGTTGTACCAGGCCTCGTACAGGGCGTCGATGTTCACGTCGTCGGCCGGTGTGGCTTCAAGGCGGGCTGTGGCTTTGGCTGCGCTGATGCCGGCCACGCAGGCCAGGCTCAGGCCGTCGTAATAGAAGTCTCCCAGCGCGGGGATCAGCCGTTTGGCTTCCGCTGCGGCGGCGGCCTCGGCCTCGGAGAGACCGATCTCCGGTGAGGGGATGGGGAAGAGGCCGGGAGCGGGTCCGGCCAGGCTGAGGTGGCCGGGGGACCAGCCGTCCATCATGAGGCGCCACGGGTCCGCTCCAGCGGCGACGAGGGCTCGAGCATTGTCCTCGCGCCCTTCGAAGACGGCCATCCAGAGCGCGGTACGGCCCCGATGTTCGGCATCGACATCGTCAACGCGCGCGGCTAGCTCGGCGACCACTTCGGGCGATCCCCGATCAGCCGCTACGTGCAGCGGCTTGTCGAAGACATTCACGCCGGAGTTGGGATCAGCGCCCGCGGCAAGCCGGTTGCGGATCAGGTCGAGGTCTGCCCATCCGTCCCCGCCATAGCCGACGATCCACCATCCGTCGTCATCGGTGGCAGTCATGGCACTCCTTGAACAACGCGGGGACACATGCGTTACCGATCATGGCTTACAGGGCCGACAATTCTGGTTGGCGTCTCGCGCGGTATCGGAGATCCGGCAGTTCACGTTGGTCCAGCCTCGGGGCAGGCCCATGATTCCAGGTCCTGTGATCTTGCTAACGCGGATGCTAACAGCGGCCGTGGACGCTCGTGGATGCACATGGATGACCAGGCCCCCATGGTGGTGCGCAAGCTGGGTTGGCGGAGGTTCGTGGACACCCGTGGACGGTCTCGAAGTGGCTTGTAAACAGAAGGTCAGGGATTCGATTCCCCTCGTCGGCTCTGTGCTTCTGGAGGCCCTTCCGGGAGATCTGAGAGGGCCCTTTGGCATGCTTGGGACTCGCTTGTGGGCGCGCTTCACACGTTGGTGCTCCGCGCTGTTGGCGTACGGCGGTGATTGTCGGGCTGGTTTCGAGGTTGTACAGCAGCTCCGTACAGCGAGCGGGTGCCTCGTGGAGATGCCACATGATCGTCCGCGTGCTCAGCCTGGTGCGGATTCTGAGAAGCTCAACTGGGGACTGCGGTTGATCAACGTGAGGGAGCTACGGCAACAAGGTGAAAGCGCTGGGGTGCTTGGGCTTCACCGCGTGGAAGTGCCGGCGGTCCAGGGTGGCGATCTCACGGGCGTTGAGGCGCTCGGCTACCGCGATCACAGAGGCGTCGGCTGCACCAAGTGGGAAGTCCGCGTAGGTCCGGACAAGGTCGATCATGCGGGCGACGTCTTCCGTAGTCAGCGCTTCAAGGATGAGTTCTCCAGTGACGATCGACTGGAGGAACTGAGCCTCGGCTTCTGGGCCGACGCGGGATTCGAGAAGCTAGCAGACCTCGGTGAGCACAGGGCCAGGGACGATGAGCGGACCTGGATGGGTCTCCAAGAGGGCCAGACACCGACTGTGTTCTTGATCCTTGCGATTCAGCACGGCGTACAAGGGGCCGGTGTCGCAGATCAGCATCAGCTCTGCCGTGACAGGTCGCGAATGATCTCCTCTGAGCGCCGCGCAGCATCAGGGTCGTCCGAGATGAGCCCGGCGAAGGAGAGCGTTCGCCGTCGCTCGGTGTCAGGGACTTCAGGATCAGTGTGATCGTCAACGAGCTCCAGCGCGACCGCACGCAAAGCTCGCACCTGGGTCGAGGTCAAGCGGTCGACCAAGCGGTGAAGGTCTTCGTACTCCTCATGTGCCGCGCTCATGCCGTCGAGTCTACGCTGCCAGGGAAGATCGATACCTGTTCATCGGCTCTGAGCGAAGGCTTCTGTCTTCATAGCAAAAGGATCGCTTCTGCCATGCGGGGGTAGAGCGGATCTTGCTAGCGCATTCGCTGACAACGGTTGTGGACGATCATGGACGGGCGAGGACTGAGCGTGTGGCGCGCAAGGCCATGAACTTTAGAGGATGTCGGCGACGGACACGCGTGGACGAGTCGAATCGTTCTTGTGAACAGAAGGTCAGGGGTTCGATTCCCCTCTTCGGCTCTGCAACAGGAAGCCCCTGAACAGGGGATTCGCCGTCAGGGGCTTCTTGGGTTGTCAGGGCAACAGTTGTGGCTCCCGGCATTCCTTGATCGCTTGCTCGTGGATGACGGGGGCGTAGACGCGCAGAGTGGTGGCTGGGTCGGCGTGACCGAGCCGGGCCGCCACAACGTGGACGGGTACGCCCGCAAGAAGCAAGCGTGGTGGCGTGGACGTGTCGGAGGCCGTGAGGAAGCTGATTCTCGGGGGTTCTGCTTGCTGTGGGGCGCGCTGGGTGTGGGTGCGTTCATCGGCGCCTCGCTGGTCAACCAGTTGCGCGACCTGCCGCAGCGGCATGTGCTGATCGCGATCGGGCTATGGGCGCTGTTCACCGACCGGCTCGACGTTGGTCGCGGGCGGGGCGCTGATCGAGTTGGCCGGGAGCGCCGGAGGGCTGGTGGTCTCCGGTGCTCTGGCCATGCTGCTGCACCCGATCGCGGTTCTTGCCGTACTCGGAGAAGAGGTCAGCGCCTCGCGATGTTGTACTGGATGGTGTACTGCCGCGCTCCGCAGCAGCCAGGGTGACCCGGGTTGGGAGTGCGGATCCAGAGCTGCCCGAGGGTGCGGCCGCTGCGTACTCGGACCGTTCTCATGACCGAATATGCCTTGTGGTCGCCGTCGCAGATCTTGCCGTATCTGCCCCGCTGGGCCTCCCAGTCGTTCGCGTTCGCGAAGTAGAGGTCTGGAAAGATGCATCCGCCCCTGGGGAAGCCGTTCTCGCGGATCACGATGGATCGCAGCTGCGCCGACTTGGCGGACTTGTAGGCCCAGGTGGTGGTCACTTTGATCGGGTACTTCTGGCCGACGCTGTTCTTGATCGTGACATAGGTGGTCACGGACTGGACCGGCCTGATTCGCTTGACGTAGCTGATTTTCTGATCGGGCGCGGCGTGCGCAGCGGGTGCCATGAGCAGCCCGGCGCCGAGGGTGGCGGTGAGAGCCACGCCGATCGTGGGAACCCGGAGCCGTGTGAGGGGTCGCACTGGTTCTCCTTCTCCATGCAAAGGCATTCCTGGACAGACGATCATCTGATTGGTCAGAAGATACTATTGAGAAGCGCAGTTAGGTCGAAGAGTGAGTGTCGAGCCGGGTGAAAGTGGAGCCAATCAACCGCGGGCGCCGAGCGCGTGGCTGTTGCAAATCAGCATCTCGGTGCCGCCCCGACAACGACGCCAGCCGAAACGCCGAGAACGGGCACAACGCCTGCAATTCTCTTCTGCCTGCCGGTCGCTACAATTCCTTTTCTTCAAGGCCTTCTTCGATTTTTGCGCCGACCAAACTTTATACGACCTCGGTATATTCGCGGAATATGGCCGGAATACGGCGCTGGGTCTTGCGCACCCAGGTGATGACAGCGCGGAGATGGTCGGGTCCACGCCTGGATCAACGAGCGGAACCTGATCTCGGCTGAGCCCTGCACCTGGTCCTACGGCGGGCTCAAGCAGAACCGCCGCGAGCCGGTGACCCGGAAGGCGGCCAATCGTTCCTTCCGTACCGGCGATGCCGTGCCCTCCCGACATTAAGGTGGTACGGATTAGGACCTGCACTCAAGTCGGTGCCAGCATCGGATTTTTTGAGAACGGCGGCGGATCCTTCTGCAAGGATTGGATAATCAATGATTACGCGCCTCGATCGCTGTGATCAGCTCCGCGCCGACCGCGCCGGGACGTATGGGCAAGGCGTTTCTGGCAAGCAGAGCGGGGACGTTGGACGCCGATTTCCAAGCTGACATAGCGGCGGCCCGCGAGGCGATCGGCAACGAGATGAGGGGCACGTGGCCCTACGTCTGATCCTTGACGCCGGTGTGCTCATTGCCGCCGAGCGAGGCAAGGCATCCGTCGACGCGGTGATAGGAGACGCCGATGATGTGGCGATCTCGGCGATCACTGTGGCCGAGATGCTCGTCGGCGTGGAACTGGCCGATGCGGCCCAACGGCCTGATCGGCAGGCTTTTGTGGACCAAATTCTCGCGCTGATCCCTGTCGAGGAGTACACGACGGACGTCGCCAGAGCCCACGCCCGTCTTATGACGCATGTTCGACGAGAGGGCAAGTCGCGAAGCGCGTACGATCTGCTGATCGCGGCTACGGCCGCCGCGACCGCGAGAACGGTGCTGACGATGGATGCGTCTGCTGCACTCGACGATCTACCAGGCGTGCGCGCTCAGGTAGTTCCTCGTTGAATGCGGCTTCTCAACAAACGGTAATGCTGTCGCTGACTCCGTTCCTCGGGCTTGGAGCCCTGTGGTCTGGGTGCACGTGCGGGCCGGGGAAACGGGCTGATCGCAAGGTCAGGATTCGTGGAGCGCGCCCGCCCGACCATGGCGACGCTGCACCGGTCCGCAGCCGGGGGAAGCGCACGTCACATTGCGGTGAAGCCGCCATCGGCGGGGACAACGGCGCCGGTGATGAAGCTGGAGCGCGGCGAGGCGAGGAAGCACAGCACCTCGGCGATCTCCTCGGGCTGGGCCACCCGGCCGAGCGGCTGGGCGCCGGCGAAGGAGGCCAGGTACGCGCGGCTGTCAGAGCGGAAGGTGTCGAGGAAGTCGGTCTCGATGACGCCCGCTGCCACGAGGTTCGCCCGGATGCCCAGCGGTCCGCCCTCGACGGCGAGGACCTTGGTGAGCTGTGCCAGAGCCCCTTTTGAGGCGGCGTAGGCGGCGCCCTCCGGCATGCCGACGGTGCAGACGTAGGAACCCGTGCTCACGATGGCTCCCCCGCCACGTTCACGCATCGCGCGGAACGCCTCACGGGCGAAGAAGAACGAGCCGCGCGCGTTGACCGCCATCACGGCGTCCCAGTCCTGCGCCGTCGTCTCCGTGATCGGCTTGTTGAGGCTGCGTCCGGCGTTGCTGACCAGGATGTCGAGACCACCGAAGACCTCGACGGCCGCCCGCACCGCGCGCTGAGCGGCCGCCTCATCGGTGACATCATCGAGGAAGGAGTGAACGCCCGGAAACTCGACGGGCAGTTCCTTCACTTCCTGGCGCTGGTCGAGGGCGACGACGCGCGCGCCGCGGCGGTGCAGCAGGCGTACGGTCTCCTTGCCCACGCCGCGCGCCGCCCCGGTGACGATGGCGACCTTGCCGGCGAACTCGGCTGATGTCATGGTTCATTCCCTGGGTTGATGATGGGTCGCCATTTCGGGGTCTGGTCGCTCAGTACGCGGTGAGCCCGCCGTCGATCACGAGCTCGGAGCCGGTGACGAATGAGGAGTCGTCGCAAGCCAGGAAGAGGTACGCGGGTGCGACCTCGTCGGCGTGGCCGGCCCGGCGCATCGGGGTGCGTTGGATGTCCGGCTGCTGGTCGCCCTGCTCGTTCAGGATCTCTTGGATCATCGGGGTGGCGATGACCCCGGGATGCACGGAGTTGACCCGTACTCCCTGCTGCGCGTACTCGACCGCGGCGGTCTTGCTCAGCAGGCGCACGGCGCCTTTGGAGGCCTGGTAGGCCGCGGCGGAGCCGCTGCCCACGAGCCCGAGCACCGACGAGGTGTTGATCACCGACGCGTTGCCGCTCGCGCGCAGCAGTGGCATCGCCGCCTTCATGCCGAGCCAGGTGCCCTTCTGGTTCACGTCGATGACGCGGTCCCAGGCGTCCTCCCGCGTGTCCTCGATACCGGGCCAGTCCACGATCCCGGCCAGGTTCACCAGCACGTTCAGCGTGCCGAAACGGTCGTCCACGAGGCCGATCACGTCGTCCCACTGCCGCGCGGAGGAGACGTCGAGGCGGGCGGCGACGACTTCCGCGCCAAGCGCCTCGGTCCGATGGGCCAGGTCCCGCAGCGGCCCTTCGGCGACATCGGTGATCACCAGCCGGGCGCCTTCGCGGGCGAAGAGTTCGGCGGTCGCCGTGCCGATGCCGCCGGTCGCACCGGTGATCAGCACGACCCTGCCGGCGAGTCGTTGTCCTGCCATGAGAGATCCCCCGAACTGTGGTTGATGTCGTCTGCCGGTCGCGGTGACGACGCTTCTCGCGGCGGAGCGCGTTCAGCCCCGCTCCACCGAGTTTGCACAGGTCAGCGGCTATCAACCAGGACGCGTGCCGCCTGGGTGCGGCGCACCCAGGCAGCACACCCAGCCGCCGCATAATCTGGCCACATGGACGGCAACCACCTGGGAGAATTCCTGCGCGCCCGTCGCGCCGCCGTGCGGCCGGAGGACGTCGGCATGGCGAGCTACGGTGCCCGCAGAGTCGCCGGGCTGCGCCGCGAGGAGGTCGCCGTCCTGGCCGGAGTGAACGCCGACTACTACACCCGCCTGGAACAAGGCCGCGAGCGCAACCCCTCACCCCAGGTGCTCGACGCCCTCAGCCGCGCGCTGCGCCTCGACACCGATGCCCGGGAGCACCTGTACCGGCTGGCCGGGGCGGTGCCGGGCGACCGGCCCCGCGCCCACCTCGCGGGCCGGGTCAGCCCCGCGCTGCGCCAGCTGATGGACGGCTATCCCCACACGCCGGCGTTCGTGATGAACCGGACCCTGGACATCCTGGCTGCCAACGCCCTGGCCGACGCCCTCTACGCCCCGTTCGAGCCGGCGGACAACCTTGCCCGCATGACCTTCCTCGACCCGGCGGGCCGGAGCTTCTACACCGACTGGGACCGAGCGGCACAAGCCGCCGTCGCCAACCTCCGCCAGGCGGCCGGCTTCGACCCCGACGACCCCCACCTGGCCGACCTCGTCCGCACACTCACGGTCCGGAGCCCGGACTTCGCCCGCCTCTGGAACGCCCACACCGTACGGGGCAAGACCCAGGACGCCAAGCACTTCCTGCACCCCGACGTCGGCCCCCTCGCGCTCACCTACCAGGCTTTCGACGTACGCGAGGCCCCCGGCCAGCAGCTCGTGATCTACCACGCCGAACCGGGCAGCCCAAGCGCCCAGGCCCTCGATCTTCTCGGCTCCATCCACGCCACCCGGCGCCGGAGCGCATCGCGGCGGTAGGAGTCCGACTCGCCGTACGGGTCTCCGGTGTTCACCGGTAGGCGAGGAAGAACGCGGTGATGTCGTGGGCGAGCAGCTCGGGCTCCTCGTGCGCGGCGAAGTGCCCGCCACGGGGCATGCGGGTGTAGCGCGTGATGGTGCAGGTGCGCTCGGCCCAGCTCCGCGGCGGCCGGCTCAGGTCGGCGGGGAACAGGGCGAGGGCCGTGGGGACGTCCACCCGCCGCACCCGCCGGGTCAGATCGTGCGCGTACTCGTAGTAGGGCCGGAACGAGGTGGAGATCGTGTCCGTGAACCAGTGGTGCAGGTAGCCGGCTTCCTCAGCCTGCCAGGCCGTGACGGAGGCGAGGTAGCCGGGGGCCGCTGCGGGGAGAAGGCGAAGCCGGGCAGTGAGGGGACGATCACGGTGCAGGCGTCCTCTGGCTTTCCTCCATACCGGGAGGGTGCGGCCAATCGCCCGGCGAGGGCGGTGAGCTCCAGGAAGGAGCTGGGCCAGTCGTGCACGATGGGTAGCGCGTCCGGGTGTTCGCCGTCGTAGCGGAGGTAGTGCACCAGCGTGCCGTCGAGGTCGGCGAGGTGGGAGGGCAGTGCGCTGATGGCGGCCTCGTGGGTCCGTCAGTCGGAGCCGGAGGCCCAGTGGGTGACGAGGCGGCGCAGCTCCGTGACGTCGGTGCCGGCCTGCCAGCCGCCGACCGGCCAGGGCTCAGGGACCCTGGTGGCGCGCAGGTCGGCGTCACTGACCTCGATCACGGGTGAAACGGTCGGCATGGTGTCCTCCTGGGTGGGCGGGCGCGGCGTCGGCTGCTGCTTCCGGCGAGGGCGATGCTCACTCGCCGACCGGAACAGGCGGTCACCGTTCCCGATCCGACGGCCGGGCCAAGGGTCTGCACGATGGCCGCCGTCGGCGGAGCTGGAACCGTTCGGGATCCAGTGCATGGTCGTCGAGCCCGGTGTCTTCCGTACCGACTTCCTTGACACCAGCTCCTTGTCCACCGCCACGCACCGCATCGACGCGTACGACGGCACCCCCGCCCACGTCACCCTGGACTGGGCAGGCGAGGCCAACCACACCCAGCTCGGAGACCCGGTCAAGGGCGCCGCGCTGATCTACGAGGTCACCTGCCAGGACAAGCTGCCGGGGCATCTGTACCTCGGGCCCGACACCCTTGAGCGGCTGCAGGTCAAGCTGGACCGGGTCGAGCAGGACGTAGCCCCCTGGCGGGAGAAGTCCGCCGCCACCGCGCGCGACGACGCAGCCTGAGCGCCGTACCGGTAAAACGATTTGACAGCACAGATAGTCTGATCCTCCGTGCTTTCGGCGGACCGTGAGTCGCGAGGGGGCCCTGCCCTCTCAAGACTCAGGAGCCGCAATGCGCCGGGCGCCCGCCCTCTCCTTCCTCCTCGTCACTGTCTTTCTCGACATGCTCGGGCTCGGCCTGATCGTGCCCATCGTGCCGGCCCTGATGTCGGCCGTCACCGACAACGCCACCACTGCCGCCTTCTGGTCCGGCCTGCTCGGCTCGACCTACGGCCTGCTGCAGTTCGTCGTCTCGCCGCTGCTCGGGCGGCTTTCCGACCGGTACGGCCGGCGGCCCGTCCTGCTCGTGTCGCTGACCTGCCTCGGCGTCGACTGGCTGGCCCATGCGGTATCGCCCAGCCCGTGGACCCTCTTGGTGTTCCACGCCCTCGCCGGCGCGTGCGCGGGAACGAACACCGTGGTGAACGCCTACATCGCGGACGTCACGGAGCCCGAGTCGCGGGCTCGCGCGTACGGGTTGATCGGCTCCGCGTTCGGGCTCGGCTTCGTCGCCGGCCCGATCATCGGCGGTCTGCTCGGCGCCGTCGATGTACGGCTGCCGTTCTTCGCCGCGGCCGCGCTGTCCCTGGCCAACGTCGCGTACGGCTGGTTCGTCCTGCCCGAGTCGCGTCCCGGTGACCGGACGACCCAGCTGACCCTGCGGATGGCGAACCCGGTCACCGCCGTCACCGTCGTCCTGCGCCGGCCGGTGCTCGGACGGCTCGCGTACGCCCGCTTCTGCGCCGACGTCTCCCGCATGATCCACCAGTCGACCTGGGCGTTCTTCCTCACGTACCAGTTCTCCTGGAGCACCGCGCACGTCGGCGTGGTGATGGCGGCGGGCGCGCTTGTCGGCGCGGTCTTCCAGGCGCGGGCCGTCGGACCGGTCGTCCGGTGGCTCGGCGACAAGCGGGCCGCGGTGGCCGGCAGCCTGATCGGCGTCGGGACGCTGATGGGTACGGCGTTCGTGTCCGTACCGTGGATGCTTTACGTCCTGCAGGCGGTCGGCGTGCTCGGCTCGGTCGGCGGTGCGGCCGCGCAGTCGTGGATCTCGCGCAATGTCCGGGCCGATGAGCAAGGGACCGTGCAGGGCGCGCTGACCGGAATCGGCGCCATTGCCGAGACCGTGGTGCCGGTTGCGGCCGGCGCGGCGTTCGGGTGGTCGCTGGCGTACGCCTCACCGGGTTTGGTCTTCGTCGGTGCGGCGGCTTTCGCGGCGTTGTCGGCGCTCCTGCTGGCTGCGACGCCCGACGTCCGGACGGCGCCGCTCGGATAGGTCGTTGCTGGTGCTGACGTCGTCGGCACGCCTTCTTGATCTACGGCTCAGCTCGCGGAGCGGTAGCGGCCCGGGGTGGTGCCGATGATGTTGGTGAACGCCGAGATGAAGCTGCTGGGATTCGCCCAGCCGCAAGCGTGGGCGACACGGGTCGTGTCGTGGCCGTCGGCGAGCAGGATGAGCGCGTGATGGATGCGCAGCTGTGTACGCCATTCATAGAAGGTCATGCCGAGTTCGTCGTGGAACAGCCGGCTGAGAGTGCGGGCACTGGCCCCGATCGCCTGCCCGAGCTCGGCGAGTGAGGCGTTGTCTCCGGGCTGCTCGTACATCATCCGGGCAATGGCCTGCAGCCGGTCATCGTGCGGTTCGGGCAGGTGCAGTGGCTGCTCGCGTGCTTCGTGGAGCTCGTCGACGAGGACGCGGCGGAGGCGAGCGCTCGCGGCCCGGTCGGGGTCGCCCGCGGTGCGGTCGTAGTTGCGTGGGCCCGTGAGGGTGAGCAGGATTTCACGGGCGAGGTCGGAGACCATGAACACGGCAGGATGACCGGGTACGAGCCGGGCCAGGGACGCCGGTAGGAAGACGATCCGCATGTCGGTGTTGCTGTGGGCGCGGTGGTAGTGCGTGAACCGGGCGGGGGTCCATGCGACTCGGTTGGCCGGCACGATCGATGTGCCGCGTTCGGTGTGGACGGACAGGACGCCACGGGCCGCGTACACCAGATGTCCACGCGAATGGGAGTCTGCCGAGCTGGCTCCGCCCGAAGGCCAGAGATGCACGCCTCCGGACGGCCACAGATGTGACGTCGGACCAGGCTCGGCAACTTGGCGGCCAACGGGCATAACTTGGCATTCTACCGGTGGCAGGTCATGGCGCTTTCCCGCGACAGTGGATGCATCGCGACAACCCATGACTCCAAGGTGATGTGAGATGAGTATGACCATGCGCGCGGCGGTCTGCGTCAAGGCGGGTGGCCCGGAGGTGCTGGAGATCCGTGAGCTGCCGGTGCCGGCGGTCCGGGAGGGCTGGAGCCTGGTGCAGGTGAAGGGCACGGGCCTGAACCGGTCGGAGCTGAGGACCCGCCAGGGGCATTCCCCGAACGTGACGTTCCCGCGTGTGCTCGGCATCGAATGTGTGGGAATCGTGGCGGCCTCGACCGATCCCGCGTTGCCGGACGGGACGACCGTCGCGGCGGTGATGGGTGAGATGGGGCGGGAGTTCGACGGGGGCTATGCGGAGTACGCGTTGCTGCCGAACGCGCTGCTGATGCCGATCACCACGACGTTGCCCTGGGACGTCTTGGCCGCGCTACCTGAGACGTACCTGACCGCGCGGGGCTCGCTGGACGCGTTGGGGGTCGTAGCGGGTGGCCAGGGGCGGTTGCTGATCCGCGGCGGAACGTCGTCGGTGGGGATGGCGGCCGCGTCGATCGCGGCCGGCTACGGCGTCGAGACCGCCGCCACGACCCGGCGGCCAGGCAAGGTCGGCGCGCTGACCGGGGCCGGGGTCGACCATGTGCTCGTCGACGCCGGGGGATCGCTGGCGGCGAGCGTGCACGCGGTCTGGCCCGAGGGTCCGGACCATGTTCTGGATCTCGTCGGGGCGCGCACGGCGGTGGACTCGCTGCACCTGGTCCGTCGTGGCGGGACGGTGTGTGTGTCGGGCTCCCTCAGCGGGTGGGCGATCCCGGACTTCGAGCCGATAGCGATGGTGCCGTCTGGGACGAAGCTCACGGCTTTCCACAGCGACGACTTCAAGGGGAGCGCGGGAGCGACTGTGCTGCAGCGGATCGTCCACGAGGTCGAGGCCGGCGTCTATCGACCCAACGTCGACCGTGTCTTCGGCCTGGACGACATCGTTGCGGCCCACCGGTACATGGAGAACGACCAGGCAACCGGGAAGGTCGTCGTGGTGCCGTAGGTGATCGGTGGCGGCCTCCATGCCGTCGCTCCAGGGAAGATCGCCTGGCGTCTGGTCGCAGGAACACCGGGGATGCTATCCGGCGTACAGCTGGGCGGCGCGCGCGCTGGTATCTGCGCCATGGTTCGGGTGATAGACCTGGGCGGAGCAGTAGACCGGACCGCCCACCCATGCCAGGCCGGCCGTCCACGTGGCGGCGTTCGCCACGCCGGGGTCGCTCAGTTGCAGGCCGGTGGTCACGATGTCGCCCACGCGCACGTCGGCGAAGTAGTTGCTCACGCCCTTGCGCTCGTACAGCCGCCACTGCAGCGTCGCGCTCGTCGCCTCGCTCAGCTTGGCTGTCAGGTCGATCGTGGTCTGCTGCCACGCAGACGGATCAGCGGCGACGTCCCGCTCCCACACCACCCTGCCGTTGAGGAGAAGCTGCTCCTGCACTGACGTGCTCGAGCGCCTTCTTGGTGACCGCCTCGACGTAGGCGACCGTCGGGTTCTGGGCGGCGTGGACGGGTCGTCCCAGTAGGGGAAGATCACTCCATCCAGCAGCGGGGTCTGCTCGGCGATGAACGCATCGGTGACGGCTCGCATCTCACGACCCTTCGGGAAAATCCCGGAGGGCTTTCTGATCTCCGTGCAGCAACGTGGTCTTTCAGATGGCGTGGAGTCCCGGTGGCAGCGACTCGGATGCTCACGTTCCGCATGTGGCGAGACGGCCATTGCTTGGGGCTCGAAGAGTTGCTCGGCTTCCTCGGATGTGGCTGTCGACGAGTCAGGTTCTCCAGTTGTTCGAGTCTTATCCACAGGTTGTGGATAAAGGGGCGCGCCCCAGCTGATCGCCCCGCTGGTGCGTAATCATGGGGTGGTGAGAGCGCGAGTAGCGGAGTTCCGTTGGGTCGATCTCGAGTTGGGGCGGCGGATCGACGATCCAGCCCATGCTTACGAACTCCTGGAAATGTATGTCGGTCCTCAAGGTGAGCCGGGCGAGGAGCGATTCCAGCTCATCGTCTGCACCCCATCGGCCCTCGCGGAGCAGCTGAGACAGCGGCCCTTTCTCATCGGTCGGCACTGGCTCTTCGTTGCCGAGTTTCATCCCGACGAGGTGACGGAGTGGCTGAGGGATCGGATCGCCGTGCTGGAGGCGCGCACCTGGAATGAGCTGGCGGAGAAGATCGGTCGGATCGGTGAGTGGGAGTTCGAGGATTACAGCGGCTGAGGTGCTCGGTATTGCGAGGGGACCCGGGGCGTAAATGCGTGGCAGGTGTGGTTCGCGGTTGGGATCATCCGTGCATGTCGGACGACGCTTCAGGACGGTACCGCGTAGGTGAGACGGCTTTGCTGGCGGTGGTGAAGGAGGCCGAGCCGGTGGTGGAGCCCTGGCGGCGGCGTTTCGATCCTGCCGCCTTGGCCGGTGTTCCCGCGCATGTGACGGTGCTTGTGCCGTTTCTGGACGCGGATCGCGTCGATGCTGGAGTGATCGACGAGCTTCGGGGTCTGTTCGGTGGGCATGGCTCGTTCGCGGTTCGGTTCGATCGGTGCCGGCGTTTTCCTGGCGTGCTGTACCTCGCGCCGACGCCTGACCAGGCGTTTCGTGCGCTGACTGAGGCTGTTGTGGCGCGGTGGCCGGAAGTGCCGCCCTACGGTGGGCAGTTCGCGGAGATCGTTCCGCATCTGACTGTTGCCCATGGCCTGCAGGCGCAGGCTCTCGATGAGGCGGAAGCCGCGCTTACTGCGCAATTGCCCATCACCGCCCACGTTGCGTCGGTCGGGCTCTTCGTCAGCGATGGTGATCGGTGGCACCGGCGTGCCGAATTCGCGCTGCTCGGAGGGTAGATCGTCGCCGGATGCCATGTGCTCGGTGAGGATCTTACGAGCCGAACGGCTTGGCTGAGGCCCCGGACGTCAAAGGCTGGTCCATCAAAGTAGGTTGATGTATCGTCCGGAGGGTGGGATCAGGCGCACAGTCCGGACCGCCACCGTTCGCGCGGATGGCGGCGGATCCGCTGCGCTGGCGGCTGCTGGGCGAGCTCGCCCACAGCGATCGCAGAGTGCGGGAGCTGGTGGCGTTGGTCGGCCAGCCGCAGAATCTGGTCTCCTACCATCTGGGCCGGCTCCGCGCGAGTGGGCTGGTGGTGGCGCGGCGCAGCAGCTTCGACGGCCGGGACACGTACTATCGCCTCGACCTGGGGCGATGCGGTCAAGCGCTGGCGGAGGCCGGTGCGGCCGTGCATCCGGCCCTGCGGCTCGCACCCGCACCTCCGGCCCCGCCGCTGAAAGGCGGCCCCGTGCTGTTCCTGTGCACGGGCAACAGTGCCAGGTCGCAGGTGGCTGAAGCGATGGTTCGGGTTCGCGCAGAGGGACGGGTGCCGGCGTTCAGCGCGGGCAGTCAGCCCAAACCGCTGCATCCCGACGCGGAGCGGGTGATGGCGGCGCGCGGCATCGAGATGGCGGGGCAGCGGTCCAAGCACTTCAGCGTGTTCGCCGGACGGCGGTTCAGTCACGTGATCACTTTGTGCGATCGCGTGCGGGAGGTCTCCCCGGACTTTCCCGGCCGGCCCGCGTACATCCACTGGAGCGTCCCCGACCCGGCAGCCTCCGCCGGCAAACAGGAGGACACCCATCCAGGGTTCGAGTCGATGGCGGCGGAGCTGGAGACCCGCATCGGGTTCTGGCTGGCCACCGTCGGGTCCGCCCATACACATGTCCAGGAGGTCTCATGACCAGCCCGCAAGACATGGTCAGCGTTCGCTACATGGTCGATGACGTGCAGGAAGCCGTCGACTTCTACACCGGCCACCTCGGCTTCGCGGTGCGTACCAGTGCGGCGCCGGCGTTCGCCGACGTCACCCGGGGCAATCTGCGGCTGCTGCTGGCCGGGCCGAAGAGCTCGGCCGGCCGGCCGATGCCCGACGGGCGCACGCCCGAGCCGGGCGGCTGGAACCGGATTCACCTCATCGTGCCCGATATCGCGGCTGAGGTCGCCCGGCTGCGCGGTGAGAACGTGCGCTTCAGGAACGAGATCGTCAGCGGTCCTGGCGGTAAGCAGATTCTGATCGAGGATCCGGCCGGCAATGTGGTCGAACTATTCGAACCAGCGGCGTCTCCGCCAAGCCGGTAATAGCCGTGCATATGGCCCTGAGGTTATGAGGGTGGTGGCAATCCCCAAACTTGGGGATTGCTCGGTGTCGCCGGATTCCGCATTCTGAAGAGGCGGAAACGGCTCCGTTCGGCTGACGAACGGGTGTGCCGGAGATCTCCCGTAGAAAGGGGCCACCTCAAGCGCCGAACGTGCGCGTGTCCGTCGGTGCCGCGCTGGAAATACGAGCCTCGGCCGCGTCGCCAGTGTCGCCGGCAAGCGCGGATGGAGGGGCGAAGGCCGGGTTCAAGCGTCGCCGTGGGGCCATCCCGTACGCGTCGGCGAGGTCTGACGCGGGGCGTCAGCCGGCGATCGCCGCGATCAGTTCGTCCCGGCCCTGCGCCCTGGTCTTGCGATATATCGATTTCAGGTGGTCGTTGATGGTGTAGGCGGACAGGTCCAGGGCTCGGGCGATCTGTTTCGGCGCGGCTCCGGCATGCAGATATTCGATGATGCGGCGTTCGCCGGCCGTGATGCCGTACCAGTCGCAGAACGAGGGGAGCAGGAGCTCGCCGCCGGCCGGCTGGATGAGGATGGCGACGTCGCTGTCGCCGCGCTCATCCAGCGGCTGGCCGTGGATGAGGACCCAGCGGCCGAAGTTCGCGGCCGGCGCGCAGACGGTCGGCGGCCAGGCGCGCGGGTCGCGCGCATGGGCGCGTACGTGCAGCGACAGGCCGACCCAGAAGGCGTCGGCGATCCAATCCGGTACGCCGCTCCCGGCGGCCGGCCACATCTGCCGCATCCATGCCCTCGCCTGGGGAGAGACGGACCGGACCGTGTGATCGGGGCTCACCGTGATGACCCCCGTCGGCAGCGCGGGGACCGTGGGCGTCAGCGGACCCGCTGTCACATATCCCCGCAACGCCCGCAACAACGGCGGGCCGAGCTGCTGCACCTGGTGGAAGTCGGCCGCGCCGAAGGGCCTGCCGCCCTCGGCGCGGAGCAGGCCGAGCAGCCCCCAGACCCCGTGGTGATCGCGTATCACCAGGCGCAGCTCGCTGCCCACGCCGTGGGCGGCCAGCACCTGCCGGATCAGCGCGTTGCGGCGGCAGTCGCCGCCGCCCGCCCCCACCACGCCGAGCGGCATGCTCTGCCGGGCGAGGTCCGGCAGAGGGCAGGGCTCGCCGTGCAGATACCGGTTGAGGACCAGGGCGCTGATGAGCGCCGGCTCGTATTCGTGCCAGAAACTGAACGCGCCCAGGCCGAGACCGGTCGCCGGATTGACGCCGACCAGCCGGAGCGCGTCGTGTGCCACCCGGCGGCCGGTGATGTGCGAGATCGCCGCACCCACCACTGCGGAGCCACCGGATTGAACGATTGCCGCGCACAATTCATGGGCAATCCGCCCATCGTTGTCCGTCACCCCGACGGCAATTCTCTGATCACCGGGCCGCCTTCTTTCGTTGGGCTCTCACAATGGCCGATAAATCGCCGCAATCCGGAAATTGGGGATATGGAGAAGGGCTTTCCGGCATGGCCTTTGAATTGTCATTCCCGTGCATCGGAAGGTCAACTGAATTAAGGGCCGGCCGCGAATCCAGGTGAGTGTGGCCGTCTCCGAGCAGGGTCTGGGGGAGGCTCGAACGCGCTCCGCCCGCCGGCCTGAAGCCGGGACGATTGCGAGAGAGCGCTCTCTTGACAGCGGAGCCCGTGTTGCCGGAAGGTTTCGGTAAAGTCATATCCCGTGGATCGGATGAGGTACCCGGTATGGCACGCACCCCCCTTTCAAGAACGCTGCTCGCCATCGGTTCCGCGCTCGCCGCAGTGATCGCGCTGCTCGTCCCGATGGCCGCCACCGCCAACGCCGCCCCCGCCCCTGGGCCGCTGGTGTGGTCAGATGAGTTCAACGGATCCGCAGGCAGCGCCGTCGACCAGTCGAAGTGGCGCTTCGACATCGGCGGCAGCGGCTGGGGCAACAACGAGCAGCAGTACTACACCAACAGCACACGTAACGCCGCCATGGACGGCGCCGGCAGCCTGGTGATCACCGCCCGCCGGGAGAACCCGTCCAACTTCCAGTGCCACTACGGCACCTGCCAGTACACCTCCGCCCGCCTGCTCACGTCCGCCACCTTCACGCGGGCGTACGGACGGTTCGAGGCGCGCATGAAACTGCCGCGTGGCCAGGGCATCTGGCCGGCCTTCTGGATGCTCGGCAACGACATCGGCTCGGCCGGCTGGCCCAACAGCGGTGAGATCGACATCATGGAGAACATCGGCCGCGAGCCCAGCACCGTGCACGGCACCATCCACGGTCCCGGCTACTCCGGCGCGGGCGGCATCGGGGCCCCCTACTCGATCGGCGGCGCCTTCGCCGACGCGTTCCACACGTTCTCGATCGACTGGTCCCCGAACCTGATCATCTGGTACGTCGACGGCAACGAGTTCCAGCGCCGTACGCCGGCCAGCCTCAATGGCAACCGCTGGGTCTTCGACCACCCGTTCTTCATGATCATGAACGTCGCGGTCGGTGGCTACTGGCCCGGCTACCCCGACGGCACCACCACGTTCCCGCAGTCCCTGGCCGTCGATTACGTGCGCGTCTACGCGGCGCCGACCGGCGGCACCGGCGGGCAGGTCACCGGCATCGGCGGCAAGTGCGTCGACGTGGCCGGCGCGGCCACCGCCAACGGCACGGCGGTCCAGCTCTGGGACTGCAACGGCTCCGGCGCCCAGAGCTGGGCCTGGAACAGCGACGGCTCGGTGCGCGCGCTCGGCAAGTGCATGGACGTCACCGCCGCCTCGACGGCCAACGGCGCACAGGTGCAGCTGTACGACTGCAACGGCACCGGCGCGCAACGATGGACCTACAACTCCGGCACCGGCCAGATCGTCAATCCCCAGTCCGGCAGGTGTCTCGACGCCGCCGGTGCCAGCTCGGCCAACGGCACCCGGCTGCAGATCTGGGACTGCGGGAGCGGCGCCAACCAGCGTTGGACGCGTAGCTGAGAATCCCGGCAGCAGGGCCTCTTCTTTCGAAGAAGAGGCCCTGCAGTTTGTCGCGCAAAAGCGAGAACGCGCTCTCTTGAGAATAGTCGCGAAGCAAAAAGCGTGATGGAATGCGAGGGCGTCGTGGTCCGCTGCGGGCGGGACCCGGCCCCGAGGGTGCGGCCGATCCGGGAGCGGTGGGTTAGCCGGGCCTACAGGCGTCTGCTCAGCGGACCGCGCAGAGCAGCCGGTTGTTGCCGCGCTGCCACAGCGTCCCGACCTCGGTAAAACCCGCCTCCCCCAGCGCCGTGACGTGATGCGAGAGCAGGTGGGACTCCGAGCCGTGGTGATCGGCCCCCGCCGTGGTGCGCTCCTCGTTGAGCGAGGACAGGGCCGGGTCCGCCCCGATCGCGTCCCACCACGTCCGCCAGTCCTCCGGCGGGTTCGCGCCGAACGCCCGCGCGGTCTCCCGGTCGTGCACGGCGTGCTCCAGCCGCGACAGGGCGGGGGTGGCGTCGCCGGTGTCCATGTGGTCGCCGTTGAGCAGCAGCCCGCCGGGCCGCAGCACGGATGCCAGCTCGGCGTAGACGCCCTTCAGCTCGGGCCCCGAGATCCAGTGCAGCGCCGTGGTGCTGACCGCGGCGTCCGCAGGGCCGTCCAAACCGAGCAGGCTCGTCCACCCACTGGTACGCAGGTCCGCCGAGACGAACGTGAGGTGCGGATAGGCCGCCCGCCCGAGCCCCAGCAGCAGCGGGTCGGCGTCCACGGCGATCACCCTGGCCTGGGGCAGCCGCTCCAGCAACCGGCCGGACAATGAGCCGGGACCGCAACCCAGGTCGATGACCAGCGGGTCCGGCCGCCCCAGCGCCTCGACGGCGTCGATCAGGGCGGTGAACCGCTCCTCGCGATCAGGAAGGTAGCCCTCCTGCTGGCGATCCCAGCGCGCGATCCACTCCAGTGCGGCATCGTGAGTGAGCACGAACGTCTCCTTGTAACCGTCGTTTAGAATTTCGACAGTCACAACGTAGAACACGAAGGTGTAACCGGTCAAGTGGATTACAACAGTCACACGGATACGGTGGTCAGAGTCGCGGTGGCCCTCGTCAACGCGCTGACCCCAGGTGAGCAGCGCGGACGTGTCTTCGAGTGGCCGGCGGACCAGGGGGTCGCGGCCACCGAGGCCCTGCGTACCGTCTATCCGTCCTGGCGCGCGATCACCGAGGCCGAGGGCGCCGAGCTGGCCCACGTCGCCGAGCGGCTGCGCCGGATCTTCGCCGCGGTCGCCGCGGCCGACGTCGACACCGCCGCCACGCAGGTGAACGCGCTGCTGGCGGAGACCAACGCCAGGCCGATGCTGGAGAGGCACGACGGCGAGCCGTGGCACCTGCACTTCCACGGCCAGGACGGCACGGTGGCCGGGGACTGGGCGGCGAGCTGCGCCACCGGGCTCGCGATCGTGCTGGGCAGCGAGTTCAGCGATCGGCTCGGCGTCTGCACGGCGCCGCACTGCGACCGCGTCTACGTGGACGTCTCGCGCAACGGCACCAGGAGGTTCTGCTCCACGGCGTGCCAGAACCGCGTCAAGACGGCCGCCTTCCGAGCCAGAAGCAAGGCGGAGTGACAGGTCAGGGCGGAGTGGCTCAGGTCAGCAGGCGGATCGGCGCGCCGTCGAGAAAGGACTCGATGTCCTGTACGGCCTCACGGAAGTACGTCTCGTAGTTGGCCTCGGTCACGTACCCGAGATGCGGCGTGGCCAGCACGTTCGGCAAGGTCCGCAGCGCGTGCCCGGCAGGCAGCGGCTCCCGCTCGAACACGTCCAGCCCGGCCCCCGCCAGCCGCCCCGCCCGCAGCGCCGCCACCAGGGCGTCCTGGTCGACGATCGCCGCCCGCGCGGTATTGACCAGGTAGGCCTCCGGACGCATCAGCGCCAGCTCGCGCGCCCCGACCAGCCCCCGCGTCCTGTCGCTGAGCACGAGATGGACCGAGACGACGTCGGACCCGGACAGCAGCGCGTCCTTGTCCGGGGCCAGGCGCACGCCGGCCGCGTCGGCCCGGTCTTTCGTCAGGTGCTCGCTCCAGGCCAGGACATCCATCCCGAACGCCAGGCCGACCGCCGCCACCCGCGACCCGATCTTGCCCAGGCCGAGCAGCCCGAGCGTGCGGCCGTGCAGGTCGGTGCCGAGGGTGTGCTGCCAGGGGCCGTCCGCGCGCACGGCCGTGGCCTCGGGGACGAGGTGGCGGGTCAGGCCGAGGATGAGAGCCCAGGTCAGTTCGACCGGCGGGGTGGAGCTGCTGCCCGTGCCGCAGACGGTGACCCCGTGCTCGCGGGCGGCGGCCAGGTCGATGGAGGCGTTGCGCAGGCCCGTGGTGACGAGCAGCCGCAGGTTCGGCAGCCGGGCGAACAACCCGGCGGTGAACGGCGTGCGCTCCCGCATGACGACCACGATCTCGGCGTCGGAGATCGCCGCGACGAGGTCGTCCTGGCTGGTGAAGTGCTCGCGGAAGCTCGTCGCCCGCACCCTGGACCAGTCGGCCAGGCCGAGGGCCACGCCCTGATAGTCGTCGAGTACGGCGCAGCGCGGCAGCATGGCCGAAATCTTACGTGGACCCTAACCGCAGGGCGGCTTTCCCCTTACCTCCCGAACCATCCCAGACGCCCGGACGTGCGAAAGGGTGTCCTGAAGTCCGATGGGAGAGGAATCATCCCATGCGTAGACGTTTGGCGGCCGCCACCCTCGCTACCGCCGCCACCCTCACCGCGATCGTCGCGCTCCCCGGCCCAGCCGGCGCGACCACCGCCGCCACCGCCGCCACCACCGCCGCCACCACCGCCGTCGACGCGCACCGCGTCAGGCTGAACGGCAGGCAGGAAGTCCCGGGCCCCGGTGACCGCAACGGTTCCGGCACGTTCGTCTACCAGGTGCGCGGCTGGCAGCTCTGCTACGTCATCACCGCGCGCAAGATCAGGCCCGCGACCATGGCCCACATCCACAAGGGCAAGAAGGGCGTGGCCGGCCCGATCGTCGTCGCGCTGAAGGCTCCGGCCAAGGGCTTCGCCCGCGGCTGCATCAAGGCGGTCAAGCACCAGAACGCCAAGAACGCCACCATGACCCTCACCAGGCGCGAGCTGCGCGGGATCGTGAAGTGGCCACACCTCTACTACGCCAACGTGCACAACAAGAGGTATCCGGCCGGCGCCATCCGCGGCCAGCTCGCATGAGCAGCTCGATGCCCTACTAGACGGTCCCCTGCTCCAGCTCCCCGGGGGCGGCCCGGGGAGCTGGAGCCCGTTCATTCGGCGGTCAGCCGTTCCGCCTCTTCGTGCATCGCGAGGATCAGCACGAGCTCTATCTGAAGCTCCGCCAGATCGGATCGCGTGGGGTCGTCTAGGACGCGCATGTCGAGCCTCCCTGACCATAGGACGCCCCACGAGCCACAAGGGTTTACGTCTCGCTCTTGAAGCGTTCCCACGCGGATTGCCGGGTCATGCCGAGCGAGCCGCCGATGCGCTCCCAGCTGACGTCCCTGCCGCGCAGGTGCCCTACCCAATCGCGCAGATTGTCGTCCACCTGCGCCTGCACGGCGGCTATTTTCGGAAGATGCTCGAGGATTTGCTCTTCTGTCAGGGTCTCCCACACGGGGAGCCGTGGATCAGTGGAGGAAGCTAATTTCTCCCCTTCGAGAATTTCGCCGCACAGCCCTACACATTCGTTGCAAATGTGCACTCCAGGACCGGCAATCATCTTGTCCACATCTGTGCTCTTCTTATGACAGAAGGAGCAGTGGATTTTCTCTTTCCAGTCAGGCATGACCTGACGGTAGTCCGTCAGGCTGCGCCTGACAACCCCGACGGGCGATCACGTTCGAGCTGCGCCTGCAGGATCGTCTGCCGCTCGTCGGTGATCCTGCGGCTGAGCATCAAGTACGCGGTCAGCACCTTGTCGTACGCGTTGCGCGCCTGTTCGAGCTGCTCGGTCAGGCTCGGAACCCGGTCGGTGTCGCCGAACTGCTCGGCCTCCGCCAGCAACGTACGAGCCTCGTCCACGATCTCTTCGGCCCGCATCCTCGTACGCCGGAGCAGAGCCGCGCATTCGTGCAGCTCCGTCAGCCGTGCCGACGAGATGATGAACTCAGCAGTGTGCACGGCCGAGCCGTCGGCCGTCCGCCTGCGGAGATTCGATCCCATTTCCCGCCACCTCCCGGTCAAGGTTGCCTAACTGTAGACGCGCAACCCCCGCGAGAGGATCACTCGCTTGGGCCGGGAGTATCTGAATGCACCTAGCGGAGAGGTTTCTACCACCGGGATGGAAATCCTCTTCCCCGAAACCCATTCGGTGCGGGCTAAATGTGGTATTTGGCGGGCTTGCTGGGCCCTATTTGGTGGATTGCCGCGAATCTCCGCTGATCACAAAAGCCCGTGATGAAGACGACCGATCGCCCCTCACGGGTACCGCCTCTCGTCACATACTGAAACGGGATGACAGCGCAATGTGACTTTGAAGTGGCGGCGGTGGTGGCGATGCCGGAAATCGGTGACGATGACGACGCGGTGGATGTCAGCGTTGTCATCCCGGCGCACAACTGCCGGGCCTACCTCGACAGATGCCTGACCTCCGCGCTCGTGCAGCGGGTGAAGAAAGAGCTGATCGTCGTGGACGACGGCTCCACGGACGGCGGCTCGGAGCTGCTCGACCTCTACGCCGCCTACCACAAGGGCAGCGTCAAGGTGATCCACATCCCGGCCAGCGGCGGCGCGGGCCGCCCGCGCAACATCGGCATCGAGCACGCCACCGGCCGGTACGTGTTCTTCTGCGACGCCGACGACCACCTCGGCCCCGAGGCGCTGGAACGCATGGTCGCCGTCGCCGACAGGAACGACTCCGACATCGTCCTCGGCAAGATCGTGGGGCACGGCAGGCGGGCGCCGATGTCGATGTTCCAGCAGGGCGCCGACCGGGTGGGCCTGGCCGACAGCACCGTCTACAACAGCCTGAGCTGTTTCAAGCTGTTCAGGAGAGAGCTGCTGGAGCGCCACAGGATCAGGTTCGGCGAGGGGATGCTCGTCGGCGAGGACATCCTGTTCACCGTGCACGCCTACTGCCACGCGGACGTGATCTCCGTGGTGGCCGACTACGACTGTTACCACCTGGTCTCCAGGCCCGACGGCAGCAGCATCATGCAGCAGGCCGGCAGCAGGGACCCGATCTCCTGGCTGGCCATGATCCGCGCGCCGATCGAGCTCATGGCCAGGCACGTCGAGCCGGGCCCGCTGCGCGACCACCTGCTGCGCAGGCACTTCAGGCTCGACGTGTTCGCCCAGCTCGGGACCGTGTTCCTGGAGAGCGACGACGTGCGGCGCAAGGACATCGCGCGGGAGGTGGCGGCGCTCTGCGACGAGTGGTACACCCCCGGCGTGCACGAGCGCCTCAACAGCATCGACAGGCAGCGGGCCACCGCGCTGGACGACATCGACCGCCTCGTACGCCTGGCCCGCATCGAGAACGCCACCGTCCGGCGCAGGCTGACGGGGCTGCGCTGGGACGGCGACCACCTGATCGTGACGGGCGCCGCCCGCCTCGACGGGATCACCAGGGACGACGGCCTGGCCGTGGTGCTGCGCCTGCGGCACGATCCCGCCACCGAGCTGGTCGTCCCCGCGGAGCGGCAGGGCAGCGAGTTCACCGTGCGCCTGGACATGGGCGCGCTCGGCTCCGGGATCTGGGACCTGCGGGTGGCGGTCGAGATCGAGGGCGTGGTGCGGCTCGGGAGGCTCGGCGCGGACCGCGAGAGCGGCATCACCCGCCCGCCGCCCCGGCTGATCGGCGGCGTCGTGGCGCTGCCGTACTTCACCAGGGACAACGGCAACCTGAGCATCGACGTCGGCGGGCACGTGGTCGCGGTGCCCGGCACCGTCCGGCTGATCAGGACCAGGTGGGCGATGGGGCATCGGCTGCTCATCGACGGCGAGGTCAGCGTCGTCGGCACCGCCCCCTCCGCGGCGGCGATCAGGCAGATCGTCTGGCGCGAGCGGCGTACCGGCTGCGAGCGGGTCGAGCGCGTGCTGGCCCTGCCCGGGGGCGGCTTCGCTGGGCGGCCGGCCGTGGGCCGGTTCCCGCCCGGCACCTGGGACGCCTATCTGGAGCTGGGGCTGGGCGGGCCGCCCGCGCGGTTCAGGATCGAGGCCGACGCCGAGACGGTCGTCGGGCCGCGCAGGTGGTGGGGCGCCGCGTTGATGCGGAGCGTGCGGCCGTACGCGACGCCGGGCAAGGGGCGGCTGAGCACCGTGGTGCGACGACTGACGGCTCGGACGGTCCTGCGAAAAATCTTGCCCTAATTGCCATCTATGTGCAGGTGCAAGACGATGTCGTAAAGTAGGAACGTTTGTTTCGTCCCTTTCCGGGAGGCAGTGTCGTGCACGTACCCGATGGCTTCTTCAACGCGGTCACCTCCATCTCGGCTGGAGTCGTGGCGGCCGCAGGCGTGGCCGTGTGCCTGCGGGGGGCGCGGCGGGAGCTCGACGACAGGACCGCACCCATGGCGGGTCTCGTGGCCGCGTTCATCTTCGCCGTGCAGATGCTCAACTTCCCGGTGGCCGCGGGCACCAGCGGGCACCTGCTGGGCGGCGCGCTGGCCGCGATACTCGTCGGGCCCTATACGGGCGTCCTGTGCATGGCGGTGGTGCTGCTGGTGCAGGGCGTGTTCTTCGCCGACGGCGGGCTGACCGCGCTGGGCATCAACATCACGATCATGGGCATCGTCACGGTGCTGGTCGGCTGGGGGGTCTTCCGGCTGGTGGCCGGGATGGCCAAGGGCAAGGTCGTGGCCGCGGCGTTCCTGGCCGCGCTGATCTCCGTACCGGCCTCCGCGCTGGTGTTCTCGCTGCTGTTCTGGATCGGCGGGACCGCGCCGATCGACGTGGGCACGGTGGCGGCCGCGATGGGCGGCGTGCACGTGCTCATCGGCATCGGCGAGGCCCTGATCACGGCGGCGACGGTCGGCGCGGTGCTCGCCGTGCGTCCCGACCTCGTGTACGGCGCCCGCGGCCTGACCAAGCCGCTGGTCCTGCGCGGTGCGGAGGGCACGACCACGACGGCGGGCGAGCAGGCGCCGGTGGCCGCTCCCGGCCGGCTCAAGCCGTTCCTGCTCGGCGGCGTCGGCGTGACACTGGTGCTGGCCGGGATCGTGTCGTTCTTCGCCTCCTCCTCCCCCGACGGGCTGGAGGCGGTGGCCGAGAACAAGGGCTTCCTCGACCAGGCGAGCGACCACCTGTTCGGCGGGTGGGCCCTGGCAGACTACGGTGACGTGGGCGGGATCCCGGTCGGCGTGGCCGGGATCGTGGGCGTCGGGCTCGTGCTGGTCATCGCCGGGGCGCTGGCCTACGCCGCGCGCAGCCGTAGCAAGATCTCTGACGAGATCCCGAACAAGGTCTAGGTGTGACACGTGGGCGCCGGGCATCATCATCAGCTCCACCTGCCGGGCGACTCGGCCGTGCACCGGCTGCCGCCGCAGTGCAAGCTGCTGGCCGTCTTCGCCTTCGCCATCGTCGTGGTGGCCACGCCGCGGGAGCGGTTCTGGGCGTTCGCGGCGTACGCGGTGCTGCTCGGCGGCGTGGCGCTGGCCGCCAGGGTGCCGCCGGCGCACGTGTTGCGGCGGATGGTGATCGAGGTGCCGTTCGTGCTGTTCGCGTTCCTGATCCCGGTCGTCGGGCTGGGGGAGCGGACCACGGTGCTCGGCCTGTCGCTGAGCGTGCCCGGCCTCTGGGCGGCCTGGAACATCCTGGCCAAGGCCACGCTCGGGGTGATCGCCTCGATCCTGCTGGCGGCCACCACGGAGCCGCGGGCCATCCTGATCGGGGCCCAGCGGCTCAGGCTGCCGGGCCTGCTGGTGCAGATCGCCATGTTCATGCTGAGATACCTGGACGTGATCATGGATGAGATGCGGCGGATGCGGGTGGCTCGGGAGTCTCGTGGGTTCGAGGCGCGAAATTTCCGGCAGATCCCGGTGATCGCGCGGTCCGCGGGCGCGCTGTTCATCCGCTCGTACGAGCGGGGTGAGCGGGTGCATCTGGCGATGCTCAGTCGGGGATATACAGGTCAGATGCCGATATTTCAGGATCTGTCGGCGTCGGCTCGCCAATGGGGTGCGGCGCTCGCCCTGCCCGCGATGGCACTCGCAGTGTTGGGACTGTCCTGGTGAACGTACTCGATGGCACGAACTCCCTTGAGGTGCGGCAGCTCGCCTACGCCTACCCCGACGGCACGCAGGCCCTGTTCGGCGTGGACCTGTCCATCGCCCGCGGCGAGCGCGTCGCGTTGCTCGGCCCGAACGGGGCCGGCAAGACCACCCTCGTCATGCACCTCAACGGCATTCTCACGGCCGGGCACGGGACCGTCACCGTGGCCGGCACCCCGGTGCGCGGTGACACGCTCAAAGAGGTCAGGCAGCGCGTCGGCCTGGTCTTCCAGGACCCCGACGACCAGCTCTTCATGCCCACGGTCAGGGACGACGTCGCCTTCGGCCCGGCCAACGCCGGCCTGCGCGGCGCGGACCTGGACCGTGTGGTGAAGGAGGCCCTGGAGCGGGTCGGCATGCTGGAGGCCATCGACCGGCCGCCGCACCACCTGTCGTTCGGGCAGCGGCGCAGGGTGGCCGTGGCGACCGTGCTGGCGATGCGGCCCGAGATCCTGGTGCTCGACGAGCCGTCCTCCAACCTGGATCCGGCCGCCCGCAGGGAGCTGGCCGAGATCCTGCGCTCCCTCGACGTGACCGTGCTCATGGTCACGCACGACCTTCCGTACGCGCTGGAGTTGTGCGAGCGCTCGCTCATTCTCTCCGGCGGTGTGATCGCCGCCGACGGGCCCACTCGGAAGCTGCTCGCGGACACGGATCTGCTGGCCGAACACCGCCTGGAGCTCCCGTACGGCTTCGCCATCCCCGCCGTCTGAGACGGTTTATGCGAGCTCTATACCCGGCTTGTCCCGATACTTCCTACTTCTCGTAGTTTCTGCATGCCCGGTATCCGGGGATGTCGAAGTACAGTGGCTCATCGAGGAGGGGCCAAATGAAGCTGCGGCTTGCGCGACACGCCCTGGGTGACGCCGTGGTGGTGGCCGTTGAGGGAGAGCTTGACCTGTTCACCGCACCGTTCCTGCGTGATGAGGTGCGTGATGCCATCAAGCAGGACGGCGCCAGGCTCGTGCTCGATCTGCAGCAGCTGTCGTTCATGGATTCCAGCGGGCTTTCCGTGCTGATCGAGGCTTGGCGGCTGGCGACGGGAGAAGGCGGCGGCGTGTCTCTGGCCGCGCCCCAGGCTCCCGTGGCGCGCATTCTCCGCACGACGGGTCTCGACCGGCGCATCAAGGTGTATTCCGACGTCGACAGTGCCGTGGGGGGAATTTAACCGCCCCCGAGTAGAACTTCATTCGGTTGGCGGGTTAGGGTCCGGGATATGGACGTGAACGGATCTGCAGCAATCATCTCCGGCGGCGCCAGCGGGCTCGGCGAGGCCACGGCGCGCGAGCTGGCGCGCCTGGGCGCCACCGTGGTCATCGCCGACCTCAACGAGGAGCGCGGCAAGACCGTCGCCGACGAGCTCGGCGGCGTCTTCGCCAAGACGGACGTGTCGGACGAGGAGCAGGTGCAGGCGGCCGTGGACGCCGCCGTGGCCACCGGCAAGCCCCTGCGCGTCGTGGTCAACAGCGCCGGAATCGGCTGGGCGGAGCGCACGGTCAACCGTGACGGCAACCCGCACAACCCGGCCTCCTACCGCAAGGTCATCGAGGTCAACCTGATCGGCACGTTCAACCTCATGCGCATCGGCGCGGCCGCCATCGCCAAGACCGAGCCGGTCGACGCCGACGGGCAGCGCGGCGTGGTGGTCAACACCGCGTCCGTGGCCGCTCTGGAGGGACAGACGGGACAGCTCGCCTACTCGGCCTCCAAGGGCGGAATCGTGGGCATGACGGTGCCCGCGGCGCGCGACCTGGCCGCGATCGGCGTACGCGTCAACACCATCTGCCCCGGGATCATCGACACCCCGATCTACGGCTTCTCGGCCAACGCCGATGACTTCAAGGCCAAGCTGGTGGCGCCGGTGGTGTTCCCCAAGCGCATGGGCCGGGCCGACGAGTTCGCGCACCTGGTCAGGTCCCTCGTCGAGAACGACTACATGAACGCCGAGGTCATCCGCTTCGACGGCGGCATCCGCTTCCAGCCCAAGTGAGGCCCCCAGCGACACCCCCGATCGGAAAGGTTTCCCGTGTCTGACGAAGTGCTCGTCGAGGAGTCCGGCAACGTCGCCGTCATCACCATCAACCGCCCCAAGGCGCGCAACGCCGTCAACGGCGCGGTGGCCCGGGGGATCGCCGACGCGCTGGACGCGCTCGACGCCCGCCCGGACGTCTCCGCGTACGTGCTGACCGGCGCCGGCGGCACCTTCTGCGCGGGGATGGACCTGAAGGGGTTCCTGACCGGCGACTTCCCGGTGGTTGAAGGCCGCGGCTTCGGCGGCCTGACGGAGTCGCCGCCGAAGAAGCCGCTGGTGGCCGCCGTCGAGGGCTACGCGCTCGCGGGCGGGTTCGAGATGGCGCTGGCGTGCGACATCATCGTGGCCTCGTCGGAGTCCACCTTCGGCCTGCCCGAGCCCAGGCGCGGCCTGGTGGCGGGCGCCGGCGGCATCATGCGGCTGCCGCGCAGGATCCCGTACCACGTGGCCATGGAGATCGCGCTGACCGGCGAGCACTACCCGGCGGCCCGCCTGTACGAGCTCGGCCTGGTCAACCGGATCACCGAGCCGGGCGCGGCGCTGGAAGGGGCGCTCGAACTGGCCCGCAAGATCGCCGCCAACGCCCCGCTGGCCCTGGCCGCGACCAAGCAGGTCGTCATCGAGTCGCAGGACTGGTCGCGCGAGGAGATGTTCAAGAAGCAGGGCGCGATCATCAACCCGGTGTTCGGCTCGAAGGACGCCATGGAGGGCGCCGCGGCCTTCGCCGAGAAGCGCGCGCCTCAGTGGAAGGGCGAATAGCCCCTCGAACGAGCCGCCCTCCCGCTTCCGTGAGATTCCCGCCGGAACGGGAGGGCTCTCCATGACGCACGCACGGCTCTTCCTGCGTACGGTAAAGAGAGAGGAGACGACCTACCAGGAGAGCGCATGAGCGACTATTCGGGTTCCAGATACGAGTCGGCCAAGCGCGGCGCCGGAGCCCTCCTGTCCGGTGCGCTCAGCTCGCTCATCATCGTGGTCGGCATGCTCGCCGTCATGTGGGTCGTCGAGGGCGTCGACTTCTTCCTCAACGGCACGCTCGACCGGCAGTTCGGCATCATCGGCTGGGAGCCCGACGGGCTGATCGGCATCCTGTTCGCCCCGTTCCTGCACGGCGGCTTCGGTCACCTCATGGCCAACTCGCTGCCGCTGCTGGTCCTCGGCTTCCTGGCCGGGCTGCGCGACGTGCGCAAGTTCCTGTGGGCCAGCGCGCTCATCATCCTGATCGGCGGCCTCGGCACCTGGCTCACCAGCCCGGGCGTCTACACGGTGGGCGCGAGCGGCCTGGTCTTCGGCTACTTCGGCTTCATCCTGGCCCGCGGCGTGTTCGACCGCCATCTCCTCGACATCGCGATCGCGATCGGCGTGGGCATCGCCTACTACGGGATCCTGGCCGGTCTGCTGCCGAACCAGCAGGGCATCTCCTGGCAGGGGCACCTGTTCGGGCTGCTCGGCGGCGTGGTGGCCGGCTGGGTGCTGCGCCGCAAGCGCGCACTGCCGGCCCGCCCCTCCTTCTAGGAAGACTCGCCGGAGGTCAGGTGCGAGCGCGTGTGCTCGGCCGGTGAGCTGGACAGCAGCCGATCGATGTAGGCCAGGCCGATGGCGGAGGCCACGAACGCCAGATGCATGATCGTCTGCCACATCATCTTGTCGTTGGGCGTCGTCTGCGCCCTGATGAACGTCTGCAGCAGATGCACCGACGAGATGCCGATGATGGCCGTGGCCAGCTTGACCTTCAGCACGTTCGCGTTGACGTGCGAGAGCCACTCGGGCTCGTCGGGGTGGTCGTTGAGGTCGATGCGCGAGACGAACGTCTCATAGCCGCCGATGATGACCATGATCAGCAGGTTGGAGATCATCACCACGTCGATGAGCGCCAGGACCGTGAGCATGACCACGACCTCGGCGGCCGGGGCGGCCGCCGCCTGGACGGACTCCTTGTGCAGGAACACCGTCTCGATCAGGTGCCAGAGCTCCAGCGCGAACTGCCAGACGTAGACGGCCTGGGCCACGATGAGGCCCAGGTAGAGGGGGACCTGGAGCCAGCGGCTGGCAAACATCAGATAACCGAGGCTCTTCGGTCGCGCGGTCCTCTGGCCGAATCGGGGTTTTTCGGGCAAGAATGTTTCCTACTAATCGAGCCGGAGGGATTTGGTCTGTTGGCGAACCTGGGATCCCTGGAACGCGCGATCATGGACGTGCTGTGGGATGCCGGGAAAGGGCTGCGGGTCAGAGAGCTCCTCGGCAAGCTCAACGAGGAGCGCGAGCTCGCCTACACCACGGTGCAGACCGTGGCCGAGCGGCTGGTGCGCAAGGGCCTGCTCGTACGCACGCCGTACCGCAACGCCTTCCGCTACGCCGCGGTCATGACACGGGACGAACACGTCTCCAGCCTCATGCTGGCAGCTCTGGAAGCCAGCACCGACCGGCTGCCGGTGCTGGCGAAGTTCGCGCAGAGCGTCGAGGAGGAGGACGCCCTGGCGCTCCTGGACGAGCTGGCCCGCAGGACGGGCCGGCGCGCGGCTGACTAGAGGCGCTCGACCACGTGGTCGACGCAGACCGTCAGCGCCTCGACGTCGGCCGGGTCGATGGCCGGGAACATCGCGATGCGCAGCTGGTTGCGGCCGAGCTTGCGGTAGGGCTCGGTGTCGACGATGCCGTTGGCGCGCAGCACCTTGGCCACGGCCGCGGCGTCCACCTCGTCGGCGAAGTCGATCGTGCCGACCACCTGCGAGCGGAACTCGGGGGCGGCGAACGGCGAGGTGTAGGACGTCTTCTCGGCCCAGGTGTAGAGGCGCTGGCTGGAGTCGGTCGTGCGGGCGGTGGTCCAGGCCAGGCCGCCGTTGCCGTTCATCCAGTCGAGCTGGTCGGCCAGCAGGAACAGGGTGGACACGGCCGGCGTGTTGTAGGTCTGGTCCTTGGCGGAGTTGTCGATCGCGACCGGCAGGCTGAAGAACTCCGGCACGAAGCGCCCGGTCGCGGCGATCTCCTCGACCCTGGCCAGGGCGCGCGGCGACATGATCGCGATCCACAGGCCGCCGTCGGAGGCGAAGCTCTTCTGCGGGGCGAAGTAGTAGACGTCCGTCTCGGCGATGTCGACGGGCAGGCCGCCGGCGCCGGAGGTGGCGTCCACGAGGACCAGGTCGTCGTCGCCGCCCACGCGGGTGATCGGCATCGCGACGCCGGTCGAGGTCTCGTTGTGGGTGAGCGCGTAGACGTCCACGCCGTCCTCGGCGACGGCGACCGGGTGGGTGCCGACCTCGGACTTGATCACGCTCGGCTCGCCCAGCCAGGGCGCCTTCTTGGCGACCGTCGCGAACTTCGAGGAGAACTCGCCGAACGACAGGTGCTGCGACCTGTCGCGGATGAGCCCGAAGGCGGCGATGTCCCAGAACGCGGTGGTGCCGCCGTTGCCCAGGACGACCTGGTAGCCCTCTGGCAGCGAGAAGAGGTCGGCGAGCCCGGAGCGTACGCGGCCGACCAGGCTCTTGACCGGCTTCTGGCGATGGGAGGTGCCCATGAGGCTCGCGCCGGAGGCGGCGAGCGCGGCCAGTTGCTCGGTGCGAACCTTCGATGGCCCGCAGCCGAATCGGCCGTCGGCGGGCTTGATGTCAGCGGGAATCACGATGTCAGCCACGTAATGGAGCCTACCGAGAGGCGCGGAATGGCTTGAACGCGGTCCGGATTCTGAGACCTGTGAAACGTTCATGTTTGGTCGTGCTGGACGCCAGGTCAGGGGCAAGTGGCCGGCAGGGGACTTGACGTAATGCGCTGAGACCCGCACCTTTCCTGGCAAGTCGTATGAGGCGTGATGACCATGGATGAAAACGACATCCTTACCGGCAGGGAGCTGGAGATCCTCTCACTGACCGGTTCCGGGCACAGCGCCCAGGAGATCGCGGCCCTGGTAGGCATCTCCCGCTGCGCGGTGGAGAACCACCGGCGGCGCATCTATCACAAGCTCGGCGTGGCGGGCCCGAGCCAGGCGGTGGCCATGGGCCTCGCGCTGGACCCGCGCGCCGTGCCCCTGCGGTCGTCCGGGGCCGCGGCCCCGTTCGGCAGGCAGCTGGTGGTGGTGCACGCCCGGTGTGTCGTGGCCGCTGAGCTGGTGACGCGCACGATGATCGGGTGCGGGCGGGCGGTCGTCGCGGTCAGGACCGTGGCCCCTTGTGAGGACCATGTGGAGGGCTGGTCCACGATCGTGTTCACGGCGGTGCTCGTGGATCCCGTGCCCGGCGACTGGCTGCTGCCGGTCCGGCTCGGGGCCCGTACCGTCGCGGTGCCCTCGGAGCCGCCCGGCCCGGCCGCGGTGACGGAGGCGATGGCCCGCGGCGCGTACGCCGTGCTGTGGCTGCAGGACGTGCCCGAGCACCTGTGCGCGGTCCTCGACCTGGTGGCCAAGGGATACGTGGTGGTGGGGGCGAGCGGGCGGCCCGAGCTCGTACCGCGGCTGACCGCGCGGGAGCGCGACGTGCTGGCCTCGATCGCGGACGGTCACACCATCAGGCAGACCGCCCGCTTGCTCGGGATCGCGAGCAAGACCGTGGAGAGCACGCGCGCCCGTCTGTTCAGGAAGCTCGGCGCGCGCAACAGGTCACAGGCGCTGGCCATCGCCTATCGGACCGGGCTGGTGGCGGGGCAGGATCGCCCCGCCGTCGCGATCACTGCCCGCGGCTCGCCGGGTCAACCCGCGCGAACGTGAGCAGGTCCACCATCCGGAAGTCGCCGGTCGCCCCGGCGCGCCGCGGCAGGGTGGGCCGCCAGGCCGGGTTGGTCGCGAGGTAGGAGCTCGGGTCGAGCTGCAGCAGCCCGATGAAGACCTCGCCCACGATCCTGGCGCCCACGCCGGCCATCCTGAGGCCGCCGCCCAGGACCTCGGCCTCCTTGAGCACGTAGTACCAGAGGGGGGTGCTGGACGGCAGGCCGTGCCCGATCGCCTGCAACTCGGGGAAGTGCTGCGCCTCCAGGGCCTGTACGCCGATCGCGCGGGCGATGTTCTGCCCGGACGGGATCGACCAGGTGATGTGGCGCAGCAGGTTGCGGGTGGCCAGCGAGGTCGGCGGATCCGCCGAGGGGATCGCGGCCAGCGGCAGGTTGAACAGCGGTGTGGAGATCTTGGTGTCGATGCGCTTGTTCGGCCGCACCTCGCCGTCGCCGAAGTCGAAGAACGTCTGCCAGCCGATGAACCGCCTGGCCGCCCTGGCCCCGCCGCGCAGGTCGACGGGATCGGCCTGGCCCTGTCCCGCGGGGTCGAAGATGAACCCGAAGAAGGGCGTGCCGTCGGGGTTGCCCGCGAGGTTGGCCCGGTAGGAGGGCCGGACCATGCTGTGCCCGAACCGGTAGGCGGCACCCTGGAACTCGACGGGGATGAACTGCTGGCCGGCCACCGGACGGTAGAAGCGCCGCCCGTTCGTGAGGATGTCGTTGACCACGCTCTGCCCGATGATCAGGGGTAAGAACTCCTTGATCACGAGCCACTGGTAGTGCCACCTGACCTGCTGCCTGGCGGCCTCGAAGACGTTGCCCTGCTGGCCCTGGGCGCGCAGGTGGTCTACCACCCTGTTGTGGAACAGCAGGAAGGCGGCGTGCAGACCGGAGATCATCAGGTTCTCGTCGTTGCGGGGGTCGGGGATGATGGCGCTCCGGTTCGCCCGGCGCGGCATGTCCTCGAACCTGCCGCCGCTCTCCACCCGGAACTTCGCGGTGTCGGCGGGGTCGTAGAACTGCGGGGTGGCCGTGGGGCCGCCACCGTAGAGGCTGTCGAGGTCGAGGCCCGGCGTCCTGGTGTTGGGCGACTGCTCGGGCGCGGTCGGCACGCCGAGCGGCGAGGTCTCGTCGAAGGTCATGTCGTGGTCGATGAACTGGCCGAAGAACGTCACCCCGGCGGTGTGGGTGCCGTTGTCGAGGTTGTTCGGGCTGAGCTCGGGATTGGTGATCAGCCGGATGGGGCCCTCCTGCAGCGGGTCCTTGGCGTCGATCAGGCCACCGGGGCGGCCCATCTCCATCAGCGCCTGGCGCAGGCTCGGCGCGTTGAGGTCCGCGAACGGGGCGAGGTTGAAGATCCGGCCGAACATGTCGGGGGAGGTGGCCAGGCCGCCGGCGCGGGCCGTGACGACCTTGGCGAGGGCTTCCGCGGGGGTGAGCGTCAGGGCCGCGGCCCCGGCTCCCACGCCGGTGAGAAAGCCGCGCCTGCTCACACCATGTTGGGGATCGTCGATGGATCGGGGCATGACATGCCTCCTTGCCGGCCTCCCGTCCGAGAGCAGGCAGGAGCGCAGGCGGGCGCCGACGGTCGATGTCAGGGTGATCGTCAGGCCTGCTCACGGGAGGGTGGGGGTGCCTGCAGTCAGGCTGATCCCTTGACAGGAGGCGGTCAAGGACAACTTTCCCCTAGTGCTTTTCGGTCGCAGGGGACAGGACCGTTCCAGGAAACCGAAAGGCTACCGCGGGCGCGAGCCACGCGGTAGCCAGGGGAAGAGCGGTTCAGAGCGTGCCGGCCACCTCGCCGGCGCCCGGGACCTCGCTGAGCGGGCGAGAGGCCGGGCCGATGTAGTTCGCGCTCGGGCGGACGAGCCTGCCCGTCAGCTTCTGCTCCAGGATGTGCGCGGCCCATCCGGCCGTGCGGGCGCAGGTGAACATCGAGGTGAACATGTGGGAGGGCACCTCGGCGAAGTCCAGCACCACGGCGGCCCAATATTCCACGTTCGTGGCGAGCACGCGGTCGGGCTTGCGTGCGTGCAGCTCCTCAAGCGCGGCCTGCTCCAGCGCCGCCGCGACCTCGTAGCGAGGCGCGTCGAGCTCCTTGGCGGTGCGGCGCAGGACACGGGCGCGCGGGTCCTCGGCGCGGTAGACGCGGTGGCCGAAGCCCATGAGCCTGTTGCCCTTGTCGAGCTCGCTCTGGACGTACTTCTTGGCGTCGCCGAGATGCTCGACGCCCTCGATCATGTGCAGCACGCGCGCCGGGGCGCCGCCGTGCAGCGGGCCCGACATCGCGCCCACGGCGCCCGAGAGCGCCGCCGCCACGTCGGCCCCGGTGGAGGCGATGACGCGGGCGGTGAAGGTGGAGGCGTTCATGCCGTGCTCGGCCGCGGAGGTCCAGTACGCGTCGATGGCCCTGACGTGCTTGGGATCGGGCTCACCGCGCCAGCGGACCATGAAGCGTTCGACGATGGTCTTGGCCTCGTCGACGCGGCTCTGCGGCACCATCGGCAGGCCCAG
The DNA here is from genome assembly GCF_039539705.1 of Nonomuraea rosea. Taxonomy (NCBI): domain Bacteria; kingdom Bacillati; phylum Actinomycetota; class Actinomycetes; order Streptosporangiales; family Streptosporangiaceae; genus Nonomuraea; species Nonomuraea rosea. Next base: position 578,593 of record NZ_BAABDQ010000001.1, on the reverse strand, counting down.
CCCGCGAGCGGACTGCGCGACGAACGACAGCGCCATCACGGAGGAGCGCGCGAGCTGGTCGCGGGCCTCCTCGTCACTGATGTCGAGCAGGGGCTTGAAGCCATAGGCCGGAGCCAGCATGGCGAGCGCGCTCTGCACGTCTACGCGGATGTCACCAGAATGGACAGGAATGGGGTACGGCTCCGCCGGGGGCAGCCCCGGCTGGAACTTGTTGTCGACCAGCAGGCCCCAAACAGCCCCGAACGGGACGCGGCCGACCAGCTCCTCAATGTCGACACCCCGGTATCGAAGGGCGCCCCCTTCTTTGTCCGGTTCCGCGATCTCGGTCTCGAAAGCTACGACGCCTTCGAGGCCGGGTTTGAAGTCGGACATACTCGGCCGCCTCCCTTTCCCTTGCCATGTTTGGGCAATGCCTTGATGTCGAGATACCGGCGGGTCAATTTAACCCCCTCCCTGCTCGTGCTCAGTCTCGGGACCCGCCGAAACCTCAAAGCGCCTGGTCGGGAGCGGTGCGTGGGATCCGCCACACAAGCGCGCAAGAATACCGTCTCGTGGATGCCACCCCGCGCCCGCCCGTGCTGGCGGGGCTTCGCCGTACGTACGAGGGCCAGCCGCTGCTCGAATCCGACCTCGCGCCGGATCCCATCGCGCAATTCACCACCTGGTTCCAGCAGGCGCTCGACGCCGGCCTGCCAGAACCCAACGCCATGGTGCTGGCCACCGCCTCCGCCGGAGGCCGCCCCAGCGCCAGGACGGTCCTGCTGAAGGGCTATGACGAACGGGGATTCGTCTTCTACACCAACTACGAGTCGCGCAAGGGCCGCGACCTGGCCGAGAACGCCCGCGCCTCGCTGCTGTTCCCCTGGCACTCGATCCGCCGCCAGGTCCGCGTCGAGGGCACGGTGAGCCGGATCTCGCACGCGGAGTCGGCCGACTACTTCAATTCGCGCCCGTACGGCTCGCGCATCGGAGCCTGGGCCTCGCGCCAGTCGGCCGTCGTGCGGTCCAGGGAGGAGCTGGACGCCCGTTATGAGGAGCTGGCGGAGCGCTGGCCGGAGGATCCGCCGGTGCCCGACTTCTGGGGCGGTTTCCGGGTGATCCCGGTGGAGGTGGAGTTCTGGCAGGGACAGCTTGATCGGATGCACGACAGGCTCCGCTACCGGCGCACGCGCCCCGGATGGGCCCTGGAGAGACTTGCCCCCTAATGTGCTTTAAGTGGCATTCGGGGAGCTGGTCAAGCGTCATCTGGTGGACACCCGGCCGCTGGGGGTGCCTGAATACCGGCGGATCTGGCTGGGCCAGGCGGTCTCGCACGTCGGCGTCGGCGTCACCGTCGTCGCCGTCGGGCAGCAGATCTGGGAGCTGACCCACTCCTCGCTCTGGGTCGGGCTGCTCGGCATGGCCAACCTGATCCCGCTGGTCGTGTTCGGGCTGTGGGGAGGCGCGGTCGCCGACGCCGTGGACCGGCGCAAGCTGCTCCTCGTGGGCTCGGTCATCGCCTGGGCGGCCACGTTGTTCATCCTGGCGCAGGCGTTACTCGGGCTGGGCAACGTCTATCTGATCTTCGCGGCGGTCGCGCTCAACGCCACCGGGTTCGCGATCACCGGGCCGACCAGAGGCGCCATCATTCCCCGTATTCTCGATCGGGAGATGGTGCCGGCGGCGAACGCGCTCAACTCGCTCGTCTACAGCATCGGCGCGGTGGCGGGGCCGATGATCGGCGCGGTCGTGCTGGCCTCCGGCGGGTTCGCGGCGGCGTACGCGGTGGATGCCCTGTTGTTCACCGCTAGCCTCTGGGCGGCCCTCAGGCTGCCCTCACTGCCTCCGCTGGGCGAAGTGACGCGCCCGGGTGCCCGAGCCGTCCTGGAGGGGCTCAGCTTCATCGTCAGGAGCCCGGTGCTGCTGATGTCGTTCGTCGTGGACATCATCGCGATGGTGTTCGCCATGCCCCGGGCGCTCTTCCCCGAGCTCACCGCCGACAGGTTCGGGGGCTCCATGTTCGCGCTCGGCTGGATGACCTCCGCCCTGGCCATCGGCTCCGTCGCGGGCGCGCTGTTCTCCGGGTGGGTGGGCCGGGTCTCGCGGCAGGGCGTGGCGCTCGTCGTCGTCATCGCCGTCTGGGGCCTGGCCGTGGCCGCCGCGGGGCTGGCGAACGACCTCTGGCTGGTGGTGCTGTTCATGGCCGTCGGCGGGGTGGCGGACGTGATCTCGTCGGTGTGGCGGCAGTCGATCCTGCAGCTCTACGCGCCCGACGAGATGCGGGGGCGGATGCAGGGGGCGTTCATGGTCGTCGTGGCGGGCGGGCCGCGCCTGGGCGACCTGCGGGCCGGGGCCACGGCAACGGCTTTCGGGGTGACCGGGGCCTGGGTGGGCGGCGGCATCGCGTGCGCGGTCATCGTGGTGGTCGTCGGGCTGTCGGTGGCCGGTTTCCGTAACTACCGGGCCCGCTAGAACATCCGTAACTACCGGGCCCGCTAGCACATCAGGAACTACCGGGCCCGCTAGCACATCAGGAACTACCGGGCCCGCTAGAACATCAGGCCATTCCGGCGGCGGTTTTCAGGTCGGCCAGGAAGCCCGCGTACGCCTCGTCCCTGTCGGGCGCGCGCAGCACCGCCGACGGGTGCACGGTGGCCACCGCCACCGCGTCGCCGAGCGGCACCGGCTCCCCGCGCTGCCTGGTCACCCGGAACTCGCGCCCGAGCAGCGAGCGCGCGGCCGTCGCGCCGAGCACCACGATCACCTGGGGATCCACCGCGGCCAGCTCGGCGCTGAGCCACGGCCGGCAGGCGTCGATCTCGGCGGCCGTCGGCTTCTGATGAATACGTCTTTTCCCTTTGAGGGTGAAAGAGAAGTGCTTGACCGCGTTCGTGAGATAAACGGTGTCCCGGGCTATGCCGGCCTCCTCCAGCCCCCTGTCCAGGAGCCGGCCCGCGGGCCCGACGAACGGGTGCCCCTGCCGGTCCTCCTGGTCACCAGGTTGCTCGCCTACCAGCATGAACCTGGCCCGGCGCGGACCCTCCCCGAACACCGTCGCCGTCGCGTCCCGGTAGAGGTCACACCCCTCGCAGCAGGCCGCGGCACCGCGCAGCGAGGCGAGGTCGAGCTGGGCGGGAAGGAATCGGGCTGCCCCGTTGTTGCCATCCTTAACCATTGTCGGTCGTTCTCCCAATAGGGTTCCTGTGATTCCTGTGCCCGCTGCGGACGGGCCCAGTCCCCGCCACGACCGGCGTAACATTCAGTTGGGAGGACTGCCTTGACCGCACACGGCCTGATCGACACGACGGAGATGTATCTCCGTACGATTTACGAGCTCGAGGAGGAGGGCATCGTCCCTCTGCGCGCCCGCATCGCCGAGCGCCTCCAGCAGAGCGGCCCCACCGTGAGCCAGACCGTCGCCCGCATGGAGCGGGACGGCCTCGTTCGCGTCGAGGGCGACCGGCACCTGTCGATGACCGATCTGGGACGCACTCTGGCCACCCGGGTGATGCGCAAGCACCGCCTCGCCGAGTGCCTGCTGACCCAGGTGATCGGCCTCCCATGGGAAGAGGTGCACATCGAGGCGTGCCGCTGGGAGCACGTGATGTCGGAGTCCGTCGAGGCACGCCTGGTGACCCTGCTGGACAACCCGACCGCCTGCCCGCATGGCAACCCCATCCCCGGGCTGGCCGAGCTGGGCGCCAAGGAAGCGGCTGAGGGCAGCGCCAACGCGTTGACCTCGATGTCGGATCTCGCGGGGCCCAGAGATATACCCGTCGTCGTGCGACGAATTAGCGAACAAGTGCAAAGCGATCCCGCTGTGATGCTTAAACTCAAGCAAGTTGGGATACAACCCGGACGCGAGGTGACGCTCGCGGCGAGCGACGACGGTGTGCGGGTGACAGGTGACGGTGACGCTAACGACACTCCCGCGGAGCTTCCGCGCGATGTCGCTGCGCACGTTTTTGTCTCCAAGCGCTGACGCGCACGCAGCTGCTTGGTTGAATCCCTCTTGGGAGGCCCTCCACTCTCCCCTGGCCAAGACTGTTGCAGGAGCGCCCGTGGTCCGCTTTGCATACACGCCACCCCGAGGAGTGGTCTCCGGATGAAGCGATGGGGGGATCTGTCACAAGAAACGGCTGATCACCTTTCTGCCGGATCCGTGCTCGATCACGCTGAAATGGCGGTGGTCGTCACTGACCGTTTCAGCAATCTCCTCTATTGGAACCCTTTCGCCGAAAAGCTCTTCGGCCGTCCGGGTAAGTCGCCTACGCGAGACACGTCCCTCCTGTCCCTCGGGGTCATGGAGAAGGACCATCCGCTGGCGGTCGAGCTGGCCAAGCACGTGCTCAAGGGCGGTGTGTGGGAAGGCACGTTCGACGTCAGACGCGGCGACGGCACCATCGTCTACGTACGCGCGCAGGCCGTGCCGCTGCGCCACCAGTCGGGCTCGGTGACGGGCATCGTCATCATGGCCCGCGAGGCGCTGCGCAGCAACGAGCGCGAGAAGGACCGCTTCGGCCTGCTGGAGCGCATCGGCGAGCGGCTGGCCGGCTCCCTCTACGTGGAGGAGACCCTCAAGCGCGTCGCCGAGATGCTGGTCCCGCAGTTCGCCGACCACTGCTTCATCGAGCTCCTGGAGGGCGACAGGCTCGTCCGCCGGGTTTCTCAGCACGTACAGGGGTGGACGCCGCCGTCGGGAACATGGAAGCCGGTGGGTGCCGAGATCCGCTACCCCACCGGCCACTACGCGGACACGGCGCTGCGCCGCCAGGAGACCATCCTGGTGGAAGACTTCGCCGCCAGCAGCTTCCCCGTCCCGCACGAAGGCAGCGCCCGGCTGTGCGGCGAGATCGGCATGACGTCGGCCATCGTGGCCCCGCTGCTGGTGCGGGGGGAGACGCTCGGGCTGATGTACCTCGGCCTGTCCAACCTCACCGACCGGCGCAGCCCCCACTACGACGCCTTCGACCGTGACTTCGTGGGCGCGATCGCGACCAGGGTCGCGCTGGCGATCGACAACGCGCTGCTGTTCGAGGAGGAGCGTCACACGGCGGAGTCCTTCCAGAAGCACCTGCTGCCCAGGGCGCTGCCCCAGCTCGACGGCCTGCAGATCGCGGTGCGCTACTACCCGGCCGCCCCGCTGGCCTCCCACGGACAGGGCATCCAGACCCAGGTGGGCGGCGACTGGTACGACGTGATCCCGCTGTCGGCCGGCCGCGTCGGCATCGTGATCGGCGACGTCGAGGGCAGGGGCGCCAAGGCCGCCGCGATCATGGGCCAGCTCAGGGCGGCGCTGCGGGCGTTCGCGCAGGACGACAAGTCGCCGGCCGACATCCTGGCCAGGCTCGACGAGTGGACCCGCATCATCGCCACGCCCGAGCAGGACGACAACGGCGCCGAGGTCAGCATCCCGCCCATCGTGACCTGCCAATACCTGGTCTACGACGCCTGGTCGCGCACGCTGTCCTTCGCCAACGCGGGCCACGCCCCGCCGCTGCTGCTGGTCGACGGCCAGTGCGTGGAGCTCGACATCGAGGAGGTCGGCCAGCCGCTCGGCGTACGCGCCAAGGGCCTGCACGCCGACCTGGTCTACAAGGAGGAGACGCGCACCCTGCCGCCGGGAGCCGCGTTGCTCCTCTACACCGACGGCCTGGTCGATCGCCGGCCCGGCCGCGACGGGCGGCTGCCGAGCGAGGAGGAGACGCTCGGCGTCCTCTGCGAGAAGCTCTCCAAGATGTCCGACGCGGAGGTCGAGCGGATCGCCGACGCGGCCACGGTGGCGGTGCCCGGCGAGATCGACGACGACATGGCGATCCTCGTCGTCCGCTCCAGCGACGAGGACCTCGACGTCGAGGAGCGCACGTTCCCCGCCCAGCCGATCATGGTGGGGGAGGCGCGCAGGATGGCGGCCGAGGCGTTCTCCGGCTGGAACGTGCCGGAGGAGCGGGCCGAGCTGGCCTGTCTGCTCGTCTCCGAGGTCGTGACCAACGTGGTGCTGCACGCCTCCACCGCCAACGTGCCCCGCAGGGAGCTGGTCGTGGAGGGGCCGCCGCTGCCGTTCGAGGAGTCCTGGGACATGCCCGGCTTCGAGGACGAGGTGATCGGCGACAAGGAGTTCACGCTGCGGCTGCGCAGGGGCGAGGAAGCGGTCTGGGTCGAGGTGTTCGACCAGGACCTGCGCCTGCCCCGCATCCGCAGCGCGGGGGAGAACGACGAGGGCGGCCGCGGCCTCTATCTCGTCGACCAGCTCGCCAGGCGGTGGGGCTCGCGACCCACCAGGGAAGGCAAAGCCGTCTGGTTCGAGATTCCCACGCGTGGCAGGTGAATGATTCACTGGCGCAATGGAGCTGGCCTTCGAGCGACGGGGCACCGGCGCGCCTCTGATCCTGATCCACGGCATCGGCCATCACTGGCAGGCCTGGCGGCCGGTGATGGACCGGCTGGCGGTCACCCGTACGGTGATCGCCGTCGATCTGCCCGGGTTCGGGGTGTCGCCCGGGCTGCCGCCACGCACCCCGTACACCGCCGAGTCGCTGGCTGACGCGGTCGAGTCGTTCTGCGCGCTGCTCGGCGTCCGTGAGCCGGACGTGGCGGGAAACTCGCTGGGCGGCTACATCGCGCTGGAGCTGGCCTCGCGCGGCGTGGTGCGGACGGCCACCGCGCTGTCGCCCACAGGCTTCTGGTCGCGCTCCGAGCTGCTCTACTGCCGGCTGGCGCTGCGCGCCCTGCGGGGCTCGGCCAGGGCGATGTCGCCGGAGCAGGCCGTCATGGCGGCCGAGAGCCCGTTCCTGCGCGCCCTGTCGGCCGGGCTGCTGGTCGCGCACCCGTCCAGGCTGGAGCCCGCCGCGCTGGTCGCGGCCGGCCAGGCGCTGGGCGCGGCGAGCGGCTTCGACGAGACGCTGGAGTCGTTCGCCGGGCTGATGCCGCCCGCGCCGCCCAAGTCGCCCATCACGATCGCGTGGGGCGAGCACGACCGGCTCCTGCTGCGCCGCCAGGCGGTACGCGCGGCCCGGTGGTCGGGCCAGCGGGTCAAGCTGCTGAAAGGCTGCGGACATGTGCCGATGAGCGATGATCCGGAGCTTGTGGCGCGCGTCATCCTGGAAACTGACCCTATTGGGCGATAGGTAGGTCTTCGCCAATGCGATGAGGTAGATTCCCCATTTGAGTGCCCGCGTGGGAGGGCGCTGAATATTCCGATGGGGTCCGTATGGCGGAGTTCATAACGGATGACTCCTGGTATGCGTTACTGCAGGAATGTCTCCACAAAAACCATCCCCCGGGGACGTACGAGCTGCCCGTCATTCTGCTGCTCGGTCTGCCGGGGACGGGAAAGTCCAGCACGCTCGCCCAGATCGCGGGCAGCATCGGCAAGCCGCGCTCTCCCGTCGTCAGCCTGGCGCTCCACCCGGAGCCCCACGTGTCCGTCACGGACGTCGTCCAGCGGCTCGCCTACAACCTGGAGAAGCTCAACGGGGTCAAGATGCCCCGTACGGTCTTCACCCTCGTGGTCCTCGGCCTCAATGCGGAACTCGACGACGCGAAGCTGGAAAAGCAGTTGGAGGAGCAGTTACACGGCAAACCTCGCATAACTCGCGAGGATCTTGAGCCGTGGAAGGATTTGGCCTCGCTGCTGCCTGACTTTGGCATTTACCTGAAAATCCTGATAAGCCTCGCCGAGTTCTTCGGGCGTCACTACGACGCCGTCGGCCGCGTCCATGGGACGGCCAGGTCGTGGCTCGCCGGACGCGTTCGCGGAAATATCCTCGACCTCGCGCGAGATCATCACAAACGCGGCGCGGATCGGGTGGAGTTCGCGCAGGGGATCCTCCTCGAAGCCTTCCTGGAGGACCTCGCGCAAGGCTGGGCGAAGCGCCGCTATCCCCGCAACCTGCTCCTGACGCTGGACGACGCCGAGACCCCGGTGGGCGGCGCGTTCCTGCACGCCCTCGTCGCCGCCAGGACCCGGCGCGCGCAGGACTCCGCGGTCATGGATCCGCTGGTCGTCGTGGCCGCGTCGAAGACCTGGCCGAAGGGCGTGACGGGGTGGACGCGGCCGGGCACGCCGGGGACCGGTAGGCCGCCGTTGCTCGCCGAGTCCTCCTACGACGGCTGGCTGGCGCGGCGCGGGCAGGGCGAGCAGGCCTGGTGGTACCCGGTGCTGCTGCCGCCGCTGCCGGACGGCCGGGCCGGGGCGCCGTACGCGAGCGCGATCCACGACCTGACCGGCGGCTATCTGCACGCCACCCGCGAGCTGACCGAGCTGCTCAGGAGCGCCGGCGACGACCACAAGTTCCGGGGCATCCTGCACAGCGACCACACCCTGCACCGGCTGCTGCCCGACCACCTGCCCCAGCGCGACCGCCTGGTGGCGTGGTCGGCGGTCAGGAATGTGGACGACGCCGAGAACACCGCGTTCGAGGGGACCGGCAGCGCCTCGCATCTGCGCCAGGACCTGGCCGACCAGCTCTGGCTCACCACGCAGAGCGAGGAGGCGAACCGCAGCGGCGAGCGGACGGCATCGGGCGGCGCGGAGATCACCGTCCTGCATCCCTGGCTCAGACGGCTGCTCCTGCATCGCCTGTCCGTGAAGGAGACGCACTGGAACCAGGTGCACGAGGCGATGGAGCGCTTCTACGGCAATCACGACGGCGCGGCCATGTATCACAAGCTCGCCCGGGTGACGGCCGGGGACGACCCGGAGCTGGGGGCGGTGGTGGCGTTCCTGAGCGAGAGGTTCGGCCCGCTCGACGCCTACGGCCGGCGCGGCAGCCGCCTCCAGGAGTGGATCCACCTCTACGAACAGGTGTCCTCCGCCCCCAACCGGCTGCCGCTCGACGTGGACGTGGAGCAGCTCTACGACTCGCTGGCGGTGGACCCGGCGCAGACGGAGCGGCGCGAACGGACCTCGGTGATCAGGGAGCTGGTCGTGGCCCGCTGGTTCTGGCTCGACCCCCTGCTCGACCCCTCCGGGCGGCGTACGGACGACATCGCGCGCGAGTTCCGGCAACTCGCCGGGTTCACCAAGACCGGCCGGGCGATCCTCACACGGGAGGCCGAGAGGTATGAGCAACGTCCCAGGCGTTAGCCGCCAGATCCCGGCCGCGCCCGCCTACCGCAGACGCCGTCTCCTCTGGCGGATCGGCGTGATCTCCGCCGTCGCCGCGCTGGTCGTCGCGGCCGGGCTCTACGTCATCCTCGGCAGGGAGCCCAGCCTCACCGACTCGGCCGGCGCCTTCGACGAGGGCCTGTCGGACATCATGGGCCGCATCCACACCGAGAACGAGAAGGTGGCGACCGAGCATCCGGACGAGTACAAGACGGTTCTGGTGCTCCTGCCGATGTCCGGCGACGTGAGCAGGACGGGCATGGGCCTGGAAACCGTCCGGCACGCTCTGCAGGGCTCGTACCTGGCGCAGCTGTGGCGTAACAGCGAGCGGTCGGCGCCGCCGTACATCCGGCTGCTGGTCGGGGACATCAGCCCGGACGCGTGGGCGGACACCGTCGAGGACGTGCGGGCCCGGGTCGAGAGCGAGCGCATCGTCGCCGCCACCGGGCTCGGCGCCAGCATCGACGCCACCAAGCGGGTCATCGATCAGCTCGGCAAGGACAAGTTCGCGATGGTGGCCGCCGTGCTGACCTCCGACGAGCTGCAGAAGTCCAACGCGCTCGTCCGGGTCGCGCCGCTCAACAGCGACCAGGCCGAGGCGTCCGTGCGGTTCGCGGCCAAGGCCATCCCGGCGCTCAAGCCGGTCATCGTCATGGACACCAACCCGGGCGACAGTTACAGCAAGACGCTGAGCGAGTCGTTCGACAAGACGCTCGCCGGGGTCGTCGGCCCCAAGGACCGCATCCAGCCGCTGACGTTCGACTCGTCGGTGAAGGCCGCGGGGACGATCATCGGGAACATCGCGGACACGGTGTGCACCTCCGAGGCCAACACGGTCTTCTACGCGGGCCGCGCCCATCACCTCCCGTCGCTGCTGCGCGGCCTCAGCCTGTCGCGCCGCTGCGCGGAGCGCGGGATCAACGTGATCGCCGGGGACGACACCAGCGAGAACAGCCGTCCCGTGCCCAACCCGATCTGGAACGACAGCAGCGGCAAGATCCGGCTGTACTACACCGCGCTCGCCCACTCGGCGAACATCTCCGACGGCACCAGCACCGTGCTGGCCGCCATCAAGACCAGGTTCGGCAACGGCGACGAGAAGGGGTACGTGCGGATGTTCGCAGGGGAGTCCCTGGACGACGGCCATGCGATCATGCATCACGACGCCCTGTACATCGCGATCAAGGCCATCGACAGGTACGCCAAGGAGAGCCTGGACACCCTGGGCCCGCCCGAGGTGGCGGCCATGTTGCGCAGCGGCACCATCTCCGTCCAGGGCGCCAGCGGGGACCTCGTGATCGACCGGGACGGCAATCCGCTCAGGCAGTCGATCCCCGTCCTGGAGCTCACCCCCTACGGCAGGACGATCTTCTCCACCTGGTCCTCTCCCGATCCCGCGGCGGATCCACGCCCGTGATCGAGGTTGGCCACCATGCGGCGGAGCACGCCGACGGTCGCCTGGTACTCCTCCTGGGTGACCCCCTCGGTCACCTGCCGCCTGAAGCCGCCGACCTGCTCGGCGATCTCCGCGTGCGCGGCCCGGCCGGCGTCGGTGAGCCGCCCGTCCGCCAGCCACCCCCTGGCGGCGAGCCGGGCCTCGGCCTCGTCGATCCCCTGGAACGGCAGAGGCCAGGTCTCATCGAGCGCGGCGGCGTTGAGCAGCTGCCACTCCCGGCGGCTGACGCCCTGGAGCGCCTGCTCCATGGAGCTCTCCAGCAGGTTGTCGAGGTGCTTGAGCCAGTACCCCATAGGTTTGTCCATGCATGTATATTAACAACTATATGTATGAAGACAATGAAATTGCCGCGGTCGAACGTGCCATGATCGCCATCCGGCGCCGGCAGCGCAGGCGTGTGCTGGCGAAGTCGCAGGGGGCGACAGGCCCGGAGTTCGAGGTGCTGGACGTGATCGAGGGCGCGAGCGAGCCGGTCGGTGTGTCCACGGTCGCCGAGGCGCTCAGCGTGGACCAGCCGAGGGCGAGCCGGCTGGTCGCGGCCGCCGTGGCGGCCGGTCTGGTCAGGCGGGAGGCCGATCAGGCGGACGGGCGCAAGGCGTGGCTGGTGCTGACGGAGGCGGGCGCGGCGGCCATGGAGCAGGCCCACCGCACGCGGCAGGCCGCGTTCGCGGCGGCGATGGCGGGGTGGTCGGCGTCGGAACGGGCGGAGTTCGCCCGGCTGCTCACCCGCTTCGTCGAGGCAGGTCCATCCGGGGTCAGCGAAGAGTCTGACCCCAGATGAGCAGCATGACGATGATGAACACCAGCATCACGCCGGCGTAGCCGACAGGACCCAGGCGGATCGCCCGGCGCACTTTGTTGAGGCCCCAGGCGAACAGCAACGCCAGGAAAACCAGGAGGATCAGGCCGGGGTCCATGTTGTCCAGTATGCGGCTTCATCCGGCCGGCCGCGCGGGATGGCTCAGAAGCCGAATGACCGGCCGATGATCTCCTTCATGATCTCGGTGGTGCCGCCGTAGATCGTCTGGACCCGGCTGTCGATCCAGGCCTTGGCGACCGGATATTCCATCATGTAGCCGTATCCGCCGTGGAGCTGGAGGCAGCGGTCGATGACCTTGTTCTGCAGCTCGGTGGTCCACCACTTGGCCTTGGCCGCGTCCACCACGGTGAGCCCGCCCGCGTTGAGCGCGAGGATGCACTTGTCGACGTAGTGGCGGGCGATCTCGGTCTCGGTCGCCAGCTCCGCGAGGACGAACCGGGTGTTCTGGAACGAGCCGATGCTGCGTCCGAAGGCCTGGCGGGTCTTGCAGTACTCGATGGTCTGCTCCAGCACGGCCTCCGCGGCGGCCACCGCCGCCACGGCGATCGACAGGCGCTCCTGGGGCAGGTTGTTCATGAGCTGGACGAAGCCCTCGCCGTCGTTCGGGCCGAGGCGGTTGGCGACGGGCACGCGGACGTTCTCGAAGAACAGCTCGGCGGTGTCCTGGGCCTTCATGCCGATCTTGGCCAGGTTGCGCCCGCGGCCGAACCCCTCCATGCCGCGCTCCACGACGAGCAGCGTCGTCCCCCTGGCGCCCGCCTCGGGGTCGGTCTTGGCCACCACGACGACGAGGTCGGCGTTGATCCCGTTGGTGATGAACGTCTTCTGCCCGTTGACCAGGTAGTGGTCGCCCGCGCGGAGCGCCGTGGTCCTGATCCCCTGCAGGTCGCTGCCCGCTCCCGGCTCGCTCATCGCGATGGCCGTGATCAGCTCGCCGCTGACGAATCCGGGCAGCCAGCGCTGCTTCTGCTCGTCGTCGGTCAGATCGACGACGTACGGGGCCATGACGTCGTTGTGCAGCGAGAAGCCGAGGCCGGAGGCGCCGCCCCTGATGATCTCCTCGACGATCACGGCGTTGTAGCGGAAGTCCTTGATGCCCGCGCCGCCGTACTCCTCCGGGACCGCGAAGCCGAACATGCCCAGCTCGCCGGCCTTCTTCCAGACCTCGCGCGGGACGATGCCGTCCTTCTCCCACTGCTCGTGGTGCGGGACGACCTCGCGAGCCATGAACTCGCGCACGGTCTCCCGGAAGAGCAGGTGCTCCTCCTCGAAGAGGTCTCGCTGCATCAGTCGCCTCCAGTGACAGAATGCAATTCTGTTACCGCCAGGTATACCCGCTTTTCTCTGGGCGGAGGAGCGGCTGGACACGGGTTCATCACAAGTGCCGAGAGTTGCCGCGTTCGGCATGTGTTGCGAGTGTTTTCAACCCTAAGATCTACCCTCGGCATATTTGTGGTGATCGGAGTCTCCCGTGAGTCGGTGGCGCAAGGCGGCGATCGCCGCAACGGTGGGCCTGGCTGCGTCCGCCGCGTTCATCGTGACCTCCTCGATCCCTGGTCAGGCCGAGTCCTCGCTGGTGATCAATTATCGGTGTACGGGCGGGATCGCGGGCTCGGGCGTGGATCTGGAAGCACGCATGACTCCGGAGATCAGCTCCGGCACTCTGAACGTGCGCTGGGACATGAAGTACAAGGGCCTGCCGAGGTTCGGCTCGCCCGGCTTCTTCCCGGCGGGCTCCCGGCTGAGCCTGGAGGGCGCGGTGGACATCACCGGCGCCTGGTTCGGCCAGCTCAAGCCCACCGGCGGCAAGGACCAGGGCGAGCTGCTGCCGGGCAACTACCTGGAGCTCCCCGAGGGGCTGTCGCACGGCGCGACCATCACGGAGACGGGAACCATCCGGCTCAAGCCGACCACGCTGGCCGTCAGGTTCACCCCCGCCGAGGGCGAGGTGATGGTGAACAACAACCGGAAGGTCACCTACAGCCCGCCCTGGGACCACGACTACACCGCGCCGGAGTACGACGACTTCCTCAACGACGTGCAGAAGACCAGCACGCAGGGGGCCGTGGCCAAGCTGGAGTTCATCGGCACCAAGGTCGCCTACATCGGCAGGCGTGAGAAGGACCTCGGGCCGATCAGGGTGGTCCTCGACGGGCAGATCGTCACCGACCCGCTGGTCCAGCCGGGCCTGGACCGCAGCGGCAACGCCATGACGGGCACCGAGACCCAGCAGGTCCTGTGGGAGTCCCCCGAGCTCGACTACGAGCCGCACACCGTCGAGATCGTCAACGTCGAGGCCAAGGGCGCCTACCTGGACGCGTTCAAGGTGACCACGGGTGACATCCCCCAGCCGCCGATCCACGACCAGGCCACCTGCGCGCTCCAGGGCGACCCTGGAGCCATCGACATCACCGTCCCCGGCACCACCACGACGCCGACGGACGACCCGACGGACGACCCCACCGATGACCCGACGGACGACCCCACGGACGATCCGACCGACGACCCGAGCACGAACACCACGCCGCCGCACGCCGTCACCACGACCGACATTCTGGGGCACGTGAGCGTGGTTCCCGCGGGCACCGGCACCACCACGTCCACGCCGAAGTCCACCGGGCCGACCGCGACGAAGTACTACAAGGCGCAGGTTCCCAAGACGCCCAAGGGCGGTGTGGACAGCGGCGAGGCGCCGGACGCCGGTGACCAGCCGTTCGGGCTGCTGGCAAGCGGGGCCGCGCTCGTGATGGGCAGCGCGGGCGGCGGGCTGCTGCTGCGCAGACGCAGGGCCGCGCACGCGGGAGGAGCGAACTGATGGCCGAGCAGAAGGTGACGATGCAGCGGGCGCTGCCGGGACTGCTGATCGCGGGCTCACTGGCCGGCGTCGGCATCGTCATGGTGAGCCTGCTCTCGCTGGCGCCCCCCGTGGACGACGGCTCGGGCCCGCTGGCGGCGGCGCAGGACCAGCCGACGAAGGTCGAGGTGCAGAACGCGGGCGCGTTCGTGCTCCCGGCCACCGTGGGCCCCGGCGGCAAGAACGTGCCGCTCACCCCGGCCCGCCTCGACGCGCCCCCGCCGCTGGCCGCCGCGCCGGTCGTGTCCGCGATCCCGCCGGCCAAGACCAAGAAGGCCAAGGCCCGGCCGACCCGGATCAAGATCCCCAAGATCAAGGTGAACTCCGTGATCGGCGGCGTCACCGTGGACATCAAGGGCAACCTGGGCACCCCGCCGCTGACCAAGCCGAAGCAGACGGGCTGGTACCGCTTCTCGCCGGTGCCCGGTGAGCTCGGCCCGGCGATCATCAACGGCCACGTGAGCACCCGCAAGGGTCCCGCCGTTTTCGACCGGCTCCACGAGCTGGCAAAGGGCGACCAGATCTACGTGTATCGGTCGGACGGGAAGGTCACCCGGTTCACGGTCAGTGGGATCGAACAAGCCAGCAAGAAGTCGTTCCCGACTTCCCGGGTTTACGGGAACACCACGAACTCTCAGCTCAGGCTCGTGACATGCGGTGGAGTCTTCAACAAGACGGCGCATAGTTACACGGACAACATCATCGTGTACGCAACGCTGTCGAAGAAGAAGGGCTGAAGCGGTAACGTGTGGCCGGTTTTGCGGTTTACGGGAAGTTGACAGGGACAGTTCGTATGATCTCTACCTAACCGTGACCAATGGCTGGAATTCTGGCACGACTGTTGACACTGCTTTGAAACGGAGATGGACCCGTGCTTATGTCCCAGGCGTGGCGCCGCCTCGCCCATAAGACGTCCGCTGCGGGGCTTGCAAGCACGCTTGTCGTCTTCGTCGGCGCGATTCTGGCGATGGCAGCCCCGGCCCAGGCCGCAGCCGTCGATCCGCTGAAACTTACATACAAGTGCACCGGCGGCTATCTGGCGGCCGACTCCGTGATCGTGACGGCCACTCCGCCCCAGACGGTGGCGCCGTCCGCGACGGCCACGATCGAGTGGACCTTCCCCGCGATGACCGCGACCAAGGCGATCACCGCTCAGACAGCGGTCACGACCGCCGGTGGCGATCTCACGGTCACGGGCGGGACGCCGGCGACGTTGAAGGGCGCCGGCAGCGGCACGGCCACCGCGGTCGCGGCGAACGCGACGTATACGCCGCCCAAGATGACCGCGTCGGTCAGCGTGACGGCGACCACCGGCGGCAACCTCGTCCTGACGCCGGTGACGACCGCCTCGACGACCCTGCTGACCATCACGGTCGGGACTGAGGCGACGACCTGCACCTACGTGTCGGCCGCGCCCACGAGCGTCTCCATCCCCGTGCAGACCGGTGGTGGCGGCGGGACCGGCGATGACGTGGTCGCTTACACCTGCGTCGCCGGCACCGCCGGTGCCGAGGACGCCGTCGACATCAAGGTCGTCATGACGCCCCCCACGAGCGCCACGACCAACGTCGACGCCTCCATCACCTGGACCGGGGCCATTCAGAGCACGGGCGACCCGCTGACGGCCCCCGTAGGGTTCCCGACCACCAGTCCCAAGATGTTCGTCACCGTGAAGTCCACCGGCGGCGGAACCCCCGCCACCGCGACCGGCGAAGGCACCCTGACCGGCGTCACGGCCGGGTCGGACATCCTGACGCTGCCCACGGTCACCGTGAAGATCAAGCCCACCACCGCCGGCACCGTGTCGCTGACCGCCGGGGACATCTCCTTCGGCACCTCCTCGACCTCGCCGTCGATCAAGTGCACGGCCCCGACGACCGGGCTCAAGGCGTACACCTTCACGGTCACCGCCGGCACCGCCAGCCCCACGGCCACGACGACGTCCTCCACCCCCAAGCCGACGAACACCAAGACGGCGACCGTCACCATCACCCCCACCAGCACCAAGAAGACGTCGCAGACCCCCAAGGCCGGGGCCGACACGGGCGCGGGTGGCGAGATGGGGCCGGACGGCCGGTTGTTCATCCTGACGGGCGGCGCCCTCATCGGGGCCGCGGCAGTCGGCGGCCTGGTCATCCGCCGCCGATCGATCAAGGGCTGATCAGGGGTGTCCGGACACTACCCGTACGGCGGACCCCCCGCAGCGCCGCCGCCTGAGAACAAGGGCGGCACGGCGCTCAGGACCGTGCTGATCGTGGCCGCCATGGCCGGCGTCGTGACGGTCGTGGCCGGGCTGCTGATCGTCCTGAACTCCCCCCAGGAGTACGGCCTGCCCAGCAACAGGGACCAGCTGGGCCTGCAGGCGCAGCCGGACGGGAAGGCGTCGGGACAGCCCGAGCAGGCGCTGTTCCAGGCCGCCCCCGACGTGCCGCCCCCGCTGCCGCAGATCACTCCCGCGCCCGCCATGCTGCCGTCCACGCCGGTGAAGATCATCATCAAGCGCCTGGGCATCAACGCGCCGATCAAGTCGGTGGGCCTGGCCAAGGACGGGACCATCGAGGTGCCGCCGGCCGACAACCCCAACCTGGCCGGGTGGTACCGGAACATGTCCACCCCGGGTGAGAAGGGCCCGGCCGTGCTGCTCGGGCACAAGGACACCAGGACGCGCAGCGCTGTGTTCAGTCGCCTTCCCGAGATCAAGAACGGCGACACCATCGAGATCAAGCGCCAGGACAAGACCACCGCCGTCTTCACGGTCGGCGGCGTGGAGCAGGCGAGCAAGAAGACGTTCCCGACCCAGCGGGTGTACGGGGATCAGGCGAACGCCCAGCTTCACCTCATCACCTGCGGCGGCGCCTATGACCGTACGATCGGGCACTACACCGACAACGTCATCGTCTACGCGACGATGACGAGCTCTTATCGAAGCTGAGCGCGGAGGCGGGCATGGGCTGGATGGCGAAGCGGAGACTGCGTACAGGCCCGACGGCGGCACTGCCCGCCAAACCGGATCCAGCCGAGCTGTTGCGCATCGTCCAGCTGGCGGACCCCAGCGCCAGGAGAGACTGCGACGACATCGTGGCGACGGACGTGCGGGTGTACGCCCCGGTCGAGGCCGAGGCCGATCTGACGGGTGGTGAGCTGGAGCAGGTCTGGGCGGTCAGGGTGGCCGCCGAGGGCCCGCTGCCGCTGGACTTCTTCGACCGCTACCTCGCCGAGGGCCTGGCCTTCCGGCTCAAGGGGCTCGCGGTGTGCCGGGGCGAGGTGATCGACCCGGCCGACGAGCAGGAGAGCGGTCCTGCGGTCATCCTGCCGGCCCGGCCCACGGCGGAGGAGCTGGCACCGCTCCTGGAGCCGCAGGAGGACGACGAGTTCACCTTCACCGCGGGCGACATCCGGGCCGCGCTGATCCCGCAGAAGGGCCAGCCGCCCGCCGTACAGGAGCTGCTGCCCTTCGCCACCGAGCTGACCGCGATCGAGCTGCGCGGCGACGAGCCCGTCAAGCTCGGCGCGCTGGCCCTGGAGCTGTCCGAGGCGCTCAACGGCCTGGTCGTGGACCGCTGGCGGTTCCGGGTGGACGCGGCGGAGGAGCTTGTGCCGCCTGCGTGAGGAGCCACAGAACGTCGTTCTGTTGTACTCTGCCTCTAGTAACCGAATAATGCTCGGTTTCCAGGAGGGCACTGTGGCAGAGGCGTACATCGTCGGGGCGGTCCGCACCCCGGTCGGCAAGAAGAAGGGCGGTCTTTCCACCGTCCACCCCACGGACCTGGCCGCTCACACGCTGAAGGCACTGATCGACCGGACCGGCGTCGACCCCGCGGCGGTCGAGGACGTGATCATGGGGTGCGTCATGCAGTTCGGCCCCCAGAGCATGGACATCGCGCGAAATGCCTGGCTGTCGGCCGGGCTGCCCGAGACCACCGCCGGTGTCACCATCGACCGGCAGTGCGGCTCCTCGCAGCAGTCGATCCACTTCGCCGCCCAGGGCGTCATGTCCGGCACCCAGGACCTCGTCGTGGCGGCCGGCGTGGAGTCGATGAGCGTGGTCCCCATGGGCTCCTCGATCACGGCCGCGCTGGAGAAGGGAATGCCGTTCCCGTTCGGCGAGAAGTGGGTCGAGCGCTACGGCAAGCAGGAGATCTCCCAGTTCCGCGGCGCGGAGCTCATGTGCGAGAAGTGGGGCTTCACGCGCGAGGAGCTGGAGCAGTACGCCTTCGAGTCCCACCAGCGGGCCGCCAAGGCCATCGCGAACGGCCACTTCAAGGACCAGATCGCGCCCATCAACGGCGTGGAGGACGACGAGGGGCCGCGCGCCGACACGACGCTGGAGAAGATGGCCGGGCTCAAGACGCTGAAGGAGGGCGGCAAGATCACCGCGGCCACCTCCTCGCAGATCTCCGACGGCTCCGGCGCGGTGCTGATCGCCTCCGAGCAGGCCGTCAGGGAGCACGGGCTCACCCCGCGTGCCCGCATCCACCAGCTCGCGCTCATGGGCGACGACCCGGTGTTCATGCTGACCGCGCCCATCCCCGCCACGCAGCGGGCGATGAAGAAGGCCGGCCTGTCGATGAGCGAGATCGACGCGATCGAGATCAACGAGGCGTTCGCGCCGGTGCCGCTGGCCTGGATGAAGGAGCTCGACGCCGACCCCGCGCGGGTCAACCCGAATGGCGGCGCGATCGCGCTCGGCCACCCGCTCGGCGGCACGGGAGCGATCCTGATGACCAAGCTGCTGCACGAGCTGGAGCGCACCGGCGGCCGCTACGGGCTGCAGACGATGTGCGAGGGCGGCGGCCAGGCCAACGTCACGATCATCGAGCGGCTCTGACCGCTACCGCGCGGGAGCCGAAAAGGTGCGAGCGCCGCCCCCTGGCGTAAGGCGGGGGCGGCGCTCGCTAACTACCATCCCGGGTAGTTGTCCTAGCGCCCCTTGGGCGGAATGCGCCTGGGCGGCGCGATCGGCCGCTGGGGCATCTTGGGCAGCTGCCTGGTCAAGGGCAGCTCGGGCAGGCTTCTGTTCTTGCCGGAACGGCGAACTCGCATAAGGATGCTTCCTTTACGTAACTCACGACGCGGCACGGATGTGGCCGGTCGGCATGGCTCAGCTGCCGCGTCTGGATGGACTGAGGCGGATCTCGTCGCTGAGTGGGCTGGGTCAGCCCCGCGAATTACTGGTAAAGGCGCATGGCCACGACAGTACGGGCCGGCCGGAATCCGGTGCAACCGAATTAATCTCAGCCCACGAGCTGCCGCTCGAACCCGGTCACCATGGCGAGCAGCCCCGAGTCGAACCACTCGTCGTAGAAGCGCAGGGCGGCCTCGTCCTGGGCGGCCGCCGCACCGCCGGGCGGGGCGCCGACCTGGGCCAGGGCGTGGCCGAGGACGAAGACTCCGACCGACTGCACGGCTGTGAGCGCGTCCTGGGCGGGGACGCCGGCCGACTCGAAGCAGGACAGCAGCCCGGTGAGCAGCTCCAGCCCCAGATCGACGTCCACGGGGTGGACGGCGAGGAGCGGCACGGCGTGCGGGTGGGCCAGCAGCATGCGCCGGTAGGCCCGCCCGAAGCCGGTCAGCGCCTCCGGCCAGGCCGACTCCGGGACTTGACCGCCCGCCGCCGCCTCGGCGAACAGCCGGTTGACCACCTCGCCGAGCAGCGACTCCCGGTTGGGGACGTGGCGGTAGAGGGACATGGCCGCGACGCCGAGCCGGGTGCCGAGGCGGCGCATGGTCAGCGCCTCCAGGCCCTCGTCGTCGAGGATCTCGACGGCCGCGGCCACGATGCGGTCGATGGTGAGCACGGCGGGCCGCCCGGCGCGTCTCTTGCCTGGGGAGGCCGCCTCGTTCATGCGTTCAGCGTAGCGATGAGCGTGGTCGTCAGCATGATCAGGGACAGCGCCCCGACGACCAGGTGCTGGACGTCGATGACCATGTCGTGGCCCGCGCTGGGCAGGATCTTCAGCGTGCGGCTGTAGTCGTGCCGGTAGACCTCGCGCTGCGCGGCCGTGCTGAGGCCGAGGTAGGGCAGCCACCAGCTCTGCACATGCCCGGCCATGATCAGGACGCAGAACGCGGTGGCGGCGACCAGCGACCACGTCCGCCCCAGCGCGACGCCGCCGGCGATGAGTAACGGGAACGGGTAGTTGATCGCCGCAGCGAGGAGCCGGCCGCGCACGTTCGCGTGGGTCAGGTCGTTGAGCGGGAACATGGGCAGCCAGTCGATGACGACCAGCCAGGCCAGCCAGACGAGGGGGACGACGATCGCGACAGCGTGCACGGCAGGCTCCTTTTGAGTTTGTGTACCTTGTAAGCTTACATAGTACGCAAACTAAAACAAGAGGCTCAGGCGTCGGGAAGACGTTCGGGGACGGCGTTCTGGACCTCCTGGAACACCACCGACGTGCGGAACCCGACGATCTCCTTGCGCTTGCTCAGCCGGTCGAGCAGGAACGAGTGCAGGTGGTCCAGGTCCTGCACGGCCACGTGCAGGAGGAAGTCGTCCCCGCCCGCCAGCACGAACACGCTGAGCACCTCGGGCATCGCGGCGGCCGACGACTTGAACGCGTTGATCACCGGCCGGCTGAGCGGGCGTACCTGGACCGAGACCATGGCCTGGACGCTGCGGTTGAGCGCGGCCGGGTCGATGTCGGCGTGGTAGCCGCGGATGACCCCGCGGCGGGTGAGCGCCCTGACCCGCTCCAGGCAGGTCGAGGGCGCGATGCCGAGCTGGCGGGCGAGCTCCCTGTTGGACTGCCGCGCATCCGTTTGGAGCAACCGTATGATCGCCGAATCAAGTTCGTCCATGAGCCGATGTTGGCATGCTCTTCCGGTCATACGTTCGCTGGACAGGGGGCGTCGCCGAATATCTGGACTAGCTTCGGCGGCATGACGAATCGAACGTATGGGGGCATTAGCGCCGGTCATGGGACGGCGCTGCTCGTCGGGGCGGTGCTGGGGCCGGGGATGCTGGTGCTGCCGCACCTCGCCGCCACCGCCGCCGGGCCCGCCTCCGTGCTGGCCTGGGCGGGCCTGCTCGCGCTGAGCGTCCCGGTCGCGCTGACCTTCGCCGCGCTGGGCGCGCGCTACCCCGACGGCGGCGGCGTGGCGAGCTTCGTCGGGCTGGCGTTCGGCCGGCCCGCCTCCGCCGTGGCCGGCTGGTGGTTCTTCGGCGCCGTCCCCATCGGCACGGTCGCGGGCGCGCTCGTCGGCGGCCAGTACGTCGAAGCCTGCCTGGGCGTGAACGGCACGCTGGCCGGCGGCCTGATCCTGGCCGCCGCCTTCGCGACCAACGCGGCGGGCCTGCGCACCTCGGGAGGGCTGCAGATCGGCTTCGTCGTCCTGCTCGTCGCGCTGCTCACCGCCGCCGTGGTCACGGCCGCGCCGCACGCCGACCCGGCCAACTTCACCCCCTTCGCCCCGTACGGCGCCGCGGGCGTGGCCAGCGCGGCGGGCGTGCTCATGTTCGCCTTCGTCGGCTGGGAGGCGGCCAGCCATCTGTCGGCCGAGTTCGCCGATCGCGGGAAGGGCCTGATCAGGGCCACCGTGGTGACCCTGGTCGTGATCGCCCTGCTCTACCTCGGCGTGTCCGTCGTCTCCGTCGGGGTGCTCGGCCCCGGGATGACCGGCGTGCCGCTCACCGCGATGCTGGAGACCGGCATCGGCGGCGCGGCGCGGCCCGTCACGGGGGTGGTGGCGGTGCTGCTGACGTTCGGGGCGATCAACACCTACCTGGCCGGGGCAGCGCGGCTGGGGGCGGCGCTGGCCAGGGACGGGGCGCTGCCCGGCTGGTTCGCCAGAGGCGGGGCGCCCGGTGAGACGCCGTACCGGAGCCTGGGGCTGCTGGCCGTGCTGAGCGTGCCCGTGCTGGTGTGGGCGGTGGACCTGGACCTGCTGATGCGGGCGACGTCCGCGTGCCTGGCCGCCGTCACGGCGGCGGGCGTGGCGGCGGCGGTGCGGCTGCTGCCGCCGGGACGGCACCGTCGCACGGCCATGGTGGGCAGCGGGCTGTCGCTCGTGGCGCTCGCGTTCTGCGGCCTCTATCTCGTGGTGCCCGCCGTGCTGGCGCTGGTGGCCTGGGGGGCGCTGAGGGTCGCCGCGCCACGTCCGGCGTCGCCGGGGGGTGCCCGTCGTACAAAAAGGGGCTATAAACGGCGCAGGGCGCCGTCAGGCGGGCAGTACTCCTAGCACAGGACGGCGCAACGTCGGGAGGGTGCTATGACCGAGCACGCCAAGTACGCGGAGTCCAGGGAGGTCGGCGAGCAGGCGCGGGAGAAGGAATGGACGCGCCCGAGCTTCGCCAAGCAGCTGTTCCTCGGCGACTTCCAGCTGGATCTGGTGCATCCGGCGCCCAAGCTGTCCGACGAGGCGACCAAGCGGGGTGAGGAGTTCGTCCGGGCGGTGCGGCGCTATCTCGACGCGCACGTCGATCCCGCGCTCATCGAGCGCACCGCGCAGGTGCCCGACGACGTCGTGAAGGGGCTGGCCGGGCTCGGCGCGTTCGGGATCACGATCAGCGAGGCGTACGGCGGGCTCGGCCTGCCCTACCTGTACTACTGCCGCGCTCTCATGCTCGTCGGCTCCTACTGCCCGGCGCTGGCCACGCTGCTGTCCGCGCACCAGTCGATCGGCGTGCCGCAGCCGCTCAAGCTGTTCGGCACCGAGGAGCAGAAGCGCGAGTTCCTGCCGAGGTGCGCGGCGGGGGAGATCTCGGCGTTCCTGCTGACCGAGCCCGACGTGGGCTCCGACCCGGCCCGGCTGTCCACCACCGCGGTCCGCGACGGCGACGAGTACGTGCTCGACGGCGTCAAGCTGTGGACGACGAACGGCGTCGTCGCGAACCTCCTGGTGGTCATGGCCAGGACCGGCAAGAAGATCAGCGCGTTCGTGGTCGAGGCCGACTCTCCCGGCATCACGGTCAAGCGGCGCAACAGCTTCATGGGACTCCGGGGCATCGAGAACGGCGTCACCGAGTTCTCCCAGGTCAGAGTGCCGGTCAAGAACCTGATCGGCCGCGAGGGCGAGGGCCTGAAGATCGCCCTGACCACGCTGAACACCGGCCGCCTGTCGCTGCCCGCCACGTGCGCGGGCAACGCCAAGTGGGCCGTGAAGATCGTCCGCGAGTGGGCCAACGCCCGCGTGCAGTGGGGGCGCAAGGTCGGCGAGCACGAGGCCGTCGCCACGAAGATCGCCTTCATCGCGGCCACCGCGTACGCGCTCGAAGCCGTCTGCGAGCTGACCAGCCGGATGGCCGACGACCAGCGCAACGACATCAGGATCGAGGCGGCGCTGGCCAAGCTGTACGCGTCGGAGCTGTCGTACCGGGCGCTCGACGAGCTGGTCCAGGTCAGGGGCGGGCGCGGCTACGAGACCGCCGAGTCGCTCGCGGCCCGCGGCGAGCGCGGCGTGCCCGCCGAGCAGATGCTGCGCGACTCGCGCATCAACCGCATCTTCGAGGGCTCCTCGGAGATCATGCAGCTGATGATCACGCGGGAGGCGGTGGACGCGCACCTGTCGGCCGCCGGTGAGCTGATCAACCCGGAGGCCTCCCGCCAGGAGCGCGCCCAGGCCCTGCGGCGGGCCGGCCGGTTCTACGCCAAGTGGCTGCCCACGCTGGTGGCCGGCAGCGGGAACCTGCCCACGTCGTACGCCGAGTTCGGCCCGCTGGGGGCGCATCTGCGCTTCGTGGAGCGGACCAGCAGGAAACTGGCCAGGTCCACCTTCTACGGCATGTCCCGCTGGCAGGGGAGGCTGGAGCACAAGCAGGCCTTCCTCGGGAGGATCGTCGACATAGGGGCCGAGCTGTTCGCCATGACGGCCGCCTGCGTCAAGGCGGACGAGGACTCCAGGGACCTGGGGCGGCGGCCGTACGAGCTCGCCGACACCTTCTGCCACCAGGCAAGACGCCGCGTGGACGCCCTGTTCGACCGCCTCTGGGACAACAGCGACAGCCACGACGTACGGCTGGCCGGCTACGTGCTCGACGGCCGCTACACCTTCGTCGAGGAGGGCATTCTCGACCCGTCCATCGACGGCCCGTGGATCGGCACGCCGCAGGGCGGGGAGAACGTCCGGCGTAAGATCCCCTGACGCGCGGTCTAGACCGGTTGTGAGGTTTTGATGGCCTGAGTGTTGTCAAACCGAGACAAGCCGGTATAGACCGGCTCCTTAACTCAGGCTTACGCTGACGCAAACGCGTCGAGCCTTGGGTTCGCGCGCCTCATCCCCCAGGACGGGGTCCGTTGGCTGGTACGGACCAGCTTCACCCGTCCGACGAGAAGGCGGTATCTCCAGTGAACATGAAGCTTGCAGGCGGCGCCGCACTCGGCCTCGCCACGGTGCTGGTCCTGTCCAGCTGTGGGTCCACCGACTCCGGTGGCGGGAACAACACGCAGGCCTCGGCAGGGGGCCAGGTCACGCTGAAGATGGTCGCCGCCGACTACGGCGACGGCCCCGGCAAGCCGAACTCGGGCGAGACGTTCTGGAAGGGCGTCGTGGACGAGTTCCAGGCCGCCAACCCGACCATCAAGGTCGATGTCCAGGTCATCAACTGGAACGACATCGACAAGCAGGTCGCCACCATGGTCCAGAACGGCCAGGTGCCCGACATCCTGCAGACCGGCGACTACTCCGGCTTCGTCAAGGACGGGCTGCTCTACAAGACGGACGAGGTCCTGTCCCCGGCGGTCTCCGGCGACATGCTGCAGAAGTTCGCGGAGTTCGGCAAGGTGGACGGCGCCTCGTACGGCATCCCGTTCGTCTCCTCGGCCCGCGCCCTGTTCTACAACAAGGACCTCTTCGAGAAGGCCGGCATCACCGAGCCGCCGAAGACGTGGGACGAGCTCAAGGCCGCCGCGGAGAAGCTGAAGAAGTCCGGCGTCACGCAGCCGTTCGGCCTGCCGCTGGGCCAGGAGGAGGCGCAGGGCGAGTCCTTCCTGTGGATGCTCGGCAACGGCGGCGGCTACAAGGACGCCGCCGGCAAGTGGGCGATCAACTCGCCGCAGAACGTCGAGACCTTCACGTACATGAAGGGCCTCGTGGACGCGGGCCTGACCACCCCGAACCCCGGCACCAAGGACCGCAAGACGGTCTGGGAGGACTTCGGGGCCGGCAAGGTCGGCATGGTCAACGGCGGACCCATGTCCATCCCGATCTTCGACGCCGCCGGGCTGAAGAACTACGCCGTCGCGCCGATCCCCGGCAAGGCCGGCCCGCTCGACACCACGCTCGGCGTCATGGACTGGATCATGGCGTTCAACAAGAACGGCCACGCCGCCGAGATCAAGAAGTTCTTCGACTTCTTCTACACCGGCAACGCCGCGACGAAGATCTCCGACACCTACAAGCTGCTGCCCGTCACCAACGGCGGCATCCAGAAGCTGGCCAGCGACGAGAAGCTCAAGCCGTTCCTCGACGCGCTGCCCAACGCCAGCTTCTACCCCTTCCAGGACCCCAAGTGGGCCGAGGTGAACCCGGCGATCAAGCAGACCATCGGCGGGGCCGTCAAGGACGACCCGGCCAAGGTCCTCGGTGAGCTGCAGAAGACCGCGGAAGCTGCGGGCTGACCGATCGGGGGTCCGTACGGCCGGCGTCGCCCCGGTGGCGTCGGCCGTACCGTCTTGGAAGGTGTTTCATGAGAAGGTTGCGTGCCCTCGAGCCTCTGGCCTGGGTCGGGCCCGCGGTGCTGCTGATCGCGCTGGTCGTCCTCTGGCCCGTGGTCGAGATGATCAGGTCGTCGTTCCTCAAGATCAGCCGGTTCGGCGTGGTCCAGGGGGACAACGGCTGGGCCAACTACGAGAAGCTGTTCGGCGAGAAGGACTTCGCCGACATCATGACCCGCAGCGTGATCTGGGTGGTCGCGGTCGTCGCGTTCACCGTGCTGATCTCGCTGGCCCTCGCCCAGCTCTTCAACCAGCGCTTCCCGCTGCGCAAGGTGGCCCGATGGGCGCTGATCGCGCCCTGGGCCGCGTCGGTGCTGATGACGGCGATCATCTTCAAGTGGATGCTCGACCCCGAGGTCGGCGTGATCAACCAGATCCGCCTGAAACTGGGGCTGATCGACGCGATGGGCGGCGCCTCGGCCGACCAGCTCGGCGACGCCTCCACCGCCCTGCCGTGGCTGGTGTTCGTGGCCGTGTTCGTGTCGGTGCCGTTCACCACGTACGCGCTGCTGGCCGGGCTGGCGACGATCCCGTCCGACGTCTACGAGGCGGCCACGATGGACGGGGCGGGAAAGCTCCGGACGTACTGGTCGATCACGCTGCCGCTGCTGCGCCCCGCGCTCACCGTGGCGGCCCTGATCAACGTCATGAACGTCTTCAACAGCTTCCCCATCATCTGGGCGATGACGCACGGCCAGCCCGGCTATTCGACGGCCACGTCGACGATCCTGATGTTCATCCTGAAGGGCTCGAACATCGGTGAGTCCGCGGCCATGTCCGTCGTCAACTTCGGCATGGTGATCGTGCTGACCGCGGTCTTCCTCAAGGTCTCCCGCTGGAACAAGGAGGTGGCGTGATGGCCGTCGACACGATGACCAAGACCAAGCCGCATCCTCACGCCAGGCCGCGCGGGGCGGCGCCGCGCCGCATGCCCCGGCTCAAGACCGTGGTGGTGGCGGCCAGCGCGTACGTCGTCTCGCTCATCTTCCTGTTCCCGTACGTGGTGATGCTGCTCACCTCGCTGCGCTCCCAGGACTCGCTGCGCGACGTGACGTTCTGGCCCGACGAGTGGGTCTGGTCGAACCTCGCCAACTTCTGGACCAGCGGCCTGGCGGGCAACCTGTGGGTGACGCTCAAGGTGGCCGGCGGCTCGACGGTGCTCGTGCTGCTGGTGGCGCTGCCCGCGGCCTACTACTCGGCCCGGCACAACTTCAGGGGGCGCACCGCGTTCCTGATCCTGGTGCTGATCACGCAGATGTTCCAGCCCACGGCCATGCTGGTCGGCATCTACCGGGAGTTCTACCAGTTCGGGCTGGTGGACTCGATCTGGTCGCTGATCCTGGTCAACGGCGGGTTCAACCTGGCGTTCGCGGTGTGGATCCTGAACGCGTACTTCGCCTCGATCCCGCGTGAGCTGGAGGAGGCGGCGTTCATCGACGGCAACGGGCGCTTCGGCGCGTTGTTCAGGATCACGCTGCCGCTCGCCATGCCGGGCGTCATCACGGCGCTGATCTTCACGTTCATCGCCGCGTGGAACGAGTTCGTGGTCGCGCTGACCCTGACCACCACCCCGGCCAACCAGCCGCTCACGGTGGCGCTCAACTCGTTCATCGGGCAGTACCAGGTGGACTGGCAGAACCTGTTCGCCGGGTCCGTGATCGCCACCATCCCGGTGATCATTCTCTTCGCCCTGATCGAGCGGAAGGTGGTGGGCGGCCTGACGGCCGGCTCCATCAAGTGAGCGGGTCCCGGGCCATCGGCCCGGGACCTCTCGCTGCCTACTTCTCCTGCGGGACGCGGGCCACGCAGAACACCGTCTGGCCGAACGGCGGCCTGACGAAACGCTCGATCAGCCGCGTCAGCGGGACCACCGTGCGGTCGTAGATCTTGACCAGCCGTGGGTCCGGGTAACCGACGCCGCCCCGCCGCACGGCCGCCCACCAGGCGATGCCGCCCAGGAAGTTGATCGGCTTGAGCACCTCTGCGTCGAGCCCCGCCCTGGCCACGGTCCGCCCGAGCGTCTTGGGCGTGTAGCGCTGGACGTGACCGACCTTGCGGTCGAAGTCTCCGTAGAGCTGCGGGTAGCCGGGCACCCAGATGATGATCCGCCCGCCCGGCTGCGTGACGCGCGCCAGGGAGCGCAGGGCCTCGGCGTCCTCCTCGATGTGCTCGAGGACGTTCATCATGACGACGGTGTCGACCTTGTCCTCCAGCGGGATCTCCGTCGGGAGCCCGAACTGCAGGACACCGATCTCGTCGCGCCCCGCGAACCGCTTTTCGAGCTGCTCGACGCAGTAGGGGTCGAAGTCGCTCACCACGAGCCGGTCGAGTCTCGGCAGGAACTGCTCGGCGAAGTGGCCGAGCCCCGACCCGATCTCCAGCATCGACCGGCCGACATGCGGGGCGACCATGTCGAACTCGTACTGCCGATAGTTCTTGGCCTCGTCCCCACCCAGGTGGTTCTCCAGGGCCTCGTCACCGGCCGCCGGTTGCACTACACGGTCATACCCAGAAGACATAGTCCCGTTCCTTCGAGGGTGCTCATGGATTGCCCGAGTCTAATGCCCCAGTAAGGGGTCGGGGTCACGCGATCCGCGAAAGACCCTTCCCCGGAGGCACTCCGATGCGGTGGAATCTGACTCGCCATGGACGACGACGAGGCGATCACGCGCTCGCTCGACGGTGACCTTGCGGCCTACGAGGCGCTGGTCACCCGCTACAGCGCGCTCGCCCATCGCACCGCCGCCATGCTGGGCGCGGGTGACGAGGCAGAGGACGTGGTGCAGGAGGCGTTCGTCAAGGCGTTCCGGCATCTGCCGAGCTTCCGCAGGGACGCGCCTTTCCGCCCGTGGCTGCTGCGCATCGTGGCCAACGAGACGCACAATCTCACCCGGTCGCGGGGGCGCAGGTCCGACTTGGCCGTACGCCTCGGCGGCACCGCCGAGGTCAAGGCGCCCGACGACCCGGAGGGCGCGGCCGTGGCCACCGACCGCCGTACGCGCCTGCTGGCCGCCGTACGCGAGCTGCCCGAGCGGGAACGCCAGGCCGTCGTCTGCCGGTACTTCTTACAACTGACGGAAGCGGAGACGGCACAGGTGCTCGACTGGCCGGTCGGCACCGTCAAGTCCAGCACCCATCGGGGGCTGGCGCGGCTGCGGAGGGAGGTGGGGGATGAACTCGCGTGAGCCTTTCGACGACCTCGAAGCCGAGCTGCTGGCGCTGGGAGACCTGCTCGACGTCCCCAGCCCGCCGCCGGCCGACGTGGCCGCCGCCGTCCGCGCCCGCCTCGAACCCACCCCCGGGCCCGACCCCGCCCACGACCTCGCCCCCGTTCCCGCCCCCGTTCCCGCCCCCGTTCCCGCTCCGGCTCCCGCTCCCGGTGCGGACGGGCGGCGGCCGGCGCGGCGTGCCCGGCGTGCCAGGTGGAAGATCGTGACGGCCGTCGTCGTCGCCGTCATCGCCGTCACCGCGGCCACCCCCCAGGGCCGCGCCGCCGTCGTGCAGATCCTGCGTTTCGCCGGGATCGAGATCCAGATAAGCGACAACCCGCCCCCGCCGGTCCGCACCACGGCGCCCATGCCCGGCGAGCAGACGGTCTCCCCGGCGGACCTGGCCGGCCGCGCCAAGTTCCCGGTCAAGTCCCCGGCCGCCCTCGGCAACCCCCGGAGCGCCACGGTCGCGGACGGCGGCAGGGTGGTGTCGATGTTCTGGCCCGGCGGGATCCGGCTCGACCAGTTCGACGGCGGCCTGGACCCGATCGTCTTCAAGAAGCTCGGCCCGCCCTGGCCCGACTACGTCGAGGTCGGCCCCTACCAGGGCTGGTGGATCCCGGGCGCGCACCCGCTCGGCTACATCAGGCGCGCGGACGGCACGGAGGTCCCGCTGCGCCAGGCCGGCCCCACGCTCATCTGGCAGCAGGGCACGATGAGCTATCGCCTGGAGGGCGTGTCGTCGGCTCGGGAGGCGGTCCGCATCGCCACGTCACTCAAGTGAGCCCGTGAGCCAGTCGTCCACACCCTTGAGCAGCTCCTTGCGTACGGACTCGGGAGCCGTCGACGACCGTACGGACTGCCGCGCCAGCTCGGCCACCTCGGCGTCGCTGAAGCCGTAGACGTCGCGGGCCAGCTCGTACTGGCGCAACAGCCGCGAACCGAACAGCAACGGGTCATCCGCCCCCAGCGCGATCGGCACCCCCGCGTCGAACAGCCGCCGCAGCGGCACGTCGGAGGCCCGCTCGACGACCCCCAGCCCCACGTTCGAGGTCGGGCAGACCTCGCAGCAGATCTGCCGGTCGGCCAGCCGCTGCGTCAGCCACGGGTCCTCCGCCGCGCGCACCCCGTGCCCGACCCGGTCCGCCCCCAGGTCGTCCACGCACTGCGCCACGCTGCGCGGCCCCAGCAGCTCGCCACCGTGCGGCATGGCGAGCAGGCCGCCGCGCTTGGCGATCCTGAACGCCCGCTCGAAGTCGCGCGCCTCGCTCCGCCGCTCGTCGTTGGACAGCCCGAACCCCACCACGCCCGCGGCGGTGTATTGGGTGGCGAGCCTGGCCAGGGTGTTGGCGTCGAGGGGGTGCCTGGTCCTGTTCGCGGCCACGATCACCGCGATCCCGATCCCCGCGTGCTCCGCGGCCTGCTTGACCGCGTCGAGCATCAGCTCCAGCGTGGCCGTCAGCCCGCCGAACCGCTGCGCGAACCCCGAGGGGTCCACCTGGATCTCCAGCCAGCGCGACCCGGCCGCCACCTCGTCCTCGGCCGTCTCGCGCATCAGCCGGTAGACGTGCTCCTGCCGGGTCAGCACGGACCTGGCGATGTCGTACAGCCGCTGGAACCTGAACCAGCCCCGCTCGTCCGTGGCGTGCAGCTGGGGCGGCCAGTCCTCCTCAAGGGCGTCCGGCAGGTGCAGCCCTTGGCCCCTGGCCAGCTCGATCAGCGTCGAATGCCGCATCGAGCCGGTGAAGTGCAGATGGAGATGGGCTTTGGGAAGCGTGTGCAAGGGGCGTTGCATTTACATATCTTGCCACTCGGCGTCGGTCGGAGTTCGCGAGAGGGGACAGGCGGAGAAAGATGGGGGAGGCAAGGGGAACGCGTGGTACGGATGAGCCCCGGCTGGGGATCAAGAAGGAATGATCCCCGAGGGGCACCAGATGGGGCAGGGCGGGCGGGCCGCGCTCACGACGCTGGCGCTCGGGGTGACATCGCTGGTCATCTATGCGCTCTTCTCCTCGGGCTTCGGCCGCCCTCCGCACGCCGTCGAGGAGACGCCGCAGCCCGTCGCCATCCCGTCGCCGGCCCAGAACCCAGCCCAGGACCCAGCCCTGGACCCGGGTGTGAGCCGTACCGTGAGTCCGGCCGCGAACCCGGAGGACAGCCGCCCGGCCGCCGCCTCCGCCGCCTCGGCCGCCGAGCCGAGCCGTGTCATCCCCGGCGGCGCCCCGCTCGCGGTCGTCTCGGGCGACTTCTGGCTGACGTACCTGCCGCCGGGGCTGGTGCGCAGCGCCGGGGGAGCGGTCAAGGCGGAGGCCGGCGTCGCGGGGGGCTGGGCCAGGTTCGGGGCGGGGAGCCGGTTCGTCGAGGTCCGGGTCGAGCGCGGTACGGTGGCCGCCGACTGGGCGGCCTACCGCCGGCGCGTCACGGTGCTGAACGCCCGAGCGACCTCCGTACGCGGCAAGCCCGCCGTGGTCGGCAGGCACCCGGGCGGAGGACGGGTGATCGTCTGGCTCGAACGCGCGGGGACGGGCGCGTGGATCAGGGTCAGCGACTCGCTGGGTAAGGATCTGGTGGCTATTGCCGCTTCCGTCAGGGCTCCTGTAGGAGACTAAGAGCCCTTTTCCCGGGGTTTCCGGGGTTTCCGGGATTTCCACTGAGCGTCATGGGGGGTCGATGCGACGTCTGACGGCGATGCTCCTCATGTTCGCGCTCACGTCCTGCGGAGGTGGCGGCGGCGCCACGCCGGAGACCCACGTCACGCCGCCGCCGCCCAAACCGGCGACCACGCGCAAGAGCATCGCCCTGACCTGCGGCGCCACGAAGATGCAGCTTCCCGCCATGCCGGCGGGGCTGGAGCGGGCCGGCACGTTCCGGCGGCTGGGCTCGCTCACCCGGCGGCTCGACGTCAAGGGCGTGACCTGGCGTCAGAACGACGAGCAGGTGTACGTCGGGGTCGTCTGCGGGGTGCGTACGGCCGAGCAGTTCGCGACGCTGGTCGCCAGGTCGGCGCTGACGGCGTACAAGGGCAGGCCGGCGCTGCGCTGGAACACGCGCACCGGGCTGCGCAACTTCATGTGGCTGGAGCGGCCGGGCACCGCCGTGTACATCGGCGCCACCCCCGGCCTGGCCGGTCAGATCAGGCAGATCGCCGCCGGCGTGACCCCGAGCCCGGCGCCCTGACGCCGGCTACGGCTGCGGCCCAGCTCGCGCGAGGCGGCGGTCATCGGGTCTCGCGTGGGTCAGCGTGCCTCTGACAGCAGCTTGGCCAGCCGGCTGACGCCCTCGACCAGGTCGTCGTCGCCCAGCGCGTACGACAGCCGGAAGTAGCCGGGTGTGCCGAACGCCTCGCCGGGCACCACCGCGACCTCGGCCTCCTCCAGGATCAGCTCGGCCAGCTCGGCGGACGACTGGGGCCGCTTGCCCCGCAGCTCCTTGCCGATCAGCTCCTTGACCGAGGGATATGCGTAGAACGCCCCCTTCGGCTCAGGGCAGAACACGCCCGGGATCTCGTTGAGCATCCGCACCATCGTCTGGCGCCGCCGGTCGAACGCCGTACGCATCTCCGCCACCGCGGACAGGTCGCCGGAGACCGCGGCCAGCGCGGCCATCTGGGCCACGTTCGAGACGTTGGAGGTGGCGTGCGACTGCAGGTTGGTCGCCGCCTTGACCACGTCGGCCGGGCCGATCAGCCAGCCCACGCGCCAGCCGGTCATGGCGTAGGTCTTGGCCACGCCGTTGAGGATCACGACCCGGTCGCCCAGCTCGGGCACGGCGGTGGCGATGCTGGTGAACTCGGCGTCGCCGTACACGAGATGCTCGTAGATCTCGTCGGTGACGACCCACAGGCCGTGCTCGGCGGCCCAGCGGCCGATCGCGACGGTCTCCTCGCGGCTGTAGACGGCGCCCGTGGGGTTGGACGGCGAGACGAACAGCAGGACCTTGGTCCGCTCGGTGCGCGCCGCCTCAAGCTGCTCCACGGTCGCCAGGTAGCCGGTGGACTCGTCGGTCACGACGTCGACCTGCACGCCGCCGGCGAGCTTGATCGCCTCGGGGTAGGTGGTCCAGTAGGGGGCGATGACCACGACCTCGTCACCCGGGTCGAGCAGCGTCGCGAACGCCTCGTAGACCGCCTGCTTGCCGCCGTTGGTGACCAGCACCTGCGCGGCCTCCACGGCGTAGCCGGAGTCGCGTCGCGTCTTGGCGGCGATGGCCTGCTTGAGCTCGGGCAGCCCGCCGGCGGGAGTGTACTTGTGGAAGCGCGGGTTGCCCGCCGCTTCGATCGCGGCCTCGACGATGTAGCCGGGCGTCGGGAAGTCGGGCTCGCCCGCGCCGAAGCCGATGACGGGACGGCCCGCCGCCTTCATCGCCTTGGCCTTGGAGTCCACGGCGAGGGTCGCGGACTCGGAAATCGCGGAAATTCTTGCGGAGATGCGGGGTCGGGTGGACATGTGTCCATGGTCCCACGCGGTCGTGACCTGGGCGATCGGGTTTCGGTTCGACGTACCGGGCATTCCCCCGTATGATTTCGCCTGGTCCTTCCGCCGCATGTCGGCGAGCGGTTCGGTCCAGGCAGTGAGGCGATCAGGGTAGTCTGGTCATCGACATAGGGCACTGGCGCAATTGGTAGCGCACCGGTCTCCAAAACCGGCGGTTGGGGGTTCGAGTCCCTCGTGCCCTGCGAGTGCGGTCCGCGCAATAATGGGCGTGTAAGCGCGCCGCAAACTGCGTTGGACACGACAGATTCAGGTGAGGACTGTGGCGATCGACACGCGCGGCGAGACCGCAGGCAAGCCGAGTGGCGAAAAGAAGACACGCACTTCACCTGCCCTTTTCTATCGGCAGGTCGTCAACGAGCTTCGCAAGGTCATCTGGCCGACACGCAAGGATCTCATCACCTACACCACGGTCGTTCTGATATTCGTTCTGATCATGGTTGCGATCGTGTACGGGCTCGACGCCGCGCTGGGCTGGGCGGTCCTCCGTGTCTTCGGTGGATCCTGATCCAGCAGCCGCCGGTGTCGCCTGACGGAGTCGCCATGCGATACGAGCTGAACGACTAGACGAAAGAGGAAGAGTCACCGTGTCCGAGTCTTCAGTTCCGGCGGAGGGACCCCGCGACGAGTGGGGTGACGAGCTGGAAGAAGCCACCGAGGAGGCCGCCGAGGCGGCCATCGAAGAGGCCGAGGTCGAGGAGAGCGACGAGGAGGAGGCGGCCGAGGACGAGGCCGTCGCCGACGAGGACGGTGCCGATCTTCCCGAGGTCGAGGCCGTCGAGGATGACGCCGACCTTCCCGAGGTCGATCCCATCGAGGAGTTCAAGGCCTCGCTGCGCGGTCAGCTCGGCGAGTGGTACGTGATCCACTCCTACGCCGGTTACGAGAACCGGGTGAAGTCCAACATCGAGAGCCGCAACGTGTCGCTCAACATGGAGGACTTCATCTTCCAGGTCGAGGTGCCGACGCACACCGTCCAGGAGTTCAAGAGCGGCAAGAAGGTGCCGGTCAAGGAGCGGGTGCTGCCCGGCTACGTGCTGGTGCGCATGGAGCTGACCGACGAGTCCTGGGCCGCCGTGCGCAACACGCCCGGCGTCACCGGTTTCGTGGGCCTGTCCAACAAGCCGAGCGCGCTCAGCCTTGACGAGGTCGCCAAGCTGCTCGCGCCGGAGCCGACCGAGGAGAGCAAGAAGGCCTCGGCCAAGACGAGCACGGGCCCGACGGTCGAGTTCGAGATCGGCGAGTCCGTCACGGTCATGGACGGTCCGTTCGCCACGCTTCCCGCCTCGGTGAGCGAGATCAGCCCCGAGTCGCAGAAGCTCAAGGTGCTCGTCTCGATCTTCGGTCGTGAGACGCCGGTCGAGCTGTCGTTCAACCAGGTCTCGAAGATCTAAGACGATCACATACACTTAGACGTTCGGCTGGCCGTCTCTTCGCGAGGGCGGCCTTCCGACATGTCCGGGCCCGCAATCCGACGGGCCGGACCGCATCGCAATCAGGACCCGGAGAAGGACTAATGCCTCCGAAGAAGAAAATCGCCGCTCTGGTGAAGGTCCAGCTCCCCGCTGGACAGGCCACCCCGGCGCCGCCGGTGGGTACCGCCCTCGGTCCCCACGGCGTCAACATCATGGACTTCGTCAAGCAGTACAACGCTGCCACGGAGTCCCAGCGGGGCAACATCATCCCCGTTGAGATCACCATTTTCGAAGACCGCAGCTTCACCTTCATCACGAAGACGCCGCCGGCGCCCGAGCTGATCAAGAAGGCTCTGGGCATCGACAAGGGCAGCGCGGTCCCGCAGCGTGACAAGGTCGGCAGGCTCAGCCGTGAGCAGCTCCGCAGCATCGCGGAGACGAAGATGCCCGACCTCAACGCCAACGACATCGCGGCCGCCGAGAAGATCATCGCCGGCACCGCCCGGTCGATGGGCATCACGGTCGCCGACTAAGTTTTCCCCCAACGTGGGAGGGCCCTTTCGCAGGGCTCGCCGAACCACTCAGGAGTAAGAATGAAGCGCAGCAAGGCGCACAAAGACGCGGCGGCCAAGGTCGACCACGACAAGCTCTACACGCCCGCCGACGCCGCGAAGCTGGCCAAGGAGACGTCGACCACCAAGTTCGACTCCACCGTCGAGGTCGCGCTGCGGCTGGGCGTCGACCCTCGCAAGGCCGACCAGATCGTGCGCGGCACGGTCAACCTCCCGCACGGCACCGGCAAGACCGCCCGGGTCCTGGTCTTCGCGACCGGTGACCGTGCCGAGGCAGCCCGCGAGGCGGGTGCCGACATCGTCGGCGCCGACGAACTGATCGACGAGATCGCCAAGGGCAACCGGCTCAACGAGTTCGACGCGGTCGTGGCCACGCCGGACCTGATGGGCAAGGTCGGCCGGCTGGGCCGCGTGCTCGGCCCGCGTGGTCTCATGCCCAACCCGAAGACCGGCACCGTGACGCCCGACGTCGCCAAGGCCGTGACGGAGATCAAGGGCGGCAAGATCGAGTTCCGTACCGACCGGCAGGCGAACCTGCACTTCATCATCGGCAAGACGTCGTTCCCCGAGCGTCAGCTCATCGAGAACTACGCCGCCGCCCTTGACGAGGTGCTGCGTCTCAAGCCGTCGGCGGCCAAGGGTCGTTACCTGAAGAAGGTCACCTTCTCCACGACGATGGGTCCGGGCGTCCCGGTCGACCCCAACGTCACCCGCGGCCTCACCGGCGAGCTGGCCGAGTAACACAGCTTTCCCGAAAGCCCCGCCTGGTCCGTCCGGGCGGGGCTTTCGCACGTCCAGCGAGCCTTTCTCCCGGTAAGGCACGGCACCCGTCCCGCCTCCGCTCTCCCGGTACGGCGGCCCGTCCCGCCTCCGACTCTCCCAGTACGGCACGACCGTCCGCCCCGCCTGCGCCCCCGTACCGGCTTCAGCACCAGTCCGAGCCACTCTCGCCCCGCACTCGGTCTCGGTCGGTACCGGTGGTCGCCCCGCCAGGGCCGGTGGCCGATCATGGAGAGGTCGGCTTCGTGGAAGTGCGGGGTATGACCTGGAAGGCCGATTGTGCAGGGATTGTGGAGACCGTGTGGGGGATAACCCTGGGTTTTCCCCGAATTGTGCGGGGAAGACGCCACGGCGGGATAATCCAAACGTAAGGTCAAGACATGCTGAAGCGCACGATAACTCTCACAGCGGCCGGTGCCGCGCTCGTCGTAGCCGCGGTCGCCGGTTGTGGATCGAACGCGCAGCCCATTCAGGTCAACCTGGCTGCCTCAGAGGTGCTCGCGCAAGCCGCGCAGAAGACCGCGGAGGTCACCAGTTACACGGTCGACGCCGTGGTGAACGTGACGCACCCCCAGGAAGGCTCGGGCAAGGTGCAGGGCCGCATGCTCTACCAGAGCAAGCCCCAGCTCGCCGTGGACCTCACGCTGGACACCGTCGACATGGGCGGAAAGAGCCTGCCGGGCGGCGTGCGCGCCGTGCTCCAGGGCGACACCGTCTACGTCAAGGTCGACGCGCTCAAGGACCTCGTCGGCGCCACCAAGCCGTGGATCAAGGTCTCGCTCAGCGAGATGGGTGACTCCAGCCAGGTGAACCAGTACCTGAGCCAGATCCAGCAGTTCGACCTGGCCAACATGACCAAGCTCGTCACCGCCTCACAGGACGTGAAGTCGGTCGGCAACGAGAGCGTCAACGGCGAGGACACCACCCACTACAGCGGCAGCTTCCCGGTCGACGCCGCAGTTCTGCTGCTGCCGGCCGACAAGCAGGAGCAGGCTCGTACGGGCCTGGCGGAGCTCAAGGACGTCAAGTTCGACCTCTGGGTGGCCGGTGACGGCCTGCCGCGCAAGCTGGCCCTGAACGGCTCGAAGGAAGGCGCCACGCTCGACGCGACCCTGCTCTTCAAGGGCTTCAACGAGTCGGTCACCATCGACGCCCCGCCCGCCGACCAGGTGGGAGAGCTGCCCAAGGGCACGACGAACTGACGCGTACGCCAGAATCTGAGAGCTGGACCAACCCAGACCTCGGAGCAGGACGAGAACCGCAAGACTGAGAACAGCTCGGAAAGACCGCAGCACGATTTGGAAACTCGGCGGGCAGCACGTACTCTGTTGTTGCCGAAGACCGCCGGTTGTCGTCAGGTGCCTCAAAGCCTGGCGACCGAAGGATCCACGTCACGTGGACGGCCCGCGCAGGTGTGATGCGAGTTTCCACATGGTTGTTTCCGTGTGCGAGCCCCGTGTGCGCCCTGCGCCCGGGGCCGTTCTCATTTTTGGGCCTTCGCCGGTGGCACATCTGGAAGGAGGCCCATGGCGAGGGCGGATAAGGCGACAGCGGTTGCCGAGCTCAAGAGCGAGTTCGAAGGCAGCGCTGCCGCCGTTCTGACCGAGTACCGCGGTCTCACCGTTGCGCAGCTCAAGGAGCTGCGCGTCTCTCTCGGTGAGAATGCGAAGTTCGCCGTGGCGAAGAACACCCTGACCAAGATTGCGGCCAACGAGGCCGGTCTTGCGGGCCTCGATGGTCTGCTCGCCGGTCCGACCGCGATCGCCTTCGTCAACGGCGACGTTGTCGAGGCGGCCAAGGGTCTGCGTGACTTCGCCAAGGCCAATCCCCTTCTGGTGATCAAGGGTGGTGTCCTCGACGGTAAGACGCTCGACGCCACCGAGATCACCAAGCTCGCCGACCTCGAGTCCCGTGAGGTTCTCCTCGCGAAGCTTGCTGGCGCGATCAAGGCGAAGCAGAGCGCTGCTGCTGCGATGTTCGCCGCGCTGCCCACCAACATGGCTCAGCTGGCCGATGCCCTCCGCGCGAAGCGCGAAGAGGCGGGCGAGTAACACCCGGGGGTTGCCGCAAATCCCGCGGTCCCGTTCCTAGTTCTCAGCAAGTCCTAAACGTAAGGAAAGCATCATGGCGAAGCTCAGCACCGACGAGCTGCTCGGCGCGTTCAAGGAGATGACCCTCCTCGAGCTGTCCGAGTTCGTGAAGCAGTTCGAAGAGGTCTTCGACGTCAAGGCCGCCGCCCCCGTCGCGGTTGCCGCCCCCGCCGCCGCCGGTGGTGGCGAGGCCGCCGTCGTTGAGGAGCAGGACGAGTTCGACGTCATCCTCGAGGCTGCCGGCGACAAGAAGATCCAGGTCATCAAGGAGATCCGCGCCCTCACGTCCCTGGGCCTCAAGGAGGCCAAGGACCTGGTGGACGGCGCTCCCAAGGCCGTCTTCGACGGCAAGGTCAACAAGGAGCAGGCGGAGAAGGCCAAGGCTGCCCTCGAGGGCGCCGGCGCCACCGTGACCGTGAAGTAACTTCCCCCTTCACGCAAGTCTCTTCGAGAAGAGGCGGCTACACCCAGGTGCCGGGTGTACCGCCTCTTTTCGCATTCCTGGGGGTGCGGCACGCGCGGAGTCCGTTTGATCGGGCAGGGCGTGCTGGGGCTTAGAAGATTTTCATGTTCGTCTCATCGCCACGCCAAAGGGCTTGCCTAGCGTTCCGGGTGTGGTTATCGAAGCGAAGTCTCGTTGGGCCTTGGCCGGGCTGCTCGTCGGCACCGGTGTGCTCTACATCTGGGGTCTAGGGGCCTCAGGATGGGCCAATTCCTTCTACTCGGCGGCGGTGCAGGCGGGTAGCCAGAGCTGGAAGGCGTTCTTCTTCGGGGCCTCTGACGCCGCCAACGCGATAACCGTCGACAAGACGCCCGCCTCGCTGTGGCCGATGGTGCTCAGCGTGCGGCTGTTCGGGCTCAACTCGTGGGCCATCCTCCTCCCCCAGGCGCTCATGGGCGTCGGCTCGGTGGCGATGGTGTACGCCTCCGTGCGCCGGCTGTTCACCGCCTGGGCGGGGCTGCTGGCCGGGGCCGTCATGGCGCTCACTCCCGTTGCCGTGCTGATGTTCAGGTTCAACAACCCCGACGCGTTGCTGGTGCTGTTGCTGACCGTCGCCGGATACTGCGTGGTGCGGGCCCAGGAGCGGGGCGGCACGCGGTGGCTGGTGCTGGCGGGGAGCGTGATCGGGTTCGCGTTCCTGGCGAAGATGATGCAGGCGTTCCTGGTCCTGCCGGGGTTCGCGCTGGTCTACCTCGTGACGGCCCCGGTGGCGTTCTGGCGGCGGGTGTGGCAGTTGCTGCTCGCGGGTGCGGCCATGGTGGTCTCGGCGGGGTGGTGGCTGGTGGCCGTGGCGTTGGTGCCGGCGGCGGATCGGCCGTACATCGGGGGTTCTCAGACCAACAGCGTGCTGGAGCTGGCGCTCGGCTACAACGGCATCGGGCGGCTCAACGGCGCCGACTACGGCGGGCTCGGCAATCTGAACCAGGAGGCCGGCTGGCTGCGGCTGTTCGACAGTGAGGCGGGCGGGCAGATTTCCTGGCTGCTGCCGGCGGCGCTGGTTTTGCTGGTGGCCGGGACCTGGTTCACGCGGCGGGCGCCTCGGGTCGATCCGGTCCGGGCCGCGTTCTGGGTGTGGGGGAGCTGGCTGGTCGTGACCGGGCTGGTCTTCAGCCTCATGCAGGGGATCTTCCACGCCTACTACACCGTGGCGCTGGCGCCGGCCATCGCCGCGCTGGTGGGCATGGGGGCGGCTGTGCTGTGGGAGCGGAAGGCGTACCGGCTGCTTGCCATGATCACCGCGGGGACGGCCGTGTGGTCCTATTTCCTGCTGTCGCGCAGCACCGACTGGAACTCGTGGCTTGGCGCCGCTGTGCTCGTCGCCGGCTTGGGCGCGGCCCTGGCGATGCTCTTCGCGCGCCGGGTCGTGGTGGTCGTCACTGTCGCGGTGGTGGCGTGCGTCGCTTGCCTGGCGGGGCCTGCCGCGTACGCGGTGGACACGGCCACGTCCGCGCACACCGGGGCCATCCCGACGGCGGGGCCGTCCACCGGTGGGTTCGGGAGGCCGGGCGGCGGTGGGTTCCAGCGGCCGGGCGGTGGCCAGGCGGCCGGACAGCCTCCTGCTGGTGATGGCGGTCAGTCACCTCGACAGCCGCCGGGTACGGCCCAGGGCCGCACAGGTCAAAGTGGTACAGCTCAAGGGGGGACCGGCCAGGGTGGAATGGGCCGGGGCGGGATGGGTCGTGGCGGGATGGGCATGGGCGGGTTGCTCAACGCCGGTACGCCGTCCGCCGAGCTGACCGCTGTGCTGGAGAGCGGCGCATCCGGCTACACGTGGACGGCCGCGACCGTGGGCTCCAACAACGCGGCCGCCTATCAGCTCGCCGGCGGAGCGCCCGTGATGGCCGTGGGCGGATTCAACGGCACCGATCCCGCGCCGACGCTTGAGCAGTTCAAGCAGTACGTCGCTGACAAGAAGATCCACTACTTCGTCGGTACGGGCATGGGGGGTGGTCGTGGGAGCACGGGTGGCAGTGACGAGGCGGCGCAGATCGCGGCCTGGGTTCAGGACACCTTCACCAGCACCACGGTTGGCGGCACCACCGTCTTCGACCTCACGAAGGGGTGATCTAACGAGGACGCAGCCGCAACGTGTCGGCTGAGAGTCGTCCGTGGGTCTCTAGGCCGGCAGTCCGGTGGCGTGGCGGACCTGGGTGATGGCGCTGGTGTCCATGTAGTCCCTGGTGTGGATGATCTGTCCGTCCCTGATCCGGAGCACCAGCAGGCCGGGGACGGTGATGGACTGGTCGCCGACCTTGACGAAGGTGGTCTGCTCGACCACCACCACTTCGGGATCCTGCGTCCGGCGCAGCGCCTCCAGGCGTACTTCCTCGGCGCGGAAAGGAGCCGGGTCCCACATCGCGTGATAGCCGGCGCGGACCTCCTCCCGCCCCTTGAACGGCGGCAGCCCCCCGAACGGGAACTCGTGCAGCGCGTCCACCGCGTAGAGGTCGGCCAGTTCGTCGGCCGATTTGTGCAGCATCGCCTCGTGGTAGCCGGTGACGATCTCGTCGATGGACATGGGGATCTCCTTGATGCAGTCGCTCAACGGACGTTGACTCAACGAGCGTAGAGCGAAAATGAGGGAACGGTCAACGCATGTAGAGTCAGGGCGTGGGTGAGAAGGTGCTTCCGCGCGTGGAGAGGCGGCGCAGGACCGAGGGCCGGATCCTCGACGCGGCCAGGGCACTCTTCGCCGAAGTGGGGTTCGAGCGCGCCACGATCCGCGCCATCGCCAAGGCGGCCGAGGTCGATCCCGCGCTCGTGATGCAGTACTTCGGCAGCAAGCAGGAGCTCTTCCAGCAGGCCGTCCGCGTGACCCCGGTGGCGGGGCCGGACATGGGCGCGGAGGAGCTGGTCGAGCAGGTGCTCGGTGCGCTCAACCTGAAGATGGGCGAGCTGCCGCAGAGCACGCTGGCCATGATGCGCTCCATGCTCACGCATCCCGAGGCGGCCGCGTCGGCGCGCCAGACGCTGAGCCGGCAGATCGACCGGCTGGCGGAGTCGATCCCCGGCGAGGACGCGCGGCTGCGGGCGGCGCTGATCACGACGATCATGCTGGGCGTGACCATCGGGCACCAGTTGCTCGATCTCGACGAGCTGCGCGAAGTGCCGCAGGACGAGATCGCCCGCGTGCTGCGCCCCGGGCTGCGGGCGCTTACTGGACCCGACGTCTCATAACCGCCCCGTAACAAGTTATTGGAACAGGTTCCAATTCGGCGGAACGCCGCTACGGTGATGGCATTCTGCCCGTAAAGTCGGCGGTACGTGATCCCCTGAATACTCCCTGCGTTCGGGAAGGTGACCAGTGGGCGTCGAAGTCATGGTCGACGGGTTGACCAAGTCGTTCGGTAGGCAGGTCATCTGGGAGGACGTCTCGCTCACGCTGCCTGCGGGCGAGATCTCGGTGCTGCTCGGCCCGTCGGGCACCGGCAAGTCTGTCTTCCTCAAGACGCTCGTGGGGCTGCTGCGGCCCGATCGCGGACACATCTGGATCGACGGCTACGACCTGGCCAACTGCAACGAGAACAAGCTCTACGAGCTGCGCCGGTTGTTCGGGGTGCTGTTCCAGGACGGCGCACTCTTCGGCTCGCTCAACCTCTATGACAACATCGCCTTCCCGTTGCGCGAGCACACCAAGAAGACCGAGGCGCAGATCCGCCAGATCGTGATGGCGAAGATGGAGCTCGTCGGACTGCTCGGCGCGGAGTCCAAGCTGCCGGGCGAGATCTCCGGCGGCATGCGCAAGCGGGCGGGGCTGGCCAGGGCGCTGGTGCTGGACCCGGAGATCATCCTGTTCGACGAGCCGGACTCGGGCCTCGACCCGGTACGTACCGCGTACCTCAACCAGCTCATCGTCGACCTCAACGCCGAGATCGAGGCGACGTTTTTGATCGTGACCCACGACATCAACACCGCCCGTACGGTCCCCGACAGCATCGGCCTGCTGTTCAGGCGGGAACTGGTCATGTTCGGCCAGCGCGAGATGCTGCTGTCGAGCGACGAGCCGGTGGTGCGGCAGTTCCTCAACGCCAGGAAGCACGGGCCGATCGGCATGTCGGAGGAGAAGGACGTCTCCGAGCTGGAGGCCGAGGCGCAGATGGGCCAGGATCCGGGTGCGCTGCCGCCGATCCCGCCGCAGCTCATGCCGAGCGGCAACAAGATCCGCCGTACTCAGCAGCCGCCCGGCACGTGGCTGGCGGCCAACGGGGTGATCCCGCCGCAGGGGTCGTTCGTGGACGAGCGTGGGCGTAACTGGCTGGAGGAGTATCCCCGCCTGATCAACGCCCATCTCCACGGCATCAGGTAGGGGTAGGCGCCGCGCATTGCGCAGGTTTTCGGGATGCTGGACTTGCGCGACACGACACGACACGAGGCGGCTCGGCTCGGAGTCAGCCCGCGGGTCGCGGATCATGGGTAGCGGCGGGGGCGTTCGTGGCGGCGTTGCTGAAGGGCCTGCGCGCCGCTCTCGAACGCCGCCCTGGTGCCCGAGGAGGGGAAGGACCCGTTGGGCGCTCAGCGGGCCGCTGAGGGCCTTCTGGAGGCATTTGCGGGGAATCTGGCGGCCCTGACCGATTCGCTCAGGAAAGGTGCCTGCGTTCAGTCGGACATGCCGCCGGAATTCCGCCGCCCTTGCACGAGTGACGCACGCGCCTTGTGAGTGACGCACGCGTCGTGTGCGAGCGCCGTACGTGCCGACGTGAGCGCCCGGTGAGCCGGCGCGCTGACGTGTCGCGGAGAGGCCGTAGGCGGGCGTACAGCCAGTCGCGTGGCAGGGTGGGCCGGCGGGGGCGGGGCGGTGTTGCCCAACCGTCTCGGTTGTTTCGAGGACTTCCTGAGCGGGTGTCACGTTATGATCCGGCGACCGACCGGGGAAGGGGTGAGCAGCCGTGGCAGGAGTCGTCGTCCGGCCCGCTCGCATCCTGATCGCGGCGCTCAGCGGGGTGCTGGCGGTGCTGGTCGGCACAGGCGTGTGGATCGCGGCGCAGGCGCGCGACGAGCAGGGCAGGGCAGGCGACAAGCAGGCCGCGCTGCTGGCGGCGGGGACCCACGCGAAGAACTTGATCTCGCTCGACTACAAGACCGTCGCCACGGACGTGCAGCGCATACTCGACACCTCCACCGGGGCGGCCAGGACCGAGTACGCGGCCAACGCCGGCAAGCTCAAGGCCACCACGCTCGCGAACAAGGTCGTCCAGCACGGCGTGCTGCGCGCGACCGGGCTGGTCTCGATGACGGACACGGCGGCCAAGGTGCTGGTCGTGGCCGACGTGGAGATCCGCTGGGACGGCTCGAAGAGCGCGCCGCAGGAGCGGTTCTACCGGTGGTCGATGGACCTGACCAAGGTGGGCGGCGGCTGGCTGGTGTCGAAGGCGGTGCAGGTGAAGTGAGAACCTTCATGATCGTCCTGCTGGGCGTCCTGGTGGTCGTCGGGGGCGTGCTGGTGCCGACGATGTGGTTCAACCTGCGCGACCTGCGTGACGCCGACGCGTCGGGTGCCGCGGCCATGGCCGCGGCCAGGAAGTTCGCGCCGGATCTGCTCTCGTACGACTACCGGACGGTGGAGGCCGATCTGGCGCGGGCCGGCGCGCACACGACAGGCGAACTGACCAAGCACTACAAGGAGCTGACGACGACCTTGGTCTCGAAGGCCAAGGCACAGAAGATGGTGCAGACGGCGGCCGTCGC
Source organism: Nonomuraea rosea (assembly GCF_039539705.1). Classification (NCBI taxonomy): domain Bacteria; kingdom Bacillati; phylum Actinomycetota; class Actinomycetes; order Streptosporangiales; family Streptosporangiaceae; genus Nonomuraea; species Nonomuraea rosea. The sequence continues at coordinate 533,978 of NZ_BAABDQ010000001.1, read as the reverse complement.
GGGGGCCGGAATCGAGCGCGCGGAGCCCGATCGTGTCGACGTCCTGCTCTTCGTGAACACTGGTACGGTCAAGGAGATCCCAGGTAAAGATGGGGCTGAGCAACAGTTCACCCAGGGCCGCGCCAGGTTCGTCATGGTGCGGCAAGATTCACAGTGGCTGGTGGCTGATCTTTCGACCCTCCTGGGCACTGCCTGACGGCACGGGCGCGCCGCTTACTTCAATTGTTACTAAAAATCAGGTTTAGCGCAGCCATTGACAGGGGTACCTCAGTCACAGCTACACCGGTTGTCGGTATGGGTTCGACCCTCGGTGTGACAGAGCGTTAACCGCCCACGATCGCGGGTATCGTCTTGGGCCTGGCGGTAGGCGACCGGTCACACAGGGGAGAAAACCCAGCGTCCGGGCCCCTAGTCGGCTAAAAGTCGGGCTTGTGGGCTTGACGTTTCCGCCTGAACGGGCGATGCTGCGACCAACGTGAAGCATGCAGCGAGAGCGAAGTGGACAGGCGTGTGCCGTTCGGCTACACTGCCCCTTTGCGCTGCCCTTTGACGACCCGTGATGCTTGCTCACGTTGCGAGGTTGTCTGGCGTGCGTGTAGTCAGTCCGCCGCGAGCCCTCGGAAGGACATCTGTTGGCAGCCTCGCGCAACGCCTCCGCCGTACCCGCTGGTCCCCGTCGCGTCTCGTTTTCGCGTATCCAGGAGCCCCTCGAAGTTCCTGATCTTCTCGCTCTGCAGACCGAGTCTTTCGACTGGCTGCTCGGCAACGAGAAGTGGAAGGCCCGGGTAGAGGCGGCTCGCCAGGCCGGGCGCAAGGACGTCCCGACCCAGTCGGGCCTCGAAGAGATCTTCGAAGAGATCAGTCCCATCGAGGACTTCTCGGGGACCATGTCCTTGTCGTTCCGCGACCATCGGTTCGAGCCGCCCAAGTACTCAGTCGATGAGTGCAAAGACAAGGACATGACCTTCTCCGCCCCGATGTTCGTCACGGCGGAGTTCATCAATAACACCACGGGTGAGATCAAGAGCCAGACGGTCTTCATGGGCGACTTCCCGCTCATGACCCCGAAAGGCACTTTCATCATCAACGGCACCGAGCGTGTCGTGGTCTCCCAGCTGGTCCGTTCGCCCGGCGTCTACTTTGAACGCAATGTCGACAAGACGTCCGACAAGGACCTGTACGGCTGCAAGGTCATCCCGTCCAGGGGTGCCTGGCTGGAGTTCGAGATCGACAAGCGCGACAGCGTCGGTGTGCGCATCGACCGCAAGCGCAAGCAGGCCGTCACCGTGCTTCTCAAGGCACTGGGATGGACCAGCGAGCAGATCCTCGAGCGGTTCGGCCAGTACGAGTCGATGCGCGCCACCCTGGAGAAGGACCACACGGCCGGCCAGGACGACGCGCTGCTCGACATCTACCGCAAACTGCGCCCGGGTGAGCCGCCGACCAAGGAGTCGGCGCAGACCCTGCTGGAGAACCTGTACTTCAACCCCAAGCGGTACGACCTCGCCAAGGTCGGCCGGTACAAGATCAACAAGAAGCTCGGTGTCGACTCCGAGATCACTCAGGGCACGCTGACCGAAGAGGACATCGTCGCCACGATCGAGTACATCGTCCGCCTCCACGCGGGCGAGGACTCGATGCCGGGCGCCAATGACCGCGAGGTCATCGTCGAGGTCGACGACATCGACCACTTCGGCAACCGCCGCCTGCGCAGCGTCGGCGAGCTCATCCAGAACCAGGTCCGCCTGGGCCTGGCCCGCATGGAGCGCGTCGTCCGCGAGCGGATGACCACGCAGGACGTCGAGGCCATCACCCCGCAGACCCTGATCAACATCCGCCCGGTCGTGGCGTCGATCAAGGAGTTCTTCGGCACCTCGCAGCTGTCGCAGTTCATGGACCAGACCAACCCGCTGGCCGGGCTGACGCACAAGCGGCGTCTGTCCGCGCTGGGTCCGGGCGGTCTGTCGCGTGAGCGGGCCGGCTTCGAGGTTCGTGACGTGCACCCGTCCCACTATGGCCGGATGTGCCCGATCGAGACCCCCGAAGGTCCCAACATCGGTCTGATCGGCTCGCTGGCCTCCTACGGCCGGATCAACGCCTTCGGCTTCGTCGAGACGCCTTACCGCAAGGTCGTCGACGGCCGGGTGACCGGACAGGTCGACTACCTCACCGCCGACGAGGAAGACCGTTACGTCAAGGCGCAGGCCAACACGGTGCTCAACGCCGACGGCACGTTCGCCGAGGCCCGCGTCCTGGTCCGCACCAAGGGCGGTGAGACGGAGCTCATGCGGGCCGAGGAGGTCGACTACATCGACGTGTCGCCGCGCCAGATGGTGTCGGTCGCCACCGCGATGATCCCCTTCCTGGAGCACGACGACGCCAACCGCGCGCTCATGGGCTCCAACATGCAGCGCCAGTCGGTGCCGCTGCTCAAGAGCGAGGCGCCGCTGGTCGGCACCGGCATGGAATACCGTGCCGCGACCGACGCCGGCGACGTCATCAGCGCCGAGAAGGCCGGCGTGGTCGAGGAGGTCTCCGCCGACTACGTCACGGTCATGAACGACGACGGGACGCGGACGACGTACCGGGTGGCGAAGTTCAAGCGCTCCAACCAGGGCACGAGCTTCAACCAGAAGCCCATCGTCGCCGAGGGTGACCGGGTCGAGGTCAACCAGGTCATCGCCGACGGTCCCTGCACCGACGGCGGCGAGATGGCCCTGGGCAAGAACCTGCTCGTGGCGTTCATGCCATGGGAAGGCCACAACTACGAAGACGCGATCATCCTGTCTCAGCGGCTGGTCCAGGACGACGTCCTCTCCTCGATCCACATCGAGGAGCACGAGGTCGACGCCCGTGACACCAAGCTGGGCCCGGAGGAGATCACCCGCGACATCCCCAACGTCTCCGAAGAGGTCCTGGCCGACCTCGACGAGCGCGGGATCATCCGGATCGGCGCCGAGGTCGTACCCGGCGACATCCTCGTCGGCAAGGTCACGCCCAAGGGCGAGACCGAGCTGACGCCGGAGGAGCGGCTGCTTCGCGCGATCTTCGGCGAGAAGGCCCGCGAAGTCCGCGACACCTCGCTGAAGGTGCCGCACGGCGAGCAGGGCAAGGTCATCCACGTGCGCGTGTTCAGCCGCGAGGAGGGCGACGAGCTGCCGCCGGGTGTCAACGAGCTGGTCCGCGTCTACGTGGCCCAGAAGCGCAAGATCACCGACGGCGACAAGCTCGCCGGTCGGCACGGTAACAAGGGCGTCATCTCCAAGATCCTCCCGGTCGAGGACATGCCGTTCCTGGAGGACGGCACCCCGGTCGACATCATCCTCAACCCCCTGGGCGTGCCCGGCCGAATGAACGTCGGCCAGGTGCTGGAGACCCACCTCGGGTGGATCGCCGCCAGAGGGTGGGACATCTCCGGCGTCCAGGAGGCCTGGGCCGGACGGCTGCGCGACAAGGGCTTCGAAAGGGTCGCCCCGCGCACCAACATGGCCACGCCGGTCTTCGACGGCGCCCATGAGGAGGAGATCGTCGGCCTGCTCGACAGCACCATCGCCAACCGCGACGGTGACCGGATGGTGCAGCAGAGCGGCAAGGCCCGCCTGTTCGACGGCCGCTCAGGCGAGCCGTTCCCCTATCCGATCTCGGTCGGCTACATCTACATCCTTAAGTTGCTTCACCTGGTCGACGACAAGATCCACGCACGGTCGACCGGTCCCTACTCCATGATCACCCAGCAGCCGCTCGGCGGTAAGGCCCAGTTCGGCGGCCAGCGTTTCGGTGAGATGGAAGTGTGGGCGCTGGAGGCGTACGGCGCGGCCTACGCCCTGCAGGAGCTGCTGACCATCAAGTCCGACGACGTCCTGGGCCGCGTGAAGGTCTACGAGGCGATCGTCAAGGGCGAGAACATCCCCGAGCCCGGTATCCCCGAGTCCTTCAAGGTCCTCATCAAGGAAATGCAGTCGCTGTGCCTGAACGTCGAGGTGCTCTCCAGCGACGGCATGTCCATCGAGATGCGGGACACCGACGAGGACGTCTTCCGCGCGGCGGAAGAGCTCGGTATCGACCTGTCCCGGCGTGAGCCGAGCAGCGTGGAAGAAGTCTGAGGGGGAGATCGCACAAAATGCTAGACGTCAACTTCTTCGACGAGCTCAGGATCGGTCTTGCGACCGCCGATGACATCCGTCAGTGGTCGCACGGCGAGGTCAAGAAGCCAGAGACCATCAACTACCGAACCCTCAAGCCGGAAAAGGACGGGCTCTTCTGCGAGAAGATCTTCGGTCCGACCCGCGACTGGGAGTGCTACTGCGGCAAGTACAAGCGCGTCCGCTTCAAGGGCATCATCTGTGAGCGCTGTGGCGTCGAGGTGACTCGCGCCAAGGTGCGTCGTGAGCGGATGGGCCACATCGAGCTGGCCGCGCCTGTCACGCACATCTGGTACTTCAAGGGCGTTCCCTCCCGGCTCGGCTACCTGCTCGACCTGGCCCCGAAGGACCTGGAGAAGGTCATCTACTTCGCGGCCTACATGATCACGCATGTCGACACCGAGATGCGTGAGCGTGACCTGCCGTCGCTGGAGGCGAAGATCTCCGTCGAGCGGCAGCACATCGAGCAGCGCCGCGACGCCGACGTCGAAGCCAGGCAGAAGAAGCTTGAGGGCGACCTGGCCGAGCTCGAGGCGGCCGGCGCCAAGGGCGACCAGCGCCGCAAGGTCCGCGAGGGCGCCGAGCGCGAGATGCGTCAGCTCCGCGACCGGGCCCAGCGCGAGCTGGACCGGCTCGACGAGGTCTGGAGCCGCTTCAAGAACCTCAAGGTCCAGGACCTCGAGGGCGACGAGCTGCTCTACCGCGAGATGCGCGACCGCTTCGGCCGCTACTTCAAGGGCGGCATGGGCGCGCAGGCGATCCAGGACCGCCTGATCAGCTTCGACCTCGACGTCGAATCTGAGAGCCTGCGCGAGACGATCCGCAGCGGCAAGGGCCAGAAGAAGGCCCGCGCGCTCAAGCGGCTCAAGGTCGTGTCGGCGTTCCTGAACACCACCAACTCGCCGCGCGGCATGGTGCTCGACTGCATCCCGGTCATCCCGCCGGACCTGCGCCCGATGGTGCAGCTCGACGGTGGCCGGTTCGCGACCTCCGACCTGAACGACCTGTACCGCCGGGTCATCAACCGGAACAACCGCCTCAAGAGGCTTCTCGACCTCGGCGCGCCCGAGATCATCGTGAACAACGAGAAGCGGATGCTCCAGGAGGCCGTGGACGCGCTGTTCGACAACGGCCGTCGCGGTCGCCCGGTGACGGGTCCCGGCAACAGGCCGCTGAAGTCCCTGAGCGACATGCTCAAGGGCAAGCAGGGCCGCTTCCGCCAGAACCTTCTGGGCAAGCGAGTCGACTACTCCGGCCGTTCGGTCATCGTCGTCGGCCCGCAGCTCAAGCTGCACCAGTGCGGTCTGCCCAAGCAGATGGCGCTGGAGCTGTTCAAGCCGTTCGTGATGAAGCGGCTCGTGGACCTCAACCACGCCCAGAACATCAAGTCGGCCAAGCGGATGGTCGAGCGCGCCCGCCCTGTGGTGTGGGACGTGCTCGAAGAGGTCATCACCGAGCACCCGGTGCTGCTCAACCGTGCTCCGACGCTCCACCGTCTGGGCATCCAGGCGTTCGAGCCGCAGTTGGTCGAGGGCAAGGCCATCCAGATCCACCCGCTCGTCTGCACCGCGTTCAACGCGGACTTCGACGGCGACCAGATGGCCGTGCACCTGCCGCTGTCGGCTGAGGCCCAGGCCGAGGCTCGCATCCTGATGCTCTCGACCAACAACATCCTCAAGCCGGCCGACGGCAAGCCCGTGACGATGCCCACCCAGGACATGGTCATCGGCCTCTACTGGCTGACCACCCAGAAGGACGGGGCGATCGGCGAGGGCCGCGTGTTCGGCTCGATCGCCGAGGCGCAGATGGCCTTCGACCGGGGCGAGCTGGAGATTCAGGCGAAGATCCAGATCCGGATGAAGGACGTCCTGCCGCCGCGCGAGTGGGTCGCTCCCGAGGGCTGGGAGCAGGGTGACGCGATCCGGCTGGAGACGACGTTCGGCCGGTGCCTGTTCAACCTGACGCTGCCCGACAGCTACCCGTTCGTCGACTTCCAGGTCGGCAAGAAGCAGCTGTCCACGATCGTGAACGAGCTGGCGGAGACCTACCCCAAGATCGATGTCGCCAACTCGCTCGACGCGCTCAAGGACGCCGGCTTCCGCTGGGCGACGCGCTCCGGTGTCACGATCTCGATCGAGGACGTCGTCGCGCCCCCGAACAAGACCAGCATCATGGAGAACTACGAGCGCCGGGCCGACAAGGTTCAGCGCGAGTACGAGCGCGGTCTGATCACCGACGAGGAGCGCCGTCAGGAGCTCATCGAGATCTGGACGCACGCGACGGCCGACGTCGAGACCGACATGGTCAACGCCTTCCCGGCGACCAACCCGGTCTGGATGATGGTCAACTCCGGCGCCCGTGGTAACAAGATGCAGGTCCGGCAGATCGCCGGCATCCGCGGCCTGGTGTCCAACACCAAGGGTGAGACGATCCCGCGGCCGATCAAGGCCTCGTTCCGCGAGGGCCTGTCGGTGCTGGAGTACTTCATCTCCACCCACGGTCAGCGGAAGGGTCTGGCTGACACCGCTCTGCGTACCGCCGACTCGGGTTACCTGACCCGTCGTCTGGTGGACGTGGCGCAGGACGTCATCGTGCGTGAGATCGACTGCGGCACCGACCGCGCGGTCCCGCTGCACGTGGCCGACCGTGACGCGTCCGGCAACCTGGTCAAGGCGGAGAACGCCGAGTCCAACGTGCACGGCCGCATCCTGGCCGAGGACGTCGAGGTCGACGGCAAGATCGTCGCCCCCGCGGGTGTCGACATCAACGACATTCACGTCACCGCGCTGGTCGAGGCCGGCGTCGAGACCGTGCGCACCCGCAGTGCGCTCGTCTGCGAGGCCAAGATCGGTGTCTGCGCGACCTGCTACGGCCGCTCGCTGGCCACCGGCAAGCTCGTGGACGTCGGCGAGGCGGTCGGCATCATCGCCGCCCAGTCGATCGGTGAGCCGGGCACGCAGCTGACCATGCGTACGTTCCACACCGGTGGTGTGGCCGGCGCCGACATCACTCACGGTCTGCCCCGTGTCACGGAGCTGTTCGAGGCGCGCATCCCCAAGGGTGTCGCCCCGATCTCCGAGGCCGAGGGCCGGGCTCGCATCGACGAGACCGACAAGACCAGGAAGATCGTGATCACCCCCGACGACGGCTCGGAGGAGATCGCGTACCCGGTGTCGATGCGTTCGCGCCTGCTCGTGCAGGACGGCCAGCGCATCACGGTCGGCCAGCAGCTCGTGGCCGGTGCGGTCAACCCCAACGAGGTGCTGCGCATCCTCGGCCCGCGGGCCGTGCAGCTGCACCTGGTGGCGGAGGTCCAGCAGGTCTACCGGTCGCAGGGTGTGTCGATCCACGACAAGCACATCGAGATCATCGTGCGGCAGATGCTCAAGCGCGTGAACGTGCTGGAGTCCGGCGACACCAGCCTGCTGCCCGGCGAGCTCGTGGAGCGTCCGCGCTTCGAGCTGATGAACCGCGAGACGGTGGCGGAGAGCGGCCAGCCGGCCGCCGGTCGTCCGGTGCTCATGGGCATCACGAAGGCGTCGCTCGCCACCGAGTCGTGGCTGTCGGCGGCCTCCTTCCAGGAGACGACCAGGGTCCTGACGGACGCGGCGATCCACGCCAAGTCCGACTCGCTCCTGGGCCTGAAGGAGAACGTCATCATCGGTAAGCTCATCCCGGCCGGTACGGGCATGCCCCAGTACCGCAACATCCGGGTGGATCCCACCGAGGAGGCGAAGGCCGCCATGTACACCGTGGGCGGCTACGACGGCTCCGCGGCCGACTACACCTTCGGCACCGGCAGCGGCGAGGCCGTGCCTCTGGAGGAGTACGACTTCGGTCAGTACAACCGGTGATCGTTTTCAGTCGCTGGTAGACACCGCGCCCGGGTCTCTCGTTCTGAGAGGCCCGGGCGCGGTGCTTTGCGGTCTTTCTCCCCGTTACGCGGTGCCGTGGTAGCCCCAGACGCCGCACGGGGCCGGGGGCCTTCCAGGGAGACGCCTGCTGAGCCCGTCACCGGCTGAGCGCCGTCACGCCGCCCTGTGGGCCCCTTCCGTGGTCCGCGCAGGGTCACAGCATCGAGGCGATGAGCTCCTTGGCCTTGGCCGCGGCCTCGGTGATCGCCGTCACGCCGCCGGCGGAGGCGGTCAGCATGGCCAGGAACGAGGTGAGGCGATTCGGGCGTTGCTCGCCCCGCGCCTCCTCCTGCAGCATCTCGACCGCCGTCGTGGCGCCCTGGGGATCGGCCAGCTGATGGTGGTAACGGGCGACGGCGGCTTGCAGGCCGGCGATCAGGGCCCGCAGCTCCTCCTGCTGGGCGGGGTCGCCGTAGTTGTTGATCGTGCCGCGGAAGTCGGAGTTGTTGGCCGTGCCGAAATTGGAGCCGGGGGCGTTGCCGTAGTTGACGCCGCCGGTGTGGCCGCCGTCCCTGTCGCGTGCCGGATGGTCGTTCATGGAGTGCCGCCTTTCTGCGGTTCGGCGGAGCTGCCGCGGAAGTTCGAGCCCTGCGCGTTGCCGAAGTTGGAGCCGGGGGCGTTGCCGAAGTTGAGGCCCTGGGCGCCACGGAGGTCGATCTTGTTGTTGGTGATCTGGGTGATGAGCTGGGCCGCCTCGCCGGTGTCGATGTCGTGCTCCACCAGGAACTTGGCCATGCCCTTGAACACGGCCTCGTGGACGACCTTGTCGAACATCTCGACGTCGCGTTCGATGAAGAAGCGCCGCAGGTCGGCGCCCATGGCAAGCTCCCGTACGCTCACGCGGGCGCCGTAGTCGTACAGGCCGCGGCTCTGGATGACGGCGCGGTCGTCGCGTTCGCGCCGGTGCCTGGCGGCGGCGCGGCCCCAGCGCTTGCCGAGCCGATACGGGGAGCCGAGCAGGAGGGGGACCGTCGTGGCCGCGCCGCGGCCCACCGCCACGACGAAACCGGTGAGCACGTCGGTGGACACCTTGTCCACGAGGAAGAACCTGCGCGCCAGCGGATACAGCATGAACGTGGCGCCCTCCAGGAAGAGCGAGCCGCGCAGCCGTACGGCACGCAGGAAGACGGTCACGATCAGCTGGCCGCCTCAGCCGGCGACCTCGACGCTGAGGTAGACGCGGCCTGAGGACTCCGGCGAGCGCGTGACCGCCTGCAGCAGGTCGGCGTCGACCGACGTCACCGGCGGCGCGAGCGGGTCGGGCAGCAGGCCGGGGGCGTTGTTGATGTCCACGCCGTTGATGAACAGCTGCTCCGACAGCCGCAGGTTGGGCAGCCCCGTGGCCGCGACCTCCTTGGCCAGGCAGGCGTGCACGTCGTCGGCGTGGAAGGGCTTCGGGGGCCGGTCCTTGCGCGCGGCCTTGGTGGTGTCGATGGCGAACGACCAGGCGTGGTAGTCGACGCCGCTCCCGACGAACGGCAGATAGTCGGCGAACACCGTGACGTTGCCGCGCTGGGCTTGCAGGAGGCGGCTCGTCTGGCGGCGGGCGCTCGGGGCGAGCGGCGTCGGCGCTCTGCTGGGGGAGAAGCGGCGGCTGGCCAGCCGGCCGCCGAGCACGACGACCCGCGTGTAGAAGAGGTGCACGGCCACCACCAGCCACGCCAGCGTCAGCGGCAGCAGGGCGAGCACGGCCAGCCGCAACGCGCTCGAACTGCCGACGTCAGTGATGTCCTCCAGCGCGTCCAGGTCGGGCAGCGCCCCGGCCGCGCCCGCCGCCACCAGCCCGGCCATGGCCAGGCCGATGAGCAGCAGGAGCACGTCGCGGATCGTACGGTGGCGCTCGGCGGCCAGCGCGTGCTTGACGACGGCGGGCAGGTCCACGCCGTAGGAGGGCGCGCTGGCGCGGTAGGGGCGGCCTAAGGTCTCGCTGATGACCTCGTGGCAGAAGGACTCGTCGATGTAGCCGGCCGCGCAGAGGTAGCGGGTGGTGTTCGCGGGCCGCTGGATCGGGGCGGAGGTCGTGGCGTGGTGCTCGTCAGGTCCTGCGTCCTGGGGGAAGGCGGCGGTGACCTGCAGGACGGCTTCGACGCCGCCCAGGCGGATGTGCTGGCCCGGCTCGACGCATACGGGCTGCATGATCCGCGTGCCGTTGACCCAGGTGCCGTTCGTCGAGCCGCAGTCGGCGATCCAGACCGCGCCCGCGGACGACCAGATCCTGGCGTGCCTGCGGCTGATCTCCTCGGAGTCGATCCGCAGCTCCGCCGTGCGGCCGAGCTCGGCGGGGGTCTCCGAGACGGGAAAGCTGCGTCCGCGCAGCTCCTGGGGTGCGAGGATGACGAGCTCGACTGCGGAGGCGTGGAAGGGGGGCGGCCCCGGCCAGGGCGCGGCCTGCTCAGACAATCCGCCCTCCGCGCTGAGGGTCGTGCCGGATCAGTGTCATCTGTCCTCCCTCTCGACGGGTGGACAGGACGCTAATCCGGCGCCGCGGCCGCCGCTTCAGGGAGTGACCTAGGGATTACCCTAGGGATGCGCGGGGTTCCCGCCCAGAAGACGGCGCAGGTGAGAAGGCCGGGTTACGGTCGGATGGCGGTTCGCAGACTCGGGCACGAAAGCCCCCGACGCCCTATATCATTGATGCCGGAGCTGTAGATGGGCTGGATGAAGTAGGCCCCGGGCGATCCGGAGTGGCAAGACTTGTGGGTCTTGTCGCGCCGTTTTGACGTGTCGCATGGGCCTAGGTAGTCTTGGACATCGTGCCCGTCTCTATGCGGGCTCTCGGCCGTGCGCTCATTGCGGGCACGGGGACGGCTTCCTGGCTCGTAATCCTCGCGGATGTGTCTGTGCGAATAGCGCGACACGCCCGAGCGCGGGGGCACCGGGGCAAGGAAAACCAGCAGGTCATGACACCGGCAGAACCTGCGAAAAGCAAGATGACGACGTAACACCGGCCAAGGCACGAAACGGAGTGGCAGTGCCCACTATTCAGCAGTTGGTCCGCAAGGGCCGGCAGGACAAGGTCTCCAAGACCAAGACTCCTGCCCTCAAGGGGAGTCCGCAGCGGCGCGGCGTGTGCCAGCGCGTTTACACCACGACTCCGAAGAAGCCCAACTCGGCGCTGCGCAAGGTGGCCCGTGTTCGGCTCACGAACGGCATCGAGGTCACGGCGTACATCCCCGGTGTGGGTCACAACCTCCAGGAGCACTCCATCGTGCTCGTGCGTGGCGGTCGTGTGAAGGACCTGCCTGGTGTTCGGTACAAGATCATCCGCGGTTCGCTCGACACCCAGGGTGTCCGCAACCGCAAGCAGGCCCGTAGCCGTTACGGCGCGAAGAAGGAGAAGAGCTAACTATGCCTCGTAAGGGTTCTCCTGGCCGCCGTCAGCTCATGGCTGACCCGGTTTACAGCTCGCCGCTCGTCACCGCCCTGATCAACAAGGTGCTCCTGGACGGCAAGCGCTCCATCGCGCAGTCGATCGTCTACGGCGCCCTCGAGGGCTGCAGGGAGAAGACGGGCAACGACCCGGTCGTCACCCTCAAGCGCGCGCTTGACAACGTCAAGCCCACCCTCGAGGTTCGCAGCCGCCGGGTCGGTGGCGCGACCTACCAGGTGCCGGTCGAGGTGCGCGCCGCGCGCAGCACCACCCTGGCCCTGCGCTGGCTGGTGCAGTACTCCCGCGCCCGCCGCGAGAAGACCATGACCGAGCGCCTCATGAACGAGCTTCTCGACGCCAGCAACGGCCTCGGGGCGAGCGTCAAGAAGCGCGAAGACACCCACAAGATGGCCGAGTCCAACAAGGCCTTCGCCCACTACCGCTGGTAATACCGGCGGCTTCGACGAGACGACGAGGACGCGAGAGAAGTGGCCACCACGACCGCTCTTGACCTGGCCAAGGTCCGCAACATCGGGATCATGGCCCATATCGACGCGGGCAAGACCACCACGACCGAGCGCATCCTGTTCTACACCGGCATCAACTACAAGATCGGTGAAGTCCACGAGGGCGCTGCCACGATGGACTGGATGGAGCAGGAGCAGGAGCGCGGCATCACCATCACGTCTGCCGCGACCACCTGTGAGTGGATCGGTCACACCATCAACATCATCGACACCCCGGGTCACGTCGACTTCACCATTGAGGTGGAGCGTTCGCTCCGCGTCCTCGACGGTGCCGTCGCCGTGTTCGACGGCGTCGCCGGTGTCGAGCCGCAGTCGGAGACGGTGTGGCGGCAGGCCGACCGGTACGAAGTCCCCCGGATCTGCTTCGTCAACAAGATGGACCGGGTCGGCGCGGAGTTCCACCGCTGCGTCGACATGATGATCACCCGGCTGGCCGCGACCCCGGCTGTCATTCAGCTGCCGTGGGGCGTCGAGGCCGACTTCAAGGGCGTCATCGACCTCATCAAGATGAAGGGTCTCATCTGGAGCGCCGAGGCGGCCAAGGGCGAGATGTACGACGTCGTCGACGTCCCGGCCGACCACGCCGAGTCCGCTCGCGAGTGGCGTGACCGCCTCATCGAGACGGTCGCCGAGAACGACGACGAGCTGATGGAGCTCTTCCTCGAGGGCCAGGAGCCCACCGAGGAGCAGCTGGTCGCGGCCATTCGCCGCGCCACGCTGGCCAGCGCCATCAACCCGGTGCTCTGCGGCACCGCGTTCAAGAACAAGGGCGTGCAGCCCCTGCTCGACGCGATCGTCGCCTACCTCCCCGCCCCGACCGACCTGGCTGCCTTCAAGGGCCACGCGGTCGGCAACGAGGACAAGGTGATCGAGCGGCACGCCGACCCGACCGAGCCGTTCTCCGCGCTGGCATTCAAGATCGCCAGCGACCCGCACCTGGGCAAGCTGACCTACATCCGCATCTACTCGGGCACGCTCGAGACCGGGTCGCAGGTCATCAACTCGGTGAAGGGGAAGAAGGAGCGGATCGGCAAGATCTACCAGATGCACGCCAACAAGCGCGAAGAGCGCCCCACGGCGATCGCTGGTCAGATCGTGGCGGTCATGGGCCTGAAGGACACCACCACCGGTGACACCCTCTCGGACCCGGCGAACCAGGTCGTGCTCGAGTCGATGACGTTCCCGGCTCCGGTCATCAACGTCGCCATCGAGCCCAAGACCAAGGGCGACCAGGAGAAGCTGTCGATCGCGATCCAGCGACTGGCCGAGGAGGACCCGTCCTTCCAGGTCCGTCGTGACGAGGAGACCGGTCAGACGGTCATCTGGGGCATGGGCGAGCTTCACCTGGAGATCCTCGTCGACCGTATGCGTCGCGAGTTCAAGGTCGAGGCCAACGTCGGCCGGCCCCAGGTCGCCTACCGCGAGACCATCCGCCGCAAGGTGGAGAAGGTCGACTACACCCACAAGAAGCAGACCGGTGGTTCCGGTCAGTTCGCGCGGGTGATCATCAACCTCGAACCGCTGGGCGAAGGCAACGACGGCTACGAGTTCGAGAACAAGGTCACGGGTGGCCGGGTCCCGAGGGAGTACATCCCCTCGGTCGACGCGGGCGCTCAGGAGGCCGCCGAGTTCGGCGTGCTGGCCGGTTACCCGATGGTGGGCGTGAAGGTTACGCTGACCGACGGTGCCGCGCACGACGTCGACTCCTCGGAAATGGCCTTCAAGATCGCCGGCTCGATGGCCTTCAAGGAGGCCGCGCGCAAGGCGGACGCTGTGCTTCTCGAGCCGACGATGGCCGTTGAGGTCACCACGCCCGAGGACTACATGGGCGATGTCATCGGCGACCTCAACGGTCGTCGCGGGCAGATCCAGGCGATGGACGAGCGCGCAGGCGCTCGCGTCATCACGGCGCTCGTGCCGCTGAACGAGATGTTCGGCTACGTGGGCGACCTTCGTAGCAAGACGCAGGGGCGCGCGAGCTACAGCATGCAGTTCGACTCCTACTCGGAGGTGCCCCCGGGCATCGCCAAGGAGATCGTCGCGAAGGCCCGGGGCGAATAGTTCCTGGTCCGGTCGCTGAGACCGGTCCAGGACTTGAGTCCTGGTCCCTGGTGGGGTGGTGCGAGCCACCCCGCCGCCAAGGGGTTCGGGGGTTCCCGGGCCCGAGTGTGTAGACGAAAGTCAGTCAGATTCTCAAGGAGAGAACCAGTGGGCAAGGCCAAGTTCGAGCGGACTAAGCCGCACATGAACATCGGCACCATTGGACACATCGACCACGGCAAGACCACGCTGACCGCGGCGATCACCAAGGTGCTTCACGACCGTTTCCCCGAGCTCAACAAGGCGACCCCGTTCGACAAGATCGACAAGGCGCCCGAGGAGAAGGCTCGCGGCATCACGATCTCGATCGCGCATGTCGAGTACCAGACGGAGAAGCGTCACTACGCGCACGTTGACTGCCCGGGTCACGCGGACTACGTCAAGAACATGATCACCGGTGCCGCTCAGATGGACGGCGCGATCCTCGTGGTCGCCGCCACCGACGGCCCGATGCCGCAGACGAAGGAGCACGTCCTCCTGGCCCGCCAGGTCGGCGTCCCCTACATCGTCGTGGCCCTCAACAAGGCCGACATGGTCGACGACGAGGAGATCCTGGAGCTCGTCGAGCTCGAGGTCCGTGAGCTTCTTTCGGCTCAGGAGTTCCCCGGCGACGACCTGCCTGTCATCCGCGTCTCCGCGCTCAAGGCTCTTGAGGGCGACGAGAAGTGGGCCGACAGCATCGTCGAGCTGATGCACGCCGTGGACGAGAACGTGCCCGAGCCCCCGCGTGAGACGGAGAAGCCGTTCCTCATGCCGGTCGAGGACGTCTTCTCGATCACCGGTCGTGGCACCGTCGTCACCGGTCGTATCGAGCGCGGTATCGTGAAGGTCAACGAGCAGGTTGACATCATCGGTATCAAGGACGAGAAGACCACGACCACCGTCACCAGCATCGAGATGTTCAACAAGATGCTCGACGAGGGTCAGGCCGGCGACAACGCGGCCCTGCTGCTCCGTGGCATCAAGCGTGACGACGTCGAGCGTGGCCAGTGCATCATCAAGCCGGGCACGACGACGCCGCACACCGAGTTCACCGGCCAGGTCTACATCCTGTCCAAGGACGAGGGTGGCCGCCACACGCCGTTCTTCAACAACTACCGCCCGCAGTTCTACTTCCGTACGACTGACGTGACCGGTGTGGTGAACCTCCCCGAGGGCACCGAGATGGTCATGCCGGGCGACAACACCGAAATGCGCGTTGAGCTGATCCAGCCCATCGCCATGGAGGAAGGCCTCAAGTTCGCGATCCGTGAGGGTGGCCGCACCGTCGGCGCCGGCCGGGTTGTGAAGATCATCAAGTAGCTAGACCGTCGGGGCGGCGGTCGGCCCCGCATCAGGGACCGACCGCCGAACCGTGTAGACCCCATGCAAGGCGCCGTGATCCAGCAGTAGCTTCGGCCGACGTGACCGAAGTCACTGCCGGATCACGGAAGAAAAGGCAGATCGACTACGTCTGCCTCGTGGGGTTACGCAGGCTTTGACCTGCACCAGCACAGCGGCAACAGGCCGCACGATACTTTTTCAGACGACAGCGAAGGACACCGAGGCCATTATGGCGGGACAGAAGATCCGCATCCGGCTTAAGGCCTATGACCACGAGGTCATCGATAGCTCGGCCAAGAAGATCGTCGAGACGGTGACGCGGACTGGCGCGAAGGTCGCGGGCCCGGTGCCGCTGCCGACCGAGAAGAACGTGTACTGCGTCATCCGCTCGCCGCACAAGTACAAGGACAGCCGCGAGCACTTCGAGATGCGCACGCACAAGCGGCTGATTGACATCATCGACCCGACCCCCAAGACGGTTGACTCGCTCATGCGGCTCGACCTCCCCGCGGGTGTCGACATTTCGATCAAGCTCTGAGGGAACGCACTGACATGGCTAAGACGATCAAGGGCGTCCTGGGCAAGAAGCTCGGCATGACCCAGGTCTTCGACGCGGACAACCGGATGGTTCCGGTGACCGTGGTGGAGGCCGGTCCGTGCGTGGTGACCAGGGTCCGCACCGCAGAGAAGGACGGCTACACCGCCGTCCAGCTCGGCTTCGGGCAGGTCGACCCCCGGAAGGTCAACAAGCCGCTCGGCGACTACCTGCGTAAGCACGACATCACCCCGCGCCGTTACTTCGCGGAGATCCGCACCGACGACGCGAGCGACTACACCCTCGGCCAGGAGCTGCTGGCCGACACCTTCGAAGCCGGCCAGTTCGTCGATGTGACGGGCAAGAGCAAGGGCAAGGGCTTCGCCGGTGTCATGAAGCGGCACGGCTTCAAGGGTCTGGGCGCGTCGCACGGTACGCAGCGCAAGCACCGCTCGCCGGGTTCCATCGGTGGCTGCGCCACCCCGGGCCGCGTATTCAAGGGTCTGCGCATGGCTGGCCGGATGGGTAACGTCCGCACCACCGTGCAGAGCCTCAAGGTTCACTCCGTGGACGTCGAGAACGGTCTCATCCTGATCAAGGGTGCGATCCCCGGCGCCAACGGCAGCCTGGTCCTCGTCCGCACCGCTGCCAAGAAGGGGGCTGCGAAGTGACAAGCATTGACGTCCTCGACGCCAGCGGTGCCAAGGCCGGCACAGTTGACCTGCCGGAGGACATCTTCGGTACGAAGGTCAACGTCCCGCTGATCCACCAGGTGGTCGTGGCCCAGCTCGCCGCTCGCCGGCAGGGCACCCACAAGGCCAAGACCCGTGGTGAGGTCTCCGGCGGCGGCAAGAAGCCGTACCGGCAGAAGGGCACCGGCCGCGCCCGTCAGGGCTCGACCCGTGCGCCGCAGTTCACCGGCGGTGGCGTCGTCCACGGCCCGGTGCCGCGCGACTACTCGCAGCGCACGCCCAAGAAGATGAAGTCCGCCGCTCTCCGCGGCGCGCTCTCTGACCGGGCCGGCGGCGGTCGCATCCACGTGGTCAGCTCGCTGGTCGCGGGGGAGACCCCCAAGACCAAGACTGCCCTCGAGGCTCTGCGTAAGATCACCCAGGCTCCGCGCGTTCTCCTCGTCGTCGACGAGGCCGACGAGCTGACCTGGATGAGCCTGCGCAACGCCCCGGAGGTCCACCTGCTGGACGCCGGGCAGCTCAACACCTACGACGTGCTCGTGCACGACGACGTGGTCTTCACCCAGGAGGCGTACGACCAGACCGTCGCTCGCTTGAGCCAGGGCGGGAAGGAAGACGCCTGATGGAGAAGATCGCCGACCCGCGCGACATCATCATCAAGCCGGTCGTCTCTGAGAAGAGCTACGGCCTGATCGATGAGAACAACAAGTACACGTTCCTGGTGAAGAAGACTGCGAACAAGACTCAGGTCAAGATCGCTGTTGAGCAGATCTTCGGGGTCAAGGTCACCAGCGTGAACACCATCAACCGGACGGGCAAGCGCAAGCGCACCCGTACCGGTTACGGCAAGCGTCCCGACACCAAGCGCGCGATTGTGAGCCTGGTCGAAGGCGATCGGATCGACATCTTCGGTCAGATCGGCTGAACCCTTCCGCGGGGGGCTCCGCCCCCCGCGATCCTCTCTGCGCCGCCTTCCGGCGGTCAGGGATCAAGGGCTTCACGCTTCGCACGAATTTAGAAGTACCTCGGAATTCTCCGGATTCCTTGGTCGACGAAGGATGAACGAAAAAGATGGGCATCCGTAAGTACAAGCCGACGACTCCGGGTCGCCGCGGGTCGAGTGTCTCGGACTTCTCCGAGATCACCCGCAGCACCCCCGAGAAGTCGCTGCTTGCACCCCTTCACAGCAAGGGCGGCCGGAACGTACACGGCCGAGTCACCGCACGCCACCAGGGCGGCGGTCATAAGCGCGCCTACCGGATCATCGATTTCCGTAGGCATGACAAGGACGGCATCCCGGCGAAGGTCGCTCACATCGAGTACGACCCCAACCGCACCGCCAATATCGCTCTGCTCCACTACGCCGACGGCGAGAAGCGCTACATCATCGCGCCGACGGGCCTCAAGCAGGGCGACCGCATCGAGAACGGCCCCGGCGCCGACATCAAGCCGGGCAACTGCCTGCCGCTGCGTAACATCCCGACCGGTACCTTCATCCACGCGGTGGAGCTCCGTCCGGGCGGTGGCGCCAAGCTCGGCCGTTCCGCGGGCGCCCAGATCCAGCTGCTCGCCAAGGAGGGCACCTACGCCACGCTGCGTATGCCGTCCGGCGAAATGCGCATGGTGGACGTGCGCTGCCGGGCCTCTGTGGGTCAGGTCGGCAATGCCGAGCAGGCCAACATCAACTGGGGCAAGGCCGGCCGTATGCGGTGGAAGGGCAAGCGCCCGACCGTCCGTGGTGTCGCCATGAACCCCGTGGACCACCCGCACGGTGGTGGTGAGGGCAAGACCTCCGGTGGTCGCCACCCGGTGAACCCGAAGGGTAAGCCCGAGGGCCGCACCCGCCAGGCCAACAAGTCCAGCGACCGGCTGATCATCCGTCGTCGGAGCAAGAGGAAGAAGCGGTAGGAGCAGCCGATATGCCACGTAGCCTTAAGAAGGGTCCCTTCGTGGACGACCACCTTCAGAAGAAGGTCGAAGTCCAGAACGAGAAGGGCACCAAGACCGTCATCAAGACGTGGTCGCGGCGCTCCATGATCGTGCCCGACATGCTCGGTCACACGATCGCCGTGCACGACGGCCGTAAGCACGTCCCGGTGTTCGTCACCGAGTCGATGATCGGCCACAAGCTTGGAGAGTTCGCCCCCACGCGGACCTTCCGCAGCCACGTCAAGGACGACCGGCGCAGCCGGCGATAGACGCCTTCAGAAGCAGTTAAGAGGAGTAAGCGATGGAAGCCAGGGCTCAGGCGCGGTTCGTCCGTGTCACGCCCCTCAAGGCCCGCCGCGTGGTGGACCTTATTCGCGGGCTGCCCGCTTCGGAGGCGCAGGCCGTGCTGCAGTTCGCTCCCCAGTCGGCGAGCGAGCCGATCTACAAAGTGCTGAGCAGCGCCATGGCGAACGCTGAGCACAACTTCGATCTCGACCCCAGCTCGCTCGTCGTGAGCCGCGCGTGGGTCGACGAGGGCCCGACGCTGAAGCGGTTCCGTCCGCGTGCACAGGGTCGCGCCTATCGGATCAACAAGCGGACGAGCCACATCACCGTGATCGTGGAGTCCCGCGAGCCGAAGGGAAGGACCCGATAGTGGGCCAGAAGGTTAACCCGCACGGGTTCCGCCTCGGCATCACGACCGACTTCAAGAGCCGGTGGTACGCCGACAAGCTGTACAAGTCGTACGTCGCCGAAGACGTGTCGATCCGCCGCATGCTGCAGAAGGGCATGGAGCGGGCCGGCATCTCCAAGGTCGAGATCGAGCGCACGACGGACCGCGTGCAGGTGGACATCCACACCGCGCGTCCCGGCATCGTGATCGGCCGTCGTGGCGCCGAGGCGGACCGTATCCGTGGCGACCTGGAGAAGCTGACCAAGAAGCAGGTTCAGCTCAACATTCTCGAGGTCAAGAACCCGGAGATCGACGCGCAGCTCGTCGCGCAGGGCGTTGCCGAGCAGCTGTCCAGCCGTGTCTCGTTCCGCCGCGCCATGCGTAAGGCGATGCAGTCCGCCATGAAGTCCGGCGCCAAGGGCATCCGTGTCCAGTGCTCCGGTCGTCTCGGCGGCGCTGAGATGTCGCGGTCGGAGTTCTACCGTGAGGGCCGTGTGCCGCTGCACACCCTTCGCGCGGACATCGACTACGGCTTCTACGAGGCCCGTACGACCTTCGGCCGCATCGGCGTGAAGGTCTGGATCTACAAGGGCGAGGCCCCCACCAGCCGCGCCGAGCGCGAGGCGGCTGCCGCCGGTGCTCGCGCCGGCCAGCGTCGTGACCGCGACGACCGTCGCGGTGGCGGCGGTGGCGGCGGCGGCGACCGTCCCCGTCGTGGTGGCGGCGGCGACCGTCCCCGTCGTGGTGGCGGTGGCGGCGGCCGTGGTGACCGCGCCCCCCGCACTGAGGCCGCCTCCCAGGCGGCCCCCGAGACCGGCCCGGCTGCGCAGCCGGGTGCTGAAGGGAGCTGACCATGCTGATCCCGCGCAGGGTCAAGCACCGCAAGCAGCACCGGCCTGACCGCAGCGGAGCCGCCAAGGGCGGCACCAGGGTCGTGTTCGGCGAGTTCGGCATTCAGGCGATTGAGCACTCCTACGTGACCAACCGCCAGATCGAGTCCGCTCGTATCGCCATGACCCGTCACATCCGCCGTGGCGGCAAGGTGTGGATCAACATCTACCCCGACCGTCCCCTCACCAAGAAGCCCGCCGAGACCCGCATGGGTTCCGGTAAGGGTTCTCCGGAGTGGTGGATCGCCAACGTCAAGCCCGGACGCGTGATGTTCGAGCTGTCCGGCGTGGCGGAGTCGGTCGCGCGTGAGGCCCTCACCAGGGCGATTCACAAGCTGCCGATGAAGTGCAAGATCGTTAAGCGTGAAGTGGGTGAGGCGTGATGGCTAAGGGCCTGACCGCCGGCGAGCTGCGGGTGGAGGACCAGGACACCCTGGTCCAGAAGCTCAAGGAGGCCAAGGAGGAGCTGTTCAACCTTCGCTTCCAGTCAGCGACCGGTCAGTTGGAGAGCCACGGGCGGCTGCGTGCCGTCCGCCGCGAGATCGCCCGTATCTACACCGTGATGCGCGAGCGTGAGCTCGGCATCGTCACGGTCGAGAAGGAGACGAGCGATGGCTGAGACTGAGACCACCACCGAGACCACCACTGAGACCCAGGACGAGACCGGGCGGAACTTCCGCAAGGTCCGCGAAGGGCTCGTCGTCAGCGACAAGATGGACAAGACCGTCGTCGTCGCCGTCGAGGACCGCGTCAAGCACCGTCTGTACGGCAAGGTCATCCGCCGTACGACCAAGTACAAGGCGCACGACGAGGCCAACGCCTGTGGCGTCGGCGACCGCGTGCTGCTGATGGAGACCCGCCCCCTCTCCGCCACCAAGCGGTGGAGGGTCGTGGAGATCCTCGAGAAGGCCAAGTAAGGCTTCTCGGCTATACCGCGCCTCGTGGGGGTCTCAGGGCCCCCATGACGGCGTCCAAGGACGCGAGGTCCGACAGGGCCTCGCGTCGCCTGCGGTGCGGCCACGGAGGGTGTGAGCCTTCTCGGGGTTGTAGCCGGGGGAACAAGACAACTATGGGTTCCGCCAGGCTCAGAGATTGAGAACCGGCGCGACTAACAGGAGTAACAGTGATCCAGCAGGAGTCGCGGCTCAAGGTCGCCGACAACACGGGCGCGAAGGAGATCCTTTGCATCCGTGTTCTCGGTGGCTCGGGCCGACGCTACGCCGGTATCGGTGACATCATCGTCGCCACAGTCAAGGACGCGCTGCCCGGCAGCACCGGCGTCAAGAAGGGCGATGTGGTCAAGGCCGTCATCGTCCGCACGGTCAAGGAGCGCCGCCGGCCCGACGGCTCCTACATCCGCTTCGACGAGAACGCCGCCGTCATCATCAAGGACAGCGGTGACCCTCGTGGCACTCGTATCTTCGGCCCGGTCGGCCGCGAGCTGCGCGACAAGAAGTTCATGCGCATCATCTCGCTCGCCCCGGAGGTGCTGTAATGCCGAAGCTGCATGTGAAGAAGGGCGACCTGGTTCAGGTCGTCGCCGGTAAGGACAAGGGTGCCAAGGGTCACGTGATCGCCACGTTCCCGCGCGAGGACCGCGTGGTGGTCGAGGGCGTCAACATGATCAAGAAGCACACCAAGGAGACCCACCAGGGCCCGCGCGGCGCCAAGACCGGCGGCGTGCAGAGCATGGAGGCTTCCATTCACGTGTCCAACGTGAAGAAGCTCAAGGAAGACAAGCCCGCCGCCAAGAAGCCCGCCGACGAGAAGGCCGACGAGCAGAAGGCCGACGAGACGGGTGAGGACAGCTGATGACTGCCACGACCACTGAGACCGAGCGCCCGACGCCGCGACTCAAGACGAAGTACCGCGAGGAGATCGCGGCTCAGCTTCGCGAGCAGTTCGGCATCGAGAACGTCATGCAGATCCCGGCCCTGACCAAGATCAAGGTCAACATGGGTGTCGGCGAGGCGGCTCGTGACTCCAAGCTCATCGAAGGCGCCGTTCGCGACCTCACCGTGATCACCGGCCAGAAGCCGGCCGTCGTCCGGGCCCGCAAGTCCATCGCCCAGTTCAAGCTGCGTGAGGGCATGCCGATCGGCGCGCACGTCACGCTGCGCGGCGACCGGATGTGGGAGTTCCTGGACCGGCTGCTGGCACTGGCGCTGCCCCGTATCAGGGACTTCCGCGGTCTGTCGCCGAAGCAGTTCGACGGCAACGGCAACTACACGTTCGGTCTGACCGAGCAGGTCATGTTCCACGAGGTCGACCAGGACAAGGTCGACCGGCCGCGGGGCATGGACATCACGATCGTGACCACCGCGAAGAACGACGACCAGGGCCGGGCGCTGCTGAAGCTCCTCGGGTTCCCCTTCAAGGAGGCCTAAACCGATGGCGAAGAAGTCGCTGATCGCCAAGGCGGGGCGCAAGCAGAAGTTCGAGGTCCGGGCCTACACGCGGTGCACGCGTTGCGGGCGTCCGCGCGCCGTCTACAAGAAGTTCGGGCTCTGCCGCGTGTGCTTCCGTGAGATGGCGCACCGGGGCGAGCTGCCCGGCATCACCAAGTCGAGCTGGTAGATAGCCTTGGGGGCGGCTGCGCGCCGCCTCTGAGCTCCAGCCGTACATATATCCAGAAATGACCCGGGCGCTCTCCTGAGCGCCCATGACCGCGCCGAAGGTCCACCGGTAGAGCAGCTTTCCATTGATTTGGGCTTCACCGACTGGAAACCGCGGCGAGGAAGGCCACTGGCCATGACGATGACCGACCCGATCGCAGACATGCTCACGCGTCTGCGAAATGCGAACTCGGCGTACCACGACAGCGTGACGATGCCGTACTCGAAGATCAAGGCGCACATCGCCGAGATCCTCCAGCAGGAGGGTTACATCCAGGCTTGGACCGTCGAAGACGCCAAGGTTGGCAAGAACCTCGTGGTGGAGCTCAAGTTCGGCCCCACCCGTGAGCGCTCGCTCGCGGGCGTGCGCCGGGTTTCCAAGCCCGGTCTGCGGGTTTATGCGAAGAAGGACAATCTGCCTCGAGTCCTGGGCGGGCTGGGCGTCGCGATCATCTCGACGTCCGCCGGTCTCATGACCGACAAGCAGGCCGGCAAGCGTGGTGTGGGCGGGGAAGTCCTCGCCTACGTCTGGTAGAGGGGAGGAACACAGCATGTCGAGAATCGGACGGCTGCCCATCCCTGTGCCGAGCGGCGTAGACATCACGATCGACGGCCGGGATGTCCAGGTCAAGGGCCCGAAGGGCACGCTTTCTCACAAGGTCGCCGAGCCCATCGCGGTTGCGCGTGACGAGGACGGCACCATCGCCGTCTCCCGGCCCAACGACGAGAACAAGGTCCGTGCGCTGCACGGCCTGTCCAGGACGCTCATCGCCAACATGGTGCAGGGCGTCACCCAGGGTTACTCCAAGACCCTGGAGATCGTCGGCGTCGGTTACCGCGTTCAGGCCAAGGGCCCGACGCAGCTGGAGTTCGCTCTGGGCTTCAGTCACCCGGTCATCGTCGACGCCCCCGAGGGCGTTTCCTTCCGAGTCGAGAAGCCGACCCTGTTCCACGTGGACGGCATCGACAAGCAGAAGGTCGGCGAGGTCGCGGCCAACATCCGCAAGTTGCGTAAGCCTGACCCGTAC
The DNA here is from genome assembly GCF_039539705.1 of Nonomuraea rosea. NCBI lineage: Bacteria > Bacillati > Actinomycetota > Actinomycetes > Streptosporangiales > Streptosporangiaceae > Nonomuraea > Nonomuraea rosea. The sequence goes on along the minus strand of NZ_BAABDQ010000001.1, from coordinate 510,240 downwards.
AAGGGCAAGGGCGTGCGTTACCAAGGCGAACAAATCCGCCGCAAGGTCGGAAAGGCTGGTAAGTAGGCATGGCTCCCAAGACTGCGTTCAGCAAGCACACGGCTGCCCGCACCGTCTCGCGGGCCCGCCGCCACCGCCGCGTCCGCAAGAACGTCGTCGGCACGACCTCGCGTCCGCGCCTGGTCGTCAACCGTTCGACTCGTCACCTGTTCGTCCAGATCGTGGACGACACCGTCGGCCACACGCTGGTGAGCGCGTCCACCATGGACCCCTCGCTGCGCACGCTGGAGGCGGACAAGACGGAGAAGGCCAAGAAGGTCGGCGAGCTCCTCGCTCAGCGGGCCAAGGAAGCCGGGATCACGGCGGTCGTGTTCGACCGCGGTGGCAACCGCTACGCCGGTCGCATCGCGGCCCTGGCGGACAGCGCCCGCGAAGGCGGGCTCGAGTTCTGATGGCAACTGAGAAGAGGAACCACTGATGGCTGCAGCTCCGCGTCGCGGTGGCGGCACCGGTGGCGAGCGGCGTGACCGTCGTGACGATCGCCGCGGTGGCGCCGCCGACAAGGGCGTCTCGTACATCGAGCGCGTAGTGAAGATCAACCGAGTGGCCAAGGTCGTGAAGGGTGGTCGTCGCTTCAGCTTCACCGCCCTCGTCATCGTCGGTGACGGCAACGGCATGGTCGGCGTCGGCTACGGCAAGGCCAAGGAAGTCCCCGCGGCCATCGCCAAGGGCGTCGAAGAGGCGAAGAAGCACTTCTTCAAGGTGCCTCGGATCCAGGGCACCATCCCGCACACCGTGCAGGGCGAGGAGGCGGCCGGTGTCGTCTTCCTCCGTCCGGCATCGGCCGGTACCGGCGTCATCGCCGGCGGCCCGGTGCGCGCGGTCCTGGAGTGCGCGGGCATCCACGACGTGCTGTCCAAGTCGCTCGGCTCGGACAACCCGATCAACATCGTGCACGCCACTGTGGCGGCTCTGAAGGGCCTTTCCCGCCCCGAGGAGATCGCCGCCCGCCGTGGCCTGCCGATCGAGGACGTGGCTCCGGCCCGGATGCTCAAGGCTCAGCGCGAGGGCATCGCCGAGGCTGCTGCCGCGAAGGCGGTGAGCTAGTCATGGCGCGTTTGAAGATCACTCAAACTCGCTCGAAGATCGGCGGCAAGCAGAACCAGCGTGACTCGCTGCGTTCTCTTGGCCTGAAGCGAATCGGCGACGTCGTCGTCAAGGAGGACCGGCCCGAGATTCGCGGCATGGTCTCCGTGGTGACGCACCTCGTCGAGGTGGAAGAGGTCGACTAGTCATGACTGACAAGGCTCCGCTCAAGATTCACGACCTGCGGCCTGCCCCTGGCGCCAACAAGTCCAAGGTCCGTAAGGGCCGTGGCGAGGCGTCCAAGGGCAAGACCTCCGGTCGCGGCACCAAGGGCAGCCACGCCCGTACGACGGTTCCTCTCGGTTTCGAGGGTGGACAGGTGCCGCTGCAGAGGCGTCTGCCGAAGCTCAAGGGCTTCTCCAACGCGCTCTTCAAGACGACCTACCAGGTCGTCAACCTGGACAGGATCGGCGAGCTGTTCCCCGACGGTGGCGAGGTCACCGTCGAGACGCTGGTCGCCAAGGGTGCTGTCCGCAAGAACCAGCTCGTCAAGGTGCTCGGCACCGGCGAGATCTCCGTTGCGGTGAACGTGCAGGCGCATGCCTTCTCGTCCGCGGCGAAGGAGAAGATCGCCGCAGCCGGTGGTTCCGTTACCGAGCTGTAAGAGCTATTACGCGGCGTGGGGGCTTTGACAAATGCCCCCACGCCCGTAGTGCGTTAGAGTTCGCGAGACGGCAGGCATCTGCTCGGCTCGTCAGACCCAAGACTTAGATGGCAGATCCCCGCACCATCGCCATACTCACACCGCCGTAAAGGCGCGCAGGAGGGACCGTGCTGACCGCGTTTACCCGGGCGTTCCGGACACCGGACCTGCGCAAAAAGTTGCTCTTCACCCTGGGCATCATCGCGCTTTTCCGTCTCGGCTCGGTTCTTCCGACTCCGGGAGTTCACGTCCAGAACCTCGCGGCCTGTTTCGATCAGGCCCGTAACGGAGCCGCCGGCAACATCTACGGGATGGTGCAGCTTTTCAGCGGTGGTGCGCTCCTGAAGCTGTCGGTGTTCGCGCTGGGCATCATGCCGTACATCACCGCGAGCATCATTCTGCAACTGCTCGTCGTGGTGATTCCACGACTTGAGGCGCTGAAGAAGGAAGGTCAGGCCGGTCAGACCAAGATCACGCAGTATACGCGTTATCTGACCATCGGCCTCGCCATCCTCCAGTCGACCGCCTTCATCGCTCTGGCCCGCACCGGCCAGCTCTTCCCCAACTGCCAGCAGGACGTGCTGCTCGACCCCGACAACATCTTCGGCATCGTCACGATGGTGATCATCATGACCGCCGGAACGTCGGTCATCATGTGGCTCGGTGAGCTCATCACCGACCGCGGCGTCGGCAACGGCATGTCCATCCTGATTTTCACCCAGGTCGTCGCAGTCTTCCCCTCCGAGCTCACCAACATCTTCCAGGCGAACAAGTTCACCTTCTCGGTCGTCTTGGTGGTCGGCATCTTCATGGTCGCCGCGGTGGTCTTCGTCGAGCAGGCTCAGCGGCGCATCCCCGTCCAGTACGCGAAGCGGATGGTCGGCCGCAGGATGTACGGAGGCACGTCCACCTACATCCCGCTCAAGGTCAACCAGGCCGGCATCATCCCGGTCATCTTCGCCTCTTCGCTGCTCTACCTGCCGCAGCTCATCACCTCGCTGTTCCAGTCCACGGACAACGCGGTGATCCGCTGGATCTCCCAGAACCTGGCCACGGGTGACACCCCGATCTACATGGCCACGTTCTTCCTGCTGATCATCTTCTTCACGTACTTCTACGTGTCGATTACGTTCAACCCCGCTGAAGTCGCCGACAACATGAAGAAGTACGGTGGGTTCATTCCGGGCATCCGTCCCGGCCGTCCGACGGCTGAATACCTGAACTTCGTGCTCACTCGTCTGACCGCGCCGGGCTCGCTCTATCTGGGTCTCATCTCCATGGTCCCGATCGTCGCGCTCGCGGTGTCCGGTGCGAGCCAGAACTTCCCGTTCGGAGGGACGAGTATCCTGATCATGGTAGGCGTCGGCCTGGACACGGTTAAGCAGATCGAGAGCCAGCTGCAGCAGCGTAACTACGAAGGTTTCCTGCGGTAGTGCGTCTCGTTCTGGTCGGGCCCCCCGGAGCGGGTAAGGGGACACAGGCCCAGTACATCGCATCGAACCTGTCCATCCCGAAGATCTCGACAGGTGACATATTCCGTGCCAACGTCTCGGGCGGCACGGACCTTGGCAAGCTGGCCAAGACGTACATGGACCGTGGCGACCTGGTGCCCGACGAGGTCACCATCGCCATGGTCCGCGACCGTCTCGGCGAGGACGACGCGCAGGACGGCTTCCTGCTCGACGGCTTCCCGAGGAACGTCGCGCAGGCCGAGATCCTGCGCGACATGCTCAAGGACTGGGGCCAGGCGCTCGATTCGGTGCTCGAGCTGGTCGTCGATGACGACGAGGTGGTCAGGCGGCTGGCCGGGCGGCGTACGTGCAGCCAGTGCGGCCGCATCTGGCATGTGGAGTTCGACGACAAGAAGGACGACAAATGCGACGCGTGCGGGGGCGCGCTGTTCCAGCGTGACGACGACAAGGAAGAGACCGTCAGGCACCGCCTGGAGGTCTACCAGGAGCAGACGGCGCCGCTCGTGTCCTACTACGCCGACGAGGACATCCTCGTCGGGGTGGACGCGACCGGCCCGGTCGAAGAGGTCACTCAGCGGGCCATGGAGGCGATCCGCCCGTTCATGGGCTAGCTGCAGCACGACCGATTTGCGGAGGTGGCACGGGTTTCCGTGCCACCTCGCGGCTATTGTGGGGGGAATTGGGCCCCCATCGTGGCCCGTTGAGACCCTGGGGGGCAAAAGTGTTCAAACGCAACAGGCACGGAATCCAGATCAAGTCAGCCGAGCAGCTCGACATGATGCGGGCGGCCGGCTTGGTGGTCGGGCGCACGCTCGATCTGCTCAAGCGCTCGGTCGAGCCCGGCATGACGCCGCTCGACCTCGACGTCATCGCCGAGAAGGCGATCCGGGACGAGGGTGCGATTCCGTCGTTCAAGGGCTACCAGGGCTTTCCGGCGACGATCTGCGCGTCGGTCAACGACGAGGTCGTGCACGGCATCCCGACGAACGCCCGCAAGCTGCGTGAGGGCGACATCATCTCGATCGACTGCGGCGCGATCCTGGAGGGCTGGCACGGCGACTCGGCCGTCACCGTCCCGGTCGGCGAGGTCGACGCGAAGCTGACGGAGCTGATGCGGATCACGGAGGAGGCCATGTGGCGCGGCATCGCCGCGCTGAGCATCGGCCGCCACCTGTCGGACATCGGCTACGAGGTGGAGCGGTACGTCAAGTCGCAGGGCCGCTTCGGCATCCCGCCCGAGTACGGCGGCCACGGCATCGGCACCGAGATGCACATGGACCCGTGGATCGCCAACCACGGCAAGCCCGGCAGGGGCCCGTTGCTGGAAGAGGGCATGTGCCTGGCGGTCGAGCCCATGGTCAACCTGGGCACGGAGCGTACGCGCGTGCTGACCGACGACTGGACCGTGGTGACGATCGACGGGAAGCCGTCCGCACACTTCGAACACAGCGTCGCGGTGACACATAATGGTCCTTGGGTGCTTACCGCCCTAGATGGTGGCAAAGAGCGCCTGGCCCAACTGCAGAACTAGGCGGGAGTAGATGCGGGATGGCGAACAGCCCCGAGATGCGAGCCTCCGACGTCGACCGGGACCGGGTCGCCGCCATCCTTCGAGAGCACGCCGCGCAGGGCCGCATCACGATGGAGGAGTTCAACGAGCGGCTCGAGAACGTCTACGCCAGCAAGACCTACGGTGAGCTGGCCAAGGTGACGGTGGACCTGCCTGACGTGGACCTGCGCCATCGCCCGGCCAAAGTGGCGTCGTCCACGCCCGCGCCGCAAGGCGGGCTGCATCCCGGCATGCGGGCGGCATGGGGCGCCTGGGCCGCGGCGAGCGGCATCAACTGGGTGATCTGGCTGATCGTGAGCCTCACGTCGGGCGACCTGATCTACCCCTGGCCGCTGTGGGTCATGGGCCCCTGGGGCGTGATCCTGCTGATGAGCACCATCTTCGGGAACGGCCAGCCGAAGCGCGGATAGCGTTTGTGCACTTGTGCACTGTGTGCATTCGTGCGCAGTCCGGATATGCCCGGATCCCTAACGTGAGGGTTATCCCGAACACCACTCACGGAGGAAACCACATGCGCAAGGTCCTTGCAGCCGCCGCATTCGCCGGCTCGATCGCCATCACCGGTCTCGCCGTCGCCCCCGCCGCGCAGGCGGCCACCACCCAGTCCGCCGCTCAGACCGCCGCGCAGACGGCCACTTCGATGGGCAACTGGGGCAAGTACTACTCCAGCAACCACAAGGCCTACACCTACGGCAAGACCTGGAAGAAGAACGGCAAGGTCTACACCCACTGGTACGGCAAGGAGTACACGCCGAAGAAGGGCTACGTCTGGTTCCGTTACGAGTACGGCAACGGAAGCACCGGCAAGCGCTTCTACTCCTGGAACGGCTCCTACAACTCGACCTGGAGCCAGAAGGGCATCAAGAAGCTGTACACCTACACCTGCTGGGGCGGCAAGTACAAGTACTGCGGCTCGGTCCACCGCATCTACTAAGAGCCCACTCCCAGGAAGGCCCGCCGGGATCTCTCCCCTGGCGGGTCTTCCGCTGTGTGCGGGCCTGTGGGGGCGCGGCACCGGTCTGGGCGGCGGTGAACGTGGGGTAGACTCTTACATGGTTGTGTCAGGACACCTGGCACGCGTTTCGCGTTTTTGGCTCAGGTGTCGTACACTCCTTAGTCGGCTCACTATGACTATCGCGCGTCGGCGGCCATTGCGGTTGCCGCTCTCTTCGAAGCGTGAGGTCGCGGCTGCTTAGTGGACCGAAGCCTCAGACGATCGATCAGTGAAACGCGAGGAATTTTGGCCAAGAAAGACGGCGCCATCGAGATCGAGGGCACTGTGGTCGAGTCGCTCCCGAACGCCATGTTCCGGGTGCAGCTCGACAACGGCCATAAGGTCCTGGCCCACATCAGCGGACGGATGCGGATGCACTACATCCGGATCCTTCCTGACGACCGGGTAGTCGTTGAACTGAGCCCCTACGACCTCAGTCGTGGGCGGATCGTCTACCGATACAAGTAAGACGTCTGAGGAACACGAAGGACAATGAAGGTAAAGCCGAGCGTTAAGAAGATCTGCGACAAGTGCAAGGTGATTCGCCGGCACGGTCGCGTCATGGTGATCTGCGACAACCTGCGCCACAAGCAGCGTCAGGGCTAGTCGCCGCAAGGCTCCTCCGAGTCCGCCCCAGCAGGGAGCGGGCTCGACGCATGAGGAGCCTGAGTCAGTAATCGCGTTTCACACCTGAGCAGGCGGGGCTTTCCACGGAAAGACCCGAACCTCCCAGGCGACCCCCGGTCGGAGGCCGGGGCCCTCACCCCGGGCATGGGGAGGGGTAGTGAGGCGCAAGACCTCCGCCACAACGAAGGAGAATGCCCGACCATGGCTCGCCTGGTTGGCGTCGACCTCCCCCGCGAAAAGCGGCTGGAGATCGCTCTCACCTACATTTTCGGAATCGGCCGCACCCGCGCCCAGGAGATCCTCGAGGCCACCGGTGTCAGTGGTGACCTCCGGGTCCACCAGCTCAGCGACACCGAGCTCGTCCCGATGCGTGACTACATCGAGGCGAACTTCAAGATCGAGGGTGACCTGCGCCGCGAGGTTCAGGCCGACATTCGTCGCAAGATCGAGATCGGTTGCTACCAGGGCATCCGGCACCGCAAGGGCCTGCCCGTGCACGGTCAGCGCACGCAGACCAACGCGCGCACCCGTAAGGGCAAGAAGAAGACCGTCGCCGGCAAGAAGAAGCCCGGTAAGAAGTAGTCCACGCAGCCGCGGGACCGAACACCTCAGGAGTGAAGGCAAACAATGCCTCCTAAGAGCCGCCAGGGTGCGCCCAAGAAGGTGCGCCGCAAGGAAAAGAAGAACGTCGCTCATGGGCACGCCCACATCAAGAGCACGTTCAACAACACGATCGTCTCGATCACGGACCCGCTCGGGAACGTGATTTCCTGGGCCAGCGCCGGCCACGTGGGTTTCAAGGGCTCCCGTAAGTCCACCCCGTTCGCCGCTCAGATGGCCGCCGAGAACGCTGCTCGCCGCGCCATGGAGCACGGCATGCGCAAGGTCGACGTCTTCGTCAAGGGTCCCGGCTCCGGCCGTGAGACCGCGATCCGCTCGCTGCAGGCCACCGGCCTCGAAGTGGGCTCGATCCAGGACGTCACCCCGGTGCCGCACAACGGCTGCCGTCCGCCCAAGCGCCGCCGCGTCTGAATCCCAGGAGAAATTGAGAAATGGCTCGTTACACGGGCGCGGACTGCAAGCTCTGCCGTCGCGAGAAGACCAAGCTCTTCCTCAAGGGCAGCAAGTGCGAGTCCGCCAAGTGCCCCATTGAGATCCGTCCTTACCCCCCGGGTGAGCACGGTCGCGGACGCCCCAAGGAGTCCGAGTACCAGCTTCAGCTTCGCGAGAAGCAGAAGACCCGCCGCATCTACGGCGTCCTCGAGAAGCAGTTCCACAACTACTACGAGGAGGCCGCGGGCAAGAGCGGCAAGTCGGGTGAGGTGCTGCTCCAGATCCTGGAGAGCCGTCTCGACAACGTCGTCTACCGCGCCGGTTTCGCGCAGTCGCGTGACGCCGCTCGCCAGCAGGTCCGTCACGGGCACATCCTGGTGAACGGCAAGAAGGTGGACATCCCGTCCTACCGCGTTCGCGAGCACGACATCATCGAGGTCCGCGAGACCAAGCGCAACCTGCTGCCCTACGAGGTGGCTCGCGCCACCGCCGGCGACCGCACTGTGCCCCCGTGGCTCGGCGTCGTGCCGGAGAAGCTCCGCATCCTGGTTCACCAGCTGCCGGTTCGCCAGCAGATTGACACCCAGGTCCAGGAGCAGCTCATCGTCGAGTACTACTCGAAGTAAGTAGTCACTCGCGCGGTCCGGGTACAGGCCTCTGTACCCGGGCTAAGCTGTTTATCGGAGTGGCGTCATATAGCGGGCGCCACACGTAAAGGGGAGATCCCGCTCATGCTGATCGCTCAGCGTCCGACTCTTCTCGAAGAGTCGATCGACGACACCCGGTCCCGATTCGTCATCGAGCCGCTGGAGCCGGGCTTCGGCTACACCATCGGCAACTCTCTGCGCCGCACGCTGCTGTCGTCCATTCCGGGCGCGGCCGTGACGAGCATCCGCGTCGAGGGCGTGCTGCACGAGTTCTCGACCGTTCCCGGGGTCAAGGAAGACGTCACCGACATCATCCTCAACCTCAAGGAGCTGGTCGTCTCCTCCGAGCACGACGAGCCGGTCGTGATGTACCTGCGCAAGCAGGGCCCGGGTGAGGTCACCGCCGCCGACATCGCGCCGCCGGCCGGTGTCGAGGTGCACAACCCCGAGCTGCGCATCGCCACGCTCAACGGCAAGGCCAAGCTGGAGATGGAGCTGACCGTCGAGCGCGGTCGCGGCTACGTCTCCGCCGCCCAGAACAAGCAGCCCGGCCAGGAGATCGGCCGTATCCCGATCGACTCGATCTACTCCCCGGTGCTCAAGGTCACCTACAAGGTCGAGGCGACCCGAGTCGAGCAGCGTACCGACTTCGACCGCCTCATCCTCGACGTCGAGACCAAGCCGGCCATGAAGCCCCGCGACGCGGTGGCCTCCGCCGGTAAGACCCTCGTCGAGCTCTTCGGCCTCGCCCGCGAGCTCAACGTCGAGGCCGAGGGCATCGACATCGGCCCGTCGCCGACCGACGCCGCTCTGGCCGCCGACCTGGCGCTGCCGATCGAGGAGCTGAACCTGACCGTTCGCTCCTACAACTGCCTCAAGCGCGAGGGCATCCACACCGTGGGTGAGCTCGTCGCCCGCAGCGAGCAGGACCTTCTCGATATAAGGAATTTCGGCGCCAAGTCGATCGAAGAGGTCAAGCAGAAGCTGCACGAGATGACGCTGGCGCTCAAGGACTCCCCGCCCGGATTCGACCCGAGCGCGGTGGCCGGCGGCGGCTACGACGACGACGACAGCGCGTACGTGGAGACCGAGCAGTACTGAACCCCGCAGGGGGGCTGAGGTCCGTTCCCATGCGTGGCTGACCGGTCGCCGAGCATCCTGCTTGGCCGGCCGGTGCGAAAGTAACGGTGTCGCTTGTGCGATGCCGGCCCGACTCCGGTACCTGGTACGGCCGGGGCGGGTTAACCCACAAGGAGAGATGAAATGCCCAAGCCCACCAAGGGTGCACGTCTTGGCGGCAGCCCGGCGCACGAGCGGCTGATCCTGGCCAACCTGGCCACCGATCTGTTCCGCCATGGCAAGATTCGTACGACGGTGACGAAGGCCAAGCGCCTGCGTCCGCTGGCGGAGCGCCTGATCACCAAGGCGAAGAAGGGCGACATCCACAACCGTCGCCAGGTCCTGACCGTGGTCAAGGACAAGGGCGTCGTGCACCACCTCTTCACCGACATCGCGGTGACGTTCGCCGAGCGGCCCGGTGGTTACACCCGGATCACCAAGATCGGTGCGCGTAAGGGCGACAACGCCCCGATGGCGGTCATCGAGCTGGTGACCGAGCCGCTGGGCGGCGTCACCACCCGCCGTACCGAGGCTCCCGCCGCCGCTGCCGCGCCTGCGCCGGCTGCGGAGGAGACCGAGGCCGCTGAGGCCGCGGAGAGCGCCGAGGAGACCAAGGCAGAGGCCACTGAGGCCGCCGCCGAGGAGACCCCGGCCGCCGAGGCTGAGGCGAAGAAGGACGAGGCCTGATCTTCCAGGCCGGCTGAAACGGGCCCGGATCCCCTCACGGGGGTGCGGGCCCGTTTCACGTTGAGGAGGACCATCGTGGTACGGCTTCGGCTCGACCTCGCGTATGACGGGACCGACTTCTCCGGGTGGGCCCGGCAGCCGGGGCTCCGTACCGTTCAGGGGGAGATCGAGCAGGCGATCGGCAAGATCCTGCGCCTCGGCGGGCCTGCCGTGCTGACCGTGGCCGGGCGTACCGATGCCGGTGTGCACGCGCGCGGGCAGGTCGCGCATGTGGACGTACCCGAGGACTCGCTGGGGGAGCTCGACGGGAACCGGGGGCCGCTGAGCGTCGATGAGCGGCTCTCTGCGCTTGTCAGACGGCTGGGTGGGGTCCTGGCACCCGATGTACGGATTTATCGGGTCTCGGTGGCTCCTGAGGGCTTTGACGCCCGGTTCTCGGCGACGTTCCGGCGCTACGCGTACCGGGTGAGTGACAGGGCGGGCGGGGTCGATCCGCTGCGGCGGCGTGAGGTCGTCTGGCACAACCGGGCCCTCGATCTCGGCGCGCTGAACGCGGCGGCGGCCCGGCTGCTCGGCGAGCACGACTTCGCGGCGTTCTGCAAGAAGCGCGAAGGGGCCACGACGATCAGGGAGCTGCAGCGGCTGGAGTGGGTACGCGAGCGGGACGGGACGCTGGTCGCCACCGTCGTGGCCGACGCGTTCTGCCACTCGATGGTGCGCGCGCTGGTCGGCTCGCTGCTGGCGGTCGGCGACGGCCGGCGGCCGGTGGAGTGGCCGGGCGAGGTGCTGACGCGGGCCGTACGCGACTCCGGGGTGCACGTGGCGCCCGCGCACGGGCTGTGCCTGGAGGAGGTCGGCTATCCGCCGGAGCGGGAGCTCGCCGCGCGGGCCGATGCCACGCGGCGAGTGCGTACGCTGTCAGCCCTTGGTGATGCGGCGCTCGAGGACGAGTGAGGTCTGGTCCCGGAACGCGCCGCTGACCTTGGGCAGCGTCTTCTCCTCGGCCTCAGGGGTGTGGCCGTCGGCGTGGGTGGCGTAGCTGAAGACGATGTAGCGGCCCCACACCAGGCCCGCCGCGTAGCCGCCGGCGATGTGGACGCGCTCGCCGCCCGTGCCGGCCGCGCCCGGAAGCGGGCGGAACCAGACGTTGCGGGTGAGACTCTTCGCCTGGTCGGCGGTCGTCGCCGCGTCCTTGGTCGGCAGCACGGCGATGCCCGTCGTCACGGCGTAGCGGCGCTTGCTGTCGACGTAGGTGGCTCTGAGGACACGGGAGCACTTGTGCTCCTTGAGCGCGTCGGCGAACGCGCCCGTGGCGGCCTTCTCGCACGTCGTCTCGATTGCCGCCTTGACCCTCGTGAACGTCGTGCCCGCCGCGCTCACCTTCTTCTTCGGGAACGCCTCCGACAGTGACAGCTTCTGCGGGTCGGTCTGCTCCGAGTTGAGTACGGAGGCGCCGGGGACCTCGATCGTCGGGGTGACGGCCGGATCGGTGCCCGCCGCCAGGCTGTCCGGCTGGGTGACGGACGTGCTGGGCTGGGCGGCGGCCGTCGTGGGGGTGGGGGTGCTCACGGCCTGCCAGGCGAAGAAGCCGCCGGTGGCCACGCCCGCCAGGGCCAGCGCGCCGAGTGTGACCAGCAGGGCGCGCTTGCTCCTGCCCGGCGGTGCGGGCGGTGGCGGTGGGGTCTGGAACGGCGGTTGCTTGAACGCTCCGGGTGGGAACGCACCGCCGCCGGGGGGTGGCGTGGGGAGTTCCAGCGAGGTGGTGGGTCGCTGGCCCCACGTGTCTCTGGAGAACGGTAGGTCGGGCAGCTTTTCTCCAGAAGAAGTGGGAGTGGGAGTGGGCGGAACGGGGGGCCAGACGGGCACGTCGCCTGGCTCCGGCGGGTTGCCGGAGGGGTTGGCAGGTGGGCTGGCTGCCGGGTTGGTGGGGTGGGGGTCGAACATGGCCGCGAAGTCGTGTCTGGCCGCGACCGGGTCGAAGTAGTGGGCCGGGCGGGTGGCGTCCTGCTCGGACTTCGCGGGGTCGTGGCCGAGGGGCCGGGCGATGTCCTCGTGGGCGAACGGCTGGGTCTCCTCGCGGGGTGGTGCTGCCGGTGGTGCGGTGGGGGCGGGGAGCATGGGGGCGCCGCCGGGGCGAAGGGATCGCGGTAGGGGGGAGCCTGGGCGGGTGGCGTCCTGGTCGCGGCCGTCGTCGTCCTGGGCGTCCTTGTTCTGCGCGTCTTTGTTTCGGGCGTCTTTGGGGCCTTCGGCGCGGCTGTCGTCGTTTCGGGCGGTTTGTTCTCCGGCGGCCCAGGCTTGCTGCTGACCGGCTTGCTGCTGGCCGGCTTCGGGCTTTTCGGTGTTCTGGTCGCTGAGGCCCGGGGCCTTGAGCACGGGGTGGGTGGTGTCCTGCTGCTGGATGGCGTCCGGGTCGAAGAAGTTGGCCGGGCGGGTGAAGCCTTCGGGGTTGGTGGCGTTCGCGTCGAAGGGCGCGTCGAGGGGCGCGTCGAAGGGCGGGTCGAAGGACGCGGCGAAGCGTGCGGCGGTGGTCTCCGGCTCGTCGGCGTCCGGCTCCGCCACGAGCTCGCCGGTGGCGGCCGGCCAGGGCGGCATGGCGTGCGGGTCGGTGACGGGCGCGGGCCATACGGGCATGCCCGCCGCCGCGGCCGTGAACGCCGGGGGCGGCTCCCATGGCGGCGCGCCGGGCACCACCGGCTCGACCGGCCAGGGGGCCGGCGGTCCGTCCGCCTTCTTCGGCCAGGCGGGTGGCTGGTCAGGAGAGTTGGCGGACCAGACGGGCGGCTGGTCCGCCTGGTCCGCCTGGTCCGCCGGGTTCGCCGGCCATGGGGGCGGGGGGCCTTCGTGGGCGTCCCACGGGTGCCGGACCGGCTCGGGGCCGCCCGGTGTGTGCGGCAGCTCGCTCTGGGCGTCCCACGGGTGCCGGACCGGCTCGGGGTCGCCCGGTGTGTGCGGTGGCCCGCTCTGTGCGTCCCACGGGTGCCGAGCCGGTTCGGGGTCGCCCGGTGTGTGCGGTGGCCCGCTCTGTGCGTCCCACGGGTGCCGAGCCGGTTCGGGGTCGCCTGGTGCGTGCCCGCTCTTGGTCTCCCACAGGTGCCGGGGCGACTCGGGGTCGGCTGATGCGTGCGGTGGCCCGCTCTGGGCGGTCGCTGGGTGCGGTGGCCCGCCCTGGGTGGTCGGCGGGTGCTCGGGGAGCGGCTGGTGGGGCGGCGACGGGGCGGCCCACGCGGGGTCGGACAGCGAGCGGCCGACGACTGGGTGGCCGGGCCGGGTGTGGTCGGGCCCGACCAGGTCGGGCCGGACGTCGTCAGCCTGCGGGTGGCCAGGCCGGACGTGGTCGGCCCAGGTGGGGTCGGCCCGGGTGAAGTCGGCCTGGGTCCGGTCTGCCGGGTGGGTGGGCAGGGTGCCGTCGGGCAGGTCGAGGTCGGTTTCCGGGTGGTCGGTGAACCAGTCGTAGGGTGCGGCGTCGTCGTCCGGCAGCTCCCACGCCGGTACGCCGTCCGGCTCGGGCAGGTCGGGCGGCGGTCCCTGGAAGATGGGAACGACCGGCCGCGCCTCGGCGTCGGCCGCCTCGTCCGAGGGAGTCAACGCCGGTGGAACGTCTCGCCCGTTGGTCTGGCCGAAGCTCGGCGGTGGCGTCGCGGGTGCTGCCGAGCCGTCGGCTTCCCTGCGATCGTGCTCAGACCCGGGTTCCTGGCCACGCATAAGGCGAGCCTAGCGAGAGTAGCGAGATCGTTATGTCGGTATGGGCGTTCCCAGGCGCATCCGGCATCCCGTTTGGGGGGATAACGCGTCCAAAGCCGGATTAGCTCAGCCCGAGCTTCCAGTCAGCGTGCGGTTGTCCAGGGCCGGGAACACGGTGGTCTTGGTGATGTCGTTGATGGCCTCGAACAGGCGCTTCGAGCCCTTCTTGTCCGGCTTCGTGCCGTCCTTGTTCTGGAACCACACCAAGATCGCGTAGTGGCCGTGCGTGTAGATCTTGGCACCACCGCTGCCGGACCCTAGAAGCTTGGTGACACTGTCCTTACCTGTCAGCGGCTTCACGTAGTTCTTGGTGTTACCTGCCTTGGCCACGGAGCTGGCGTTCTTGCTCGACTTGAGGTTGGCCACGCCGACCGTGCCGATCACCTTGCCGTCCTTGTCGCGGAAGCTCGCACGGACGAACTGGGTGCACTTGCCGGACTTGAGGGCTTTCTGGAGTGCGTCGCCCAGGGCGCCGTCGGTGCACTTCTTGTCCTTGCTGGTGATCGTCATCTCGTAGCCGCGGCCCGAGACCGTCAGCTTCTTCTTCGAGCCGAAGATCTCCTTGACCGAGATCGGGTCGGGGTCCGTGGTGCGGCTGGCCGCGAAGCCGTACTTGCCGGCCGGGGGTGTGGGCACCGGCGCGGTGGTCGGGCGCGGGTCGGCGGTCTCGGCGGCGGTGACGGCGTCGTCGGCGTTCCACATCAGCGCGAGGCCGCCGCCGAGCAGGCCCAGCACCGCGATGCCGCCGATCGCGAACCACAGCGGCGCGCGCGAGCTCCGCCCCTCGTCGTAAGGGCTCCATCCATGCCGGCTCTGCGGCGCCTTGTCGACGGCGGCCGCTTCGGCGGGCTGCTTCTTCTCGTCCTTGGCGGCCGGGTCCTTGCGGGCGCGGCGGGAGCCGCGGCGGCCCTTCTCGGCCCCGGCATCGTCGGGAGCGTCGCCGGGCGGCTTGCCCGGGCCGGCGTGCGCGCCACCGGGACCGGGGGGAGCGCCTCCGGGACCGGCGGGGCCTCTGCCCGGACCGGGCGCTCCGGGCGGCTGGTTGCCCTGGCCGTAAGGGGCGCCGAAGGGAGAGTTGCCCGGGCCGTTCCCGGGTCCGTTCCCCGGGCCGTTGCCGGGCCCATTGCCCGGGCCATTGCCCTGCCCGTTTCCGGGTCCGTTGCCCTGCCCGTTTCCGGGCCTACCACCGGGCCCACCACTGGGCCCACCACTGGGCCCACCACTGGGGCCGTTCCCCGGACCGGACGGCGGGTTGCCCCGGCCGGAGGGAGGGTTGTTCGGTTCGAAGAAGGAGTTGCCCGGGCCGGAAGGCGCGTTGCCGCCACCTCCGCCGCCGGCCGGGGAGCCCGCGTCGAAGAGCGAGCCGCCCGAGTGACCGTTGCCCCGGCCGTTGGACGCGTTGCCGCGCGGTTCGAAGGGAGCGTTGCCGCCCGTCCCGTAGGGCGCGCTCCCTGTCCCGTAGGGGGCGCCACCCTTGCCGTTTTCACGTTCCTCGGGAAAACCCATGCGGCGACATTACCGTGATGTTCGTCATTGAGTTCCGAAGTCTTGGGTCCACCAGGGCCCGCCGGGGCCGGATGCGACGCCGACGCCGATGGCCTTCAGGCCGCAGTCGAGGATGTTCTTGCGGTGGTTGGGGCTCTCGAGCCAGCCGCGTACCGCCTCGTCAGGCGTGCCGTAGCCGGCGCCGATGTTCTCGGCGGCGCCCCAGCGGTAGCCGGCGCGCTCCATCCGGTCCCACGGCGACGCGCCGCTGGGGGAGTTGTGGCTGAGCTGCCCGCTCCTGGCCATCTCCAGCGAGTGCGTACGCGCTGAGCGGGTCAGCCCCCCGTTGACCCTGAGCGGCCCGCACCCGTGCTTGGACCTGGCGGAGTTGGTCAGGGCGACCACCCTGCTCGCCATCCCCGGCAGGAGCTGGGCCGAGTCGCTCTCGTCGCCGAGCACCTGGGTGGGCGAGTCCTCGGAGTTGAAGCCGGCGATGTGGTCCTTGGGGGACTTGGCAGGCTTCGGTGTGGGGGTGCCCCGGGGCCGCGTCCTGGTCGTGGTCTCCCTGGGGATCATCTCGGCCTGCGGCTGCGCCTTCTTCACCGTCGTCGGCGCCGGGTTGGCGGTGGCGGCCGCGGGCGGAGCGGTCTCGTTCAGGAAGATGTGGGCCGCGGGTTCGGCGTCGTCGGTCAACCGGCCGATCAGCACGCCCGTGAACAGGACGGTCATGAGGCAGGCCAGCACGCCCAGGTGATTCCGGCGCCGAGCGCCCCGCTGGGTTTGCCGGGTGTGAGAGTTCTGCCACATACCGCCGCCAACGATAGGGATGTCTGGTCCTGGGAAAGAAGGGGTCCCAGGGAAACGAAACCGAACCGTTCTGAGTCGGGTAGACTCGTGCAGGGTTACCGGTCTTTTGACCTGCACGCCTCCGGGCGGGTAGCCTAATCGTTCGTTGTGTGCACAGGTCCAGCGTGACCAATGCGCGGCGCGTCCGGCGTCATCTCCCGTTTATGAGGAGACGGAAGGTCCGGGCTGTCGTGTGCCCGCACCGACCGACAAATGTTAGCTGTCACATCCGACAGCGCCGAAGACGCGAGCATAAAGAAGGCTACGACCGTGCGCACGTACTCACCGAAGCCCGCCGACGTTCAGCGTCAGTGGTACGTCATCGACGCGACCGATGTCATCCTGGGCCGGCTGGCCAGTCACGTCGCGATCCTGCTCCGCGGCAAGCACAAGCCGATCTTCGCCAACCACGTCGACACTGGTGACTTCGTCGTCATCATCAACGCGGAGAAGATCGCGCTCAGCGGCAACAAGCGTGAGCAGAAGAAGGCCTACCGTCACTCGGGCTACCCGGGCGGTCTGCGTTCCGTCAGTTATGGCGAGCTCATGGACAAGCGGCCCGACAAGGCCGTCGAGAAGGCCGTCCGTGGCATGCTGCCGAAGAACTCCCTCGGCCGGAAGATGGCCAAGAAGCTGAAGGTCTACGCGGGTTCTGAGCACCCGCACCAGGCCCAGCAGCCGGTGCCGTTCCAGATCACCCAGATCGCCCAGTAGCTGACCTGCGGGGGGATACCTCCCGCATGCCCCTGACGGGGCATCGAGTTTCGAAAGTTAGAGGAGAACCGTGGCTGAGCCCACCGGTGTCGAGACGGTCGTTGAGACGGCTGAGCTGGAGGAGACCTCCAGCGAGGAGTTCCCTTCCGAGTACACCACCGAGTCCACCGCCAGCGCTGACGCTCCCGTGCGCAAGCCCGTCACCACGGGCAACTCGTACGGCACCGGCCGCCGCAAGGAGTCGATCGCCCGCGTGCGCATCGTCCCCGGCACCGGCAAGTGGACGATCAACGGCCGATCGCTGGACGGCTATTTCCCGAACAAGGTCCACCAGCAGATCGTCAACGAGCCCTTCGTGGTGCTCGGTGCCGAAGAGGCGTTCGACGTCATCGCGCGCATCGACGGCGGCGGCGTGACCGGCCAGGCCGGCGCGCTGCGCATGGGCCTGTCCCGCGCCCTGGCGGTGCTGGACGTCGAGGCCAACCGTGCGCCGCTGAAGAAGGCCGGCTTCCTCACCCGTGACGCCCGCGCCACGGAGCGGAAGAAGTACGGCCTCAAGAAGGCCCGCAAGGCTCCGCAGTACAGCAAGCGCTAAATTGGCGCGCCTTTTCGGCACCGACGGGGTACGCGGGGTCGCGGGTCGCGACCTCACGGCCGAGATCGCCATGGACCTTTCGGTCGCGGCGGCTCACGTCCTCGGCGATGCGGGCGCGTTCGCGGCCACGGGACGTCGTCCCGTGGCCGTCGTAGGCCGGGACCCGCGTGCCTCCGGGGAATTCCTGGAGGCCGCAGTGGTCGCCGGCCTTGCGGCGTCTGGAGTGGATGTGCTGCGCCTCGGCGTGCTGCCCACCCCGGCCGTCGCCCACCTCACCGCCGCACTCGGCGCCGATCTCGGCGTCATGCTGTCCGCGTCGCACAACCCGGCGCCGGACAACGGCATCAAGTTCCTGGCCCGTGGCGGCTTCAAGCTGTCCGACGCGGTCGAGGACGAGATCGAGCGGCGGCTGGGCGAGGAGTGGACTTTCCCGGTCGGTTCGGCCGTGGGCCGCGTACGCGACGCGTACGGCGAGGCCGACCGTTACATCTCGCATGTGCTGACCACGATGAACGCGGCGCTCGACGGCCTCAGCATCGTGGTCGACTGCGCTCACGGAGCCGCTCACATGGTCGCCCCTGAGGCGCTGGTGCGTGCGGGCGCCAGGGTCGAGGCCATCGGCGCCAGGCCCGACGGCCTGAACATCAACGCCAGCCACGGCTCGACCCACATGGACAAGCTCCAGCAGGTGGTCGTGTCGCGCGGCGCGGACATGGGCGTGGCCTACGACGGCGACGCCGACCGCTGCCTCGCGGTGGACCACACGGGCACGATCATCGACGGCGACCGGATCATGGCGATCCTGGCCGCCGCGATGCACGGCGAGGGGATGCTGTCGAAGGACACCGTGGTCGCCACCGTGATGTCCAACCTGGGCTTCAAGCTGGCGATGCGCGACGCGGGCATCACCGTGGTGGAGACCGCGGTGGGCGACCGCTACGTGCTGGAGCGGATGAAGTCCGACGGCTTCAACCTGGGCGGCGAGCAGTCGGGGCACGTCATCATGCTCGACCACGCCACCACGGGCGACGGCCTGCTCACCTCGCTCCACCTGCTGGGCGTGGTGGCCAAGTCGGGCGTCCCGCTGAAGGAGCTGGCCGCGGTGATGACGCCGCTGCCGCAGATCCTGATCAACATCAAGGGCGTGGACCGAGGCAAGGCGTCGGTGCCCGAGCTGGTCACCGCCGTCGCCGCGGCCGAGGCCGAGCTCGGTGAGACGGGCCGGGTCCTGATCAGGCCGAGCGGGACCGAGCCGATGATCCGCGTGATGGTCGAGGCCGCGTCGGAGGAGCACGCCACGCAGGTGGCCGGGCGCCTGGCCGACGTGGTGCGTACGGCCTGCGTCTGAGGTTTTTCCCATCGGGTACGGCACCAGAGCGTGGTGCCGTACCCGATGTCGTTTATTCGTCGCCCGTGAGGGCGAACGCCCGGAGCCGGTGCCCGGCCCAGAGGACGCCGCCGAGGGTGACCACGATCAGGGCCGGTATGGCGAAGCTGAGCGAGACGTTCGTGGTGAGGAACGCCGAGTC
Organism: Nonomuraea rosea; assembly: GCF_039539705.1. NCBI lineage: Bacteria > Bacillati > Actinomycetota > Actinomycetes > Streptosporangiales > Streptosporangiaceae > Nonomuraea > Nonomuraea rosea. Next base: position 491,372 of record NZ_BAABDQ010000001.1, on the reverse strand, counting down.
GGAGATCTGGTCGGCGATCGACTGGCCCCAGTACTGGATCGAGAACTTGCGGGCGCCCGGGACGAAGCCGCCCACCACGCTCTCCCACACCAGGGCGTAGACGATGCCGATCGTGACCGCGTGCCGGGTGACGACGCCCAGCAGGAGGAAGACGGCGGCGTAGGCGAAGCCGGCCACCAGGACGCCGAGCGCGAAGCCCGGGGCGATGCCGTCCTCGTTGCTGACCAGGAGCCACGCGGCGACGTAGGTCGGCACGGCCGCGAACACGGCCAGGAGCGAGGCCGCCACCAGGAACTTCGTCTGCGCGATGACCGGGCGGGAGATCGGCTTGGACAGCAGGTGGATGATGGTGCCGTCGTCGATCTCCGGCGCGATGACGCCCGTGCCCGCGATCAGGCCCAGCAGCGGGAGCATGGTGTTGATGGCGAAGTTCTGCATCAGCAGCACGGCCGAGCGCTGGTCGGCGCTCCCCACCAGGCGCAGCAGCACCGCCAGGCCGATCAGGACCAGCGGGAGCAGGAGCAGCAGGATGATGCGGCGGCGGCCGAGCAGGGCCCGGTAGGTGATTCCCGCTACGACGGTGTTCATCAGGTGCTCCTGGTGATCAGGTAGGAGAAGACGCTCTCCAGGTCCTCGTCCGCCGGGGAGACCTGGTGCAGGTGTACGCCCTCGGCCTGGGCGACCCGGGGCAGGAGCCGGGCGAACCGGCGGAACTCGGTGGCCTGGACCTCAAGGCCGTCAGGGCGCAGGGTGATGCCGCCGGTCGACTGGTCACGGACGAGGGCGGCGGCCAGCTTCCTGTCGTCGCTGGAGCGGATCATGAACAGGTGGGGCCTGTCGGTCATCAGGCGGCGGATCTCGCGGAAGTTGCCCGACGCCGCGTGCCGGCCCGACACCAGCACCTCGATGTGCTGGGCGACCCGCTCGACCTCCTCCAGGATGTGCGAGCTGAACAGGATCGTCTTGCCCGCCGTGCCCATGTTGCGGATCAGGTCCATGAGGTGCATGCGCTGGCGCGGGTCCATGCCGTTGAACGGCTCGTCCAGCAGCAGCACCGGCGGGTCGTGGACGAGCGCCGCGGCCACCTTGACGCGCTGGCGCATGCCCTTGGAGTACGTCTCCACGCGCCGGTCCTTCGGCTCCTCCATCTCGACCGTGGCCAGCGCCTTGCGGGCGGCCTCGTCGGGGTCGGAGAGGCCGTGGAGGCGGGCGGCGGACAGGACGAACTGCCAGCCGGTGAGGAACCCGTAGACGCCCTCACGTTCCGGAACTAGGCCGATATTTCGGTATATCTGGTGGTTCTTCCATACTCGGGTGCCGTCGAGCGTCACCGAGCCGCCCGAGGGCGCCAGGAACCCGGCCATCATGTGGAGCAGCGTGGACTTGCCCGCCCCGTTGGGGCCGAGCAGGCCGGTGACGCCGGGGCCGATCGTCATCGTCACGTCGTTGACCGCCACCACGTTGCCGTACCAGCGGGAAACCTGGGAGAGCTCGATCTTCACCGCGAGGCCGCCTTCCTGTAACGCAGCGCGAGGGCGACGAGCGCGCCGGCGATCAGCACGATGAGGATCGCGGCCGGGGCCGGGCCGCTGGGGTAGTCGCCGGCTTCGATGGAGTGCGGCGGCGTCCCGAACAGCCACGACTGCACGGCGTCGACCAGCCAGAACGGGTTGATCAGCCACGCCCAGGCGGCGGCGGCATCGTCGCCCGTCGACTCGAGGGTCGCGTAGATCACCGGGACCGAGGCGGACGACAGCAGGTAGACGGTGATGACCGAGGCCACGCCGAGCCCGCGCCGCGGCGTGAACGAGGCCAGCGCCAGGCCGAACGCCGACAGCAGCAGCGCCAGCACCAGTGCCATGAGCACGGCGCCGAGATATTCGCCCGTGGCGGGCGGCCCGGGCATGTCCACCACCAGCTCGCCCACGTAGATCAGCGTGAGCGGCAGCGCCACCAGCAGGAACAGCGCGATGGTCATCGCCACGACCTTGGCGCCGACGTACTCGGCGACCGAGACGGGACGGGACAGGTAGAGAGGCAGCACGCGATGGCGCAGGTCGGGCGCGACGACCGTGGGGGCCTGCGCGGCCAGGAAGATCGCCACCACGGCCTGCATGACGACCGCGAAGCCGCTGTAGGGGATGCCGCGCTGGCCGGCCAGGGCCATCATCGCGATGGTCACGATGGAGGGCAGGAACATGATGCCCGCCAGGGCGAACGGCACGATCTTGCTGCGGGCAGGACGGCCGAGACCGAAGACGCCGCGCAGGCTGTGCAGGGTCAGCGCCCTGGCCGCGTAGCCGCGGCCCAGCCGGACCCCCTCGTAGTGGCGATACCCGATGTCGTAGATCTCAGACATCTGCGGTCTCCTCCCTGAAGACGTCCTCGATGCGGTGGCGTCCCTGTTCGAGGCGGATGAGGCAGAGGTCCAGATCGACGGCGGCGTCACGGATGGCGTCGAACGTCTCCGGCCCGAGCACCTTGACCACCAGCAGGCGGCCCTGCTGGGAAACGGTCTGGCCGTCCTCGGCCAGCCGGGCGGCCAGCGGCTCCAGGCCCTCGTCGACCTCGACCGTGACCGTCTCCGTGGCCTGGGTGAACTCGCCGATCGCGGACGAGCGCAGCAGCCGCCCGGCGTCGATGACGATCACGTGGTCGCAGATGCGCTCCAGCTCGCCCAGCAGGTGGGAGGTGACCAGGACGCTGATGCCGAACTCGGTGCCGATGCGCCTGATCAGCGTCAGCATCTCGTCGCGGCCGCGGGGGTCGAGGCCGTTGGTCGGCTCGTCGAGGAAGATCAGCTTGGGGTCGTGCACCAGGGCCTGGGCCAGCTTGACGCGCTGTTTCATACCCGTGGAGTAGCCGCCCACGGCGCGGTAGCGCTCTTCGGCCAGTCCGACGTGGCGCAGGACGTCGGCGGCGCGTTCGCGGGCGGCCGTACGCGGCAGCCCGGACATCTGTGCGAGGTGGACGACCAGCTCGGTCGCGGAGACGTCAGGCGGGAGGCATTCGTGCTCGGGCATGTAGCCGACGAGACGACGGATATCGGCCCCCTGTGCGGTCACGTCGAGATCGAGCACCCTGGCCGTGCCGCCGGTGGGCGGAAGCAGGCCGAGCAGGATCTTGATCAGTGTCGACTTGCCCGCGCCGTTCGCCCCGACCAGACCGGTGACCCCCGGTCCCACGGTGACGGTGAGCTGATCGACCGCGGTGACCGTGGGGAAGCGTTTCGTCAGTCCCTCGGTGGCGAGGATGTGCATGTGCCGGACCCTACCCGGCGTGTCGTGGCCGCCGCCTCGTTCAGACGGATGAACGACGTCCTACTTGAGGCCAGAATTTCCGCTGGACCAACAGCGTCGCGGTGCCCGAGATGATCATGCCGATGATGTTGACGGCGAGCTGCGAGACCGAGCCCGCGACCTCCGTCCAGTCGCCCAGCGCCAGGGCCACGGCCAGGTAGCCGGCCGCGGGCACGGTGGTGACCGAGATGAAGACGCCGATCAGGGCCGACGACTTGCCCGCCGTGATCGACAGCACCCCGGCCGCGCCGGCCAGCAGGGCCACGATGAACGACCACCGGTCCGGCTTGACGATGAACTGGACCTCCTCGTTCCTGGTGAGGTTGTCGATGTCGATCCAGCCGAGCCAGTTGGAGACGAGCGCGCAGGCGAAGGTGACGGCGATCGCCACCGTGAACCCGACGACCAGGGTCTTGAAGGAGGAGATGATCAGGTGCCATCTGCGGTGCAGCAGGCCGAAGCAGATGGCCGCGATGGCGCCGAACTCGGGGCCGAGCACCATCGCGCCGACGATCAGGATGGGGGAGTTCTGCAGGACGCCGATGCCGGCGAGCTGGGTGGCGATGGCCAGGAAGACCAGATAGGCCCAGGTGATGCGGGAGTCGCTGGACACCCGATGGGCCAGCTCCTCCCACACCACCGCGTCGTCGGGATCGCCTGGTGCCTCCTCGACCGCGTCGTCCGCCGCCTTGGACAGTGCGAGATCGATCTGCTCGACGGCGATGGAGCCCTCGGCCTCCAGCCATTTGAGCTTGGCCAGCACCTCGTTCGCCGACTCCCTGGCCGCGTCGCCGAAGATCACGTCGCCTTTGGGCTCGCGGGCGGCGCCCGGCAGGACGACGATGTTGGTGACGCCTGGGCATTCCTCCAACACCGCCGTCACCTCGCCGGTGCGCGCGGACGGGCTGATCAGTCGCAGGTGTAGCACGCAGCCATTGTTGTCCATTGAACGTTGACGTGTTGTTGACACGCGTTCGCGAGGCTGCCTCACATGATCCGCTTGATATGCCATGACCACGGTGAGGAGTGCTGGTTCGCCGGCATCGACGACCAGGAGTGCGGGGGCAGGTTCGGCCGGTACGTGCTTGAAGAGGCGTTCAGGTCTGGCGCAGCCGCACCCGGCGTACCGCGTGGTCGGCGCCCTTCTTCAGTACGAGGTCGGCCCGGCCCCTGGTGGGGGCGATGTTCTCGACCAGGTTGCGCTCGTTGATGTCGCGCCAGACGTTGCGGGCGAAGCTGGTGGCCTCGTCTTGGGAGAGCTCGGCGATGTGCCGGAAGTACGACTTCGGGTCTTCGAAGGCGGTGCGGCGGAGCTTGTGGAAGCGGTCGACGTACCAGTCGCGGATGTCCTCGACCTTGGCGTCGACGTAGATCGAGAAGTCGAAGTAGTCGTTGACCGCGAGCGAGGTGGGCGGGGCGGGCTGGAGGACGTTCAGGCCCTCAATGATCAAGATATCCGGATTTTTTACGATTTGGGTTGTCTTGGGCACGATGTCGTACTCAAGGTGGCTGTAGACCGGTGCGTGCACCTCTCGTGATCCCGCCTTCACCTCTGCCACGAACCTGACCAGCGCCCGCCGGTCATAGCTCTCGGGGAAGCCCTTGCGGTGCATGATTCCCTTCGACTCGAGCACCGCGTTCGGGTAGAGGAAGCTGTCGGTGGTGATCAGCTCCACGTGCGGATGCTCTGGCCAGCGGGCCAGCAGCGTGTGCAGCAGCCGCGCCGTGGTCGACTTGCCGACCGCGACGCTGCCCGCGATGCCCAGGATGTACGGGACTCGCTGATCGGGATGGTCGAGGAACGCGCTCAGCACGCTGCTGCGTTGTTTGGACCCGGTGAAGTGCAAGTTCAGCAGCCGGGTCAGGGGAAGGTAGATGTCGGTGACTTCAGTGAGGTCGATGGGGTCGTCGACGCCGCGCAGCTCTTCCAGCTCGTCTGCGGTGAGAGTCAAGGGCGTGTTCTTGCGGAGTTCCCTCCACTGCTCCCTGCTCAGATCCACGTAGCCGTTGTTCACCTAGGCAGCGTAGCGATGCGCCACAAGGTGCGGTCCGGGCGGGTGTCACGCCTTTTGAGGGAAGCTGAGAGGTGGAGCCCCCCGCCGGGTTAGGGTGCGGGGGCCGTATGACTGGGAGGTTTTGTGGACCGTCGTCGCTTCATCTCCAACGTGCTCGCCATCGCCGGTCCCTTCGCCGGGGTCGCCTGCGCGGGAGCGCAGGGAGGCGCCAAGCCGGTGCGGGGGTACGGGCCGCTGAGCCCCGTACGCGATCTCCGCGACGGGAAGGTGCGGCTCAACCTGCCGGACGGGTTCAAATACCGCTCGTTCAGCGTGGCGGGCGACAAGTTCACCGACGGGTCGGTGGTGCCGGGCCGGCATGACGGCATGGCGGCGTTCTCCGGACCCAAGGGCAACGCCATCCTGGTCCGCAACCACGAGGTCAACGGGCCGGTCGGCGCGTTCGGCGACAAGAGCAAGGCCTACGACCCGATGGCCGGCGGCGGGACCTCGACGTTGCAGGTCACCCGTTACGGCGAGGTGCTCAAGAGCGCGCCCTCGCTCAACGGCACCATGATGAACTGCTCCGGCGGACCCATGGCATGGCGGGCCTGGGTGAGCTGCGAGGAGACGGTCAACGGCCCCGACGTGGCCGGCGACTTCTCCGGCGGCGACAACGCCAAGCTCACCAAGAAGCACGGCTACATCTTCGAGGTGCCCCTCGGCCGCGCCGCCAGCGCCAGGCCGATCAAGTCGGCGGGCCGGTTCGCGCACGAGTCGGCGGCGTTCGACCCCTCGACGGGGGCGATCTATCTGACGGAGGACAACTTCGGCTTTCCGTCCGGGTTCTATCGGTATCTGCCGCCGAAGCATCCCGTACAGGCCGGGCGGTTGCTCGACGGCGGCAGGCTGCAGATGCTCGCGGTCAAGGGGGAGAAGCGCAAGGACCTGTCCGTGGCGCAGCGCCCCGGCACCGCGTACGCCACGGTCTGGGTGGACATCGACGATCCCGATCCCACGTTCACCGGCAGGCCGACCAACGACGTGGCCGTCCAGGCCGTGGGCAAGCAGGGCAGGGAGGAGGGCGCGGCGATCTTCTCCAGGCTGGAGGGGGCGGTCTACCACCAGGGCACCGTGTACTTCGTCTCCACCCAGGGCGGGCTCAACGCGCCCGGCGACACCATCCCCTCCGGGTTCGGCAAGGGACGCGGGCAGGTGTGGGCGTACGAGACGTGGAGCGGGCGGCTCAAGCTCGCCTACGAGTCGCCGCGTTCGTCGGTCCTCGACCTGCCCGACAACGTGACGGCCAGCAAGCGCGGCACGCTCGTGCTGTGCGAGGACGGCGACGGCGACAACTACCTGCGCGGGCTCAGCAAGGCGGGGGAGATCTTCGACTTCTGCCGGCTGGAGCCGATCTCGGGCGACGAGGGGGCCGAGTTCGCGGGCTCCACGTTCGGCCCCGGCGGCCACACGCTGTACGTCAACATCCAGGCCAGGACGGGCATGTCGATCGCGATCTGGGGGCCGTGGGAGCGCGGCCCGTTCTGAGCCCGGCGGGTCTAGCCTGGGACGATGATCCTGGGAATCGGCGTGGACGTCGTGGACATCGCCCGCTTCGAGGCGTCCCTGGAGCGGACGCCCCGGCTGCTGGAGCGGTTGTTCACCCAGGCCGAGCGGCCGCTGCCGGTGCAGTCGCTGGCCGCGCGGTTCGCCGCCAAGGAGGCCGTGGCCAAGGCGCTCGGCGCGCCCAAGGGGCTGGGCCACCTGGAGGCCGAGGTCCGGTGCGACGAGCTGGGCAAGCCCGAGCTGCACATCACGGGCAAGGCCGCCGAGGTCGCCTACGAGCTGGGGGTCAAGCGCTGGCACGTCTCTCTCAGCCATGACGCGGGCGTCGCCGTGGCCTATGTGATCGCGGAGGGATAGCTTCGGATCATGCGCACTGCCTACACCGCTGACCAGATCCGGGGCGCCGAGCACGTGCTCATGGCGCGGCTGCCCGAGGGGACCCTCATGCAGCGGGCCGCCGCCGGGCTCGCCGCCGTCTGCGCCGACCTGCTGGGCAGCGTGTACGCCAAACGCGTCGTCCTCCTCGTCGGCAGCGGCGACAACGGCGGCGACGCGCTCTACGCGGGCGAGCGCCTGGCCAGGCGGGGCGCGTGGGTGGGCGCGGTGCTTGCCGGGTCCAAGACGCACGAGGCAGGACTGGCGGCGCTCAGGCAGGCCGGTGGGCGGGTCGTGGACGCTGCGGCGCTGGACGGGGCCGACCTGATCATCGACGGGCTGGTGGGCATCGGGGCGGCCGGGGCGCTGCGGGAGCCGTACGCGCGGCTGGCCGAGGACGCGAACGCCGCCCGCGCCCCGATCGTCGCCGTGGACGTGCCGAGCGGGGTCGACGCGAGCAGCGGCCAGGTGCGGGGTGCGTCCGTCCGCGCCGACGTGACCGTGACCATGGGGGCCCGCAAGACCGGGCTGCTCGTCGACCCGGGCGCGTCCCGCACAGGACGGATCGAGCTGGTGGACATCGGGCTCGGGCCCTGTCTGCCCGATCCCGACGTCACGGCGCCGGACAGGGACGACGTCGCAGGTCTGCTGCCGAAGCCGGGCGAGGAGTCGGACAAATACCGCAGAGGCGTGCTGGGGGTCGCGGCCGGGAGCGACCGGTTCACCGGGGCCGCCGTGCTGGCCGTGGGCGGCGCGCTGCGGGCAGGGGCGGGCATGGTGCGCTACGCGGGGCCGGGCGCACCGGTCACGCAGGTGCGCTCGCACTGGCCGGAGGCCGTGGTGACCGAGCTGACGCGGCCCTCGATCGAGGACGTGGGGCGGGTGCAGGCCTGGGTGCTCGGGCCCGGTCTCGGCACCGATGACTGGGCGCACGAGCTGGCGGCCGCGGTGCTCGGCTCCGACGTGCCCGTGCTGATCGACGCCGACGGGCTGACGCTGGTGGCCGAAGACCGGGAGCTGCTGCGGCGCAGCGCGCCGGTGCTGATCACGCCGCACGCCGGGGAGCTGGCCAGGCTGATCGGGGCCGGCCGCGCCGACATCGAGGCGGCCAGGCTGGAGCACGTCCGCGGGGCGGCGGCGGAGCTGGGCGTGACCGTGCTGCTCAAGGGCTCGACCACGGTGGTGGCCGAGGACGCGTGGCCGGTGCGGGTCAACACCACCGGCACGTCGTGGCTGGCCACCGGCGGCACCGGCGACGTGCTGTCCGGCATCGCCGGCGCGCTGCTCGCGCAGGGGTTGAGCTGCTACGACGCCGCGTCGTGCGGCGCCTACCTGCACGGGCTGGCCGGGCAGCTGGCCGCCCAGGGCGCGCCGCTGACCGCGGCGGACGTGGCCGCGTCCGTCCCTGCGGCCATCCGCGCCGTGACAGGCCGCGCCTCGCACGGTGCGAACGGGTGAGCGGGTGAGTGCGCCTCGCGCGGGGAGCGGCCCAGTGAGCGCCCAGTGAGCATGAGGTGCGGTCGCGTCCGCGAGCGGTGAAAATCGCGCTCGACCACGTGCGCGAGCTGACACACTAGAAGGATGTACTCCTCGATGGCCACCCCGGCCGAGGCGCGGGTCGATCTGGCCGCGATCAGGCATAACGTGTCCCTGCTCAAGGACCAGGCAGGCGGCGCGGAGCTGATGGGCGCGGTCAAGGCCGACGCCTACGGGCACGGCCTGGTGCCGGCGTCCGAGGCGGCGCTGGCGGGAGGGGCGAGCCGGCTGGGCACCGCGTTCGTCAGAGAGGCGCTCGCGCTGCGGGAGGGCGGCGTGACCGCGCCGATCCTGTCCTGGCTGATCACCCCGGACGAGCCGCTGGACCAGGCGCTCGAAGCCGGCATCGAGCTGTCGGCCGCCGGCGTGCCGCTGCTCGACGAGATCGCGCGGGCCGCGCGGCGCACAGGGCGCACCGCCCAGCTGCACCTGGAGGCCGACACCGGCATGAGCAGGGGCGGCGCCCCGCTGGCCGCCTGGCCGAGCCTGCTGGCCAGGGCGCTGGAGCTGCGCGCGGAGGGCGTCGTCGACGTCGTGGGCCTCTGGTCCCACTTCGCCTGCGCCGACATTCCAGGCCACCCGTCGATCGCGCTGCAGATCGAGGCGTTCGAGACGGCGCTGAAGCTGGCCGAGCAGGCCGGCGCCGCCGGATCCCACGTGATCAGGCACCTCTCCAACTCGGCGGCCGCCATGACGCTCCCCGCCGCCCGCTACGACCTGGTCAGGCCCGGCATCGCGATGTACGGCCTGAGCCCGATCCCCGAGCTGGGCGACTTCGGGCTCAGACCGGCGATGACCCTCGTGGCCCAGGCCGGACTGGTCAAGCGGGTCCCGGAAGGCTCCGGCGTCTCCTACGCCCACCTCTACGTCACCGACCGCGAGACCACGCTCGCGCTCGTGCCGCTCGGCTACGCCGACGGCATACTCCGCCACGCGACGGGCAGAGCCGAGGTGCTCGCGGGCGGACGTCGCAGGCGGATCGCGGGCCGGGTGTGCATGGACCAGTTCATGATCGACATGGGGGACGACCCGCTGTCGGCAGGCGACGAGGTCGTGCTGTTCGGGCCGGGTGACGGGGGCGAGCCGACCGCCCAGGAGTGGGCGGATACTCTCGGCACGATCACGCATGAGATCGTGACCAGGATCGGCTCGCGCGTGCCGCGAGTCCACGAGCGCAGGAGCTCGGAGTGACGAAGGGCACTTCGCGACGGCCATGAGCGGAGAAGGATCGGGGACATGACGACGACGACAACACGGCGCAGGGTAGGGATCGCCGGCGCGCTCGTCGGTGCGGCTTCCGCCGGTGTCGCGGCAGCGGCACTGGCCAAGCGTTACGCGGTAGGCCGGATCAGGCTGCGCCCCGACACCGAGGCGAGTGAGCCGTTCGGCGAGCTGCGGGGCAGGGAGCGCACGCACGTCACCTCCGACGGGATGGCGCTGCACATCGAGGTCGACGGCCCCGAGGACGCGCCGCTGACCATCGTGTTCTGCCACGGCTACTGCCTCAACCTGGAGTCCTGGCACTACCAGCGCAAGGACCTGCGCGAAAACTACCGGATGGTGCTCTGGGACCAGCGCTCGCACGGCCGCTCGCAGCGCGCGACGGCCGACGACAGCACGATCGACCGGCTGGGCGAGGACCTGGCCGAGGTGATCGAGAAATACGTGCCGGGCCCGTGCGTGCTGGTCGGCCACTCCATGGGCGGCATGACGATCATGGCGCTGGCCGACCGCCACCCCGAGCTGTTCGGCGACAAGATCCGCGCGGTGGCCCTCATCGCGACCTCGGCCGGCAAGCTGGCCGAGCTGACGCTGGGCCTGCCCGCGATGCTGTCCAAGGCCGTGCACAAGGTCGCCCCCTCGACCATCTCGATGCTGGGCAAGGGGGGCGCGCTGATCGACAGGACCCGCCACGCGGGCAGCGACATCGCCTTCCTGATCACCCGCTACATGGGTTTCGGCGACTCGAAGAACATCAGCCCGACCGTCGTCGACTTCGCCGAGTCGATGATCAGGGCGACACCGACCGAGGTGTTCGCCGACTTCTACCCGGCGCTGATGAACCACGACAAGCTCTCCGCGCTGCACGTCCTCGACCCGGTGCCCACCGCGATCCTGGTGGGCGACCACGACTGGCTGACCCCGCCCGACCACAGCAAGGCCATCGCGGCGGCGCTGCCCAAGGCCCACTTCACCGAGGTCCCCGACACCTCGCACCTGATCCAGCTCGAACGCCCTGGTGTCGTCAACGACGCCCTGCGCGACCTGGTCAAGAGGGTGGAGCTGTAGTGAGGCTGGCGACCGCCGAGGACATGCGCGCATACGGCACCCGTCTGGCCGCCCGGCTGCGCGCCGGAGACCTGCTCGTCCTGTCGGGGCCGCTCGGCGCGGGCAAGACGACGCTCGTGCAGGGCATCGCCGAAGGGCTCAAAGTACGCGGCCCGATCACCTCGCCCACGTTCGTGATCGCCAGGGTGCACCCGTCGCTGCGCCAGGGCCCGCCGCTCGTCCACGTGGACGCCTACCGGCTCGGCGGCGACCTGGAGGTTGACGACCTCGACCTGGACGCCTCGCTGGAGGAGTCCGTCACCGTCGTCGAGTGGGGCGAGGGCCTGGTCGAGGGCCTGGCCGACGACCGGCTGGAGATCCACATCGACCGCGAGGCGGGCGACGAGGCACGCTTGGTGAGGCTGCGCGGGGTGGGTCCGCGCTGGGCCGACACGCCGTCTGATCCGCTAGAAGGTTAAAACCCCGGTCATTCCCCGGCAATGCTGGCACCCTTGACGTACCAGGCCAAAGATGTAAATCATGATCATTGGCTAGGGATTCACCCAGAAATTATGGGTATCAGGTGGGGCGACATCCACATTTTGGGTGGATGCTTGGTGCAAGACGGCAAAGGTGGGGTGGCGGCCGGTGCTCAGGGTCAGGCGAGTCGCGTACGCGGGGGCCATCGTCATGGTCGGTCTGACCGGCTGTTCAGCCTCGGCAGAGTCCACACCCACACCGACACCCACTGCCAGCGGCACCCCCACGACCCCCGCCACCAGCGCAGGCACCCCCAGCAACACCGCCACTGGCACGCCCAAGCCGACCACGACCACCACCAGGCCGACGATCCAGGTCCAGCTCAACCCCGACCGCGTCACCGCGGGCGAGACCTCCAGCGTGTGGATCCTGGCCAACTGCCCGGTCCCGACCGGCGGCCCCGCGCACACCGGCACCGCCACCTCCAGGGCCTTCGTCAACGGCGTCTCGCTCAACCCGGTCCCGTTGGCGTCCGTCACCCCGACCGCCCTCGCCACCCCGGCCAACGGCTCGCCCTGGGTGCGCGGCGAGGCGCGGGTCTCGGGAACGGTCCGACGCGGCAACTACCGGGTGGACGTCAAGTGCGACGGCACCAACGACATGGGCCGGGCCACGCTCAGGGTCGTCGCGGCCGACGCCCCGCCGAGCAACCCGCCGAGCAGCGTGCCGAGCAAGGCGCCCAAGGCGGGCGGCGGCGGCACGTACGCGCAGGAAGCCAGTGACGAGTCCTCGATCCCGGCCGGGCCGGCCGGCGTGCTGATCGGCCTCGCGCTGGCCGCCGGCATCGGCATCGCGATCAAGCGTCGCAGCAAGGCGTAGACCATGGCCCGCCCAGGACGGGTGGTGCTCGCCGGCGCCGTCACCGGCCTGCTGCTGGTCGCGTTCGGCAAGAGCATGCAGACAGGCACCACCCCAGCCGCGGCCGTCGTGCCGCAGAGCATCGACATTCCCTCGATCGACGTCGAGGCCCCGCTCATGAAGCTCGGCCTGGAGAAGAACGGCGAGGTCGAGCTGCCTCCCTATGAGAAGCCGAAGGTCGCGGGCTGGTACACCGGCAGCGCCGTGCCCGGCGAGAAGGGCGCCTCGGTGATCATCGGGCACGTTGACACGAAGACGGCGCCCGCCGTGTTCTACAAGCTCAGGCAGTTACGCAAGGGCGAGACCGTCAAGGTCGAGCGCAGCGACGGCAAGGTCGTGAGCTTCAAGGTCGACGCGATCGAACAGGTGCACAAGGACTCCTTCCCCACCAAACGCGTCTACATGGAGGACGGGCTCAAACTGGTCACCTGCGGCGGCAAGTTCGACTACGCCGCGGGCGAATACCTCGACAACATCATCGTGTACGCCTCAGAAATCTGAAAAAGGCTTGCGTCCATCGGGACCATGGAGCCATGAGCGTAGAGACGAATCCGCCGGCGGCGGGTGTTCGCGTGCCATGGCCGGAGGTGCATCCCCTGGTGCGCGAGGCGGTGGCGGAGTTCCTCGGCGGGCGTGTGGTCGAGGCGGACACCCAGCCGGGCGGATTCTCCCCGGCGGCCGCGGTCCGGGTGCGCACCGACGGCGGCAGGCGCGCCTTCGTCAAGGCCGTCGGCCCGGAGCCGAACCCCGACACCCCCGCCATCTACCGGTCCGAGCTTGCGATCGCCGCGGCGCTGCCCGCGTCGGTGCCCGCGCCCAGGCTGCTGACCGGGTTCGAGGTCGAGGGGTGGGTGGCGCTGGTGTTCGAGGACATCGAAGGCCGCCACCCCGCGCAGCCGTGGCGGCGCGACGAGCTCGACCAGGTGCTGGCGGCCGTCGGCGAGATGTCGGCCGCGCTCACGCCCGCCCCCATCGCCGCGCCGCCGATCGCCGAGTCGTTCGGACCGATGCTCCGGGGCTGGCGGCAGCTGCTGGAGGAGGAGGACACCGCCGGCCTCGACCCGTGGGTGGCGCGTCACCTCGGCGCGCTGGCCGAGCTGGAGTCCGGCTGGGCCGCGGCCGCGGCGGGCGACAGTCTGGTCCACGCGGACCTGCGGGCCGACAACATCCTGCTCACCGACGACCGCGTGTACGTCGTGGACTGGCCGTGGGCGTGCGTGGGCGCGCCCTGGTTCGACCTGGTGTGCCTGCTGCCCTCGATCGGGATGCAGGGCGGGCCCGCGCCGCACGAGCTGTTCGCCGACCCCGATCCGGGCGTCACGTCGGTCGTCGCCGCGCTCACCGGCTTTTTCGTCCGGCATGGCCCTTTGCCGGACCCGCCGGGACTCCCGACGGTCAGGGCGTTCCAGCGGGCGCAGGGCGTGGTGGCGCTCGACTGGCTGAAGCGGCGTACGGGCTGGGCCTGACAGGGCTGTACCTGACAGGGCTGTGCCTGACAGGGCTGGGCCTGACCCGTATGGGCCGGGCGGGACCGGTGCGGCGGGTAGGCTAAACAGTCGTGTTGGTCCTGGCCTTTGATACCGCGACGCCCGCCGTCACCGCTGCCCTCCACGACGGTGAGCGGGTGCTCGCCGAATCCACGACGATCGACGCCCGGCGGCACGGCGAGTTGCTCGTCCCCACCATCGAGCTCGTGCTGGGCGAGGCGCGGGCGGCGCTGCGCGACGTGACGGCCATCGTGGCGGGCAGTGGCCCCGGGCCCTACACCGGGCTGCGCGTGGGCCTGATGACCGCGCAGGGGCTCGCCACGACGCTGGGTGTGCCCGCGTACGGCATCTGCACGCTCGACGCGGTCGCCTACGGCAGCGGGCTCGCTGAGCCGTTCCTGGTGGCCACCGACGCGCGGCGCAAAGAGGTGTTCTGGGCGCGATACGCCGACATGCGCACCCGGATCGACGGGCCCTTCGTGGACCGGCCCGCCGAGGTGCCGGTGAAGGGGGTGCCGGTCGTAGGGGCTGGTGCCGCGCTTTATGCCGAAATTTTGGGACAAGAGGGCTCTGTCCTCGACGACGTGCCGCCGTACCCGTACGCGGGAGCCCTGGCCGCCCTGGCGGCCGAGCGGCTGGCCGAGGGCACGCCGCTCGACCTCCCGCGCCCGATCTACCTGCGCAGGCCCGACGCCGTCGCGCCCGGCGCGCCCAAGAGGGTGACGGCGTGAAACTGAGAGAGATGACCGCGGCCGACCTGCCCGCGGTCATGGCGATCGAGCGGGCCACGTTCCCGCTCGACGCGTGGAGCGAGGGCATGATGCGCGGCGAGATCGCCGACATGCCGCGCTCGCGCCACTACGTGGTGGTCCTGGTCGACGAGGAGATCGTGGCCTACGCCGGGCTCGCCACCGCGGCCGACCAGGCCGACGTGCAGACCATCGCGGTGCTGGAGAAGCACCAGGGCACCGGCATCGGCAGCGCCATGCTGACCGAGCTGCTGGGCGAGGCGGTCCGCAGGGGAGCGCGCGAGATCTTCCTGGAAGTGCGCGCCGACAACCCCAGGGCGCAGGCGGTCTACCGGCATTTCGGGTTCGAGGACATCGGCACCCGCCGCCGCTACTACGACGACGGCACCGACGCGATCATGATGAGAAGGAAGCTTGGTGACTGACGCACCCCTGGTCCTGGGCATCGAGACGTCCTGCGACGAGACCGGCATCGGCATCGTCAGGGGCCACACGCTGCTGGCCAACACGATCGCCTCCAGCATGGAGGAGCACGCCAGGTTCGGCGGCGTGGTGCCCGAGGTCGCCTCGCGCGCTCACCTGGAGGCCATGACGCCCACCGTGGAGGCCGCGCTGGCGGCCGCCGGGCTCAGGTTCTCCGACATAGACGCGATCGCCGTGACGGCAGGTCCTGGGCTGGCGGGGGCGCTGCTGGTCGGCGTGGCCGCGGCCAAGTCCTACGCGCTCGGGCTCGGCGTGCCCCTCTACGGCGTCAACCACCTGGCCGCCCACGTCGCCGTCGACCAGCTTGAGCACGGGCCGCTGCCGAAGCCGTGCATCGCCATGCTGGTGTCCGGCGGCCACTCCTCGCTGCTGCTCGTGCCCGACGTGGCCGGCGACGTGATCTCGCTCGGCTCGACCGTGGACGACGCGGCCGGGGAGGCGTTCGACAAGGTCGCGCGGGTGCTGGGGCTGCCGTTCCCCGGCGGTCCGCACATCGACAGGGCCGCACTCGACGGCTCGGGGACCGCGATCGCGTTCCCGCGCGGCAAGGTGGACGACGGCACGCTCGACTTCTCCTTCTCCGGGCTCAAGACCGCCGTGGCGCGCTGGGTCGAGGCCCGGGAGGCGTCCGGGCAGGCCGTCCACGTGCCCGACGTGGCCGCGTCCTTCCAGGAGGCCGTGGTGGACGTGCTGACCCGCAAGGCGTTGCAGGCCTGCCGGAAATACGACGTGCACGACCTGCTGATCGGCGGCGGCGTGGCGGCCAACTCCCGGCTGCGGGCGCTGGCTCAGGAGCGGTGCGACGCGGCCGGCGTACGCGTGCGGGTGCCGCGTCCCGGGCTGTGCACCGACAACGGCGCCATGGTCGCCGCACTCGGCTCCGACCTGGTCGCGGCCGGGGTCACGCCGTCCTCGCTGCAGATCCCCGCCGACTCCTCGCTGCCGATCACCACGGTCCACGTCTGAGGTCCGCGTCTTCCGCATGTCACGTTCTCGGGGTGCCCACGAGTCTTATGGCCAGGCGCCCGGCTGAGGAGTGAGGATTGTGGAAGACGTGTTCCGCGAGCACAGGAAGCTGTTGTTCACGCTGGCGTACGACATGCTCGGCAGCGTGGCGGACGCCGAGGACGTCGTGCAGGACACGTGGTTGCGCTGGTCCAGGGTGGATCGGGCCGAGCTGGACAACCCCAGGGCCTACCTCGTACGCATCGCCGTGCGGCGCTCGCTCGACCGGCTGCGGGCCCTGCGGACCGCGCGGGAGAGCTATGTGGGGCCGTGGCTCCCCGAGCCGCTGGTGGGCGCCGAGGACCCGGTGTCGCGCGCCGACGGCATCAGCATGGGGCTGCTGGTGGTGCTGGAGACGCTGTCGCCGCTGGAGCGGGCGGCGTTCGTGCTGCGGGAGGCGTTCGGGTTCGAGCACGCGGAGATCGCCAGGATCCTGGACCGCACGCCGGCCGCCGCCCGGCAGCTCACGCACCGGGCCAGGGCGCACGTCCAGGCCAGGCGGCCGCGCTTCCAGGCCGATCCCGGGCAGGCCAGGCAGGCGGCGGAGCGGTTCGTGGCCGCGGCGCTGGGCGGCAGCCTGGCGGACCTGATGGACGTGCTCGCCCCGGACGTCACGCTGTGGAACGACGGCGGCGGGCAGGTGCGGGCCGCGCTGCGGCCGATCCGCGGGGCGGCCAAGGTGGCGCGGCTGATGGCCAGGTTGGGGCCCCGGTGGACGGCGCTGGAGGTGCGGTGGGCGGGCGCGACCTTCCTGCTGATGTACCACGGCGAGGTCCGTGCCGCCCTCACCGTCGAGCCGGACGCCTCGGGCATGCGGGTCCAAGCGGTGTACGCCCTGGTCAACCCGGACAAGCTCCCCGAAATCGGCTGAACCCGGCCCCGGGCTCAGGTCCTCACTTCGGGGACCTGGCCCTGGCCGGGGACGGCTGTCGCTCCGGGGAGCTGGCGCTGGGCGGGCGTGGCTGTTGCTCTGGGAGGGCTCAGTCCTTGGTCCTCGTCGGCCTGAGGAGGGCCTCGGCCAGCACCAGCATGGTCTCCTCCAGGGCGCCGAGGCGCTTGTTGAGGTCGGTGGTGGCGGGCTGGACGATGCCCGTGACCGTCTCGGTGAGATCGTCACGGTCGGGCCGCGAGCTGACCAGCTCGGTGAGCGCTTCCGTGGCGGCCGTCAGGCGCTCGGCCTGCTCGCCGGCCTGCGACTGGATCAGCTCGCCGACCCGCTCGGGGATGGCCAGGGTGGCCGGGAGCTGGCCCACGCGCTGGTTGACGGCCTCGATGCGGTCGTCCACCGCCTCCAGGTGCTCGGTGGCCTGCTCGGCGCGGGTGGCCAGCCCGTTGATGTGCGTGTCGAGGCCGTTGAAGCGGGTGTCGAGCCCGCCGAACTGGCCGTCGATGGCGTCGAAGCGGCTGCTCAGGTGCTCCTCGGCCTCGACCAGCCGCTCGTCGATGGCGTCCATCTGGGTGTCGAGCTTGTTGAAGCGGCCCTCGTTGCGGGTGGCGCCCTCGCTGAGGTGCTGGTCGGTGGTGGCCATCCGCTCGTCGAGCGCGGTGAAACGGGCGTCGATGCGTACGTCGAGGGCGTCGAACCGGTCGTCGTGACGGCCCAGGTGCCCGTCCATGGTGCCCAGCCGCTTGTCCACACCGCCGAGCCGGCCGTCGACGGACGTGAGGCGCTTGTCGACGCCGCCCACCGTGCCGTCGAGACCGTCGAGCCGGGTGTCGATGTCGGCCAGGGCCTCGTCGGCGGACTCCAGCCGGCTGTCGAAGCCGGTCAGCCTGGAGTCGAGGCCGACGAGCTTGCCCTCGGCCCGGTCGAGCTTGGAGTCGACGCCGTCGAGCCGGGCGGCCAGGCGCTGCTCGCTCTCGCCCAGCTCGACGGCGAGGTGGCGGTCGGCCTCGTCCAGCCGCGTGGCGAGCCGCTGCTCGACGTCGGACAGGCGGGTCGTGAGCTGCTCGTCGGCCTCCTTGAGCCGGACCGAGAGCCGCTCGT
Source organism: Nonomuraea rosea (assembly GCF_039539705.1). Lineage (NCBI taxonomy): Bacteria > Bacillati > Actinomycetota > Actinomycetes > Streptosporangiales > Streptosporangiaceae > Nonomuraea > Nonomuraea rosea. The sequence continues at coordinate 473,225 of NZ_BAABDQ010000001.1, read as the reverse complement.
CGGCCTCGTCGAGCCTGGTGGTCAGGCGCTGGTCGGTCTCGCCGAGCCGGGCGGTGACGTGCCGGTCGGTCTCGTCCAGCCGGGCGATGACCTGCCGGTCCGTTTCGTCGAGCCGGGCGGCGACGTGCTGGTCGGTCTCGTCGAGCCTGGTGGTCAGACGCTGGTCGGTCCCGTCCAGCCGGGCCGTCAGGCGCTGCTCGGCGGCGTCCACCTTGTCGGACAGCTGCTCGGCCGTCCCGGCCAGTCGCTCGCCGATGCCCTCCGAGAGGTCGGCGACCACGATCTCGACCCGGTCGGTGCGCGTGGCCAGCTCGGTCATGGACTTGTCGAGCCTGGTGAAACGGCTCGCGGCTGCTTCCATGCTGGAGTTGAGGGTGGCCAGCGTGGCGGCGAAGTCGGACATTCCCCGGGTGATGCCATCAGTGGTGTTGAGCACGGTCTGCAGGCGGTTGAGTGCTTCGTCCACGCTTTCGCCGACAGTGCCGAGGTCGGCCCACAGGCTCGGCAACTCGGCGACCGGGGCCACGCGGGCATCGACGTCGCCCACCTTCTCCCCGACGGCGTCCACATGGTCGCGAACCGCCTCCACGTGCTGCGCCAGGCCCTCAGCCCACATCGGCGGCTTGGCGGTGATGTCGTCCAGCCGCCCGCTGACCGCCTGCAAGGTGCCGCTGAGGCCGCCCAGCTCACGCTCACGCACCTCACGCAGCAGCCACTCCATGCCTTCGAGTCGCTGGCGGATCTCGTCGAGCACGGCTCCCTGGGTGCGCTGCTCGTACACATGGTCCTGTGCGGCGCGCGCCAGCAGGTCTCGCATCCTCTCGGAGATGGCGGCGTGGCCGCCTGCCTGAAGAAGGGTGGTGGTGTGGTTGGAATGGTCCACCGAAAGCTCCTTCGCTCGCCGACGGTCTGCCGCGCAGCGGTGGGATAGGTCCGGTCTGCAGATGGAAGAGAGAGAACGCGGTTAACCGCATTAGGGGGGAGAACTCCCGCCCGCCCACCTTAGCCTTTCGATCAAGGTCCGTCAGGGCTGAATTGAAAGATCGCGGTTAACGGAAGAATGACCGGTTTGAGGTGTTCAGGCTGGTGGGGGCGTGTCACAGATGAGTACGAACGGTTTATCGCCAATTCTGGTCAGGATGATTACTGCGGAATTCTTCCCGTTGAGTCGCAGATCGGCGCGCAGGCGTTCGATGTCCACGGCGGAGCCGCGCTTCTTGATAGTGACATTGCCGATTTGTCGCTCACGGAGTGCGGCGCGCAGCCTTTTCAGTGAGAACGGCATGACCTCCTCGATTTCATATCGAGCGGCCCATGGAGTGTCTATCGGGACGTCGCCGGTGATGTAGGCGATCATCGGGTCGAGCAGCCGTCCGTTCACCATTTCGGTCACTTCGCCCACGAGGTGCGCCCGGATGGCGGCGCCGTCAGGCTCGTACGCGTATCGCCCGGCGGGCCCGACGGGCGCCTGGACCCCGGTGGCGGTCAGGGTGTGGCCGCCGGGCAGCAGCGTGGCCCGCCTGCCCGTCCCGTGGCCGGTCCAGAGCGCGGCCTCCTTGACCTCGCCCTTGTAGGAGACCCATTCGGCCTCGGCGTCCTCGGGGATGAACTCGTACGGGATGCCGGGGGCGACCTTGAGGCAGGCCAGGCGGGCCCTGGCGACCAGGTCGAGCACCACGGGCCACGGCGGCGAGTACGCCATGGGGTCGAACGTCCTGCCCCTGCTCGTCCGCCGGGCCGGATCCGCGAACAGGACGTCGTACCCCTCGGGCTCGATCCCGGCCGCGTCGCCCACGGTCACCGTCACCGCGTCGCCCAGCCCGGACACCTCGGCGTTGGCCCTGGCCACGGCGACGGTCAGCGGGTCGGTGTCCACTGCCGCGACGGCGCAGCCCGCGCGGGCCAGCGCGAGAAGGTCGCCGCCGATGCCGCAGCAGGCGTCCACCACCGTGGGCGGCCGCGCGGACTCCGGCGCGCCGGCGCGATGCGAGGCGACCAGCCGGCGGGCGCGATGCTCGGCGACCTCCGCCCGTGTGGACTGTTCCAAACCGTGCGGCGTGAAGTACATCACCTTCGCGTCCGCCCCGAACTTCGCCTTCGCCCGCTCCCTGAGCCCTGCCTGGGTGAGGGCTGCGGAGGTGAGAGCGGCGTCGTACGTCTTGCGCAGCGTCGTGGCGGCGGCGACCGGGTCCTTGCCGGTCAGCTCCACGGCCTCGGCGAGCGCCCGCTGCCCGCGCGGGGTCAGCAACTCGTTGAAGGCGTCCAGGTCCACGTAGGACGACGTTAGCGCGAGGGAAGGGCGCGCCGGCCCGAAGGCCCGGCCGCCGCCGGCCGGGACGAGCGGGACGCGAAGTGTCGGCGCGGATGTTCGCCCATGTGGGAGAGCACATGAAAGACTGGGTACGGCCGTTGGCGACATGCGCGGACCAGGGGATTCCCTGACCGGCTCGTGGGCCGTATCGCTCTCAGCAGACGCGTTCGTGTTGACTGTCAAGCCCCTCTTGCATATGTTTCCTGTTGGCACTCTCCCATTGAGAGTGCCAACGTGCGACGAGGCAGGTCTGACACCCGCGACGGCAGGCCCAACTGGTCGCCTCTTCTAGATCATTCAAATCTGAAGGGGAGGTCCGATCGTGACGACCGCCACCAAGGTTCCCGTTAAGCCGCTCGGCGACCGCATTGTGGTTCAGCCGCTTGAGGCCGAGCAGACCACCGCTTCTGGCCTGGTCATCCCGGACACCGCCAAGGAGAAGCCGCAAGAGGGCAAGGTCCTCGCGGTGGGCCCCGGCAACTGGGATGAGGACGGCGACAAGCGGATTCCGCTCGACGTCTCGGAGGGCGACATCGTCCTCTACAGCAAGTACGGCGGCACCGAGGTCAAGTACGGCGGCGAGGAGTACCTCGTGCTCTCCGCCCGCGATGTTCTCGCGATCATCGAGAAGTAGAGCCGGATGTGTCGGGCCCCGGGCGCTCTTCAGGGCGACCGGGGCTTTCGATGCTAGGAGAGGACTTTCAGCATGGCGAAGATCCTGGAGTTCGACGAGGACGCCCGCCGCGCGCTCGAGCGCGGAGTGAACGCCCTCGCGGACGCCGTGAAGGTTACCCTCGGCCCGCGTGGCCGCAACGTCGTCATCGACAAGAAGTTCGGTGCGCCGACGATCACGAACGATGGTGTGACCATCGCTCGTGAGATCGAGCTGGAGGAGCGCTACGAGAACCTCGGCGCCCAGCTCGCCAAGGAAGTTGCCACCAAGACCAACGACATCGCGGGCGACGGCACCACCACCGCGACCGTCCTGGCCCAGGCCATGGTCCGCGAGGGCCTGCGCAACGTGGCCGCCGGCGCCTCGCCGCTGTCGCTGAAGCGCGGCATCGACAAGGCCGCCAAGGCGATTAGCGACAAGCTGCTCGCCAGCGCGCGCCCGGTCGAGGACAAGAAGGAGATCGCCAATGTCGCGACGATCTCCGCTCAGGACGCGCAGATCGGCGATCTGATCGCCGAGGCGTTCGACAAGGTGGGCAAGGACGGTGTCCTCACCGTCGAAGAGTCCAACGCCATGGGCATGGAGCTCGAGTTCACCGAGGGCATGCAGTTCGACAAGGGCTACCTGTCGGCCTACATGGTCACCGACCCCGAGCGGATGGAGTCCGTCCTCGAGGACGCCTACATCCTGATCACCCAGGGCAAGGTCTCCTCCATCGCGGACTTCCTGCCGCTGCTGGAGAAGATCGCGCAGACGAAGAAGCCGCTGCTCGTGATCGCCGAGGACGTCGAGGGCGAAGCCCTGGCCGTTCTGGTCACCAACAAGATCCGCGGCACCTTCACCTCCGTGGCCGTCAAGGCCCCGGGCTTCGGCGACCGCCGCAAGGCGATGCTGCAGGACATCGCCATCCTCACGGGTGGCCAGGTCGTCAGCGAAGAGGTCGGCCTGAAGCTGGAGCACGTCGGCACCGAGGTGCTCGGCACCGCGCGCCGCATCGTGGTCACCAAGGACACCACGACCATCGTCGACGGCGCGGGCGACGCGGCGGCCATCGAGGACCGGGTCAAGGAGATCAAGATTGCCGTCGAGCAGTCCGACTCCGACTGGGACCGCGAGAAGCTGCAGGAGCGTCTGGCCAAGCTCGCCGGCGGTGTGTGCGTGCTGCGTGTCGGCGCCGCCACCGAGGTGGAGCTGAAGGAGAAGAAGCACCGCCTCGAGGACGCGATCTCCGCGACGCGCGCCGCCATCGAGGAGGGCATCGTCTCCGGCGGTGGCTCCGCGCTCATCCACGTCTCCAAGGAGCTCGACGACCTCGGTCTGACGGGCGACGAGGCCACCGGTGTCGGCGTCGTGCGCCGCGCGCTGGTCGAGCCGGCTCGCTGGATCGCCGAGAACGCCGGTCTCGAGGGCTACGTGGTGACCCACAAGATCGCCGAGCTCAAGCCCGGTCACGGCCTCAACGCCGCCACCGGCGAGTACGGCGACCTGCTCGCCCAGGGCGTCATCGACCCGGTGAAGGTCACGCGCTCGGCTGTGCAGAACGCGGCTTCGATCGCGGGCATGCTGCTCACCACCGAGGTTCTCGTGGTGGACAAGCCCGAGGACGAGTCTCCGGCCGCCGGCGGCGGTCACGGTCACGGCCACGGCCACTGACCTGGTTTCTCTTCAGCCGTACGGCCCGCACCCGGAGGGGGTGCGGGCCGTACGGTTTTTGCGCCCCTGTACGTGCCTGGAGAGCCGCACAGGGGCCCTGCAGGGGTCCGGCAGGAGGGGCGCGGGAGGGCGCTCGTGGCCATGGAGCGTTCCAGCGGGTGCGGAGTGGGGTTTTCGGTCGGGTGCGAAATCAGGGCTGGGAAGCATGGGGGACGAGGGGGCAGGGGAGGGCAGTGTGGCCTCCGGGCGAGTAGAAGTGGGGAAAAAGGTGGATTAATGGAGTAAACCGGAAGCAGGCGATAAGCGTCAGGGTCTGACAATTGTCGTGCATTTCGGGTTATGGGATGAAACATTATGTCAGCAGTTAAGTCTTAGTGTAGTCATACGATTACTCTTAGTTATCGTCGCTTCAATGTGACCAATCCGTAGCCGTTCGCAATGACGACAGGCCGGATCAGTGCGGGCATCATGCCTATCGTGAGCGAGGGAAGCGTCGCCGACGCCAAAATTGGGGTAAGGCTCGCGTCGAGACTTCCGGCACGGACGGATGACTCCGACCTAAGGGAACTGACGAGCCTCGCCGTACAGGGTGATCGCAGTGCGATCGAATCCCTGCTCGGCGAGTTGCGTCCGATGGTGGTGCGGTATTGCCGCGCCAGGCTGGGCAGGGTTTCAGGGCAATATCACATTGCCGATGACGTAGCCCAGGAGGTGTGCATCGCGGTCCTGTCCGCGCTGCCGCGATACCGGGACATGGGGCGGCCGTTCGCCTCCTTCGTGTTCGGGATCGCCTCGCACAAAGTGGCCGACGCGCTGCGCAGCTCGGTGCGCTCGGCCGTACCTACTCAAGATCTGCCCGACGGGCCGGACGACGGGCCTGGGCCCGAGGAGACGGTCGTCCGCTACATCGAGGTGGAGCACGCACGCAGGCTGCTGGCCAGACTGCCCGAGAACCAGCGCGAGTTGCTGCTGATGCGGGTGGTGTCGGGGCTCTCGGCGGAGGAGACCGGTAATGTACTCGGTATGTCACCAGGTGCGGTCCGCGTCGCCCAGCATCGGGCGCTGGCCAGATTGCGGCAGATGGCCGAGCTGGAGTCGGCTTGACGCCAGAAGAGGAGACCGACGCGCTGCTCGACGCGCTCGGTCGCGGAGAAGTGCCTGATTCAGGCGATCGAGCCGCGCGGCTGCTGGCCGCGCTGCTCGATGATGTCGGTCAGCGGCGTTCCTCCGTGTCGATGACGCCATCGACATAGCCTCTGGCGTATTCCCAGCTGACGTAGTCGGCCGGGTCCGGATGAAAGGCCGGCTCGTGAACCTGCGGCTGGCCTTTCTCGATCATCTGCCGCAGGTTGCCGCGCAGCAGCTCCCAGTCGAAGAAGTGCTGCTCGCCGCATTCGGGACAGTCGAGGACGAGACCCAGTACGCCCTGCGGCTCCAGCAGGGAGCGGAAGACCTCGACGTCGGCGAGGTCGGTGATGGCCTCATCGCGTTCGGCCGCGGTGAGTGGCTCGGCGTCGTCGAGCGCACCCATCGCAGAGGAAGGGTCGTTCGGGTCGTCCGCGAACGGGTCGCGGGGGACGTCTTCCAGCACCTTCCCACCATATGACCGAAGCGGCCCCAGCGGTGGCTATTAGCTCAGCCATCCGCGTCTGGCGGCCTCCACCCCAGCGTGGAAGCGTGATTGCGCGCCCAACTCGGCCATGGCGTCGGCGAATCTTGCCCGGACCGTCCGGACCGACACGCCGAGCTGGCGGGCGATCGACTCGTCGCACATGCCCTGCGCGGCCAGGCGCAGCACTTTGACCATCCCGCCGCCCCGGCGGCCCCACGGCAGGGGCACGGCTCTGCCCCACAGCTCGTCGAACAGCGTCCTGAGCAGGCCGACGGCGATCGGCGTGCGTACGAGGTAGAAGTTGTAGGCGTGGTCGGGCAGGTTGCCGCCCCAGAACGGCGGCAGGCCCGCCACCTCAGGCCCTGCGGTCATGAACCAGCTCGGGATCCGGTCGAGCGTGCGTACTTTGCCGCCGGTCTCGATCAGCTCGGTGAGCTGGTCGCGTACGCCGGGGAGGGTGAGGGTGGAGACCGGGATGATCGCGTGAACCGTGAGGAGCTTCCGTTTCTGTGCGTCAATCCACGGGTCCGCAAATTTCTGGGCAAAGTCGATCATGGTGCGATCGTCCGGAATCGCCGTGAGTAATTCCATCGGCGGGGATTGGACGGCGATGCCGAGCACGCTCTCGTAGAGCACGTCCGCCCCGCTCACCATCTCCACCGTGAACGGCCCGCTCTGGTAGTCGCGGCCGGCGTCGTAGTCGCGGATCAGCCCGCGGATCGAACCGAGCGCGGAGTCGATCATGCGGCTCTCCGCGGCCAGCCGGTCCAGCCGCTCGGCGATCACCCGGCCCAGCGCCGCGGCCGGGTGCCTGGCCAGGTATTCGCCGGACTGCTCGTCGACCACCCCGAGCTTCACGAGGTCGTCGAGCTGGCGGCCGACCTTCTCGACGGGGCCGTTCATGGCCTGCGCGAGATCGGTGCGGGTGGCGCGGTGCAGCCTCAGCACGGCCGTGTAGAGCGCGGTCTGGCCAGGGTCGAGACCCAGCGTCTCGAAGGGATCCGACACGGTTCGGGACTCGTTGCGCATGTTCGGCAGCTCCGTCGGGGGGACACGGGCGTGCCGCGAGGATAACCCCGCGTTACTCCTGTGTCCGGTCGTTGCGCTGACTCGTGGAGGCGGATGTGCAACTTCGTGCAATTGCACGTTTTCCCATTGCGATGTTCCGTTGAGTAACGCAGGCTTTACTTAGCGTCGGCATCCAGACAAGGGAGCGGTGGCGCCGGCCATCAGGACGCGGAGGGGGGTTCGGTGGCGCGGAGCGCCATCGCGCCCGGATGCCGGTGGCCGGGGGATGGGACGGATCACCGACCGCCTCATCCCCCGGCACTTTTCGATGCCGGGAGTACGAAGGGCCGTGGGGGTCATCGTCCTCCCGGCATCACTGCGTCCAGACCCCGTGCGGACCCTGTTTCGGAGCGAGGTCTGGGGTTTGCGAGGGAGTGCCGTCGTCTGGAGGAGCGGCGGGAGCGTAGCGACCAGAGCGGGGGAAGGCGGCGGCGGGCGACCGCGCCCGTTTCGCGGAGCGAGGTCTGGGGTTTGCGAGGGAGTGCCGTCGTCTGGAGGAGTGGCGGGAGCGCAGCGACCAGAGCGGGGGAAGACGGCGGCATGAGGCGACCGAGCCCGCCTCTGCGGAGCAGAGGCCGTTAAACGCTATTTGGATGCAGGCCCTAGACTTAGCTGAATCAGCGCATCGGCAGGAGGGGGCCGCAGCATGTCCAAGTTCACCGAGGTCGGATTGACCTTCGACGACGTGCTGTTGGTGCCCGGTTATTCAGATCTCCAACCAGGAGAGGCAGAGACCAGATCCCGCCTGTCGCGGGGCGTCACGCTGTCCATCCCGCTCGTCTCGGCGGCCATGGACACCGTCACCGAGGCCCGCATGGCGGTCGCCATGGCCAGGCAGGGCGGCATCGGCATCCTGCACCGCAACCTGTCCGTCGAGGAGCAGGCCCAGCAGGTGGACCTGGTCAAGCGGTCCGAGGCCGGCATGGTCACCAACCCGGTCACCTGCAGTCCCGACGACACGCTGGCCGACGTCGAGCGGCTGTGTGCGACGTACCGGATCTCCGGGGTGCCGGTGACGGACATGTCGGGCACGCTCGTTGGGATCGTGACAAATCGTGACATGCGCTTCGAGACGGACCAGTCGCGGCCCGTACGCGAGGTCATGACGAAGATGCCGCTGGTCACCGCGCCGGTCGGGGTGTCGCGCGACGACGCGTTCGCGCTGCTCAGGCAGAACAAGATCGAGAAGCTTCCCCTGGTCGACACCGAGGGCAGGCTGCGCGGGCTGATCACGGTCAAGGACTTCACCAAGAGCGAGCAGTACCCGCTGTCCACCAAGGACGCGGACGGCCGGCTCATCGTGGGCGCGGCGGTCGGCGTCGGCGGCGACGCGGAGCTGCGGGCCAAGGCGCTGATCGAGGCCGGCGTCGACGTGGTGGTCGTCGACGTGGCCCACGGGCACTCCAAGGGCCTGGCCGAGATGATCGCCAAGGTCAAGGCCAACAGCAAGGTCGAGGTCATCGGCGGCAACATCGCGACCAGGGCGGGCGCCCAGATGCTGGTCGACGCGGGCGCCGACGCGGTCAAGGTGGGCGTGGGGCCGGGCTCCATCTGCACCACCCGGGTGGTGGCCGGGGTCGGCGCGCCGCAGGTCACCGCGATCTACGAGGCCTCCAAGGCGTGCGCGCCCGCCGGGGTGCCGGTGATCGGCGACGGCGGCCTGCAATACTCCGGCGACATCGTCAAGGCGATCGCGGCCGGCGCGGACACGGTCATGCTGGGCTCGCTGCTCGCCGGGTGCGAGGAGTCGCCGGGTGAGCTGATCTTCATCAACGGCAAGCAGTTCAAGTCGTACCGCGGGATGGGCTCGCTCGGCGCCGTACGCAACCGCGAGCGCGGCGGCACCTCCTTCAGCAAGGACCGCTACGCCCAGGCCGACGTCGGCGGCGAGGACAAGTACATCCCCGAGGGCATCGAGGGTCAGGTCCCCTACCGCGGGCCGGTCGCGGCCGTCGCCCACCAGCTCATAGGCGGGCTGCGCCAGGGCATGTGGTACGCAGGCTGCCGGACGATCCCCCAGATGCACACCGACTGCGAGCTCATGCCGATCACGGCAGCGGGCCTCAAGGAGAGCCACCCCCACGACATCCAGATGACCGTGGAAGCTCCGAACTATCACAGAAGGTAAGTCATGACTCAGCAGGTGGAGATCGGCCGGGGGAAGACCGGGCGGCGGGCGTACGCGCTTGACGAGATCGGCCTGGTGCCCTCGCGGCGCACCCGCGACCCGGAGGAGGTCTCGATCTCCTGGCAGATCGACGCCTACCGGTTCGAGCTGCCCGTGGTCGTCGCTCCCATGGACAGCGTGGTCTCGCCCGCCACCGCGATCGAGATCGGCCGGCTCGGCGGGCTCGCGCCGCTCGACCTCGAAGGCTTGTGGACCCGGTACGAAGACCCGTCGCCGCTGCTGGAGGAGTGCGCCGTCCTCGACACGGAGGCGGCCACCAGGCGGCTCCAGGAGATCTACGCCGCGCCGATCCAGGAGGACCTGATCGGCCGCCGGATCGAGGAGATCCGCGCCTCCGGGGTGACGACGGCCGTCCGGCTGTCGCCGCAGCGCACCGTCCAGTACCACAAGGCCGTGATCGACGCGGGCGTCGACATCTTCGTCATCCGTGGCACGACCGTCTCCGCCGAGCACGTCTCGGGGCGGGCCGAGCCGCTCAACCTCAAGCAGTTCATCTACGAGCTCGACGTGCCGGTCATCGTCGGCGGGTGCGCCACCTACACCGCGGCCCTGCACCTCATGCGCACCGGCGCGGCGGGCGTGCTGGTCGGGTTCGGCGGCGGCGCCTCGCACACGACGCGCAACGTGCTCGGCGTGGCCGTGCCGATGGCCACCGCGATCTCGGACGTCGCGGCCGCGCGGCGCGACTACATGGACGAGTCGGGCGGCCGGTACGTCCACGTGATCGCCGACGGCGGCATGGGCACGTCCGGCGACATCGCCAAGGCGATCGCCTGCGGCGCGGACGCCGTGATGGTCGGCTCGCCGCTGGCCAGGGCGTCCGAGGCGCCCGGGCACGGGTTCCACTGGGGGTCCGAGGCGCACCACCCGGACCTGCCGCGCGGGCGGCGGGTCGAGTTCGGGACGGTGGGGACGCTGGAGCAGATCCTGCACGGGCCGTCGAGCGTCGCGGACGGCTCGATGAACCTGATGGGCGCGCTCAAGCGGACGATGGCCTCCACGGGCTACTCCGACATCAAGGAGTTCCAGCGGGTCGAGGTCGTGGTGGCGCCGACCCAGCGCTGATCCGCCGGGTAGGGTTTCGGCCATGGAATCCGTTGAGGAGAGACTCGCCCGGCTTGAGAAGCAGGTCGCTTATCTGCAGCGGCATCTCGGCGTCGACCCCGTGCTGGTCGACGCCGTGACCGACGGTGAATTGCTGCCGCCGGAGTTCTACGCGGCGCTGCGCGACGGAAAGACGGTCAAGGCCATCGCGATCTACCGCAAGGTCACCGGGGCGACCCTGCTCGTGGCCAAGACGGTGGTGGAGGACATCCAGCGCGGGGCCGCGCTCGACCGGTGACCCCGGCGGACGGCGCATGCTCATCGAACCTGAGATAGAGCGGGTGTTCCGTGCGGAGTACGGCCGGGCCGTCTCCGTGCTCGTCCGCTCCTTCGGCGACATCGACGTCGCCGAGGAGGCGGTGCAGGAGGCGTTCGCGGTGGCGGTGCGGCAGTGGCCGGAGGCCGGGCTGCCGCCGAGCCCCGCGGGGTGGATCATCACGACCGCCCGCAACCGGGCCGTGGACCGGCTGCGCAAGGAGTCGGCCCGGCCCGGCAAGCACGCCCAGGCCGCGCTGCTGCAGGTCCCCGATGAGCCGCAGGACGAGGGGCCCGTACAGGACGACCGGCTGCGGCTGATCTTCACCTGCTGCCATCCCGCGCTCGCCGTCCATGCCCGGGTGGCGCTCACCCTGCGGCTGATCGGCGGGCTGACGACGGCGGAGATCGCGCGGGCGTTCCTGGTCCCGGAGGCGACCATGGCGCAGCGGCTGGTGCGGGCCAAGGGCAAGATCCGGGACGCGCGGATCCCGTACCGGGTGCCCGCGGAGGGCGATCTGCCCGAGCGGGTGCGGGCCGTGCTGGCCGTGGTCTATCTGATCTTCAACGAGGGGTACACCGCCAGCTCCGGCGACCGGCTCGTGCGGGAGGAGCTGTGCCGCGAGGCCATCAGGCTCGGGCGGCTGCTGGCGGCGCTGATGCCGGGCGAGCCCGAGGTCGTGGGGCTGCTGGCGCTGATGCTGCTCGTCGAGTCGCGGCGGGCGGCGCGTACCGGTGAGAGCGGCGATCTGGTGCCGCTCGGGGAGCAGGACCGGAGGCTGTGGGATCGGGCGCTCATCGCGGAGGGGCAGGAGCTCGTGCGGTGGTGCCTGCGGCGGGACGAGCCCGGCCCGTACCAGGTGCAGGCCGCCGTCAACGCCGTGCACAGCGACGCGCCGACGGCGAAGGAGACCGACTGGGGGCAGATCCTGCGGCTGTACGACCTGCTGACGACCTTCGATCCCGGGCCGGTCGTGGCGCTGCACCGTGCCGTGGCGGTGGCCGAGGTGGAGGGTCCTGAGGCGGCGTTGCGGCTGGTCGATAGGCTCGACGTGAGCGACTACCACCTGTTCCACGCTGTACGCGCCGATCTGCTGCGGCGGCTGGGCCGCGAGGCGGAGGCCGGGGAGGCGTACACGGCGGCGGTCGCGCGTGCGGGCAACGAGGTCGAGCGGGACTTCCTGCGGAGGAGGATGTGATGGCCGGACGCGTCTGCGTGGTCACCGGGGCCAATCGGGGGATCGGGCTGGAGGTGGCCAGGCAGCTCGCGGCGGCCGGGGACACGGTGCTGCTGACCGCCAGAGACCTGGGCAAGGCCGAGAAGGCCGCGGCGGGGATCGGGGCGCGGGCCTGGCAGCTCGACGTGTCGGACCCGGAGTCGGCCGAGCGGTTCGGCAGGGAGGTCGGCGACCGGCACGAGCGGGTGGACGTCCTGGTCAACAACGCGGCCATTCACTACGACACGTGGCAGCGGGCCGCCGGCGCCGATCTGACGGTGGTGCGGGAGGCGCTGGACACCAACCTGCTGGGGGCGTGGCGGGTGACGCAGGCGCTGCTCCCGCTGCTGCGGGCGAGCCGGCACGGGCGGGTGGTGAACGTCTCCAGCGAGGCGGGGTCGATGGCCTCCATGGGGTCGGGGACGCCCGCGTACGCGGTGTCGAAGGCCGGGCTCAACGCGCTGACGAAGATGCTCGCCGCCGACCTGCGCAGCGAGCGCATCCTGGTCAACTCCGTCTGCCCCGGGTGGGTGGCGACGGACATGGGCGGCCCGGGCGGGCGGCCGGTCGCGGAGGGGGCGGCGAGCGTCCTGTGGGCGGTCGACCTGCCGGACGGCGGCCCGACCGGCGGATTCTTCCGCGACGGCCACCCCGTGCCGTGGTGAGACCGGCAGCGCTGGTGTGACGGGGTGAGCGGGCGGCGGCTTGAGATCGGTGGCGCTGCTGGGATGAGGCGCGCGGGCGGCGGCGCTGCTGGGGTGAGGCGCGTGCCGACGCTGTCGGCATGATCGGTCAGCCGGATGCGTGGCGGCGGCGGTGGGCGCGCTGCCTGCAGGCGTTGCCGCAGTAGCGGGCCGGGCGGCCGGTGCCGGCGGGCGGGACGGGATCGCCGCACTCCACACACCGAGTTTCGTTACGTTTCGTTACGGCAGTGGCAGCTTTGAGGCCGTCCATCACGACCGAGGTGCCGACCGCGCCGCCGGCGGCCCGCATGGTGGCGCAGCCCGCGATCAGGGTCATCACGTCGTGCAGCGCCACGTCGGCGCGGACGGCGCCGGCCTCCTGGGCGTGCGACAGCAGCGGCTCCAGCGCCGCCAGGTAGCGCTCACGGACGCCGGGCTCGACCCGGACCTGCTCGCCCGAGGCCATCGACTCGCAGAGCGCCTTGTTCAGCACCACCTGCTCGACCGACCGCTCGAACGCGGCGAAGAAGGTCGCGCCGGGATCGGCCGAGTCGCCGGTCAGCGCCCCGATCTCCGCGACCAGCCGCTCGATGCGCTCGCTCATCACGGCGGAGAGCAGCGACTCCTTGCTCGGGAAGTGCCGGTAGACGGTGCCCGCGCCCACCCCGGCGCGCCCGGCGATGACGTCGAGCGGCACGGCGCGCCCCTGCTCGGCGAAGGCCGCCTGCGCCGCCGCCAGGACGCGGGCGCGATTGTGGCGGGCGTCCGCGCGGTGCGGGACGGTCATGCGGGCCTCCCGGGGCGATTGACAACCGGAACGAGCGTTCCGTAAGGTCTAAGCGGGTTTTACGTTCCGTATTCTAACTCTCTCCGGAGGTATGAGATGTCCGACCAGCCTTCTGCCCGTGAAGTGGCCGAGCGCTTCCTGCAGGTGACCGTCGGCGGCGATCTGCCCGCGCTGGCCGACCTGTACGCCGAGCACTCCGTGATCGAGATCCCGTTCGCGCCGCCGGGCATCCCCACCCGGTTCGAGGGCAGGGAGGGGCACCGGAGCAGGTTCGCGATGGCAGGGTCCCGGACGAGGATGGACAAGGTGGACAACGTCCGGCTCCACGAGACCGCCGACCCCAGCACGGTCATCGTCGAGTACGACCTGCTCGGCAGCCTCGTCCCCTCGGGCGAGCCCTTCGAGCGCTCGTACATCATGGTGATGCGCATCGAGGACGGCCTGATCGCGCACTCGCGCGACTACAGCAACCCGCAGCCCCTGACCGCCTACCGCGGCGAGGTCTAGCGGGTGTAGGTCAGCACGACCGCCCCGTTGCTGAACGTCCGCGTGCCGGTCAGGGCGAACGCCGTCGGCCGGAAGTCGCCGTGGAAGGCGGGGATGCCCGACCCGGCCACCACCGGGTAGCACTTGACGATCAGCTCGTCGATCTCCGGCAGGACGGCCGCCGCCAGGCTCCCGCCGCCGCACAGCCAGATGTCCAGCCCGTCCTCCTGCTTGAGCCGGCGCACCAGGCCCAGCGGGTCGTCGGCGACCAGCTCCACGGCCGGGTCGTCGATGCTCTTGATGGTGCCGGACACGACGTACTGCCTCAGGTGGGCGTACGGGCTCGTCACGCCGACGGCGAGCGCGGGCTCGTAGGTCCCGCGGCCCATGACCACGGTGTCGAAGCGCAGGTTGGGCGTGTCGAGGCCGATCTGGGCCCGGATGTGCGTCGGCACCGTCTCGGGGAACTGCGCGTTGATGTCGGCCGCCATGTCGTCGGCCAGCGGATAGAAGTCGACCTCGCCGCCCGGACCGGCGATGTAACCGTCGATGGAGGTGCCGATGTAATAGACCAGCTTGCGCAAAATGACTCCAGTTGAAGTACTATGAGTGAAGTGGTTTGACCGTAGTACTACAGATGGAGTGGTGTCAAGGTGGTCAGGCAGAACGTCGCCAGGCGGGCGGCACTGGTCGATGCCGCGATCGAGGTGCTGGCCAGGGAAGGGGCCCGCGGGCTGACGTTCAGGGCGGTGGACGCGCAGGCGGCGGTGCCGACCGGCACGGCCTCCAACTACTTCGCCAGCCGAGACGAGCTGTTCACCCAGGCGGGCGGCCGGATCTACGAGCGGCTGCAGCCGGACGCGGCGGTGATCGCCGCCAGCCTGGGCGGGCCGCGCGACCGTGACCGCGTGGCCGAGCTGATGCACGAGCTGGTCGATCGGGTGTCGTCGTTCAGGTCCGGCTATCTGGCGCTGCTGGAGCTGCGGCTGGAGGCGACCAGGCGGGAGGACCTGCGGGCCGTGCTGACCGAGCGGATCCGGGCCGACGTCGACGCGAACGTCCGCTACCACCTCGACTCCGGCCTGCCCGGCGACGCCACCACCGTGGTGCTGCTCTATCTCGCGATGAACTGGCTGATCGTGGAGCGGCTCACGCTGCCCGGCGTGTTCGGCGAGGAGGAGACCCACAAGCTGGTGGCCGCCGCGGTCGAGCGGCTGCTGCCTCTAGAGTCCGGGGCGTGACCGACGTCAAACACACCCACGACCTGACCTATGAGGGCGGCCTCGTCACCAAGCGCTACATCGACGGCAAGCTGGGTGCCGCTGAGCGCGAATGGCGGGCCCTGAGCCTGCTGGCCGAACACGCCCCCGGCCTGGCGCCCGAGCCGATCGCGTTCGAGGACGGCGCGGTGCGGATGTCCAGGATCGACGGGGTCTCGCTGCACGGGAGCTCCGTGACCGCCGAGCACGCCGCCGCCATGGCCGCGGCCCTCGCCGAGCTGCACGCCGCGGTGCCGGCGCACGTGCTCGGCGGTGTTCCCTTACGCCCGTGGCAGCGCGCGGCGATCGTCGAGTGGATCGGCCACAGGCACGCGGAGTGGACGTCGAGGGAGCCGCTGACGGACCTGGCGGCGAAGGAGGGCGCCCGGTGGCTGGAGAGCTGGGAGCCCGGCGACGAGGGGATCAGGCCGGTGTTCGGGGCGGGTGACGGCAACCTGGCGAACTTCATGTGGGACGGCTCCCGAATCCGCATCGTCGACTACGAGGACTCCGGGTCGAGCGACCTGGCGTTCGAGCTGGCGGAGCTGGCCGAGCACGTGTCGCTGTGGGTGGACGGCGAGGTGGAGATCGTGGACCGGTTCGAGCTGAGCCGGGCGGAGGAGCGGCGGCTGCGGGAGTGCCGCAAGGCGCACGTGCTCGTGTGGTTCTACCTGCTGTCGTACGAGCACCCGCGCAATCCGCCCGGCACTTTCCAGCGGCAGGCCGAGCGGGTCCTGGCAAGATTGGGGGCATGAGACCGGCGCGGGCGGCCGACCTGGCCGCCGTCGAGAGCCTCGTGCACGATGCCTACGAGCCGTGGATCGAGGTCGTCGGCATGCGGCCGGTCCCGATGGAGGCCGACTACGGCGCGCTCATCGCCGCGGGCCTGGTGCACGTCACCGACGGGCTGGAAGGCCTCATCGTGCTCGTCCCCGAGGACGGCGTCCTGCTGGTGGACAACGTGGCGGTGCGCCCCGAGAGCCATGGCAAGGGGATCGGGCGCGGGCTGCTGGCCTTCGCCGAGGAGGAGGCGCGCAGGCTCGGGCTGCCCGCGCTGCGCCTCTACACGAACGTCAAGATGGCCACCAACATCGCCCTCTACACCTCGCTCGGCTACGTCGAGACGGGCCGGGAGGGGATCAAGGGGCGCTCCGCCGTGCTGATGCGTAAAGAGCTCAGCTCGTGAGCACGCCGAGCAGGTGCGAGACCTCTCTGGCCACCGCGTCGCGACCGGCGTTGAGGTATTTCCTGGAGTCCACGACCCGCTCGTCGTGGGCCAGGTAGTCGCGGACGGCGCCGGTGAACGCCTTGTTCAGGTGCGTCGCGATGTTGATCTTCTTCATGCCCTGCCGTACGGCCTCGCGCAGCACCTCGTCGGGCACCCCGGACGAGCCGTGCAGCACCAGGGGCACCGGCACGGCGGCCCGCAGCTCCGCGATCAGCTCCAGGTCGAGCACCGCGTCCTTGGTGGTCATCGCGTGCGAGGTGCCCACGGCCACGGCCAGCGCGTCCACGCCGGTCCTGGCCACGTAGTCGACCGCCTCGTGCGGCTTGGTGCGGGCCCCGGGCGCGTGCACGCCGTCCTTGCCCCCGACCTCGCCCAGCTCGGCCTCGACCCACACGCCGTGCTGGTGGCACCAGGTCGCCACTTCGGCGGTGACGCGGACGTTCTCGTCGTCGGGCAGCGCGGAGGCGTCGAACATCACCGAGCCCAGCCCCAGCTCCACCGCCTCCCGCACGAGCACGCGGTCGGTGGCGTGGTCGAGGTGGACCGCGACGGGCACCTCGGCCCGCCTGGCCACCGCGAGCGCGGCCAGCGCGATGGGCTCCAGCGCGCCGTGGTAGCGCACGCAGTTTTCGCTGATCTGCAGCACGACCGGCAGGCCGAGCGCCTCCGCGCCGCTGACGATGGCGGTGGCGTGCTCCAGCTGGATCACGTTGAACGCGCCCACCCCTGCGGGCGACTGGGTGACGATGTCGCCGATGGCGGCGAGGGGCATGGCCTGCTCCTTACGTGATGGTGATCTGGGGGTGTATGTCGGCGTACACGTCTGGGTCGAAGTCGCCGGCCACCGGCGCGGCCACGGCCGCGGCGCCCAGCGCCGCGGCCCGCCTCAGCCGCTCCGGCCACGGCGCCGGCTCGACCAGGCCCAGCGCGAGCCCCGCGACGAGCGAATCGCCCGCTCCGGTCGGGTTCCCCCGCACGGTGTACGGCATCCGCGCCCTGAACGTTCCCTCGCCGGTGACGGCCAGCAGCCCGTCGGAGCCCATGGACACCACCACGGCCTCCGCTCCCTGGCTGCGCAGCTCGTGAGCGCCCTCGGCCGGGGTGCCGCCGGGCACGGCCCTGGCCAGCTCCTCCGCGTTGGGCTTGACCACGGACGGTCGGCCCTTGGGCGCGTGGCGCAGCGGCTCGCCGTCGGCGTCCACGATGGCGGGCACGCCGCGCTCTGCCGCGATCGCCGCCAGGGTCGCGTAGACGTCGAGGGGGACGCCGCGCGGCAGGCTGCCCGAGATGACCACCGCGTCGGCGGCGGCCACCAGCGACTCGAAGTGCTGGAGGAAGGCGGCCAGCTCTGCAGGCGTGATCTCGGGCCCCGGCTCGTTGAACAGCGCGGTGCGCCCTTCGTGCTCCGAGACCGCCAGCGTCGTGCGCGAGTCGCCCGCGACGCGGGACAGCGCGCTCGGCAGCCCCGCCGAGCGCAGGTCGTCCTCGACCGCCTGCCCGGTCGGCCCGCCCGCCAGGCCGGTGACCAGCACGTCCTGGCCGAGCGCGGCGAGCACGCGGGCCACGTTGACGCCCTTGCCGCCCGCGCGCCTGTGCACGGAGCTGACGCGGTTGACGCCGTCCCAGTCCACGCCGGGGACGCCGGGGACCTGGTACGTCACGTCGAGTGCGAGGTTGAGCGTCACGGTGAGGATCATCAGGGCTCCGTGATCCAGACGCCGTCCTTCATCACCCCGGCCACCTCCAGCGAGTCGGAGAGCACCACCAGGTCGGCGGCCTTGCCGACGGCGATCGAGCCGATCCGGCCGGCCAGGCCGAGCACCCGCGCGGGCGTCAGCGAGGCCACCTGCACGGCGTCGGGCAGCGACATGCCCACCTCCTGGACGCTGCGCCGGAACGCGACGTCCATGGTCAGCGTGGATCCCGCGATGGAGCCGCCCTCGACCAGCCTGGCCACGCCGCCCTCCACCCGCACCTGCATGGGGCCGAGCACGTAGTCGCCGTCGCCCAGCCCGGTGGCCGACATGGCGTCCGTGATCAGCATCGTCCGGCCGGGACCGGCCACCTCGTACGCCAGCCGCAGCATGGCCGGGTGCACGTGGACGCCGTCGTTGACGAGCTCGACCGTCACCCGCTCGTCGTCGAGCAGCGCCGCCACGGGACCCGGCGCGCGGTGCCCGAGCGGCGGCATCGCGTTGTAGAGATGCGTGGCCACGCTCGCGCCGGCCTCGATGCCGGTGATCGTCTGGTCGTAGTCGGCGTCGCTGTGCCCGAGCGCCGCGATCACGCCTTCCGCGACGGCCATCCTGATCGTGTCGAGCGCGCCGGGCAGCTCGGGCGCGATGGTGACCATCCGCACGTGCCCGCGCCCCGCCTTGACCAGACCGGCGAACTCCTGCGGCGACGGCTCGCGCAGCAACGTCGGGTCGTGCGCGCCGCAGCGGGCCTTGGCGATGTAGGGGCCCTCGTAGTGGATCCCGGCCAGCAGCCCTTCCTCGCACAGCTCGGCCAGCGCGGCGGCGGCCCTGGTCAGCCCCTCGACGGAGTCGGTGACCAGGCTGGCCACCGTGGTGGTGGTGCCGTGGCGGCGGTGCAGCGCCACCGCCTCGCATGCCTTGTCCTGCTCGCCGGTCGGGAAGGAGCCGCCCGCGCCGCCGTGGTTGTGCACGTCGACGAACCCCGGCACGACGTGCCGGCCGCCCACGCTGAGTCCTGGACCGGGGGCGGATCCGTGGCCGACATGCGTGATGCGGCCGTCTTCGATGGTCAGCCACCCGTCGTGAACTCCCTCAGGAGTCACGATCCTGGCGTCGGCAAGAGTAAGGCTCATGAAGAAAGGATCACAGATCGCGTGAGGTGCATGGGCTCGTCGGGGTTGAGCCCTTGGGCGAATGCCCTGGCGACGGCCACCCGCTGGGCCCTGATGAGCTCGGCCATGGGGTCGAGCGCGGTCTCGAAGAACGTGCCGCCGGTCTCCTCGACCTGCGCGCGCAGCCCCTCGGGCGCGGTGCCGAGCATCCACGTGACGCGCCCGGGCGCGGCGATGCTGATCGGGCCGTGCCGGTATTCCATCGCCGGGTACGCCTCCGTCCACGAGCGGGACGCCTCGCGCATCTTCAGCGCGGCCTCCTGGGCCAGCCCCACCGACCAGCCGGTGCCGAGGAAGCTGAACTGCTCGGCCTTGACCAGCGCGTCGGGCAGCGGCGCGGCCACGGCCTCCTCGGCGTCGGCGATCGCCTGCGTCAGGTCCTCGCCGAGGCTGGCGCGGAGCAGGGCGAGCTGCGTGGTGGCGAACCTGGTCTGCACCACCGACTGCTCGTCGGCGTAGTCGAGCACGACGACCTCGTCGGCGGCCGTCATGATCGGCGTGGTGGGGTCGGCGGTGATGGCCGTGGTCTTCGTGGTGGTCCTGGACAGCAGCTCCAGCACCTCGGTCGTGGTGCCGGAGCGGGTCAGCGCGAGCACGCGGTCGTAGGGGCGCCCGTCGGGGACCTCGGAGGCGGCGAAGGCGTCGGTCTCCCCGTGCCCGGCCCGCTCGCGGAGGACGGCGTAGGCCATCGCGATGAACCACGACGTCCCGCAGCCGACGACGGCGACCCGCTCGCCGTGGCGCGGCAGCGCGCCGGCCGGAACGTCAGCGACGGCACGGCGCCAGCACGACGGCTGGGACGCGATCTCGGCCTCGGTGTGGGTGGTCACCACTTGCCTCCCGAAATTGATTGTTTCTGCTTCTTATATACCAGGAAAGTGCAACATTGTGCACCGGTGGCTCTGGCCTGGCCGGTTGTGCCACCCTTGCTCCTGACCGCATCCCAGGGAGGCCTTCGTGTCCCGCTACGACCGCTGGAACGCCATCCTCGAGCTGCTGGCCCAGGAGGGCAGGCTGTCGGTGGAGGAGGCCGCCCAGGCGCTCGACGTGTCCACCGCGACCATCAGACGGGACTTCGACCAGCTCGCTCAGCAGCAGATGCTCATGCGCACGCGCGGTGGCGCGGTGGCGCAGAGCGTGAGCTACGACCTGCCGCTGCGCTACAAGACGGCCAGGCACGCCGACGAGAAACACCGCATCGCCTCCGCCGCCGCCGAGCTGGTCACGCCGGGGGCCGTGGTGGGGCTCAACGGCGGCACCACCACCTCGGAGCTCGCCCGCGCCCTCGCCACGGCGGCCACGCTGGAGAGCGGCTTCACGATCGTCACCAACGCCCTCAACATCGCCGCCGAGCTCACCGTCCGCCAGCACGTCAAGATCGTGGTGACCGGCGGGGTGGCCAGGCAGCAGTCGTACGAGCTGATCGGGCCGCTGGCGACCGGCGTGCTGGAGCAGGTGACGCTGGACGTGGCCTTCCTCGGGGTGGACGCGCTCGACGTCGAGCTGGGCGCCTCCGCGCACCACGAGGGCGAGGCGAGCGTCAACAACCTGCTGATCAGCCGGGCCGGGCAGGTCGTGGTGGTGGCCGACTCCTCCAAGGTGGGCAAGCGGGCGTTCTCCCGCATCTGCCCGATCGAGCTGATCGACACGCTCGTCACCGACGCCCAGCTCTCCGACCTCCTCGCCGGGCAGCTCACCGACGCGGGCGTCAAGGTCGTACGGGCCTGACGCTCACTGGCGTTACAGGTGCGGCTCGTGGAGGGTAGGTATGGAGCGCAAGCGACAAAGCCAACTCAGGGGGGAGTCATGGCGTCGGGCAGGGGTGCGGCGCGGCTAGGGCCGCAAGAGCGGGCGCAGGCGCTGGAGCGCATGGCGGCGCAGGAGTTCGACGTGGTCGTGGTGGGCGGCGGCGTGGTGGGCGCGGGGACCGCGCTCGACGCCGCGACCCGGGGGCTCGACGTGGCTTTGGTCGAGGCGAGGGACTTCGCCTCCGGCACCTCCTCGCGCTCGTCCAAGCTCATCCACGGCGGCCTGCGCTATCTGGAGCAGCTCAACTTCGAGCTGGTCCGCGAGGCGTTGCGCGAGCGCGCGCTGCTCCTGCAGCGGATCGCACCGCACCTGGTCAGGCCGGTGCCGTTCCTCTTCCCGATGACCCACTACGCGTGGGAGCGGCCCTACGTCGGCGCGGGCGTGGCGCTCTACGACACGCTCGGCTTCGCCACCGGGGTCACCCGCGGCGTGCCGGGGCATCGGCATCTGTCCAGGGCGCGGGCGCTCCGGCTGGCCCCCGCGCTGAAGAAGAGCTCCTTCACCGGCGCCGTCCAGTACTGGGACGCCCAGGTCGACGACGCCCGCTACGTGATGACCATGCTGCGCACCGCGGCCACCTACGGCGCCCAGATCGCCCCCAGGGCGCAGGTGGTGGGGTTCCTGCGGGAGGGGGAGCGGGTCACCGGCGTGCGCGTACGCGACCTGGAGGCCGGCGACGAGCTGGAAGTACGCGCCCGGCAGGTCGTCAACGCCACCGGCGTCTGGACCGACGACATCCAGGAGCTGGTCGGCGGTCGCGGCCAGATCCACGTACGCGCCTCCAAGGGCATCCACCTCCTGGTCCCCAGAGACCGGATCCACTCGCTGACCGGGATCATCCTGCGCACGGAGAAGTCGGTGCTCTTCGTGATCCCCTGGGGCCGCCACTGGATCATCGGCACCACCGACACCGAGTGGACGCTCGACAAGAGCCACCCGGCGGCCTCCCGGGTGGACATCGACTACCTGCTCGACCACGTCAACGCCGTCCTGTCCGTGCCCTTGACCCGCGACGACGTCGAAGGCGTCTACGCGGGGCTGCGGCCGCTGCTGTCGGGGGAGTCCGACGAGACGTCGAAGCTGTCCAGGGAGCACGTGGTCGCGCATCCGGTGCCCGGCCTGGTGATGATCGCCGGAGGAAAATACACGACTTATCGGGTCATGGCGCAGGATGCCGTCGATGCCGTCGCCCACGGGCTCGACCAGCGGGTGCCGCGTTCGTGCACCGACCGCGTCCCGCTGGTCGGCGCTGAGGGCTATCCGGCGCTGTGGAACACCCGGCACCGCCTGGCCCAGACCTCCGGGCTGCACGTGGCCAGGATCGAGCACCTGCTCCAGCGGTACGGGTCACTGATCGACGAGGTGCTGGAGCTGATCGAGCGCGATCCGGCGCTGGGCCGGCCGCTGTCGGGGGCCGACGACTACCTGCGGGCCGAGATCGTCTACGCGGCCACGCACGAGGGCGCCAGGCATCTCAACGACGTGCTGACCCGGCGTACGCACATCTCCATCGAGACCTTCCACCGGGGCCTGGCCGTGGCGCAGGAGGCCGCCGAGCTGCTGGCCGAGCCGCTCGACTGGGACGGCGAGCAGGTCAAGAGAGAGGTGGAATACTTCACCAAGCGCGTGGAGGCCGAACGCCGCTCCCAGGAGCAGGACTCCGACCAGGAGGCGGACGCGATCAGGCTGGGCGCGCCCGAGATCGTCCCCGTCGTCGTCCCGGAGCACTGATGCCTGAGCCGTCAAGACAGCTGTCCGACCCCCAGGAGTTGCTGGCCGGATATCTCGACTTCTACCGCGAGGAGATCCTGCGCGCGCTGGAGGGGTTCCCCGAGCCAGGGGTGAGCCGGGTGCCGTCAGGATGGACGCCGCTGGCCCTGCTCAAGCATCTGGCCTACATGGAGCGCCGCTGGTTCGTCTGGGGCTTCGAGGGCGAGCAGGTCGAGGCGCCGCACGGTGATCGCGACGAGAGCGGGGAGCTGGTCTCCACCGAGTCGTTCGAGGAGATCAGGGACTTCTACCTGGCGCAGTGCCGGCGGTCGAGGGAGATCGTGGCCAAGGCACGGCCGTCCGACCTGGCCGCGCGGACCGGCCGGTTCCTGCCGCCCAAGGAGGCGCCGACGCTGGGCTGGATCATGTTCCACGTGCTGGAGGAGTACATGCGGCACGCGGGCCACCTCGACATCGCCCGCGAGCTGGCCGGCCCCTGAGGGAGGGGCGGCCCACGGTGCTGCGGGATCCGTGGACCGCCCGTTCCGGGATGGTCGTCAGGGCGTTGCTACCCGTTGAGCCGCCGGCAAACGTCCATGCCCGTTCACGTCCGCCGGGTGGTGTGCGGCGCGGTGCGCTGGAACTGGCGGCGCGAGGTGAGGCCGAGCTTGCGCAGGGCGTTGGCCACGTGCACCTCGACCGTGCGCGGCGACAGGAACAGGCTCTCGGCGATCTCCTTGTTCGTGAGCCCGTCCGCGGCCAGGCCGATCACCTGCTCCTCCCTGGGCGACAGGATGCCCAGAGGCTCGGTGGGCGCGTCGATCCTGCGGCTCAGCCTGCGCCTGACCATGGGGGTGATCGACTCGCGTACCGCCTGCCTGGCCAGGGGCTGGCGCAAGCCGTACGCGCCGGGGGTGCACTCGCGCAGCAGGCCGCGGCGCAGCGCCTCGGCCAGGCCGCGCTCGCCCTGCTCCGGCGGGATGCCCGCGACGGAGGCCAGCGCCTTCGGCGCGGCCGGCTCGTCCAGCATGGCCGCCGCCTGCACCATCCTGCGGGCGACGGGCGGCAGCGCGTCCAGCTTGAGCTGTACGGTGTCCCGCAGCGCGGGCGGGGTGCCCGGCGGCCTGCCGTCGGCCAGCATGCGGGCCAGCTCCTCGATCGCCGACGGCACGCCGCAGGTCAGCGGCCAGAGGTCGACAGCGCCCGGCAGCAGGTGCTTGGCCAGCAACGCGGTCTGCTCCACGTCGAGCGGCGCCAGAGCCAGCTCGGCGTGGTCGATGCGCGGCGGCAGGTGCGCGAGCAGCTCGGCCACCGGGTGGCGCAGGTCCTCCCCGCGGTAGGTGAGCACCAGGTTGACGGTCGGCGGCAGGCAGCGGACCAGGAACCCCAGCAGCTCCCTGGTGTCCTGGTCGACCCAGTGGACGTCCTCCACCACCAGCGTGATCGGGCCGAGCGCGTCGAGCAGCGACAGGACGGCCCTGAACAGGCGATGCCGCTCGACCTGGGCGTTCTGCAGGGCCGGTGGGGCGGGCGGGAGGAGGTGGGCGCATTCGGGCAGGAGGGGGCGCAGCGCGCCGGTGATCGGGTTGAGGTCCTTCGGCGGGCACGCTTCGCGCAGGGCCTCGACGACGGGCCCGTACGGGAAGCGCATGGGGTGGCAGCTGCCGAACAGCATCGAACGGCCGGTCAGCTCATGCAGGAGGCGTGTCTTGCCCACGCCTGCCTCGCCCTCGATGAGGATCACGACCGGTGGACGGGCGAGAGCGCCGGTGAGCTGACAGAGTTCGCGCTCTCGTCCCACGAAAGGCATGACGCACCTGCCTGGCCCGACAACACATTGTCAGTGGATTTTTCATTATTTGTAGGTATGTGTCCAGAGAAAGGGTGCCGATCCATTACAAATCGGCACCCTTGGTTTGGCGCGGCGGATCAGCGCAGCGAGATCCAGGCCTGCTCGGCGAGCGTGGTGGCGTCGTTGACCTGGAGGCCGTCGTAGGAGAGCGTCCAGAGCGAGTCGCCGATGACCATCGAACGCTGGATGCCGGGCTGGTAAGTGTTCTCGCCCTGCTCCTGCGCGGGGTGCTTGATCATGCCGAGCTTCGACACGCCGGAGTCGTCGATCTTGAGGACGAGCGCGCCCGACTCGTTCTGCTGGCTCAGCGGGATGACCGACATTCCCGTCTTGGGCCAGTACAGGAACGCGTGCGGGTCCCACTCGGCCTCAGAGCCCGCGTCCTTCTGGAACAGCTGCGACAGCCTGCGCGGGTTGACGGGGTCGCTGACGTCGAACAGCGAGATCTGCGTGCCGAGCGTCCTGCCCTTTTCGCTGGCCTCCTGGCCGATGCCGATCAGCCGGCCCGTGTTGCCCGGGTGCAGGTAGGCGGAGTAGCCGGTGATCTTCAGCTCGCCGGTCACCTTGGGGGCGGCCGGGTCGCTCATGTCGAGGGTGTAGAGCGGGTCTACCTGCTTGAACGTGACGCAGTAGCCGACCGCGCCGATGAACCTGACCGAGTAGATGCGCTCGCCCTCGCCCAGGCCGCCGACCTCGCCGGTCTTGGCCAGGGTGTCGGCCTTGAGCACGTAGACGGCGCTGGAGCTCTTCGTGCCGTCCTCGGAGGAGAGGGTGGTGGCGACGCGGAGGTGACCTTCGTACTCGGAGAGCGAGTACTGGTTCAGCAGCCGGCCCGGGACCTTGCCCGAGGCCACGTAGGCGGGGGCGCCGGCGGAGCTGATGTCGAAGCGGTGGACCTCGGTCTCCTCAGGCGGGGTCGTGGGGGTGGGCTGCGCGCTGACCGTGGGGTCGGTCGGGGTGGGCTCTTCGGCCGGGGCGGCGCCGGAAGATGAGGAGGTGGTGGGGGTGTCCTCGACCGGCAGCGGGCGTACCGGGGCGAACCACCAGCGCGGGTTGCTGGTCACGTAGAGGCTGGTGCCGGTGCCGTACACGGTGTCGCCGTCGGCGGCGAGGCTGATCGGGTCGGTGCCGGCCGAGGTCACGCCCTGCGCCAGGTCGAGGGTGTGCACGGTGAGCAGCGAGGTGCCGGTGTAGTCGGCCGGGTGGCTGACCCGCTCGCACGCGACCGTGTCCTTCTTGACGGTCCCGGACGCGTCCGTGATCTCGATCTTGGGCAGCCAGGCGTCGAGCGGCGTCTTGCGCACGGCCTCCTGGTTGGCCTTGATCCGGTCGGCTTCCGAGACGTCGTCCTTGGGCTGCGGGAACGTGATCTCCGGCCCGCTGCGGGTGACCAGCCGGACCGTGGAGCCGATCATCCTGGCGTCCACGTACGAGCCCTGCGGCTTGATCCTGCTCAGGACCTTGGGCTCACCGGCCAGGTCGACCAGCACGTACTCGGTCTCGCCGGGCGGCGCGAAGGACTTGTACATGATGTCGCCGCCGCGGAAGAACACCAGCGCGCGGTCCCCGGAGACGAGCAGGTCGGCGGCGCCGCCGGCGGGCCTGCCCGAGTCGGTCAGCTTGAGCGAGGCGGTGACCTTCCTGGTGGCCGTGTCGACGATCCGCAGGGTCCCGTCGTTGACCGTGATGACGCGGTTGCCGTCCGTCTTGACCAGGTCCGGCTCGTCCACGCCCGCCTCGTGGACGTTGGTCGTGGAGTGCTCGGGCGCCTGCTCCGCGCTCTTGGCGTTGGGGGAGACCGACCTGGCGTCCTCCATGTACATCACGGGCACGGCGTTGCCGAACCCCCACGCGCCGACGTTCTGGGCCGCGTGCTCGCGCAGGCCGGACAGCGCGTCGTCGCAGTCGTTGTAGGCCACCAGCCGGACGGCGCCGAGACTCACCTTGGGGGGCGGCGCCGTTCCTCCTGTGGAAGAGGTGCAGGCGGCCGTGACCGTCGCGAGTGCCGCGGCCGTCACAACCGTACGGATCAGCGTCTTCATGCCCTCATTGACGGTTGTCCGGGCCGGATGGTTCAGGAGCTCCTGTTCGGGTTGATGGTGAAAATCGGGCTGAAGTCGAGGTCGTCCGGCACTTCCAGCAGTTTGCGCAGGAGCTTGCCGTTGAAGTCGACGACCTGGATCTCGTCGTTGGGGTTGTTGTTCTGCTCCCAGCAGTAGAGGTGGCTCTCGTCGTACCAGCCGAGGACCTTGTCGCAGTCGGAGGAGAACTTGCGGACGCGCTTGCCCGAGGAGGAGTCCCAGAGGCAGTGGTCGCCGTCGCCGCCGTTGGGGCAGTTGGTGACGAACGACTCGCCCGAGGGCGAGAAGATGTCCTGCGTGCCGGCGGACAGGGTGCCGATGCCGGACGCGGAGCGCGTGGCCTTGCCCTTGGCGTCGAAGAAGCGCAGGCCCAGGTTCTTCTCGTCGCCGTAGACGTTGACCACGCCCTCGTCGCCGCCGTCGAAGCCGTAGGCCGTCTTCCTGACCGAGGTGTCCTGGACGGCGATCGGCACGGCCGTCTTCTCGGCCACGTCCACCACCACGAAACCGGTGTAGTACCAGGTGCTGCCGGTCTTCTTCTCGACGTTCAGCAGGATCTTCGAGCCGTCCTTCGACCAGGCCCTGATGCTGCTGATCGCCGGCTCCTTGACGGTCTTGATCGTCGTACGCCCGCTCGTCTGCCGGTCGAGGACGACGATGAAGTCGAAGTCGTCCGAGCTGTAGTTCTTGCTCCTGGTCGCCAGGTAGCGGCCGTCAGGAGAGACCATCGACTCCCGGTTGCCGGAGTATTTCGTGAACGTGCCGCGTAGCGAGCCGCGGGCGTAGTCGGTCCACTCCTTGAGCTTCTCGTCGTAGATCTCGTAGGAGGTCAGGACGATCGCGTCGGCCGGGTTCTCGTAGAGCGAGATGTCGCCGCCGGGAAGTGCCCGCTTGGTGCCGGTCCTCGGCACGGAGGCGGCCTGGGTCGGGGACGTGCTGGGCGTCGTGGTCCGCCGGTTCGAGGTCTTCGTCGGGGAGGGGGTGGGTTCGGCCGTCAGCCGCGCCTTGTCGATCTGGATGACCACGACCACGCCGGCGAGCAGCAGCAGCGCGACGGCCACCGTGATGCCGGCGATCAGCGGGGCCCGGTTCTTGCTGCGCTGGGTGGGCGGGCCGTAGGCGCCGACGTGCTGGCCCAGGTTTTGGCCCGTGTGCGGCCCGTAGGGCGGTGTGGGCTGGGACCACTGTCCCTGGTGTGGCGGCGCGAACTGGCCCGAGGGCGGCGGCACGGGGCCGGACGGTGGCCCGGGGTGCTGGACGGGGCCTGAGTAGGGGGCGCCCTGCGGCACCGGCCCCGAGTGGTGTGGCACCGGCCCCGAGTGGTGCGGCATGGAGCTCTGCGGCGGCACCGGGCCCGACGGGAAGGGCTGCGGCGCGGCCTCGGCGGCGGCCTGCGCGAGGATGCCGGACTTCGGCGCCGGATGCTGCAGCAACCGCATGATCACCTGCTCGGCGGTGGGCCGGTGCGCGGGGTCCTTGGC
This sequence comes from Nonomuraea rosea, assembly GCF_039539705.1. Classification (NCBI taxonomy): domain Bacteria; kingdom Bacillati; phylum Actinomycetota; class Actinomycetes; order Streptosporangiales; family Streptosporangiaceae; genus Nonomuraea; species Nonomuraea rosea. Next base: position 444,899 of record NZ_BAABDQ010000001.1, on the reverse strand, counting down.
CAGGCAGTCGGCCACCACGTCACGCAGCGGCCCGTCGAGCACGCTGAGGTCCGGATTCTGGTTGAGCACCCGGTTGATCACCGCGGGCATCGTGTCGCTCCCGAACGGCGCCCGCCCCGACGCGGCGAAGACCATCGCGCTGCCCCACGAGAACATGTCCGCGGCGGGCCCGACGGTGTGCCCCATGATCTGCTCGGGCGGCATGTACGAGGGCGTCCCCACGACCATGCTGCTGATCGTCGAGGTGGCGTTCAGCGCGCGGGCGATGCCGAAGTCGATCACCCGCGGCCCGTCGGCCCCGATGATCACGTTGGCCGGCTTGAAGTCGCGGTGCACGATCCCGGCCTGGTGGATGGCGGCCAGCGCGGTGGCCGTGCCGATGGCCAGCCGGTGCAGCACCGTCCCCGTGCGCGGACCCTCCTCCTGCACGACCCGCTGTAACGACGGCCCCTCGATGAACTCACTGATGATGTACGGCCGGTCCTGCTCGACCCCGGTGCCCAGGACGGCGGCGGTGCAGAACGGAGCCACCTGCTGGGCCACCTGGACCTCGCGCAGGAACCGCTCGACGCTCACCTGGTCGCCTGACAGATCGGGTCGCAGCCACTTGACGGCCACCTGCGTGCCCGAGTGGTCTTCACCGAGGTAGACGACGCCCTGACCGCCCTCTCCGAGCCTGCCGAGGAGATTGAGGCCCCCCAGCCGCTGTGGATCTCCGGGTCGTAGCGGAGCGAAGGATGCCATGAAGGGATTCTGGCCCCATGCCGCGCATCCGCAAAAACTACCCGTGGGTAGCTCGACGGAATATCCTTCTGGCATGCACGTGACGTCCAGCGGTAGGACACGGCACGCCGTCTCCCCTTTTACCGGCGAAACCATCGCTGAGCTGCCCATATCGGACGCTGACGACGTACGGAAAGCGTACGAACGGGCCAGGGCCGCCCAGATCGAGTGGTCGGCCAGATCCGCGGTGGCGCGGGCGAAACCGTTCCTGCTGTTGCACGACGCGATCCTCGATCGCAGGAGCGAGATCCTCGACATCGTCCAGAACGAGACGGGCAAGGCGCGCAAGCACGCCTTCGAAGAGGTGCTCGACGTCGCGGGCTGCAGCCTCTACTACGCCCGCCGCGCGCCCGGCCTGCTCGCCCCGCGCGGCCGCAAGGGCATCTTCCCCGCCGCCACCCGCGTGGCGGAGCTGCGCCAGCCCAAGGGCGTGGTCGCGCTGATCTCGCCGTGGAACTATCCGCTCGCGCTCGGCGTCACCGACGCGGTGCCCGCGCTGCTGGCCGGCAACGCGATCGTGCACAAGCCGGACACCCAGACCGCCATGTCCACGCTGTGGACCATCGACCTGCTGGCGGAGCTGGGCATGCCGCGCGAGATCTGGCAGGTCGTGCTGGGCGAGCCGGCCGAGATCGGCGACGCGTTGCTGGACCACGCCGACTACGTGGCGTTCACCGGCTCCACGCGCGGCGGCAGGAAGATCGCCGAGGAGGCGGCCAAGCGGCTCATCGGCTGCTCGCTGGAGCTCGGCGGCAAGAACCCGATGGTGGTGCTCGACGACGCCGACGTGGACCTGGCCGTACAGGGGGCCATCAGGGCGTGCTTCGCCAACGCGGGACAGCTCTGCCTGGCGATCGAACGCCTCTACGTGCACGCCGCGCTCTTCGACACGTTCGCCGGGCGCTTCGCCGAGGAGGCCGGGCGGCTCAAGCTCGGCGCGGGCCACGACTGGTCGGTGCAGATGGGCTCGCTCACCTCGCAGCGCCAGCTCGACGCGGTCAGCGCGCACGTGGCCGACGCCGTGGCCAAGGGCGCGACGGTGCTGACCGGCGGCCGGGCCAGGCCCGACCTGGGCCCGCTGTTCTACGAGCCGACCGTGCTGACCGGGGTCTCCGAGGACATGGAGCTGTGCCGGAACGAGACGTTCGGGCCGGTGGTGGCGCTCTATCCGTTCTCCTCCGACGACGAGGTGGTGGAGCTGGCCAACGACACCATCTACGGCCTCAATGCCTCGATCTGGACCTCCAGCCTCCCGCGCGGCCGCGCGCTCGCCGCCCGCGTCCGTGCCGGGACCGTGAACATCAACGAGGGGTACGCCTCCGCCTACGCCTCCTACGACGCGCCCATGGGCGGCATGAAGGCGTCGGGGCTCGGCCGCAGGCACGGGGCGGAGGGCCTGTTGCGTTACACGGAGTCGAAGACGGTGGCCGCGCAGGCGAGCTGGCTGGGGTTCGAGCCGCCGCGCGGGCTGACGTACGAGAAGTGGGCGAACGCGCTGGCCGCCACGCTCAAGACGATGCGGAGACTACGGCTGAAGTAGCGCGGGCGTATACGCTGTATACGTGAACGATCAGGGTACGGCCGCGCGCATCGTGACCGTCGCGCAGCGGATACTCGTCGAGCAGGGCGTCGAGGCGGTCAGCATGCGGCGCGTCGGCGACGCGGTGGGCATCACGGCCATGGCCATCTACCGGCACTACCCGAACAGGGAGGCCCTGTTGCGGGCCGTGGCCGACCGCAGCGCCAGGGAGCTGGCCGAGGCGTGGACGCGGCGGTCCTCGGCCGGGGGGAAGCTGGAGGAGCGGATCTCGGGGGCTCTGGACGATTTCCTCGATGTCGCGCTCGGCAGCCCGCACCTCTACCGGTTCCTGATGTCCGACGCGTGGGCGGGGGCGCGGCGCTTCCCCGAGGACTTCCGCGACGGGCAGGGGCCGCCGTTCAGCGTCGTGACCGCCCTGGTGGAGGAGGGGATGCGGACGGGGCTCCTGCGCGAGGACGATCTCCTGGAGACCACGCTGACCGTCACGTCGTGCGCGCAGGGCCTGGTCCAGCAGTATCTGAGCGGGCGGATCGGGATGGACGAGGCCGACTTCCGGGCGCTCTGCCACCGGTCGACGTGGCGAGTCATTAATGGGTTGTTGTTGGACTAGCGGCGAACGACGGTGTGTGGTTGAGCCCATGGAGATTCGTTACGTCGGAGGGCCGACCGCGGTGGTGGAGATCGGCGGCTTACGCCTGCTGACCGACCCCACGTTCGACCCGCCCGGCAAGTATCCGATCGGGAGCTGGGCGCTGCACAAGACGTCGGGGCCCGCCATCGGGTTCGACGACATCGGTCCGGTGGACGCCGTGCTGCTCTCGCACGACCAGCACCCGGACAACCTGGACAACGCCGGGCGGAGCTGTCTGTCCTACGCGCCGCTGGTGCTCTCCACCACGTCGGCCGCCTCGCGGCTGCCCGGGGTGTCCGTGCGTGCCCTGCCCAATTGGGCGTTCCACCAGTTCGGCGAGACGTTGCGGGTGACCGGGGTGCCCGCGCAGCACGGGCCGCCGGGGACCGAGGAACTGATGGGGGAGGTGACCGGGTTCGTGATCAGCGGGGAAGGGCTGCCGACCGTGTACGTGAGCGGGGACAACGCCTCGCTGGACGTGGTGCGCGCGGTCTCCGGGTGGGCCGGGCAGGTGGACGTGGCGCTGCTGTTCGCGGGGCGGGCCCGGGCGCCGATGGTCGAGGGCGATCTGACGCTGTCCAGTGAGGACGCGGCCAGGGCCGCCGAGATCCTCGGGGCGCGGTACGTGGTGCCGCTGCACTTCGAGCACTGGGACCACTTCACGCAGGGGCGGGACACGGTGGCGCGGGCGTTCGCCGGGTACGGCGACCGGCTCCAGCTGCTCGCGCCGGGGGACCGGGTCTCGCTCTCCTGAGCGCTGCCCGCCCGCCGGTGCGGGCGGGTGCTCGCCTGCGGCGAACAGGCGCTCGCCTGTGGCGAACGGGTGCGGTCCTCGTGGGGCGGGCCTGACAGGGTGGAGCGGTGAGCTGGAACGCGCGAGCCCTCGACGTGCTGGCGGCGGGGCCGCCCACCCCGCTGATCGACTTCCCCTTGCCGGGGACCGGGATCAGGCTGTTGCTGAAGGACGAGTCGGCCCAGCCGACCGGCAGCCTGCGGCATCGGCATGCCAGGGCGTTGTTCCGCCAGGCCGTGCTCGACGGGCTGGTCACCGAGGGCACGACCGTGGTCGAGGCGACGGGCGGCAACGCGGCCGTGGCCCAGGCGTGGTTCGCCCAGCGGCTCGGGTTGCCGTACATCGCGGTCATGCCGGGCGCCCGCAGCCAGGCGCGGGCCCGGGCGGTGGAGGCGCTGGGCGGGGAATGCAGGTTCGTGACGCCACCGCTGGCGATCTACGACGCGGCGCGCCGGATCGACGGGCACTTCCTCGACCAGTTCGGGCGGGCGGCCGAGCACGATCTGGCGGAGGAGCTGTTCGGTCAGGTGCGGCCCGACTGGGTGGTGACGGGCGCGGGCACCGGCGCGACGTCGGCGACGCTCGGCGGGTGGGTCCGTTCGAGGGGCGGGAGCTGCCGGGTCGTGGTGGCGGATCCGGATAATTCAGCGTATTTCCCGGGTTGGACCTTGGACACGCCCGACTACGCCACCGGGATGCCGTCGCGGATCGAAGGCATCGGCCGGCCGCGCATCGAGCCCGGGTTCCGCCCCGACCTCATCGACCTGGTGATCCCCGTGCCCGACGCGGCGTCCGTGGCGGCGGCCAGGCAGCTCAGAGAGGTCACGGGGCTGCCGGTGGGCGGCTCTTCCGGCACGGCGCTGTGGGCGGCGCTGGAGCTGGTCGAGCGCATGCGGGCCAGGGGCGAGACCGGGACGGTGGTGTCGCTGATCGGTGATGCTGCCGAGCGGCATCTGGCGACATGTCACGACGACGAGTGGGCTGCCGGAAAGGGGCTGGATGCCGGGCAGTTCGTCGACGAGCTGCGGCGGCGTACGAGCGTGTGAGGGGGCCGGTGCTCAGACCGGCGAGGGCCGGTGTTCAGATCAGAGCGCATGAGGGGAGCGGTGTTCAGACCAGGGGGTGGCTGACCCAGACGTTCGGCTCCACGTAGACGGCGTGGTCGTGTGCCACGTCGCAGTGCACCGGGCTGAGCGCGCCGGGCACCTCGATCGCCCCCGTGCGGTCGAACGGCAGCCCCGTCCACGTCCGCCACTCCTCCAGGGTGCCCGCGATCGTCATCGAGCGCGGCGCCACCTTGACGATCTTGCCGCCCGCCCGCACGTGCACCCGCAGCCACGCGTCGTGGGGCAGGCCGTCGGGGCGGGTGCGGTGGGCGTACTCGGTCATGGGGGTGTGCGGTTCGAGGTGCTTGCCGTTCGGCCTGACCGGCGCCACCAGCTCGCGGTAGCCGAGGCGGGCGGCGTGCTCGCGCATGGCGGCCAGCATCCGCGACGACAGCCCCGTGCCCTGGAGGTCCCGGCGTACGGTGATCTCCAGCGCGGAGACGCCGTCCGGCCGCGCGTCCTGTTCGCGGCCCAGCCACCCCGACCGGATCACGCCGTCCCATCCGTCGTCCGGCAGGTCGGGCCCCTTCACCACGTACGGGGTCATGCAGGCCCGCGCCACCGGCCGCCCGGGCTCCGTGTCATCGTCGGCCACCAGCACGTATTCGGCGAGGGTCGTGGCCGCGAACGGGTAGAACAGGTCGGCGATCGGATCCTGCAACATGAACTCGTGCCACGTGTGGTCCATGTCGAACAACGACGACCCGAGCTCGGGACGTTCGGCGAGGGTCGTGATCTTGAGCGCCATGCGGATCATTTTCACATTCCGCAGCACCGGAAAGCGCCAGATTTTTGGGCCCGATCCGGCACGCGGGCGTGCGCTAGCGTCGGCGGCATGACAGAACTTGATGCCAGGTTGCGGGCCATCACCGACTTGACCGTCGCCGAAGCGCGTGAAGGCGCAGGCCGGCACGAGTACGACGGCCGGATCCAGGACCTGTCGCCCAGCGGCGTACGCGCCGGGCTGGCCAGGCTCGGCGAGGGGCCCGCGCCCGCCGATCCGCATGACGCCAGGCACCTGGAGGTGTTCGAGGAGAGCCTGCGGACCCAGCTCGGTGAGCTGGAGCTGCACCGCAAGAACCCCCTGATCCACCTCTCGAACCTCGACCTCGCCTGCTACGACCGCGACTACGGCCCCCAGGAGGAGCGCGATGCCGCCAAGGCGGCCCACCTGGCGCTCTGGCCCGACGCCGTGCGCCACGCGATCGACTCCCTCGACCAGGTCCCGGCCCCCGTCGCGCAGTCGCTGATCGGCGCGGCCAAGGGCCTGTCGGCCGGCATCACGGACGAGCCCGCGCTGGAGGCGCACGGCCGGCTCGTCGCCCACATCGAACGCGCCGTGACCGGCGGCGACCCCGACGCGGCGCTCGGCGGCGCGGCCCTGGCCAGGCTGATGGGCACGGCTGAAGGGCTGCCGGTCGACCTCGGCAGGCTGGCGGAGCGGGCCGACGCCGAACGCGACCGGCTGATGGCGCTGCTCGCCGAGTCCTGCGCCAAGCTGGGGGAGAAGGGGCGGGCGCCGCTCGACGTCGTACGCGAGCTGGTCAAGGATCACCCCGACGCCGGCGGCGTGATCGAGGCGGCGCGGATCGGCACCGAGAAGGCCATCGCGTTCACCCGCGAGAAGGACCTCGTGCCCTACCACGACGGTGAGTGCCTGGTCGGGCTGGCTCCGGAGTCGCGGCGCTGGGCGATGGCGATGATGGCCTGGAACTCGCCGGGCGAGGCCGAGGGCCCGTCCTGGTACTACATCACGCCGCCCGACGCATCCTGGCCCGAGCAGGATCAGGAGGAGTGGCTGGAGGTGTTCAGCCGCACGACGCTGCCGGCGATCAACGTGCACGAGGTCGCTCCCGGGCACTTCTCGCACGGCAGGGCGCTGCTGCGGGCGCCGTCGGAGGTGCGTCGGCTGCTGCAGTCGGTGTCGTTCATCGAGGGCTGGGCGCACTATGCCGAGGAACTGTGCGTCGAGGAGGGGTTCGAGGCCGGAGACCCGCGCTTCGAGATCGGCGTGTGGGTGGAGGCGCTGATCCGCGTCACCCGCCTGGCCTGCGCGATCGGTGTGCACACCGGGCAGATGACGGTCGAGGAGGGGGCCAGGCGCTTCGAGTCCGACACGCATCTGGCGGGTCCCGCCGCGTTGTCGGAGGCGCGGCGGGCGTCGTTCGACCCGACGTACGGGCGTTACACCTGGGGCAAGCTGCTCATCCTCGACCTGCGCGAGCAGGCGCGCAAGGAGTGGGGCGCGGGGTTCAGCCTGCAGCGCTTCCACAAGGCGCTGTTCGATCTCGGTTCGCCGCCTCTGGGGCTGATCGGCGGCATCCTGTAGCGTCCGAGCTGAGCGGCGCGGTCGCCTGGGGCAGCCCACCGGCCTGGCCGGTCGTTGGGCGTTCTGTGGCGGCGGTCGGCAGGGAGGTTGATCTGTGCGCGAGCTCTCCGGCAAGGTGGCGGTGGTCACGGGTGCGGCCAGCGGGATCGGACGGGCGCTGGCCGTCAGGCTGGCGGCCGAGGGCATGACGCTGATGCTCGCCGACGTCGATCCCGGCGGCCTCGCGGAGACCAGCATGCTCGCGGAGACCGGCAGGGCCGCGCAGGCCGCGGGGACCGCGCAGGCCGCGGGGACCCAGAGGTCCGCGGGGACCGGCAGGGCCGCGGGAGGCTTCGCGCAGGTCCGGGGTCCCAGGGTGCTCACGCAGGTCACCGACGTGTCCGACGCCGCCGCCGTCCAGCACCTGGCCGACCGTTGCTTCGGCGAGCTGGGCGCCGTGCACCTGCTCTGCAACAACGCCGGCGTCTTCCAGGGCGGCCACATGTGGACCCGTACCGAGGAGGATTTCGCCTGGCTGCTCGGCGTGAACCTGTGGGGCGTGCTGCACGGCATCCACTCGTTCGTGCCGCGCATGATCGAGCAGGACACCGAGGGCCACATCGTCAACACGGTGTCGGTGGCCGGGCTGTTCGCCACACAGGGGGCGGGTGGTTACGCGGTCACCAAGTACGCCGCGCTGGCCGCCTCCCAGGCGCTCGCCCACGACCTGGCCGCCGCCGGATCGAAGCTGCGGGTGACCGCGCTCTGCCCCGGTGCGGTCAAAACCCGCATCGCCGACTCGGGACGTTTACGCCCCGACGGGCTCGTCAGCTACCCAACCCAGGACGAGCTCGACGCGGAGCAGGCGGTCAGCAGGTCGGCCGAGCGCGGCATCGACCCGGCCGAGCTGGCGGAGCTGGTCGTGCAGGCCGTCCACGAGGACCGGTTCCTGGTGCTGACCGACCCGAAATACGCCGAACGGCTGCGGCAGCAGACCGAGACCCTGCTCACCGGCAGCCTGCCCGGCTACCAGTGACGTTCGTGCGCCAGCACCCGCACCACCGTGCCGCTGCGCGGACTGACCAGCAGCCGGACGGCGTCGCCCGGCAGCACGTCCTGGTAGACGCCCTGGTCGACCAGGAACGCCGTGGCCTTCTCCGAGCTGCCGTCGTGCAGGGCCAGGTAGAAGTCCGGTGCGTCGCCGCCGCCGCCCGGCTCCGCGACGACCCATCGCTTGACGACGTGGCCGGTGACCTCCTGCCGCTTGGGACCTTCGGGGACCGCGCCGGCCGCTTCGATCTCCGTGCCGTGCCAGCCGCTGCCGGTGAAGATCCATTCCTGCTCCGGGCTCACCGGGGCCGGCCCGGACCTGGCGATCTCCCGTCCGCGCGCTGTCAGCAGGAACCCGCGTCCCGCCATGAGCAGCCCCACCCCGGCCACGAACGACACCATCGTCGCGATCATCCCCGGCCAGGACAGGCCGGCCGCCGACACGGTGGCGTACCAGGGGACGACGAGCCCGGCGGCCAGCAGCACCGGCACGATCATGCTCGGCCAGCGCCGGCGCGCGAGGCCGAGGTCGATGGCGCACTGCCGGACCAGGGGCACGAGGCCGCCGTCGAGGTCGGGGCCCTCGGGCATGAGCGACACCACCGGCGCGTGCGGGGCGCCGGCGAGGCGAGCGGTGACCCGTTCAAGCACCCACCGCTCGTACGGCGGCAGCGCCCCGCCACCGCCCTCCACCCGCTCGTACGGCGGCAGCGCCCCGCCACCGCCGTCCACCAGGGACAGGCGGTCGCCCTCGATCACCACCCGCCCGCGCCCGGCCAGCCCGGACAACGTCGTGTGGAACACCTCCTGCGACCGCATACCCCGTAAGAGCTCCGCCACGGGCGCGGGCACTTCGCCCTGCTCGGACAGGCCGGGCACGCGCCTGCGGCTGGACAGCTTGAAGGCGGCGGCCAGCGTGGCGACCCACAGAGCCCACGCCGTCGCCGGCCAGACAAGATCCATTGTTCTGTGTTAGCACGAGTGCCGGTGCCAGGCCAGGCGTAATGCGCAAGGCCGATACACTGAGGGCACCGCATTTCGCCTTTGGGGGGTTCTCTCGGTGTCTGAATTCGACACAGTCCTGGTGGTCGACTTCGGCGCGCAGTACGCGCAGCTGATCGCCAGGCGCGTGCGCGAGTGCCACGTCTACTCCGAGATCGTGCCCTCGACCATGCCGGTCGAGGAGATGATGGCGAAAAGCCCCAAGGCGATCATCCTGTCCGGGGGCCCGTCCTCGGTCTACGCCGAGGGCGCACCGCCGGTGCCGCACGGGCTGTTCTCGACGGGCGTGCCCACGTTCGGCATCTGTTACGGCTTCCAGGCGATGGCGCAGGCGCTGGGCGGCGAGGTGGCCCGCACGGGCGTCGCCGAATACGGCGGCACCGCGCTGGAGGTCCTCGACGAGGGCGTCATCTTCGCGGGCCTGCCCACCAGCCAGACCGTCTGGATGTCACACGGTGACAGCGTCGCCGCCGCGCCGGAAGGCTTCGCGGTGACCGCCTCGACCAGCGAGACGCCGGTCGCCGCGTTCGAGCACGTCGAGCGCGGCCTCTACGGCGTGCAGTTCCACCCGGAGGTGCTGCACTCCGAGCACGGCCAGTCGGTGCTCAAGCACTTCCTCGACGCGGCCGGCTGCCGCCCCTCATGGACCATGCTCAACATCGTCGAAGACTCCGTCGAGGCCGTACGCCGTCAGGTCGGCGACGGCCGTGCCATCTGCGCCCTGTCGGGCGGCGTCGACTCCGCGGTGGCCGCCGCGATCGTCCAGCGCGCCATCGGCGAGCGGCTGACCTGCGTCTTCGTCGACCACGGCCTGCTGCGCAAGGGCGAGGCCGAGCAGGTGGAGCGCGACTTCGTGGCCGTCACGGGCGTCAAGCTGCGCGTCGTGGACGCGGCCGACCGCTTCCTGAAGGCGCTCGAAGGCGTCAGCGACCCGGAGGAGAAGCGCAAGATCATCGGACGCGAGTTCATCCGCGTCTTCGAGGACGAGCAGCGCGCCATCATGGCCGACGGCCCGGTGGAGTTCCTGGTCCAGGGCACCCTCTACCCCGACGTGGTGGAGTCGGGCGGCGGCACCGGCACCGCCAACATCAAGTCCCACCACAACGTCGGCGGCCTGCCGGAAGACCTGCAGTTCAAGCTGGTGGAGCCGCTGCGGGCGCTGTTCAAGGACGAGGTGCGGCGCGCGGGCGAGGAGCTGGGCCTGCCGGCGGCGATGGTCTGGCGCCAGCCGTTCCCCGGCCCCGGCCTGGGCATCCGCATCGTCGGGGAGGTCACCCGCGACCGCCTGGCCCTGCTGCGCGAGGCCGACGCGATCGCCCGCGAGGAGCTCTCGCGAGCCGGCCTCGACCGCCAGATCTGGCAGTGCCCGGTGGTGCTGCTGGCCGACGTACGGTCGGTGGGGGTGCAGGGCGACGGGCGCACGTACGGCCACCCGGTGGTGCTGCGGCCGGTGACGTCGGAGGACGCGATGACGGCGGACTGGGCGCGCGTGCCCTATGACGTGCTGTCGCGCATCTCCACGCGGATCACGAACGAGGTCCGCGACGTCAACCGGGTGGTGCTCGACGTGACGAGCAAGCCCCCGGGCACCATCGAGTGGGAGTGACACTTCAAGAGATCGCGTCGTGCCGGCCTGTATCGGCACATGTGTTCGATGTCTGGAGTGACGGAAGACCGGCCGGGACACTACGCTGTGGCTGTGGGCCGGTGGGACGAGCGAGAGCGCGCCGCGATGGTGGCGCTGCTTCGCCGTACCTCCACGGAAAAGGGTGAGCGTCAGCTCGTTCAGCAGTTCACCGAGGGGGCCACGGCGACCGCCTTGCTGCGCGAACGCCTGGCTCCCGTCGATCTCTTCTCGGATCCGGTAGAGGAGGCGACAGCCGAGGCCGCAGCGGAGGTCGCCGCCTGGGAGCAGGACGGCATCCACGTCATCACCCTGGCGGACGATCGCTACCCGCACCGGCTGCGTGACGTGTTCGATCGCCCTGCGCTGCTGTTCGCTCGCGGGATCCTCCGGGAGGAGGACGACGGCGTGGCTGTGGTCGGCTCCCGGACGGTCTCGCCGGAAGGCCGGTCAACGGCGGCTGAGCTGGCCACGCGGCTCGTGGAGCGCGATCTTACGGTGGTCTCGGGTCTGGCCGCCGGCGTCGACGCCACAGCTCATCAGGCGGCGCTCCGGGCGGGCGGGCGAACGGTGGCCGTCATCGGCACCGGGATCTGCAAGCACTTCCCGCCGGAAAATCGCGATCTTCATCGAGAGGTCGCCGAGCATGGAGCCGTGTTCTCCCAGTTCTGGCCGGACAGAGGGCCGGACAAAACGACGTTCCCGCTGCGCAACGGCACGATGTCGGGCTACAGTCTGGCGACGATCATCGTCGAGGCGAGCGAGCGAAGCGGGACCCGCATCCAGGCGCGCAAGGCCGTAGAGCATGGCCGACCTGTGATCTTGATGCAGTCGGTGATCGATCGTACGCAGTGGGGGCGGGTCACGGCAGGCAGGCCCGACGTCCACGTGGCTCGGGACGCCGACGAGGCGATGGCCACCGTCGATCGCCTGCTGGAGCGGCCTCAGCTCCTTGAGAGTTACCTTCCCAGGATCGGCTGACTCACCAGCGGAGCTTTGTCCGACCTCCGAGAGATGATTCGCGAGCGGCTTGGCGCGATCATGACAAACCCTCTCCGGATACCGAACGTCACCTGCGACGTCTGCACGGGACCCGTCCCCTCGCCGTACGCGAGGTGCTACCGCTGCCACACGGACGCCCGCCGAGAAGCCGTGCCCGTCGCGCGCAGAGTTGTTCCCTTGACCTACGCCGTCGTGGGCACCCAGGCGGATCGGGACATGTACCGCTACAAGGATCTGATGCCGGCTGCCCAGCGGCTCCGCAACCCCTCCTATCAGCGGCTGCTCCTTCTTCTCCTCGGATTCGCCGATGCCCACGCATCGTGTCTCGATGTCGTCGCGCTCCGGCCGGTCACGGGCATGATCGTGGTTCCCTCGCTTCGAGGGCGGACCGGCACCCATCCGCTCGCCACTCTCGCGGCGGCCCTTCCCAGCCACTGGGCGCGGGCAGAGCTCCGAGCGGCTCTCGGCGTTCCGGAGAGTCAGCGGCGCGACCTGCGGCCCGAGCATTTCATCCTGCCGGACTCGGCCGCGGTGCTCGGCGGGCACATCGTCGTGATCGAGGACGCGTGGGTCACGGGCGGCCACGCACAGTCCGCGGCTGCGACGCTCTTGCTGGCGGGAGCTGCGGAGGTGAGCATTCTGGTCATCGCTCGCCGCATCCGGACGGACTTCCAGCGATCACCTGTAGAGGCATCGCTCCAGCGGATCCTCACCGATCGCGAATACTCCCTGGACATCTGTCCCATAACCGGCGGCGACTGCGTGTAATCAGACCGCCGCCCCTTCGTCTGCCGATCTCCCGGCCGGGACCTCCAGGGGAGCCTCCGCCAGGACCAGCTCGACCAGCCCAGGGAAGCGGGCGTCGAGGTCGTCGCGGCGGAGCCGGATGAACAGCTTGCGGCCCTCCGGACGCTGGCAGATGACGCCTGCCTCGCGCAGCGCGCGCCAGTGGCCGGTCAGCGTGGACTTCGGCACGTCCGGCACCACCTCGCCGCAGAAGCGCTCCTCGCCCGACGCCAGCGCCCGGACGATCTGCGCCCGCACCGGGTGCCCGAGCGCGGCGAAGACGTCCACCAACTGGATCTGATCACGCGATGGGTGCAACATGCCTCCATTGTACGGAACTTGCGAACAATAATTTGACGACCCGCGCCCTTATGTACGAGGATCCCGTATATAGGAACTGTTCGTCTGTCCCGTACATTCATAAGGATCTGCATTGGCTCACAAGACCGGCTGGACGCTCGCGTTGCTCGCGCTCTCCCAGCTCATCACCTCGCTGGACTTCTTCATCGTCTACGTCGCCCTGCCGGACATCGGCCGTGACCTGGGCTTCTCCGCTCAGACGCTGCAATGGGTGGCCAGCGCCTACGCGGTCGCGTACGGCGGGTTCCTGCTGCTCGGCGGCCGGGCGGCCGACCTGTTCGGGCATCGCAGGATGTTCGTGGCGGCGCTGGCGCTGTTCGCTCTCGCCTCGCTGGCCGGCGGGCTCGCCGAGAGTCAGGCGGTGCTCGTGGCCGCGCGGGCGGTGCAGGGGCTCGGCGGCGCGTTCGTCTTCCCCGCCACGCTCGCGCTGGTCAACACCCGTTTCGAGGAGGGCGCGGCCAGGAACCGGGCGCTCGGCGTGTGGAGCGGGGCGGGCGCCAGCGGGCTCGCGCTCGGCGCGCTGCTCGGTGGGCTGCTGACCGGGGCCTGGGGCTGGGAGGCGGTCTTCTACGTCAACGTGCCGCTGACCGCCGTCGCCATCGCCGGCGCGTACGCGCTCATCCCGGCCGACGGCCCCCGCGCCCGTGGCCGGCGGTTCGACCTGCCGGGCGCGGTGCTGGCCACCGCGGGCGTGAGCCTGGTGGCGTTCGTCCTCATCCAGGGGCCGGAGTCCGGGTGGGGCGCGCCCCCGATCGTCGCGGCCATGGGCCTCGCGCTCGTCCTGCTCGCCGCGTTCGTCGTGGCCGAGCGGCGCGGCGCCGATCCGCTCATGCCGCCGGCGCTGCTGGGCAACCGCAGCCTCCGCTCCGCCGTGGCCGTCATCCTGGTCTTCGGCGCCACGTTCAACGCGCTGCCGTACTTCCTGACGGTCTACTTCCAGGACGTTCTGGGCTACGGCGCGGTGACGACCGGGCTGGCGTTCCTGGTGCCGTCGCTGCTGATCGCGCTCGGCACCCAGCTCGGCGGGCGGCTGGCCGGACGGGCAGGCATGCGCGCCACCCTCCTCATCGGCATGGCCGGCGGCGCCGCAGGCACGACCCTGCTGGCGTTCGGCGTGAGTGCCGGCGGCTCCTACTGGGGCGTGCTGCCCGGGATCGTGGTCATGGGCGTCGGCCAGGGGCTCACCTGGACCGGCATGTGGATCGCCGCGGCGACCGGGGTGGCGGCGGGAGAGCAGGGCGTGGCCTCGGGGCTCGCCTCGACCGCGCTGCAGGTCGGCTCCGCGCTCGGCCTCGCCGTCCTGGTCGCCGCCGGCGGTCTCGGGGAGGCGTCGGGCACGGCGCTCGCGGGCGGGCTGCGTACCGCGGTGCTGGTCGCGGCGGCGGGCATGGTGCTCGGCGCGGCGCTCACGCTCACCTTCGCCAGGAAGGCCGCGATCCCTGAGCCGGTGCCCGCCTGAATCCGCGGCCGTGGCACCGGTGTTCAACAGCGAGATCGAGGAGGTTGACGAGCTTGACGATGTTCGATGTCGCCGTCGTGGGTGGCGGTCCGGTGGGCATGTTGCTGGCCGCCGAGCTGGGATTGCAGGGCGTACGTCCGCTGGTGCTCGAACGGCACCCGGCCCCTCCGGGGGAGTCCAAGGCGGGGACGCTGCACGCGCGTACCGCCCAGAGCCTGGACCGGCGCGGGCTGCTGGAGGCGGTGGGGCGTACCACGTACGGGAGCGTGAGCTTCCACTTCTCCGGGATGTTCGGGCTGGACCTGGGGGCGGTCACGGAGGGTGGGCCGAGCATCGTGGGCAGCCCGCAGGCGTGGGCCGAGCAGGTGTTCGCGCGCCGCGCCGCGGCGCTCGGCGCGGAGATCAGGCGCGGGCAGGAGGTCACCGGGCTGGTGCAGCACGACGACCACGTGGTGCTGACCGTCAACGGGCGCGAGGTGGCCGCCCGGTACGTCGTCGGCGCCGACGGCGCCCGCAGCGCCGTGCGCAAGGCGGCCGGCATCCCGTTCACCGGCACGGGCGCGCGCGTTGCCGCGCTGATGGGCGACGTACGGCTGCTGGACCCCTACGGCGTGCCGCCCGGCTACACCCGCACCCCGCGCGGCTGGATCATCGTCTGGCTGAACCCGGCCGGCCACAGCCGCATCACCACCTACGATTTCCGCGCCCCCCACGCCGACCGGGAGGCCCCCGTGACGCTGGAGGAGCTCCAGGCCGCCGCCGAGCACATCACCGGCCGCCCGGTCCCCATGGCCGGCCCGCGCGGCCTGTCCCGGTACGGCGATGCCGCCCTCCAGGCCGAGACCTACCGCGCGGGCCGCGTCCTGCTTGCCGGGGACGCCGCGCACGTGCACTTCCCATGGGGCGGCCAGGGCCTGAACACCGGGCTGGAGGACGCGTTCAACCTGGGCTGGAAGCTGGCCGCCGAGGTGCGCGGGACGGCGCCGGGCGGGCTGCTCGACAGCTACCACGCCGAGCGGCACCCGGTCGCGGCCCGGGTGCTGTGGAACGTACGGGCGCAGACCGCGCTGGCCGACCCCGACCCCGCGGTGGACCCGCTGCGCGAGCTCTTCGCCGAGCTGATGCGCTTCGACGAGGTCAACGAGTACCTGAGCGGGATGATCAGCGCGGTGGACACGACCTATGACGTGGGCGTGCCCGGAGCCGGGCGGATGGCGCCCGACCTGGAGCTGAAGACCGCCGACGGGGACGTGCTGCACCTGGCGGAGACGCTGCACGGCGGCCGGGCGCTGCTGCTCGACCTCGCCGGGCGGGACGACCTGGCGGAGACGGCCGCGCGGTGGGGGAGCCGGGTGGACGTGCTGCGGGCGCGCGCGGACCACGAGGCCGACGCCCTGCTCGTACGGCCTGACGGGTATGTGGCGTGGACGTCGGCGGCGCGGGGGCATTCGCTCGAAGCGGCACTTGAACGGTGGTTCGGCGCGTGTGACGAAGAATGACCTCGCAGTAAAATCATTCGGCTATGTACGCATACAACGACTTGTTCTGGGAAAAGTGGGCACCCCTGGGCCAACTTCGTACGGTAGTTGGCAATGAGACGCCTGATGCGCCGGCAGCCGTGGCGCGTCAAGAAGGGTGACCTGCCTACATGGCCCATGTACGTGACCGTGGCAAGCAGCCGCTGGTGCTGCTCGTCGAAGACGATCCGCAGGATGCGCTGATCGTTCAGGAGCTGCTGGACGACAGCGGCCTGAACGTGCGTCTGGAGTGGGCGCGTTCGGTGAACGAGGCGCGCAGGGAGCTGGCGCGGCTCCGGCCACAGTGCGTGCTGCTGGATCTCGGTCTGCCGGACGCGTACGAGTTCTCCGCCCTGCCCTCCGTGCTGGAGGAGGCGGGGGACGCCGCGGTCGTCGTGCTGACCGGGCGGGCCGAGGAGCAGGCGGGCCTCGCGGCGGTGGCCGCGGGCGCCCAGGACTACCTGGTCAAGGGCCGGGTGGAGGCCGAGTGGCTGGGCCGGACGCTGCGGTACGCCATCCAGCGCAAGCAGGCCGAGCAGGCCGCGGTGGCGCTGCACGCCGCGCGGGCGCGCGCGAAGGAGAACGCCCGCCTGGAACGCGGCCTGCTGCCCACGCCGCTGCTCGGCGACATGCCGATCGAGGTCGCCTCCCGCTACCGGGCCAGCAGGGGCTCGGCCACGCTCGGCGGCGACTTCTTCGACGTCGTGGAGTCCGACGACAAGGTCGTGCACGTGGTGATCGGCGACGTGTGCGGCCACGGCCCCGACGAGGCCGCCCTGGGCGTCTGCCTGCGCATCGCCTGGCGGACGCTGGTGCTCAGCGGCGTGACGGGCACGTCGCTGCTCCGTCAGCTCGAACGGATCCTGGAGGCGGAGCGGGCGGGCGCGGAGGTCTTCGCGACGCTGTCCACGCTGATGCTGGAGCCGGACCAGCGGACGGTACGCGTCTGGCGGGCCGGCCATCCGGGGATCCTGGTGCACTCCCCGGACGGGGTGTCGCTGGCCGAGCCGGATCCGGGACCGGCGCTCGGCCTGCCCATGGAGGCGAACTGGCGCGAGCACGTCATGGAGCTGCCCGCGGGCTTCGGGCTCACGTTGTTCACCGACGGACTGTTCGAGCGCCGCCTGCCCGGTGAGCCGCCCCGGTGGCTGGGGGAGGAAGGGCTGCTCGAACTCGCCAGGAAGCGGGCGGGGCTCGACGGCGAACGCTTCCTCGACGCGCTGATCGCCGACGTCGAGGCGATCGCCGAGTCCGAGACCGCCGCGGACGACATCGCCGTGGTACATCTCCGCTGGAACGACGTCATAAGCCCGGACGGTAACGTCAGCCTCCACCGGGAAGACGTGTCTTGAGCGGGCGCGCCACCTCCACCACGCTCTGGCGGCGGCTGACGGTGCACGGCTGGTTCGTCGTGGTCCTCGCCACCGTCACGGTCCTCGTCGTCACCTGTGCCGTCCTGACCGCGGTCATGCTCGGCCGCACCGCCCAGCTGTCCGACGAGCTCACAGAACGCCTCTCACCGGCCAGGATCGAAGCCGCCCAGCTGCAGAACGCCCTGCTCGACCAGGAGACCGGCGTGCGCGGCTACCTGCTGACCGGCGACCGCGAGTTCCTGCGCCCGTACACGGAGGGCCTGGCCGCCGAGCGGCGCAGCGTCGAGAACATCGCGGGCCTCGTCGGAGACCGTCCCGAGCTGCTGAAGGAGCTGAACGCGATCGGCGCCGCGGCGGCCGGCTGGCGTACGGACTACGCCGAGCCCGCCACCGCCGCCAAGCAGGCGGACGACACTGTCTCGAACACCGCGGTCACGGTCGGCAAGCAGGCGTTCGACGAGGTCAGAACGCTGCTGGAGCGGATGGCCGAGCGGCTGGGCGAGTCGCGCACGCAGGTTCAGGCGGAGCTGAGGCAGGTGGAGAGCATCCGGGACTGGGCGTTCGCCGCCATGCTCGCGTTGTTCCTGCTGGCCGGGTTCGCGATGGCGGTGCTGCTGCGCCGTGCGGTCGGCCGGCCGCTCGACCAGCTGCGCCTGGCCTCCCGCCGCATCGCGACCGGCGACTTCGAGCATCCCATCCCCGCGCACGGCCCGGCGGACCTGCGCGAGGTCTCGCGGGACGTCGAGCAGATGCGCACCAAGATGGTGCAGGCGCTGGCCGACTCCCGCGAGCAGCAGGGCCTGCTGCGCGAGCAGGCGATGGAGCTGCGGCGCTCGAACGGCGAGCTGGAGCAGTTCGCGTACGTGGCCTCGCACGACCTGCAGGAGCCGCTGCGCAAGATCGCCACGTTCTGCCAGCTGCTGGCGAAGCGGTATGGGCACGTGCTGGACGAGCGCGGCGCCCAGTACATCCACTTCGCGGTCGACGGCGCGACCCGGATGCAGGTGCTGATCAACGACCTTCTGAGCTTCTCGCGGGTGGGCCGCCTGTACGACGACCACAAGCCGGTGGAGCTGGACGAGGCGCTCGACAAGGCGCTCGACGACCTGTCCGCGGCCATCGAGGAGTCGGGCGCCGAGATCGAGCGCCCCGACCGGCTGCCGGACGTCGTCGGCGACCCCACGATGCTGAGCCTGCTCTGGCAGAACCTCGTCGGCAACGCCATCAAGTTCCGCGACCAGGAACGCCCGCTGCGCATCCGCATCACCTGCGAGCCCGCGGACGAGGGAGGCTGGCAGTTCGCGGTCACCGACAACGGCATCGGCGTGGAGGCCGAGTTCGCCGAGAAGATCTTCATCATCTTCCAGCGCCTGCACAACCGCGAGGCCTACACCGGCACCGGCATCGGTTTGGCGATGTGCCGGAAGATCGTTGAGAACCACGGAGGCCGGATCTGGCTGGACACCGCCCGCACGACCGGCGCCCGGCTCTGTTTCACCCTCCCCGCCTCCACCCAGCACGAGATCGAAGGAACCAGCTCGTGACCACCCCGCATTCGATCGAAGTGCTGCTCGTCGAGGACGACCCCGGTGACGAGCTCATCACGCGCGAGGCGTTCGAGGACAACAAGATCAAGAACAGGCTGCACGTCGTCCGTGACGGCCTGGAGGCCCTGGATTTCGTCTACCGGCGGGGCGCGCACACCGAGGCGCCCCGCCCCGACCTCATCCTCCTGGACCTGAACCTGCCCAAGTACGACGGCCGGCAGGTCCTGGAGCAGATCAAGGGCGATCCGGAGCTGCGGGCGATCCCGATCGTCGTCCTGACGACCTCCTCGGCGGAGGAGGACATTCTGCGCAGCTACAAGCTGTTCGCCAACGCGTACGTGACCAAGCCCGTGGATCTGGACCGGTTCCTGGCCGTGATCCGCCAGATAGACGAGTTCTTCGTCACGGTGGTGCGGCTGCCGGGCCAGGCCCGCACCCCTGGTCAAGCGAACTAGTCCGGCCGGGTCTCCTCGGCTACCGGCGCGGGATCGGGGGCGCGCCGCGCGAGCCGTACCAGATCGAGCAGCAGCCGCCCCGCACTCCCCAGCAGCAGCGGCACCAGCAGCACCCCGATGAGGATCGGCGCGGCCATGTACCGGAAGTCCTGCGCCGAGATGTTGGCCAGGACCGTGAGCTGCTGGCCCGCCACCACCGCCGCGACCCCCAGCACGTACCGGTTCCGCAGCGCCAGCGCCCCCAGCGCCACCGCCAGATACGACACGTACGACCACAGCGCCCCGCGCCACAGCACCCAGTCGTACTCCGGCGCCAGGGCCCCCGTCAGGTACGGATCGGCCACCCGGTTCAGCTCCATGGACAACGGCCGCAGCGTGAAGACCCACCGCCCGGGGAAGTCCGGCACCTTGGCCGGCCCCACGTACGTGTCGGCGTTGGGCCGCCGCGAGAACCGGTACGTCATCCCGCCCGTCGCCAGGTCGTCCTGCACCGGCCGCCACGCGATCGACCCCCGGCACAGGCGGGTGTCCACGATCATGGCCGGCTCGGTCGTCAGCAGCCGCTGCCACAGGGAGAGCAGCTCGGTGGCGTGCGCGTCGGCCTGCTGCCAGCTGAAGTCCTGCCGCCAGATGAGCGGGTTGACCGTGTAGCAGGTGCCGCCCTCCCACCACCGGCTCAGCGGCGCGACCGTCGAGATGAGCGCCTTGTCCTCAGCGGTGAACAGGTCGGGACGGTCGCGGAAGGCCACCGCGATGTCGCCGAAGGCCGTGTGGTAGACGTACGTCTTCGACGGGGCGGCGATGCCGAACTGCGGGAACACCAGGTTGCTGAGCAGGAGCGGAAGGGCGGCGGCGAGGGTGCCGGTGAGCAGCAGGCGCACCCGCTTGGCCGTGACGATCAGGATCAGCGCGAGGACGGCCACGCCCACGACGAGGAAGCCGTTCGCGCGGAACAGCCCCAGCAGCGTGATCAGCAGGCCGAGCCCGATCAGCGCGGGCACGGTCACGGTGCGCCTGGCCGCCATCCGCGCGCACACCCCGGCGATCGCGATCGCGCAGATCGTGAACGGCACGTCCTTCCACAACGTCACCGCGAACGCGCCCACGGGCGGCGCCAGCGGCATCAGCACCGCGACCCCGGTGGTGAGCAGGCGCGGGGCGCCGAGCGCCTTGAGCGACTGCGCCAGGAACGTCAGCGCCCCCGCCATGGCCGTCGTCTGCGCGAAGGAGACGGCGCCCAGGTCACCGGTCTTGGTGAAGCTCAGCCACATCAGCGTGTCGTAGACCACCGAGTGATCGCTGATCCACGGTCCGGCGATGGTGTGGCTCAGATAGAGGACCGAGTCGCGGCTGAACAGGCCGGGGTAGAAGGCCGCCCACCAGCATCCGAGCACTGCCTGGATGATGAGGAAGGTCGCGAGCGCGACCCACGGTCTGGGCTTGGCAACGGTCGCGGCTGTGGTGTCGCTCCCCATGGTTCCCTATCCCGAGTCGCCGGGAGACGTGTCAGAAGTAGCTTGTTCCGGGTTTCGGGCCCTTGCCCCGTAGCAAGGCCGGCACCGTGACGAGGTGGTAGCCGCGCTTCTTGAGCTCCTTGATGATCCCCGGCATGGCCTTGACCGTCTCGGGCACCGTGTCGTGCATGAGGAGCACGCCGTTGCGCTGAGCCAGCTTGAGCACGGCCGCCTTGATCTTCTTGGGGTCGCGCAGACTCCAGTCGAGCGTCGTGCCCGTCCATAAGATCTGGCTCAGCTCGGTCTGGTCCGCCAGCCCGAGCACGCGATCGTCGGTGTGCCCGTAGGGCGGCCGGAACATCTGCGGCCGGTAACCCGTGGCCTGCTCGATCAGCTCCTGGGTGGCCTTGAGCTCGTTGAGGATCTCGTCGTCGCCCCGCGTCGGCAGCGACGGATGAGAGTAGGTGTGGTTGCCGATCGCGTGCCCCTGCTTGAGCGTCTGCTTGGCGACCGAGGGCGACTGCTCGACCTTCTTGCCCACGAGGAAGAAGGTCGCCTTGACGCCCTCCTTCTTGAGGGTCTTGAGCAGCGCGGGCGTGCCCGGCCCCGGACCGTCGTCGAACGTCAGCGCCAGGCATTTGACCCGGTCGCAGTCGACCGTCGTCTGGGCGGGGGCAGAGGTCATGGCCAGGGCGGCCGCGAGTAGGGCATGAATCACCACATGTGACAGCCTATGGCCAAAGGTGATCGTTCGTGTGACGGCCTAATCTCTCTTTCCGAACACTCTCAAATCGGTGCCGTACACCGCCCGGCGCAGGGTCCGTGAGACCTCGGGCGCGAGTGCGTGCTCCGCCGCCCAGTCCTCCACGGTGGTGACCGGCACGGGGGCGATCCACTGGCGGGCGACCAGGAGATCGTGCAGGCGGCCGGTGAGGTTGTGCCAGAGCGGCCGCACCCTCATGTCCTGATAAATCAGGATCCCGCCGGGGCGGACGGCCGCGCACGCCTTCCCGAACACGCCGCGCTGCCACGGCTCCGGCACCTGCCGGAGCACGTCCTGCAAGATCACCACATCGTAGGTACGGGGACGCCAGCGGGAGCGGGCGTCGCGATACTCGAAGTGCAGGCTGGACCCGGTGTCGCCGGCCCTGGCGGCCATCCGCGCGGCCAGCCCGACGGCGATCGGGGACGGATCGAACCCGTGCCCCTCGATCCGCAGCCCCCTGGCCGCCATGAGTCCCAGGGCCAGACCGGACCCGCAGCCGACGTCGAGCACGGTGGCGCCGTCGTGTACGTACCCGATGGTCTCCTCGTACGGGCAGGTCAGCACCCGCAGCCGCTGCCTGAGCCGCTGCGCGGGCGGCGCCTCCGCGTAGAGCCGCCACGCGTCCTGGACCAGCAGCCGCCGGTCGAACGGCGGCCGGTCGTGTACGAGCGACACGCCGCGCTCACCTCCCCAGCCGGGCGCGCAGGAACAACGTCACGCCCCTGAGCGACTTGACCGGGAGATAGCGCTCGGCCCGCACGACCGCCGACAGGCCCGCGTTGACCAGGAGCGACGCCCGCCGCAGATCGCTGCCCTCGGACCGGCGGCGGTGCCGGGCCACGAGGGGACGCAGCAGCACGTTCCAGCTCCAGACGCGATCGACGCGCAGCCCGGCCTTCTCGACGACGACGGTCAGCGACTCGCGGCCGTAGCGGCGTACGTGGCCGACGGCGTCGTCATGGGCCGACCACAGCGCCATGTCGCACGGCACCGCGATCAGGGCGTGCCCGCCGGGCGACAGCACCCTGGCGATCTCCTCGGCCACCAGGTGGTCCTCGCGGATGTGCTCCAGCACGTCGAACGCGGTCACCAGGTCCACGCTGCCCGACTCGAACGGCAGCGCCCGCGCGTCGGCGCGCACGGCCTTCAGCCCGCGTTCCCTGGCCACCTCCACCGCCGTCTCGCAGTAGTCCGCCGCGGTGGCGTTCCAGCCCGCCTCGGCCAGCACCCTGGTGTTCCCGCCGCCGGCGGCGCCGATGTCCAGCGCCCGCCCCGGCCGGCCAAGCTCACGCAGCTCCCTGCGCAGGATGGCCCGGCGCTCGCGATACCACCAGTGGCGGTCCTCGAGCGCGATCAGGCGGCGGATCTCAGTGGTTTCCATTCAGTTCCTCGTACGGGAGAAGACCCAGCGGTCCAGAGCGGTGAAGCGGAGCAGGGTGAGCAGGCAGTACGTGGCGACGACCGCGCCCACCTCGGCCAGGTGCCCGGCCATCGGGGGCACCGCGAGCACGGCCGCCGTGGTGAGCGCGTAATTGGCGAGGAAGAGCACGGCCGCGCGGAAATGCATGGTGGTACGCCGTATGTGGCCGAAGGTCCAGCGGCGATTGGCCTCGATGTTCACGAACCCGGCCAGGACGAGCGCGCCGAGATTCGTCATCGTGGGCGACCAGATTTGGCGCAGCGGCAGATAAAGCAGCGTGTACAGAATTCCGGAAATAATGCCTATAGCGGCGAACGAGGTGAATTTCGCCATCGTCACCGCCCGCGGCCGGGCCACCACCGCGTCCGGATGCGTGGGCGTCGGCTCGGACCGCGTCACCTCCACCTCCGCCCGGCCCATCGACATCGACCAGGCCACCCTGGCCAGGCCCTTCAGGTCGTCGATCGCCGTCTTGACCACCCGCACCCGGGAGTCGACGTCCTCGATCCAGTCGACGGGCACCTCGTGCACCCGCAGCCCGTTGTGCTCGGCCAGCAGGAGCAGCTCGGTGTCGAAGAACCAGGCGTCGTCCTCGATCTTGTCCATGAGCGGCCTGACGACCTCGGTCCTGGCCGCCTTGAAACCGCACTGGGCGTCGCTGAAGCCCGCGCCGAACCCGTACCTGAGCAGGGCGTTGTAGCCGCGCGAGACCAGCTCGCGGCGCATCGAGCGCCGGGTGCGCGAGCTGGGGGCCAGCCGCGTCCCGATGGCGATCTCGGAGTGCCCGCTGGCCACCGAGGCGACCAGCGGGAACAGGGCGTCGAGGTCGGTGGACAGATCGACGTCCATGTACGCGACGATGTCGGCAGGGCTGTCGTGCCAGGCCGCGCGCAACGCCGCCCCGCGGCCGCGGATGTCGAGCCGTTGCGCGTGCACGCGGTCGTACTCGTCGGCCAGCGCGGTGGCGACCGGCCAGGTGGCGTCGGTGCTGCCGTTGTCCATGATCGTGATGCGCCACGGCAGCGGGAACCGCTCGTCGAGAAAGCCGGCCAGGGTGCTCACGCAGCCGGGCAGCGCGCGCTCCTCGTTGAGCACGGGGATGACGATGTCGACACTCGCCAGCCTGGCGGTGGTGTCGAGGACGCGGGGGCCCGGCTCCATGGCGGCACGCGTGTCCATAAATCCCCTGACTTCTAGCTCGGTGGCCGACCTCCAGGGAAAATGGTGCTGGGCGCGTCCAGCGGGGCGCGTGCTGTTTCTCCGCACCATTCCGATGAACGGGCAGACTTTTTACCGTCCGGTGAGTTCGTAGACCGAGGACGTCGCGTTCCGGAAGCGCAACCGGGCGAATTTCCGCAACTCTGGATTTATCCCGGTGAACAGCCATTTGACGCCGTATTTCTGGCTGAGCAGCCGGACGCCTGCCGCCGAGGGCCTCCGGAACACCGCGTCGTTCTCCGCCAACCGGCCCGGATCCGCGAACGGCACCATGAGGTAGGGGATCGTGAACAGCTCGGCCCGCGACAGCGAGCTCTCGGCGTACGCCCAGCCCTCCACCAGCACCCGCCGCTCGGTGAATCCCGACACCCAGAAGTGCCTGCTGTCGCACTCCGGCCACGCGACAGGACGGCAGTGCAGGTCGGTGGCCACCACGTCGCCGGGCGACGAGTGCTCGCGCAACCACCGGCCCGCCTCCTGCGCACCCTGCGGGATCAGCAGCTCGCGCCCGCGCTCCTCGGGCGTCACGTGCCCGGCCACCTCGCGGGCGGACGTCGGCAGCGCGTACCCGCCGAGCAGCGCCACCACCGCCAGCACGTACCCGCGCCGCCACACCGTGACCGCCACCGCCACGAGCATCAGGTACGGCACCACGACCCGCAGCAGCGCCCCGCCGGACACCCCGGCGTGCGAGACCAGCACGGCCGCCGCCACCCCCAGCGCCACCATGCCGCCGGCCAGCCACAGCGGCACCCGCCGCGCGGCCAGCACCCCGCACACCGCCACGACCGACAGGTAGGGTCTGACCCCTTCGAGGAAGTAGAGCTGCGCGTCCGACGGATGCCCCAGCACGACGACCGCGCCGACCCCGGCCGCCCCGACGCCCAGCACCAGCAGCACGGGCGGCTCCAGCAGCCGCGCGCCCAGCCCGGCCACCCCGCCCCACACGCAGGCCAGGCAGAACAGGTGCACGGCGGTCAGCACCACCAGCGGCACCGGGGACGCGTCGGCCAGCGCCGGCATGTCCACTTCCGCCACCAGGCCCCAGAGCGTCCGCATCGTCGCGAACGGTGCGACCGCCGTCCCCTGCGCCCCTCTCCCGAACACCACGAACTGCGCGATCAGCAGGCACACCAGCGTGCCGGCGGCCGGGACCAGCCACTCGGCCCGCAGCCGCCGCTCCACCACCCCGCGCACGGCCACCACGACCAGCAACCCGGCCAGCAGCAACGGCAGGAACGTGGCCTTCGCCCCGGTCAGCGCCAGCAACAGCACACCCAGCACCACCAGGGCGGGCCGCCGCCACCGGCCGGTGAGCAGCAGCACCACGGGCACGAACAGCAACGCCCCGAACGTCTGCGTGGGGCTCGCCCAGGCGGTGAACATCGACCGCGTCGGAAAGACCACACCCTCCTGCAGCACCGGCCCGAACAGGAAGTACGTCACCCCGACCGCCGCGACCCCGCCGCCCCAGCGCCCGCTCAGCCGCCGCCCCAGCACGGCCACCAGCACGACCATCGCCGCCATCATCGGCAGCGTGGCCAGCCGGTAGACCAGCGTCACCGGCTCGATCCCGGTGGCCCAGCTCGTGGCGGCCATCTCGGCGTAGACGAACCAGTGGTAGGACAGCCGCTCGCCCAGCACGGACGGGACGGTGGGCGGCACGTGGTTCTTCACCTCGCCGACCAGGGCGAGGTGGTAGGGCATGTCCACGTACGCGCCGCCGATGGGGACGCGATAGAGGAAGAGCGTGCTCCACGCGATCAGGTAGGCGACCACTCCTGCGAGCGCCCAGGCACACCAGACCGGCATGCGCTCCCCGCCGCCCCCGCCACCGTCCCCGCCCCCGCCCTCGCCCTCGCCCCGCCAGTGCCGCCGCAGGCCCGGCACGCAGGCGAACGTGCCCAGCACGGCCACGGGCGGGACCAGCACGAGCAACGGCAGCCCGACGGCCCTGGCCGGAATGTAGGCCAGCACCTCGACCGCATACCCGACCGCCAGCCCAGCCGCCAGATCCCCGGCCCGCGACCGCCCATCACTGGACGGCCCGCCTTGCGAGGGCGCGCCCTGCGGCGACGCGCCCAGCGAGGGGGCCCCCAACGAGGGGGCACGCGAGGGCGGGCCTTGCGACGGCCCACCGCTGGATCGCCCGCTCCCGGTCAGCGCCCGCCACAGGAGCGTCCCCGGGAGCGCCACCCCGAGCACCACGTACGCCGCGAAGGCCGCCAGGTCACGGGCGGACACCCCGCACGACAGGAGCACGGCCACCGCACCGGCGCACACCAGCCCGGCAGGCACCCACCCAGAGCCGAACCGCCGCCCCGACGAGGTCGGCCGGCGGTCGAGCGCGCTCTCCGGCGGCGCCAGCGTCATCTGATCACCCGCCGGTCACCTGATCACAGTCACCAGTCGGGTGAACTCGCCCGGCAGGTCAACTCCGTCCCACACCCGGTGAAAGCTCAACGCGCTGCCCACCGGCACCATCCGATCGACTCCGCGCCCGGCCAGCCCCCTGGCCAGCTCCTCCAGCTCGTCCTGACCGAACCCGAAGTGCGTCATCGTCTGATCCCGCCGCTCGACCAGCGCCGCCAGCTCCGCCAGCGCACCGAGCCTGGCGTGCGCGAACGTCCCCGCCCCCAGCCACTGCCTCGGCGCGGCGGCCGCGGCGGCCAGCGTCACGTTGGCCAGCGCGTTGCCGCGGAACTCCACGCTCTCGGCCAGCCCGTCGGCGGCCAGCCCGTAGGTGGAGACGCGCTTCTCCACGGCCATCGCCGTGTCCACCCCCCAGCCGCGCACCGTGACGACCCGCGACACGTGGTCGCTGAAGTCCGCCCTGGCCGCGTCGCAGTCGCCCGCCGCCCCCACCCAGAACACGGTCCGCGGCGAGGAACAGGCGGCCTGGTCGAACCAGTAGGTGTCGTTGACGAACCCCTCCGCGACCGTGACCCGCGCCGCCCTGGGCGCGCACAGCCACGCCGCCGCGCGCACCACGGCGAACGAGGATCGGTCGGGAAAGACCAGGTCACGAGCGTGCGGGGCGAGCGCGTGCCGTCTGATCGCGTGTACGGTGCGATCGCCGCCCCAGATCACCCGCAGGTCGCAGGCGGCCGACAGCGCGGCCGTGATGGCGTCGGAGCGGTCGTAGGAGACGATCCGCTGCGTGGCGGCGACGACCGGATCGGCCTCGGCGAGCGACTCGTGCAGCGTCTCCACGATGACCTCGGCGACCGCGCCCGCGCGGGGCGAGAGGCGTACGACGTTGCGGTTGCCCATCAGGGCCGACAGGGCCCAGGAGTAGACGAAGACGGTGTCCACGTTCGCGGGCGGTACGTGGAAGATCAGGCCGCGCGGCACGCGGATGTGCTCGGTCCCGAGCGCTTCCACGGTCCTCGCCAGCTCGCTGGGCCGCAGGAAGAAGCCGAGCGAGCCCAGCTCGGGATGCCGCCGTGCCAGCGCGGGCCGCAACAGCCGCTTGCCGAAGGCCGACAGGAACGCGCGCACCCGCCCGTCCCCGACCGCGAGCTGCCCGCCTGGCCTGAGCTCACCCAGCAGCGCCTCGACGGGCACGACCCCGGCGGCGGGAAACCTGACCTCCAGCGCCGGCCCGCCGAACGCGGCGTCGTCATCCAGCACCTCGCCAAGCGCAGCGCCAGCGCCGGTGCCGACGCCGACGCCGACGCCAGTGCCAGTGCCAGTGCCCATGCCAGTGCCGGGGCCAACGTCAGCGCCGGCGTCGATGGCGGTGTCCGCGTCGTCCAGCATCAGCCCTGCCCAAAGGTGTCACTGCAGCCACGCGCCTCGGCCCTGGGCAGCCTGCCGAGCACCTCGAACCGCTTGCCCGGCCAGCACCCGTCGTCCACGCCGCGCACCACGCCCAGGTCCTCGGTCAGCAGCACATGCCCCGGGTAGGACGTCGGCAGCGTGCTGACCACCTCGATCAGCCCCGGCACGCCAGGCGGCGCCTCCTGCCAGGTCTCCGGATCGCGGATCACGACATTGGCGAAATCGGGGCAGTAAAGCCCATCCCCATCGGGTCCCTCCAGGAAGACGGTCCCGATCTGCTCGACCATCCCGTAGAAGTTGTGCACCCGGCTCAGCCCGCACTCGGCCGCCAGCCGCCGGCGGAACTCGGCGTTGTCCACCGCCTGCGCGGCCAGCTTCTTCCACCCGCCGGAGTGGATCAGCACCCCTTGCGACAGGTCAGCTCCCAGGTCACGCAGGTAGAGCCAGGCCATGAAGGTGAACCCGAAGATCAGGAAAGGCTCGCCTCCGTGGCGGGCCAGGAACCCCTTGACCGCCTCCGCGTCCACCCGCCCGTGCTCGTCGAGCACGAAGGTGTGGTCCCTGCCGAAGTTCATCATCCCGAGCACGCCCGCTCCGCGCGCGCTCAGGGTCGGGTCGCGTACGACGGATCGGCTGTCGACGACCAGCATCGGCAGCCGCCGCTCACCCAGCACCGCCTTGACCGTGGCCGCCAGCATGCGCGTCTGCGCCGCCGCCGCCTCGCGGTCGAGGTAGATCCGGCTCGGCTGCTGCCCGGTGGTCCCGCTGGAGGTCAGCACCCTGAACACGGCCGACTCCGGCACGCTGCGCAGCTCGTGCGTCTTGAACAGCCGCACCGGCAGCCAGGGCAGGTCCGCCACCCGCTCGTAGGGCGGCGCCGCGCCGATGGCGTCGAGGATCCGGCGGTACGGCGGGCACGTCTCACGATGCCGCGCGGTCAACGCCGCCAGCTCGGCCGCCAGCACCGCCTCCCGCTCGCCCTCGGCCAGCGTGAACACACTCATCCGCCCGCCCCCGCCACCCGACGACCAGCCTTCCTACGCTCCCTCGGCACCCGGAAACCAGCCCCCGCCACCCAACGACCAGCCTTCCTACGCTCCCTCGGCACCCGGAAACCAGCCCCCGCCACCCGGAAACCGGCCCCCAGCGCCCGCCGACCGACCATCATGTGCGTGACTCCAGTGCCCGGTAGTCGACCTTGCCCGTGGCCAGCAGCGGCAGCCGATCGACCCCGCGCACGTCGAACCCGCTCCAGTGCAGCCGCAGCTCGGCCCCCAGCCGCCGGGCCAGCCCGACGCATCCGGCGGCGTCCAGCCCCTCGGCCCACACCGTCACCCGGTCGTCCCCGCTCGTGGCCGCCACCGGCCCCGCGTCGCGCAGCAGGCGCTCGACGTCGTCGAGGTTGATCCGGACCCCGAAAATCTTGGCGATGCGCTTGAGCCGCCCCGTGAGGTGCAGGAACCCGTCGGCGTCGAGCCGCCCGAGGTCGCCCGTGCGGAGCACCCCGCCCAGGTCGTCACCCCTGGCCAGGTCGGCGGCCGTCTCGGCGTAGCCCATCATGACGTTGGGCCCGTGGTAGACGACCTCGCCCTCGTCGATGCTCAGCCGACCGCCCGGGATCGCCACCCCGGCCGAGCCGAGCTTGCCGGCGAGCCGGTCGGGCGGCAGGACCGCGATGCGGGCCGTGGCCTCGGTCTGGCCGTACATGACGAAGAACCGGTCGCACTGGCCGGCGAACTCCGCGACGAGCTCCGGGCTGAGCCGCCCGCCCGCCTGCGTGAGGGTGGTCAGCGCCGGGTGGTCGGCGCGGTCGAAGCGGAGCCTGCGCAGCATCTCGTACTGGTAGGGGACGGCGGCCAGCGACGTGCACCGGTGCGCGTCCAGATGCGTCCAGAACGAGCGCTCCAATAGCCCCGCCTCGGTCAGCATCACGCTCGCCCCGGCCACGAGATGACTGTTGAGCACCGAGAGGCCGTAGCTGTAGTGCAACGGCAGGCTGGTGGGCGCGATCTCGCCGGGCAGGATGGACAGCGCGGAGGCGATGGCGGCCGCATTGGCCAGCACGGCCTGGCGCGAGAGGCGGACGAGCTTGGGATTGCCGGTCGAGCCCGAGGTGGCCAGCAGGACGGCCAGGTCGGGATGCGGATCGGGAGCGTCGCGGCGCGCGGGCGGCGAACCGTCAGCCGCGTGCGTGAACCCCAGCAGCGCGGCCGGCCTGAACCGCCCCGCCAGGGCGGCCAGCGCCCCGGCGGACAGGTCGGGGTCGAGCAGCGCGATCGGCCGGCCCGACTGCCACGCGGCCAGATAGCGCAGCACCGAGGCGAGGTTGCTGCGCATGCCGCAGAACAGCGGCCCCGGCCGCAGCCTGGCCAGCGCGTCCGCGGTGCGGGTGACGCGATGGGCCAGCTCGTCGCCGCCGAGGCCCGCCGGTTCTCCTGCGACGACGAGCCGGGCTTCGGGGTGTGGGAACATCACCGCACCAGCCCGCCGTCCACACCGAGGACCTGGCCGGTGATGAAACACGCGTCGGACGACAGCAGGAACGCGGTGGCGCGGGCGACGTCGTCGGGCCTGCCGAGGCGGCCGAGCGGGGTCGCCGCGATCGTGTCCGCGCGGGCCTGGTCGTCGAGCGTGGCGAGCATGTCGGTCTGGATGTAGCCGGGGGCCACGGCGTTGACCCTGACCCCGGACGGGCCCAGCTCCTTGGCCGCGGCCAGGGCAAGGCCGATGACCGAGGCCTTGGTGGCGGAGTAGACGGCCTGCCCCGGGCCGCCCGTGCGGCCCATGATCGAGGAGATGAGCACCACCGCCGGGTCGGTGCCGCGGCGCAGCAACCGGAGCGAGGCCTGCAGCGTGTGCGTCGCGCCGATGGCGTTGACCTCGAACAGCCGGCCGATCGTGTCGTGGCGGACCATGCCGAGCAGGCCGGCCGCGTGGATGCCGGCGTTGATCACGAGGGCGTCGAGCCGGCCGTGCCGCTGGTAGATCTGCCGCATCATGGCCGAGACGAGCCCGGGGTCGCCGACGTCGCCGTGGACGGAGTCGGTCAGGCCGCCGGTCTCCGACGCGACCTCGGCGGCGGCCTTCGCGGCCCGCTCCTCGTCACGGCCGTGCAGCACGACGTCGTGGCCGGTCGCGGCCAGCCGGGCCGCGATGGCCCGGCCGATGCCCGACGTCGAGCCCGTGACCAGGGCGACCCTGACCTCAGCTGGCGGCAGCGCCGATGCCATGCTTCTCCAGCAGTTCGGCCGCCCTCGCGAACGAGCTCATGTCGATCATCTCGTCGGTGTCGATCATGACGGAGAACTCGTCCTCCATCGCGGCGACCAACGCCATGTGGGCCAGCGAGTCCCACTGCGAGATGGCACGGTATTCGAGGCCGTCGACGTCGGCGTCGGCCGGAAGGTTGAGCGCCACGCGGAAGACGGCCCGCAGGCGATCGAGATGACTCATGATCACTCACTCTCTGTCCTCAAGCCACGACGTAGTGTAGCGGGAATTGTGCGCGAGGAAAAACCAAGACCCCGTCCCGAGTAATGGAAGCGTATAACGGCGCGTGGCGCAGGTTGGGTGCTGGGAATGTCGGATGGGGCACGCCAACCGCTTCAGGGGGAATAATGGACGAATCCAATCATTGGTACGGGCACTCCCGCATACTCGGCAGCTACTGCGGCCTGCCGGACGAGGCCCCAAAGCGCATTCAAGGTTTCCTCCAGCATGGATGGAACTATCTCCATGGATTTCCGCCCAACGATCACTGGTGCAGCCCCGGATACCCCCGATTCATCTGGTCTGACGTGCTGCGACGCAGGGGCTGGTCGATGGGCCGCAGGGGCCACTACCTGATCGGAGCGCCCTGGATTTACCTCCTTTACCAGGAGCCCGACCTCGGCGTGGTCTCTGAGCGGAAGGGTACGATCTGGTATCCCTTTCACGGTTGGGAGAAACATTCCGTGAGCGGTGACCACGCGCGACTCGCCGACGAAATCCGAGATGTCGAGAATGAACCGGTCACAGTCTGCCTTTATTGGCTGGAATTCGCGAATCCGGACATTCGGCGTTCGTATGAATCGAGGGGATTTCGGGTCATCTGTCATGGCGAGCGCGGCTCCCGCTGGGAAGGGAAGGGCCGCGACTTCCTGCGCAAGCAGCTGGTCCAGCTGCGGCGCCACCGCAGGGTCGCCTCCAACCGGCTCGGCAGCGCGCTGTTCTACGGCGCCTCGGTCGGATGCGAGGTGGCCGTGTACGGCGACCCGATGCAGTTCGAGGACGAGCGCCCCGAATACGGGGGCACGGCGCGCCGGATGCGGCTGTGGCCAGAGCTGCACGGCACGAGCGTCGATCCCGGGCTGGCGGCGGAGGTGGCGCGGCGCGAGCTGGGATTCGAGTATCAGGCGACACCGGAGGAGCTACGGCGAATGTTCGGATGGAAGCGGCTGCGCGAGGAGACGGCGCACGCGCTGCCGTGCGTGCCGCGCGGAGTGAGGTCATGAGCACGCGCATGAACGAGGCGCCAGAGAACGTCCGGCTGATCGGCGGCGAGATGCTGCTGTGGTCCGACATGTCCAACATGGCCGGCGTCACGGACTGGCGTGGCGCGGCGCTGGAGCTGGTCAGGCGGATGATCCCGCCGAACGGCCGGGTGCTCCTGGTCGGCCCGCATCCGCAGCTCCTGGTGGACGACGTGGTCGCGCGGGCCCAGGCGACGGCCGTGCTGCTGCGCTCCTACCCCGACGCCTGCGCGCTCGGCGACCGGCACCCGGAGCTGGAGGTCTTCTGCGGGCGGCTGGAGGTGTTCGACGCCGACGAGCCGTACGACCTGGTGCTGGCCCTCGACGGGCTGCTGCGCACGCATTCCGCCGAGGCGCCCGCCGCCGCCTGGAGCGAGTCGCTCGGCGCGCTGACCGGGCTGCTCGCACCGGGCGGCAGGCTCGTCCTCGGCGTCCGCAACGACCTGGGCGTCGACCGGTTCATGGAGGCCAGGCCGGCCGACAGGGAGGGCGCCGACGACCAGTGGGCGCCGCACGGCTTCGACCCGAGCTACCCCGGCGGGCCGGGGGCGCTCGACAGCGGTCTGGAGACCGCGGGGCTGAGCCTCCTGCGCTGCTACGCGGCCTATCCCTCCCGGCAGGCGCCGCGTGCGCTGCTCGCCCGCGAGGCGCTGGCCTTCGACCTGCCCGAGGCGCTCACGTTCCCGCTGAGCGCCAAGGGCGGCGACCGGATGCTGGTGGCCGACCCGCTGCGGCTGACGAGGCTGGTGTTCCGGCACCGGCTGGGGGAGGAGCTGGCCCCGCTGTGGCTGGCCGTGGCCACCCGGCCGGGCGGCGCGGGCGAGTCGGCCGAGCTGCCGCTCGGCCTCATCGAGGAGGGCTCGGCGCTGCACGAGCTCACCCGGTCGGGCACCAGGAGGCTGCCCGACGGCGAGGAGCGGCCGGTCCCGGCGGGCCGGGTGGTCGAGGAGATCCTGGTCGAGGCGTGCGCCCGCGAGGACGTACGAGCCGTGCGCGAGCTGCTCGCCGCGCTGGCCGCCTGGGTGGAGGAGAGCGGCGACGCCTGGTCGGCGACCGACGGCCTGGTCTACGACGGCGAGCGGTTCGCGGCGATCGGCCCTGGCCGGATCCCGTCCAGGACGCCGGAGCCGAGGGTGGTGCTCTGCCGGATCCTGTGGCGGTTCGCGGTCAGGTTGCTGGCGGCGGGTCATCACCACCCGTGGCCGTGGCCGCTGGAGGCCGACCAGCTCACGCTGACGTTGTGCGGCATGGCCGGGCGCCCCTGCGGCCCCGGCGACCTCGACCTGGCCCGCAAGCTGGATGCCGAGCTGGGCCAGCCCGCGGAGCTGGCCGAGCAGGCGCCGACGTTCCGCGACCTGCTCGGCGCCCGCGACCGCCTGGCCGACCAGCTCACCTCGGCGCTGGCCAGGATCTCGCGCCTGGAGACCAAGCTCTCCTACCGCGAACGCGAGCTGGTCAGGGCCAAGGCCAAGCTGCGCAGGACCCAGCGCAAGGCCACCGCCTACCGCAGGACGCTGGGCTACCGCCTCTCCCGACGTCTGGCCCGCCCCCGCAAGGTCGCCCGCCGAGTCATACGCCTGCTGTCCGGCTGACGAAACCATGAGGAGTGCATGTTGCCGGTTCTTTCGGTGATCGTCCCGTTCTACAACGTCGAGAAGTACATCGGACCCTGCCTGGACTCCATCGCCGCCCAGACCCTGGGCGACCTGGAGGTCATCTGCGTCGATGACGGCAGCGGCGACGGCGGCCCCGCCGTGGTCGCGGCCAGGCAGGCGGAGGACCCCAGGATCAGCCTGGTCAGCCAGGACAACAAGGGGGTGGGGCACGCCCGCAACGTGGGCGTGCGCCAGGCGCGGGGCCGCTACCTGGCCTTCGTGGACGGGGACGACACCGTGCCCCCCGACGCGTTCAAGCGCCTGGTGTCCTCGCTGGAGTCCACGGGCTCCGACCTGGCGTGCGGCAACGTCATGCGCCTCTACCGCAACCTGCTCATCCCGTCGTGGGCGCACCGGGAGGCGTTCGCCAAGCCCATCAAACGCACTCACATCACCCGCCACCCGCTGCTGATCCGCGACCGCATGCTGTGGAACAAGGTCTACCGCCGCTCCTTCTGGGAGTACCTCGGGCTGAGCTTCCCCGAGCGGATGTACGAGGACCAGCCCGTCGCCATGGCCGCCCACGTCGGTGCGACGTCCGTGGACGTGCTGGCCAGGATCGTCTACCACTGGCGGCAACGCGACGAGCCGGGCTCCTCGATCACCCAGCGCCGGCTGGAGCCCGGCAACCTGCGTGACCGCCTGCTGTCGGTGCTGGCGACCGCCGACCTGCTCAGCAGAGCGGCGCCGGCGCTCAGGCGCGACTTCGACCGCGACACGCTCGACATCGACATGGGCGTGGCGGTGGAGGCCGTGGCCGCGATGACGGCCGCGGGCGCCGCGCCGGGCGGCGATCTGCTCGACCTGATCGTCCGCTACCTCGACGGCGTGTCGCGCGAGGCGTGGCAGAGCATCCCGTTCGCGCACCGCCTCCAGGTCCACCTGCTGCACCAGCGGCGGCTGGATGAGCTGGCCGACGTCCACGAGCAGGCCGGCGCCGGGCAGCTGCAGCCCCGGGTCGGCTCGGCCGGGTTCCTGCGCAAGCGCTGGTACGGCCGGCACCCGTCGATGCCGGAACGCCTGTCGGAGGTCTCCGGCGAGCTGGGCCTGGCCGCCAGGCTGGTGAGCCTCGACTGGCGCGACGGCGTGCTCAGCGGGGTGGGCCGGGTGGCGGTGGGCAGGTTCGACGTCGGCGGGCTGCGCCGCGTGCGCGTACGCGTGTGGATGGAGGAGCGCAGGACCGGCGAGAGCGTGCTGCTCTCCGAGCAGGACACCGCGCCGACCTGGGAGAACGTCGAGCAGGAGGATGGGTCACGGCTGCCCGAGCACGCGTTCCCGTTCAGGTTCGCCTTCGATCCCGCGGCGCTGTCGGCCGCGCAGCTCGGCAGGCGCGGTCACTGGGACCTGTGCCTCCAGCTCAGGAGCCAGGGGCTGCGGCTCGACGGGCGGGTGGCCGGGCCGCGCTGGCTGCCGCCGCTGATGCCCGCGCCGCGCCGCAGATCGGGCGTGTGGCTGGTGCCGGTGCGCACGGCCAAGGGCGCCTGGGGCGTACGGCTGCGCAAGGCCCAGGCCACCATCGGCGAGTGCCGGGTGGACGGCGGCGACCTGGTGTTCTCCGGTGAGATCGCCGACGTCGGCGACGGTGATCCGGTGCTGAGGCTGCGGCGCAGGAGCGACGGCGAGGAGATGTACTTCCCGGTGGCGCTGTCGGGCCAGGACTTCCACGCCCGGGTGCCGCTGGCCGACATCGACGAGAGCGTCGGGCACGAGTCGTGGTGGGAGGTCGTCATCGACCAGGGCAGGCCCATCAGACCGCTGGTGCGGACCAAGGCGCGGCCGGTCGCGACCGTCGCGGACCGGCGCTTCCTCATCGACAGGGGCGAGGACGGCTGCCTGCTGCTGGCCGAGCGCTGAGCGGGCGGCCGGTCAGGCCAGGATGCCCGCGAGGGTCTCCACGACCCGGTCCTGCTGCGCGTCGGTCAGGCCGGGGAACAACGGCAGCGACAGCTCCTCGGCGTAGTAGGCCTCGGCCCGCGGGCAGAGGCCACGCCGGTAGCCGAGATCCTCGAACACCGGATGCCAGTACGCGGGGACGTAGTTGACCTGCACCCCGATGCCAGCGGCCCGCATGCGTTCGTAGACCTCGCGCCTGCGCCCGTCGCGGACCCTGACCGGATAGAGATGCCAGCTCGGCGTGACGTACGCGCGCTGTGCCGGGAGCCCGAGCCCCGGCACGTCGCGCAGCAGCAGGTTGTAGCGCGTGACCAGCTCGGTCCTGCGCTCGCGGAAGCCCGCCAGCCGCCCGAGCTGGCTGAGGCCGAGCGCGCAGAGCACGTCGGGCAGCCGGTAGTTGAGCCCGAACTCGTGCACCTCCTGGTGCCACCCGCCCTCGCCGGGATGCCGCTGCTCGGCGGGCTCCCTGACCAGTCCGTGGTTCCTGAAGCGGGCGGCCCGCGCGAACCGCTCAGGATCGGCCGCCGCCACCGCGCCGCCCTCCGCCGTCGTCACGGTCTTGGTCGGGAAGAACGAGAACGTCGTCAGGTCCGCCAGCGCCCCCACCGGCCGGTCCTTGTACGCCGAGCCGATCGAGTGGGCCGCGTCGCCCACCAGCACCGCGCCGGCCCGGTCGGCGACCGTGCGCAGCTCGTCGTAGTCGGCCGGATGGCCCGCGTAGTCCACCGCCGTGACCGCCCGCGTCCGCGAGGTGACGAGCGCCGCTGCGGCGTCCGGGTCGAGGTTGCCGGTGTCGTCCTGCACGTCGGCGAAGAGCACCCGCGCGCCGAGCAGCGCCGCCGTGGCGGCCGTGGCCACGAACGTCAGCGGCGACGTGACCACCTCGTCGCCCGCCCCCACCCCGGCCGCCACGTACGCGACGTGCAGCGCGGCCGTGCCCGACGTGACCGACACGCACGGCACGCCGCCCGTCCACCGGGCCAGCTCGGCCTCGAACCGGCCGACCGCGGGCCCGGTGGTGAGCCAGTCGCCGCGCAGCACCTCGGCGACGGCCTCGACGTCGGACTCGGCGATGGACTGCCGTCCGTAGGGGAGCATCAGGCGGTCACCATGCCGCGCAGGTCGTCCACGGAGAGCCACTGCTCGTTGGAGTCGGAGCGGTAGGAGAAGCCCTCCGGCAGCAGCTCGCCGGTCTGCGGCGGCGTGTAGCCCCAGGTCGCGATCGTCGGCTGGACCACGTAGCGGTCGTCCAGGCGCAGCGTCCTGCGGCCGTCGTCGGGCCCGATCATCTCCTCGTGCAGCTTCTCGCCCGGCCTGATGCCGATCTCGTAGACGGGGCTGTCCGGCGCGAGCGCCTCGGCCAGGTCGGTGATCCGCATGCTGGGGATGCGCGGCACGTACAGCTCGCCGCCCTGCATCAGCTCGAAGGAGTCGACCACGAACCTGACCGCCTGGTCGAGCGTGATCCAGAACCTGGTCATGCGCTTGTCCGTGATCGGCAGGCTGCCGCCCTGCTCGGCCAGCCGCAGGAAGAACGGCACCACCGAGCCCCTGCTGCCCACGACGTTGCCGTAGCGGACCACGGAGAAGCGGGTGTCGTGCGCGGCGGCGTAGTGGTTGGCCGACACGAACAGCTTGTCGGCGACGAGCTTCGTGGCGCCGTACAGGTTGATCGGGCTGGAGGCCTTGTCGGTGGACAGCGCGACCACCTTGCGCACGCCGCAGTCGATGGCGGCCTCCACGACGTTCTGGGATCCGGCGACGTTGGTGCGGACGTACTCGAACGGGTTGTACTCGGCCGTGTCCACCTGCTTGAGCGCGGCGGCGTGGACGACGTGGTCGACGCCGTGCATGGCGCGGGTCAGGCGGTCGCGGTCCCGGACGTCGCCGATGAACCAGCGCAGGCGCTCGTCGTCGTCGAAGAGCTGCTTGAGCTCGTACTGCTTGAGCTCGTCGCGGGAGAAGACCACCAGGCGCCGGACGCCGAGCGAGTCGAGTGCGTGGCGGATGAAAGCCTTGCCGAAGGACCCCGTGCCCCCGGTGATCAGAATGGACGATCCACTGAGAATGCTCATGTGGCCCCCTGAAATCGCGCTGTGGTCGTTCAAGCAGCCGGTAGCATAGCGCGATCGTTCAACCACGCACTGTCACATAGGGGAATGGGGCTTCGGTGCGTATTGTCGGAATTATTCAGGCTCGCATGGGTTCGACGCGGCTGCCGGGGAAGGTGCTGCGCGAGCTGGGGGGCCGATCCGTCCTGGGATGGGTGATCCGCGCCGTACGCGAGGCGGAGGTGCTCGACGATCTCGTGGTGGCGACCACGACGCTGGCCGAGGACGACGCGGTCGTGGCGGAGTGCCGCAGGCTCGGCGTGGCCTGCCACCGGGGGCCGGTGGACGACGTGCTGACCCGGTTCGTCCAGGCGCTGGCGGGGCGGCAGGGGGAGGCCGTGATGAGGTTCACGGCCGACTGCCCGCTGCTCGATCCCGCCGTGATCAGGGAGGCGGCGCTGGTCTTCAGGGCCGTGCCGGGGCTCGGCTACCTGAGCACGAGCCTGGCGCGCACGCTGCCGCGCGGGGCCGACGTGGAGATCGTGAGCGGGGCCGCGCTGGAGCGGGCCGACCGCGAGGCGGTCGCGCACCACCGGACCCACGTGACCTCCTACGTCTACACGGAGCCCGGGGACACGCGGCTGCTCGGGCTGGCCTACCAGCCGGCCGCCGACGACCTGCGCGTCACGCTCGACACCGAGGACGACTGGCGGCTCATCTCCCGGGTGGTCGCGGAGCTGGGCGACCGCTGCGTGCCGGTCGGGACGCTCGTGAGCTGGCTGCGGGCCAGGCCGGAGGTGTGCGGGCTCAACGCCCACGTGCGGCAGAAGGCCTTGCAGGACGCGTGAGCGCGAACGACGCGGCCGTCCGGATCGGCGTGCGCTGCGACGCCGGGGTTCGTGGCGGGGCCGGTCATCTGGTGCGCTGCGTGGCGCTGGCCGAGGAGCTGCGCGCCCGTGGCGCCGAGGTGGTCTTCCTGGGCGAGGTGTCCGGCTCGCCGTGGGCGTCGGCGCAGCTGCGCGATCGCGGGCTGCCGCTGTCGGCCGCTCCCTCGGCCCCGGTACGCCTGGCCGCGCTGGCCTGCGAGCTGCGCCTGGACGCCGTGGTGCTGGACTCCTACGACCTGCCCCCTGGCACGGGGGCCGCGCTCAGGAAGGCGGGGCTGCCGGTGCTGGCCGTCATCGACGGCGACCCGCTGGGCCAGGAGGCCGACCTCTACCTCGACCAGAACCTCGGAGCCGAACGCCGCCCCTTCGACCCGCCCGCGCCGGCGGCCACGCGGCTGGCGGGGGCACGCTACGCGCTGCTGCGTGACAGCGTGCGGCGGCGCGGGCGGGAGCCGCGACGGGAGCCGGTGCCGCGCGTGCTGTGCTTCTTCGGCGGCACCGACAGCGCCGGTGTCGCCCCCGCGTGGGCCGGGGCGCTGGTGGCGACCGGGCGGCCGTTCGAGGCCACGGTCGTGAGCCCGGCGCCGTTCGCGGCGGACGGCCCGATCACCGTGATCCCGCCCACGGACCGGCTGCCCGAGCTCATGGCCGGAGCCGACCTCGTGGTCACGGCGGCCGGCTCGGCCATCTGGGAGCTGCTCTACCTCGGCGTGCCCACGGCACTGAGCTGGGTGGCGGACAACCAGCTCATCGGCTACGAGGAGCTCGTGGGCAGGGGCGCGGCGGCCGGGCTCGGGCGGGCCCCGGATGCGGCGGCCGTCGGCGTGCTCGCCCGGCTGCTCGCCGACCCCGCCGCCCGCGAGGAGCACGGCAGGCGGGGCGGCGGCCTGGTGGACGGGCGGGGCAGGGAACGCGTCGCCGACGCCCTGCTGCGAGCCTGCCGCTAGATCAGATCCCAGGTGAGCGGGGTGCCGAACGGCACGTCCCTGGCGAAGGCGCGGCCCATCACCTCGCGTACGGCCTCGGGCGGCAGCCCGCCCGCGGGCCGGATCGAGCGGACGTTCTCCGCCGTCACCCGCTCGCCCGCGCGCACGTCCCGCACCACGTACAGCGACCGGCGGAAGCGCAGGCCCTCCCGCTCCGAAGGACGCGGGCCGATCACCGCGCTCCCCAGCGACTCCCAGGCCCGCTCGCTCTCCGTCACCAGCGCCGCCAGCTCGGCCGGCTCCAGCGAGAAGGCCGCGTCCACCCCGCCCTCGTCGCGCGACAGGGTGACGTGCTTCTCGATCAGGCAGGCCCCCAGCGCGACCCCGGCCAGCGCGGCCCCCAGCCCCGGCGTGTGGTCGGAGAGCCCCACGACCTCCCCGGTGAGCGCGGCCAGCAGCGGCAGCGCCCGCAGGTTGCTCTCGGAGGGCGCGGCCGGGTAGGAGGCCGTGCAGGAGAGCACGGCGAGTTGCGTGCACCCGGCCTCGCGGGCGGCGTTCACGGCGGCGTGGATCTCCCCGACCGAGGCCATCCCCGTCGAGATGATCACCGGCTTGCCCGTGGCCGCCGCGAGCCTGATCAGCGGCAGGTCCACGATCTCCGAAGAAGCGATCTTGTACGCCGGCACGCCGAGCTTCTCCAGCAGCTCGACCGCGGTGGGGTCGAAGGGCGCGGAGAAGGCGGCCAGCCCGTGCGCCCGCGCCCGCTCGAAGATCGGCTCGTGCCACTCCCACGGCGTGTGGGCGCGCTCGAAGAGCTGGTAGAGGTTCTCGCCGCCCCACAGACTGTGATCGTCGCCCAGGCGGAACGCGGGCCCGTCGAAGTCGATGGTCAGCGTGTCGGGCCGGTAGGTCTGCAGCTTCAGCGCGTGCGCGCCGGCGGCGGCCACCGCGTCCACGATGGCCAGCGCCCGATCCAGGCTCCCGTTGTGGTTGCCGGACAGCTCGGCCACGACGTACGGCGGATGCCCGGCCCCGATCGGCCGCCCCGCGATGGAGATCATGCTTCTTCCTTCCTGTTGAGCTGGATGACCACGACGTCGCGCGGAACGCCGTCCACGATCCGCTGGTAGACGCCGATCTCCTCGAACCCGAACCGCCTGTGCAGCCGCCTGACCGGCTCGTTGCCGGCCAGCACCTCCCCGCGCAGCACGCTCAGCCCGAGCGGCCCGAAGGCGTGCTCGATGGCCGCCCGCTCCAGGCCGATCCAGGCCCGCAGGAGCGCCCCCGAGCGCTCCAGCCCGTCGAGGTCCAGGTAGAACCCCCAGCGGGCGGTCCCGGACGGCAGGCCGGCGTAGGTCACCACGCCGGCCGCGGCCCCCTCGTGGTCGTAGATCAGCACGAGCTTGCCCGCGTCGGAGCGGGCGGTGGCCCACCAGCGGGCGTGCTCGTCCTCGCCGATCTCGTGCGTCTCGAAGCTGGCGGCGCGCACGCGCGGGTGGTTACGCCAGCGGAGCATAACCGGCAGATCATCGTCCTGGACGTCTCTCAGCACCGCTCCCCCTACTATTCGTGCTCGATCCATTGCACAACGTAGCGGATTACGCGTCCGGTAAAGAGCTCATCAGGGACGGGTATGGGACCGGGAATCCGTCTGGCCGGCGAGGCATGCTGCCCTCGATCCCCATCCCGAGCCAAGGAGCAATCGGCATGATCCCCCTGCTCAGTGTCGTGGTCCCCGTCTACAACGTGGAGCCGTACATCACCGAGTGCCTGAAATCGCTCGCAGCGCAGACTCTGGACGACATCGAGGTCATCCTCGTGGACGACGGCTCCGCCGACGGCAGCAGACGGGTGGCCGAGGATTTCGCCGCCCGGGACAGCCGTTTCGTGCTGATCGACCAGTCCAACATGGGGCCAGGTCCCGCGCGCAACGAGGGAATCCGGCAGGCCCGCGGCACCTACCTGGCCTTCGCGGACAGCGACGACGTCGTGCCGCCCGAGGCGTACGAGGTGCTCGTCGCGAAGCTCGCCGAGACCGGGTCGGACCTCGCGTGCGGTGCGGTGGGGCGGCTCGTGGAAGGCGTGCTGGAGGAGTCGACGCTGCACGAGAAGGCGTTCAGGCGGCCGGAGCTGTGCACCCACATCACCGACAAGCAGGTGCTCGTCAGGGACCGCACGGTGTGGAACAAGGTCTACCGGCGCGACTTCTGGGAGCGCCACGGCCTGGAGTTCCCCGCGGGCATCTACGAGGACGTGCCCGTCGCCATGCAGGCGCACGTCCTGGCCACCAGCGTGGACATGGTCGGCGACGTGGTCTACCACTGGCGCAAGCGCGAGTCGGGGGAGACCTCGATCACGCAGCGCCGGGCCGAGCTGCCCAACCTCTACGAGCGGCTGGCGGCCATCCGCTCGGTCCGGGCGTTCCTCGACGAGCGGGCGCCCGAGCTGCTCGACGGGTTCGACGCGCTGGTGCTGGAGAAGGACATCCTGTTCCTGTTCCAGGCGCTGGAGGCCGGTGCGGAGAGCGGGCCGCTGCTGAAGCTGGCCGACGCCTGGCTGGCCGAGCTGGGCGCGAACGTGCTGGCCACCGCGCCGTCGCTGCGCCGCCTGGAGCTGCACCTGGTCAGGCGCGGCCTGATCGCGGAGCTGCGCAGGGTGCGCGACTTCCGGCGGGCCCACGCGGACGGCACCCGCATCGTGCCGCGCGGGCTGCGCACCACCAACTGGTACGGCGACTACCCCTTCTTCCGCGACCGCCGGCTGCGGATCCCGGACGAGGTGTTCGACGCCCGCGAGGAGCTCAAACTCGTCGCCAGGGTCGAGGCGTGCGAGTGGACCGGCGCCGAGTTCCGCCTGCGCGGGCAGGTCGCCATGCACCGCGTGGACCGCAAGGTCGGCAAGGTCGGGCTGTGGCTCAGCGACGGCCGCCGCCGGGTGCCGCTGGAGGTCCGGCGCTCGGGCCGCTACGGCGTGGCCGCGGCCATCGACCCCGCGCGGCTGGCGGGCGGCGGGCCGAGCTGGCGGCTCCAAGTGCGCGCCGAGACCCGCGGCCTGGTGCTCAAGGGGTGGTGCAGGGACGGTGACGCGAACTCCGCGTGGCGGTTTTCCGTGCCGGGTTGGTCAAGAACCGGCATGGACATCACCCAGTAGTTCCAGACAGTAATCGCTCGGGCGCGATCGGTGTTCATGCTGGGATCCATGAGGACCTATTCGCTCGATGAC
The DNA here is from genome assembly GCF_039539705.1 of Nonomuraea rosea. NCBI lineage: Bacteria > Bacillati > Actinomycetota > Actinomycetes > Streptosporangiales > Streptosporangiaceae > Nonomuraea > Nonomuraea rosea. The sequence continues at coordinate 401,777 of NZ_BAABDQ010000001.1, read as the reverse complement.
GTCTACGAGACACGCAAGCGGAGAGACTCCTGGTGGACCGTGTATTTCGTGGACCCGGTCGCCTGCCGGGTCGCCCTTCCCGTCGCCAACCACACCCGGCTGACGCCCAATGGGCTTACCGTGCTCTCGCTGGTCCTCGGCACGGTGTCAGCCGCCTGTTTCGCAATGAACCAGCTCGTAGCGGGCGCTCTGGTCTTCTATCTGAGCTTCATGATCGACTGCGTGGACGGCAAAATCGCCCGGCTCAAGGGCACGGGGACGCCCTTCGGCCTGTGGCTGGACTACGTGGGGGACCGGATCAGGGTGGTCCTGTGTGCCGGGGGGCTGGCATACGGGCAGTACGCCCTGACCGGAGATGTGATCTATGTCGTTCTCGGCGCGGCGGTGGCCGTCCTGGACCTGTTCAGGTACGTCAACGCGCCGCAGATGAAGCGGGTGCGCGAGGCCGTCAGGGAGGAGTGCGGGCTCCCGGAGCCCGACGACGACCGTGGGGACCGGCTGCCGCGGGGGCGCAGCTTTCCCAAGCGGCTCAACAGGTTCCTGGCCAGGCGCCGGGTCCGCTCGCACCTGATCAGCGGCATCGAGTTTCACGCGGCGGTGTTCGTGATCGCGCCCATCGCGGGGGCGTGGGCGCTGATCCCGCTCGCCGTGCTGTCGGGAGTGCTGCTGCTCACCAACGAAGTCTTCCTTGTCTACCGGATGTGGCTCTTCACGCGCAGGCACAGCGTGGCCTCCACCCAGGAGAGCAGAGAGCACGTTCTCGTCTAATTTTTCGGGGGTTAGTACGAAATGTCAGACCGGCCAGTCTTCGTCATCGGATGCCCGCGGTCCGGCACCACGATGCTCCAGCTCATGCTCCACTCGCATCCGCGCATGGCGGTGCCGCCGGAGACGCGCTTCCTCGTTCCCGCTTATTACCGGCGTCGCACGTGGGGCGACCTCCGGGTCGCCGCCCGCCGCCGCGCCCTGGCGCAGTGGATCGCGACCGACCGCAGCACGAAGTTCCGCGAGCTCAAGATCGACAAGGACGAGTTCATCGCGCAGGCCGTGGACGGCCCGGGCTCGCTGGGCTCGGTGATCGGCACGGCCTTCCGGATGTACGCCGACCGGTTCGACAAGGCCCGCTGGGGGGACAAGCGGCCGAGCTACGTCAAGCAGGTGGACCTGCTGCTCAGGCTCTTCCCCGACGCCCAGTTCATCCACCTCATCAGGGACGGCCGCGACTGCGTGGCCTCGCTGAAGGAGATGCCCTGGTACACGCTGGACTCCTTCCACGCCGTCTCCACCTGGGCCGAGGCCATCGACGCGGGCGGCCGGCTCAAGCGGACGCTGGCCGCGGACACCTACTACGAGCTGCGCTACGAGGACCTCACCGACGACCCGATGACGGAGCTGAAGAAGCTCTGCCACTTCCTGGACGAGGAGTTCTCGCCGTCGATGATCTCCCCGCGGGAGGCGGCCAGCGTGGCGGTGCCGCAGCACAAGATCTGGCACAGCAACACGCACCAGGAGGTCACCCGTGCCCGCGTGGGCAGCTGGGCGAACCGGCTGGACGACTGGGAGATCGCGCTGTGCGAGCACATGCTCGGCGACCGCCTGGAGTCCATGGGGTACGAGCTGAGCGGCGCGCCCAAGCCGGCCAAGGAGCACGTGACGGCCGCCCAGAAGACCATGCAGAAGCGCAAGGCCAGCCGCATGCGCAAGGCGATGCGCGACCGGCTGAACCGGCTGCGCGAGCCGAGCCCCGTGGCCGCCATGCTGACCACGGGCCAGCGGACGATGGCGGGCGTGCCGCACCAGCGCGCCGAGCTCACCGAACCCGCCGTCTGAGACCTGAGGCTCAGCGCTCGATGTGGGCGAACATCGACTCCCACCGGTCGAGCACGTGGTCGAGGCGGAAGCCCTCGGCCCGTGCGCGGGCGTCGGCGCCGAGGCGCCGCCGCTCCTCCGGGGAGTCGATGAGCCCGGCCAGCCCGGCCGCGAACGCGTCCACGTCGCCGGGCGGCACCAGCAGCGGCCCGGCGGACCGCACGCCGCCCGACACGTCGAACGCCACCGACGGCACGCCGTGCGCGGCCGACTCCAGCAGCACGATGGGCAGGCCCTCGTGCTCGCTGGTCAGGCCCAGGATGGAGGCGCCGAGGTATTCGGCGGGCATCCGCGCGGCCGGCACCAGCCCTCTGAAGACCACCCGGTCGCCGACGCCCTCCGCGGCGGCGTGCGCGCGCAGCCGCTCGCGCTCGGCGCCGTCGCCGATCAGGTGCAGCTCCCACGGCGGCGGCGCGCCGGAGCGGGCGAACGCGCTGATCAGCCGGTCGAAGCGCTTGACTCCCTCCAGCCGGCCCACGCCGAGCACCCGGGGCGCGGTCAGCGCGGACATCTCCTCAGGCCAGGTGGCCAGCGGGTTCGGCAGCGTCCAGGTGTTGGGCAGCAGCGCGTGCTCGGCGAACAGCCACGCGTCGTCCCCGCTGAGGAAGACGGCCTGGTCGAGCGCGGGGTAGTGACGCCTGATCGAGCCGAGGTGCCAGCAGTCGCGGGCGTGGCCGTACGAGCCGTGGTACTGGCCGATCGGCCGGAGCCCGGCGGGCAGCAGCCCCGACATCCGGGTCACCACCGACGGCGAGGTCATGACCGCGTAGCCCGGCGGGATCGTCGCGAGCAGCTCCTTCAGCCGCCGGTCGGCCCGCCGTTGCGCCAGCAGGCCGGGCGACCCGACCACGTGATGGTGGTAGAGCGGCCGGTCCACGTACGTGAACGGCGTGGCGGCCCGGCGCAGGCCCACGACGTGCACCTCGTGCCCGCGCTGCGCCAGCCCCTGGGCGAGGGTGTGGGTGACCTGCTGGATGCCGCCGAGCGTGTCGGCGTCCATGCAGGCGAAGACGACGCTCATCGGGCCCCCTCGAAGAAGTCGTCCACGATCCGCGCCGCCGCGTCGCCGTGCTCGTCGGCGCACCACAGCTCGCGGAAGGCCGCGTACCGCTCGGCGAAGGCCGCGTGCACGGCGGGCAGGTCGCGCAGCGCGGCGACCAGCTCGGGGGTCGTCGAGACGCACGGCCCCGGCGCGATGGCCGGCAGGTCGTGGTAGACGCCGCGCTCCGACAGCCGGTAGTCGTCCCAGTCGTCGATGAAGAACAGCATGGGCTTGCCGGTGAGCGCGTAGTCGCACATCACCGAGGAGTAGTCCGTCAGGAGCGCGTCCGAGGCCAGCATCAGGTCGTTGATCTCGGGATAGGACCCGGCCGAGCGCACGAAGTGCTTCAGGTGCTCGGGCGGGCGGTAGCGCTCGACCGGATGCGTCCGCAGGATGAGCACCCATTCGCCGGCCAGCTCCTCGGCCAGCAGCTCCAGGTCCGCCCTGATCGACTTGCCGCTGCCCTTGACCCGGTCACGGTAGGTGGGCGCGTAGAGCAGGATCTTCCTGCCGGGCGGGATCTCCAGCCGCTCGATCACCTCGTCCCTGGCGGGCTCGGCCCTGACCAGGGCGTCGCATCGGGGGGTGCCGCAGCGGTAGACCTTGCCCGCGTACCCGTTGGAGGGCAGGAACACCCGCGAGAACTCCGCGCTCGGCGAGACCAGCGCGTCCCACCTGGCCACCGCGGCGCGCCACTGCGCCCGGGGCTTGTCGAAGTCCCCGCGCAGGTCGGGAGCGTCGAACCCGATCGACTTGATGCCCTGACCGTGCCACGTCTGCAGGTAGCGGGTGCCCGCGGGCTTCGGATAGTCCAGCGGGAACCCGTGGCTGTCGACCCAGATCCCGGCGCGGGCCATCGTCCAGATGTAGCGCCAGCTGCCCCGGCGGACCAGGCGCGCGTCGGCCGGGAAGTTCTTGCGGCCCTTGGCCACCGACCAGACCACGTCGATCCGCAGCGAGCGCCGCCGCAGCTCCTCGTAGATGGCCCGCGGGCTGCCGCTGTAACCCTTGCCGACGTCGGACTCGAACAGCGCGAGGTCCCGCCGCCTGGGCACGACCTTGATCAGCACCTTGTAGGCCCGCAGCTTGTTCCGCGGCGTGTTGAAGCGCTTCATCAGCCGCCGCTTGACCCGCCGCCACACCGACTGCGGGATGGAGTCGGGGCGTACGCACAGGTAGGCGGTGTAGCCCTCGGCCGTCAGCGTGCAGCGCGTCAGCTCGATCGGCTTGGTGTGCGGATCGATGATCAGCCGGTCGGTCGTCGTGTGCCCGTCGGAGGTCCTGGTGAAGCCGATGCGCGGGTCGCACCTGCCCTTGGGGGTGAAGACGATCTCGCTGACGTACCCGCCCGCGCCGGACGGCTCGGGGCGTATCGGGATCCGTTCCCTGCCGAGCTGCAGGAACGCCGTCCACTCCGCGGGCAGCGCCCCGAACGGGTCGTAGGTCCGCACGGTCATCCGCACCCGGTCGCCGTCCGCGGAGATCGCCGCCACCTCGTGCCGCAGCCTGGAGGCCGTGAAGGGCAGCTCCGCCAGCCGCAGCCGGGTGATGTCCATGCCGGGCTCCGCCGAGGTGCCCCAGTACGTACGCCCGCCCACCTGTACGGCCGCCCGCGGCGCGGCCCGCGGCCCGGTCAGCGAGCCCGTCGCCGTCCGCAGGTCCTCGGCCCGGTCATCGAGGATGAGCCGGCAGCAGACCCGGTCCAGCGGGTCGATCTCCGCCATCACCTCGGCCGGGATCTCCTCCAGGTACGGGCGCACCAGCGCGGCGAACTCCTTGACCCACACCAGGTCCCTGGCCGGCAGCGGATTGAGATAGACCCGCAGGTCCTGGCGCAGGAACCGGCGCTGCCTGTGGGGCACCAGGTCCGCGGCCCCGTAGCCGCGCAGGATGTCGTCGCTGAGCCGGGCCGCGATGACCCGCTGCCGCACGTTGTCCAGGTCGTTGATGCTGAGCGAGATCGAGTCGTTCGTCTCCGCCCGGTGCCAGTGGTAGACCACCCACGGCACGATCGCGAACCTGCGCGACACGGCGTACAGCTCGGTCGCGAAGACGTGGTCCTCGTAGTGGATGTCCTCGGGGAAGCGCAGCACGTGGTCGCGCAGCCAGGCCACGTTGTAGAGCTTGTTCGTGCTGAAGGAGTCGAGGAACAGCTCGGGCTCCTCCCTGATGCCCGCCACCACCCGCCGCCTGGCGAACAACGAGGGATAGTACGGCCGCAGCCGCCCGCTCGACTCGAACAGCCGCGAGATCTGCCCCGACACGAAGTCGGCCCCGGTCCGCTCGATCTCGGCGAGCAGGCTCTTGCACGCGTGCCTGGGCAGCTCGTCGTCGCTGTCCAGGAACATGACGTAGGGGGAGCGGGCGGCGTCGATGCCGTCGTTCCGCGGCGCGCCGCAGCCGCCGCTGTTGACCGGCCTGCGCAGGTAGCGCACCCGCGGATCGCGCTCCGCGAGCCCGGCCGCCACCTCGGGCGTGTCGTCCGTGCTCGCGTCGTCCGCGATGATCACCTCGACGTCGCGCAGCGACTGACGCAGCACGGAGCCGACGGCCCTGGGCAGGCGGGCCGCGTCGTTGTACGAGATCACGACCACGGTGCAGTCCGGCATGCCAAAGTCCCCCCGCTGGTCCAATCACCTGCGGGAATGGCACTTCCCCGAGCTGCGGCGAAGTGTCCGGACTTGAATGAGTATTTGCCCAAAAACAGCGTATAAGCCGACAAATCGCCCAGTACGTGACCTGCGAGGTCAGCGCGTGAGCTTGCGGGTCAGCCAGACTCAGCGCGTGAGCCTGCGGATCAGCCGGACTCAGCGCGTGAGCCTGCGGGTCAGCCAGACTCAGCGCGTGAGCCTGCGGATCAGCCAGACGATGAGCACGAGCGCCGCGATCGCGCCCGCGATGGGCGCCAGCCGCTTCAGCAACGGCTGCCCGGCGATCTCCAGCAGGTCGAGCGCCTCCTCGTCGGGCGTGCGCGAGGTCCGCAACGTGCCGGCCGGCCGCGCGTCCTGCTCGGGCGTGGGCACCGCGCTCAGATGCCGCTCATCCTGGCCGGGCGTGCCCTGGGCGGCGGCCGGATCCAGCGGCGGCGCGGTCTGCTCGACTGTGGGCTCGGAGAGCAGGTCGGCGAGGTTGCTCGCGAACCGCTCGATGAGCTTCCCGCCGACCTCGGCCATCACGCCGCGCCCGAACTGCGCGGGCCGCCCGGTCACGTTGAACGTGGTCTCGACGATCACCGTCGTGGCGTTCTCGCCGCTCGGCGTCATCCGCGCCTTCACGGTGGCGGAGGCCGTGCCCGAGCCCCTGGCCTCCCTGCCCGACGCCTGGATGGCGAGCGAGTAGGAGTCCTTGTCCACGTCCTCGAACTTGGCCGAGCCCTTGTAGGTCACCACGATCGGGCCGACCTTGACCTTCATCCTGCCGGTGAACTCGTCGCCCTCGAAGATGTCCAGCGTCGCCCCTGGCAGGCACGGCGCCACCCGCTCGACGTCGAGCAGCACGGCCCAGGCCTGCTCGACCGGAACAAGAACAGTGAACTCGTGCTCGAACCGCATCGCCATCGATCCGCTCCTTCTCCCGGTGGTTGCGAGACTACGTCGGAGCGGGGGCGCCCCGGAAGAGGACGCCCCCTGAACCGGTCAGGGCGATCCGGCCGCCGTGCGTACCGCGCGGTGGGTCAGGACCCTGGCCAGATGCCGGCGATAGTCGGGCTGGGCGTGCAGATCGGCCGTCGGCGAGGTGTCCGCCGCCGCCTCCTCGCACGCCTGACGTACCTGATCGCCCAGCTCGGCGCCCTGCAGGGCGGACTCGACCGCGCGGGCGCGCAGCGGGGTCGACGCCATGTTCGTCAGCCCGATCCTGGCCTCGGCGATCGAGCCGTTGGAGCGTTTGACGGCCGCCGCCACGCCGACGATGGCCCACGCCTGCGCGGTCCTGTGGAACTTCTCGTAGTGGAAGCCCCAGCCCGGACCGAGCTTCGGGATCTTCACCCCGACCAGGATCTCGCCCTGCTCCAGCGACGACTCCAGATAGTCGATGAAGAAGGCGGCGGCCGGGATCTCCCGCTCGCCCCGCTCGGACCTGACCACGAACACGGCGTCCAGCGCCAGCGCCACCGCGGGCAGGTCGCCCGCGGGGTCGGCGTGGGCCAGCGAGCCGCCGAACGTGCCCCGGTGCCGGATCGCCGGGTCGGCCACCGTGGCGGCGGCGATCGCCACCAGGGGGCAGTCGGCGTTCACCACGCCGGAGCGCAGCACCTCGTCGTGCGTGGCCAGCGCGCCGATGAAGACGTGGTCGCCCCGGTCGTGCACGCCCGTCAGCTCGGGCAGCCGGCCGACGTCGACCAGCTTCGACGGGTACGCCAGCCGCAGCCGCAGCAGCGGCAGCAGCGACTGCCCGCCCGCCAGGACCTTGGCGTCCTCGTCGGAGCCGAGCGCCTGGCAGGCTTCGGACAGCGAGCCGGGGCGCACGTAGTCGAACTGCGCGGGGATCATTGCCGCGCTCCTTCCTGCGTCCGCTCGTTGATTGCCCGCCAGACGCGTTCCGGCGTGCACGGCATCCGGACGTCCTGGATGCCGTGCGGGCGCAGGGCGTCCACGATGGCGTTCACGACGGCCGGGGTCGAGGCGATCGTGCCCGCCTCACCGACTCCCTTGACGCCCAGCGGGTTGCTGGTCGCGGGGGACTCGGTCCTGTCGAGGGTCACCGCGGGCAGATCGGCCGCCGACGGCAGCAGATAGTCGGCCATCGTGGTGGTCAGCAGGTTCCCCTCGGCGTCGTAGACGGCCTCCTCGTACAGCGCCTGGGCGATGCCCTGCGCGATGCCGCCGTGCACCTGGCCCTCGACGATCAGCGGGTTGACGACCTTGCCGACGTCGTCGACCGCCACGTACGAGCGGATCTTCACCATGCCGGTCTCGGTGTCCACCTCCACCGCGCACAGGTGGGTGCCGTGCGGGAAGGAGTAGTTCTCCGGGTCGAACGTGGCGTCGGAGTCGAGCCGCGCCTCCACCCCGTCGGGCAGGTCGTGGGCGACGAACGCCGCGTAGGCCAGCTCCTGGATGGTCTTCTGCGAGTCGGTGCCGCGCACCTTGAACGCCCCGGCGTCGAACTCCAGGTCGTCCGGCGAGCACTCCAGAACGTGCGCGGCCAGTACGCGCGCCTTGTCCTTGACCTTGTCGCACGCCTTCAGCACGGCCATGCCGCCGACGACCAGCGAGCGCGAGCCGTAGGTGTCCATGCCCTTGTGCGAGATCGCCGTGTCGCCGTGCAGCACCGTCACGTCGTCGAACGGCACGCCGAGCGCGTCCGCGACGATCTGGCTCCACGACGTAACGTGGCCCTGCCCGTGCGGCGAGGTGCCGGTGATGACCTCGACCTTGCCGGTGGGCAGCATGCGGATCGCGCCGTGCTCCCAGCCGCCCGCGCCGTAGTTGGCCGCGCCAAGCATCCGGGACGGCGCCAGGCCGCACATCTCCGTGTACGTGCTCACGCCGATCCCGAGCTGGACCGGGTCGCCCCTGTCACGCCGGTCGGACTGCTCGGCCCGCAGCTTGTCGTAGCCGAACAGCGACAGCGCCTTGTCCGTGGCCGCCTCGTAGTTGCCCGAGTCGTAGGTCAGCCCCGAGATCGTGGTGTACGGGAACTCCTCATGCTTGATCCAATTGCGCTTGCGCACCTCCACCGGGTCCATGCGCAACTCGGCGGCCAGCTCGTCCATCATCCGCTCGATGCCGAACGTCGCCTCGGGACGGCCCGCGCCACGGTAGGCGTCCGTGGGCATCTTGGTGGTGAACACGCCGACGCAGCCGAACTCGTACGCGTCCATCTTGTAGATCGCGTTGAACATGGCCGCGCCCAGCATCGGGACGCCCGGCGTGACCAGCATCAGATAGGCGCCCATGTCGGCCAGCAGGCTGACCTGAAGGCCGCGGATGCGGCCGTCGGCGTCGGCGGCCAGCCTGAGGTGCTGGATCTGGTCGCGGCCGTGGTGCACGGTCAGGTTGCCCTCGGAACGGGTCTCGGCCCACTTGACCGGCTTGCCGAGCTTCCTCGTGAGCAGCAGGCAGAGCACCTCCTCCGCGGTGACCTGCAGCTTCGAGCCGAAGCCGCCCCCGACGTCGGGAGCGATCACGCGGAGCTTGTGCTCGGGGATGCCGGTCACGACCGCGAGCATGACCCGCAGGACGTGCGGGATCTGCGTGGACGACCAGATCGTGAACGCCTCGCCGTCGGTGTCGGCCACCACCGCCCGCGGCTCCATCGCGCTCGGGATGAGCCGCTGCTGCACATACGTACGGTCGATGACGACGGGCGCGTCCCTGAACGCCGCCTCGATGTCACCTGAGACGATCTTCGCGGTGAACGCCTGGTTGCCCGTCTCGTGCACCTTCGGGCTGTCCGCCGTCAGCGCCTGGTTCATGTCGAGAACGGCGGGCAACTGCTCGTACTCGACGTCGATGGCGTCGAGCGCGTCCGCGGCGCGGTAGCGGTCGGTCGCGACCACGCAGGCCACGGCCTCACCGACGTAACGCACCTCGGACAGCGCCATGGGCGGATGCTCCGGGATGATGATGTCCTCGCTCACCGGCCACGCGCACGGCAGGCTGCCCTGCTCGGCCGCGAAGTCCTGGCCGCTGAACGCCGCCACCACGCCGGGCAGGTCACGGGCCGCCGAGACGTCGACCCTGACGATCCTGGCGTGCGCCATCGGGCTGCGCAGGAACATCACATGCAGCATGCCGGGACGCGACAGGTTGTCCGTCCACTGCGTGCGTCCGGTGAGCAGCCGGGCGTCTTCCTTGCGCCGCCGCGGCCTGCCGACCTCGGACGTGCCCACCGGCTCGTTGATCTGGTCGCTCTGCGCTATCTGATCGGCGACCCGGCCGGCGTCCAGCTCGGTCATGGCGTGCTCACCGCCTGACCCATTTCCTGTGCGCCTCTGCGTACGGCGCGGACGATGTTGCAGTAGCCGGTGCACCGGCAGAGGTTGCCTTCCAGGCCGTGCCTGATCGTCTCCTCCGACGGGTCGGGATCGTCCCTGAGCAGGTCGATCGCGGCCATGACCATGCCGGGCGTGCAGTAGCCGCACTGCAGCGCGTGCTCTTCGTGGAAGGCCCGCTGCATCGGGTGCATCGACCCGGTCGTGCCGAGGCCCTCGATGGTGACCACGTCGCAGCCGTCGGCCTGCACGGCGAGCACGGAGCAGCTCTTCACGCTCTTGCCGTCGAGCATGATGGTGCAGGCGCCGCAGTTGCTGGTGTCGCAGCCGACAGGGGTGCCGGTCTTGCCCAGCCGTTCGCGTAGTAGGTGGACGAGCAGGAGTCGCGGCTCGACGTCCTCCTCGTACTTGACCCCGTCGACGGTGACGGTGATTCGGGGCATGCGTCCTCCCTCAGGAGCAGGGGAAAGGCGGACACTCCGAACGTACGCCGGTGTTTTTCCCGGTCAAGGGTTACTTGCCGCGGACCACCCGCGCGATGATCGCCACCAGCCCTGCGAACGCCAGTCCCAGCACCATGACGCCGACCAGGACCAGCCAATCCGTGATCGCGCGTGTCACGAGCAGAATGCCCAGAACGATGAACAGCATCCCGCTGAGCAGGGCCATCCAGTCCGTCCTGTGCGTCCGCCTGGTCTCGACCTCACGCGGCACGCCGCACCTCCATGTCGCCGATGCCGCCCTTGAGGTTGAGCACGATGGTGGCGGCCTTCCCGTCAGGAGCGATCTCGGGCGTCAGCACCTTGTTCGTCCTGATGTCCACGCCGCCCCTGATCGACTGGTCGATCTTGATGTCGCCGACCTTGTTGGCGGCGTGCACCTCCACCCTGGCCGTCGGTGGCACGATCACCACCAGCTCGCCCACCGTGACCGAGGCGTTGAACGTCACCGTCGATCCCGCCGCCAGCTTCAGCTCCGACAGGTCCAGCCGGCCGTCGCCGACCCCGACGTCGTAGATCCGGTTCGCCTCGGCGACGCTGGAGGGTGCCCAGGCGGACTCGCCGACGTTCCTGGGCAGGCCGCCGAGCATCAGCCCCACGGCCACGATCAGCGCGACCGTGGTGCCCGCGGCCACCAGGCCCGCGCCCCGGCCCCACCAGGCGGCGACCAGCAGGCCGGCGCCGATCGTGATGAGCATGGCGCCGCCGACGATGGTAGGGCTCACTCCGGCGGCCGACCTGGCTTGGACGGCCACGACGATCCCTCCAATGATGAATGCCAGCAGGAAGACGATGACGCCGATGAACGACTTCGGCCGCCGGGGCCGCTCGGCTCTGGGGAGCGGGCGGCCGTACAGTGCGGGGTCGTAGGGCGAGTAGCCGCCGCCGCGCCTGGCGGGGTCCAGCGGCCGGAAGGGGCCGTTCGGCGCGAACGGCTCGCCGTAGGCGGCGTGCTCGACGGCCGTCTTCGGCTGGGGGCGGTAGGCGGGCTGGTGGTGCGTCGGGACCGCGTGCTCCGCGGTCAGCGCGTCGGCCCGCGCCGACTCCTCCTCGTCGAGGCGGTTGGGGCTCTTCGTGCCGGCGGGCTCCTGGACCTGGGCGGCCCGCTGGACGGTCTCGCCGGCCTGCTCCTCGGCCTGCTCCTCGGCGCGTGCGGCTTCCGGGGCGGCGCCTTCGGCCATCGAGGCTGAGGCTGCCAGGGGCGTCGCGGCCGCTGCTGTCCCGAACGTGGCGCGGCCGGGCTCCGGCGCCGGCCGTACGGGGAACTCGGGCCCTGCGGCGGTCTCGGGCCTTACCGGGAACTCCGGCCCCGCGGCGGGCTCGGGCCTGGCCGGACGCACGGGAGGCGTCGGCGCGGCGCGCGTGTACGACGCCACCGGCGGCTGCTCGCTGCTCCTGCGCCTGCTGAGCCGTTCCGGCATCGACCGGGCCAGCCCGAGCAGGTCCACCCCGCTCGAATGCGCGGCCAGCAGCGACACCGCCAGGAGCATGCCCACCACGAGTGTTCCGGTGTCGAGCCACACGGTCGCCAGGTTGATCGCCAGCCCGAACGCCAGCACCGCGGTCAGCAGCGCCATCACGGCCTCGGCGTCGAAGTCGCGGCGCGTCCACTGCTCGATGATCCCCGGCTTGCCGTTCGGCTCCTTCATCAGCAGGAACGCGGCCAGGTAGACGAACAGGCCGATCCCGGAGCCCAGCAACAGCACGGCGAAGGCCACGCGGAACACCACGGGGTCGATGCCGGTGTGCCGGCCCAGGCCCGCGCAGACTCCCATGAGGAAGCGTCCCTCGCTGCTGCGGCGCAGCGCACGGGGGGAAGCGGCCGGTTCCCTGGGCGGAGCTTCTGTCATGAAACCATCGTGGACCTACGGGCGATGTGCTCGCATCCGGGACACCCCTGATCCGACCCGGGGGTTGTTCCCTGATGCCGGAAGTGCCCCCGACATGTGACGATGACGATGTTATGGCTGACCAGAAGACTCTTGCCGAGCCCAGCGGCGACGTGCCCTATCGCCGGATGATGCGACCCATGGAGGGCCGCCTGCTCGGCGGCGTTGCCCAAGGGCTCGCGAGGCAACTCTCGCTTGATCCCGTGGTGATCAGGCTCATGTTCGTGCTGCTCAGCGTTGTCGGCGGGGTCGGCATGGTGGCGTACGCGGTGCTGTGGATGGTCACGCCGCGCCAGCCGTACGAGGGGCAGCCGCCACAGCGGGACTGGAGCCAGCTCGCCGCGTTCAGCGCGATCGGGGTGGCGCTGTTCGCGTTCGGCTGGCTCACGGGGGCCTCCAAAGGCGGGGTCGGCATGCTGCCGTTCGCTGTGGGCGGAATCGGCGCGCTGATCCTGTGGCAGCAGGCCGACCCGGAACGCCGCAAGAGCTGGGTGAGCGGCGCGTCGCGCAGCATCAGGAAGAACCGCGTGCGCACGCTGATCGGCATCGTGCTCGTCGTCATCGGCGCGACCGGGTTCCTGGCCGCGCAGGGCGAGCTCGACCAGGCCAGGCCAGGACTGCTGTTCACCATCGTGGTGGTCGGCGGCCTGGCGGTCATCGCGACGCCGTGGCTCGCCGGCCTGTGGAAAGAGCTGCAGCTGGAGCGGCGCGAGCGCATCAGGCAGGAGGAGCGGGCGGAGGTGGCCGCCATGGTGCACGACTCGGTGCTGCATACGCTCACGCTGATCCAGCGCGTGGCCCACGACCAGCGCGAGGTCACCCGCCTGGCCCGCGCCCAGGAACGCGACCTGCGCAACTGGCTCTACCAGCCGGCCCAGGACGCCGACGCCACGCTGGCGGCCGCCGTACGCAGGATCGCCGCCGAGGAGGAGGACGCGCACGGCGTGCCCATCGAGGTCGTCTGCGTGGGCGACATCGATCTCGACGCGGCGGGCAAGCTGGCGGCCACGCTGAAGGCGTCCAGGCAGGCGATGGTCAACGCGGCCAAATACTCTGGGAGCTCGTCTATTTCTGTTTATGCCGAAGTAGAGGGTGAAGAGGTCACGATTTTCGTGAAGGATCGGGGCAAGGGGTTCGACTTCGAGGCGGTGCCGCTCGACAGGATGGGGATCAGGGAGTCCATCATCGGGAGAATGGAACGTCACGGCGGCGCGGCCCGGGTGCGTACCGAGCCTGGTGAGGGCACGGAAGTGATGTTGACGATGAAGGTGGAGAAGGCATGACGCGCGTACTGATCGTCGACGATCACCGGCTGTTCCGCTCCGGCGTGCGCGCCGAGCTGGGCGACTCGATCGAAGTGGTGGGCGAGGCCGAGGACGTGGAGACGGCCGTCAAGGCGATCGCCGAGAAGGAGCCCGACGTGGTCCTGCTCGACGTCCACATGCCGGGCGGCGGCGGCCAGGAGGTGCTGCGCAGGGTGCTCGGCTCCGGCTCCCAGGTCCGGTTCCTGGCGCTGTCGGTCTCCGACGCGGCCGAGGACGTCATCGGCGTCATCAGGGGCGGCGCGCGGGGCTACGTCACCAAGAACATCAGCGGCAAGGAGCTGACCGACGCCATCCGCAGGGTGGCCGACGGTGACGCGGTCTTCTCGCCGCGGCTGGCGGGGTTCGTGCTGGACGCGTTCGCGTCGTCGGAGGCGCCGTCGATCGACCCGGAGCTCGACTCGCTGACGCAGCGCGAGCGCGAGGTGCTGCGCCTGATCGCGCGCGGTTACGCGTACAAGGAGATCGCCAAGGAGCTGTTCATCTCGGTGAAGACCGTGGAGACGCACGTCTCGTCGGTGCTGCGCAAGCTGCAGCTCTCCAACCGGCACGAGCTGTCCCGCTGGGCGACCGCCCGCCGCCTCGTCTGACCCGCCCCCCTTACCCCTGCATACGCGTTTTGGACCGTTGCGGGATAGTTATCGGCTTTTGGCTAACGAAACATCCGTCTCAGCTGTCACACAGTAAGGAGTAAGCACATAGTCCAGGAGTAATCCCCTTGAAACGCGTCCCCCGGATGCTACCGGCCCTGATCGCACTCGCCGCCATGACGGCCTGTGCGGCGGAAAGCCCTTCTGCCCCCGTCTCCCAGGCGGCGGTGGCCCAGGTCGCAGGCGGCACCGCCGTCACGGCCCCGGCGAAGCTCAAGCTCGACATCGCCGACATCACCCCGATGGGGGAGAAGTCCGAGAAAGTGGGCGTCGGCTTCCCGATCATCGTCACGTTCGATCGCGACGTCAAAGACAAGGCGGCCGTAGAGGCGCTGCTGGAGGTCCAGGCGGACAAGCCGGTCGATGGCGCCTGGCGCTGGGTGTCGAAGCGCAAGGTCATCTACCGCACCAAGACGTACTGGAAGCCGCACCAGAAGGTGCTGTTCACCGCGCGGCTGTCGCAGCTTCCCGGCAACACCGCCGCCAAGGACGTGTCGCGCCGCTTCGCCGTCGGCACCTCGAACATCTCCGTGGTCAACACCCGCAGCCACATCATGAAGGTCTACCGCGACGGCAAGATCGCGAAGAAGATCCAGATCAGCGCGGGCAAGGGCGGCTTCGTCCGGAACGGCGTGGACGTCTACCTCACCACCAGCGGCGTCCATCTCACGATGGGCAAGAAGGCCGTGGAGACCATGACCTCGTCGTGGATGGGCGTGACGGACCCCAAGGACCCGCGCTACTACAAGGAGGAGATCCCCTGGGCGGTGCGGATCTCCGACAGCGGCGAGTACGTCCACCAGAGCGCCGGCTACTACCAGTACCTCGGCCGCTCGAACCAGAGCCACGGGTGCGTGCGGGCGACGCCGGCGGGCGCCAAGTGGTTCTACGGGATCGCACAGCGCGGGGACGTCGTCAAGATCACCGGCACTAAGCGCAAACTGGACTGGCGCAACGGCTGGAGCTACTGGCAGCTCAACTGGACCCAATGGAAGAAGGGCAGCGCCCTGTAAACGCCCCCTTTAGGGCTACACCCCAGCACCTTTACGGCAGCGCCCGACGGTAAACCCCGGCCTTTGCGGCTGCACCCGACAGTCAACCCCGGCCTATGCGGCTGCACCCGACCGCCAACCCCACCAGCTTTTACGGCTGCGCACAGTGGGCACCACCCGCCGCACCGGGTGGCCCACTTTCCAGGGAGACGCTTACCGACCTCCCCGCGCACCCGCCGTCACGGCCCAGCTTGAGCGGCTGGGTGGTGCCATGCGCCGCCCGCGTGCAGGTCTCGCCAGACCTGCTGGACCTGTGGCAGGGCGGCCCTTCGGAGGACCTCGATCCCTGGCTGGCCCGACGCGGATGGGATCCCACGGTGCGAGACATCGCGGACGTCGCGTACGAGTACGGCCGTCCCGTCCCGCCGGCGTTCGATCGCCGACGCACGGACGCGGCCCGCAGCAGGCTGGCCACCGCCGCCTCTCAGACCGCCACTGACGCCCTGAAGCCCGCCCTAACGCCCAGACCTCCACCCAGCCACGGACAACCCTCCACACACCCACCACCAGCTCACCCAAGCCACCACCAGCTCACCAACAGCTCACCCGAGCCACCACCAGCGCACTCAGCCACCAGCAGCGCACCCGAGCCACCACCAGCCCACCCAGCTACCGGCAGCCCACCAACAGCCCCCAAGCCATCAACAGCCCACTCGGCCACCGGCAAAGCCCACTCGACTCCACTCGGCTACCGAACGTCCCCAGGAAGACCAACCTGGGGCACCCGGGGAGAAGAAGCCGGCTCAGAGCTTTTCGAGCGGTGCGTAAGCCAGCAGCAGCGTCTTCTCCCCACCACTACCGAAGTCGATCTTGACCTTGGTCTTCTCCGCCACCCCATCGACCGCCACCACCGTGCCCAGCCCGAACGCGTCATGCGTGACCCGATCACCAGGCGTCAGAGTAGGCACCGTTCGCCCACCGCTCTTCGCCGGCGTCGGCCGCGCGGCAGGCGTTCGCGCCGTGGCCGCGCTCCAAGCCGACTTCTCCGGATCGGTACGCCAGTCGATGAGCTGCCCCGGCACCTCGCTCACGAAGCGCGAGGCCGGATTGAACGACGGCGCCCCCCAAGAGCTGCGCACCGCCGCCCGCGTGATGTAGAGCCGCTTCTGCGCCCGCGTGATCCCCACATACGCCAGCCGCCGCTCCTCCTCCAGCTCCTTGGGCTCCCCGAGCGACCGGATGTGCGGGAACACCCCGTCCTCCATGGCCGTCAGGAAGACGACGGGGAACTCCAGCCCCTTCGCCGTGTGCAGTGTCATCAGCGTGACGACCCCCTGGCCGCCGTCCGCGTCGGGGATCTGGTCGGCGTCGGCCACGAGCGAAACCTGCTCCAGGAACTCCACCAGCGTCCCCTCCGGATTGGCCTCCTCGAACTCGGAGGCCACGGAGATGAGCTCGTTGAGGTTTTCCAGGCGGGACTCGTCCTGCGGATCCTCGGAGGCCTCCAGCTCGGCGCGGTAGCCGGTGGACACCAGCACCTCCTCGGCCAGCGCCGACGGCGGCATGCCCGCGCCCTTGCCGATCAGCTCCTCGATGAGCGCGACGAACTCGCGTACGGCGTTGAGCGAGCGCGTGGCCATGCCGTACGCCTCGTCGGCCCGGCGCAGCGCGTCCCAGAACGAGATGCGTTCGCGCGACGACAGCGCCTCGATCATCGCCTCGGCCCGCTCGCCGATGCCGCGCTTGGGCACGTTGAGTATGCGGCGCATCGACACCACGTCGGCCGGGTTCGCGAGCACGCGCAGGTAGGCCAGCAGGTCCTTGACCTCCTTGCGCTCGTAGAAGCGCACACCCCCGACGACCTTGTACGGGAGCCCGGTCCTGATGAAGATCTCCTCGAACACCCGGGAGGCCGCGTTGGTCCGGTAGAAGACGGCCACCTCGCTCGCCTTGACGCCATCCTCGTCGCTGAGCCGATCGACCTCCTGCGCCACGAACATGGCCTCGTCGTGCTCGTTGTCGGCGACGTAGCCGACCAGCTTGGGGCCATCACCCTGGTCGGACCAGAGGTTCTTCGGCTTGCGCGACTCGTTGCGCGAGATCACGGCGTTGGCGGCGGCCAGGATGTTCTGGGTCGAGCGGTAGTTCTGCTCCAGCAGGATCGTCCGCGCGTCGGGATAGTCGCGCTCGAACTCCAGGATGTTGCGGATCGTCGCGCCCCGGAACGCGTAGATCGACTGGTCGGCGTCACCCACCACGCACAGCTCGGACTGGTCGGCCCCGGCGCGCACCACGTCGCCGTCGGCCGTGCGCAGCTCGGGATGCCCGACCAGCTCCCTGATGAGGATGTATTGGGCGTGGTTGGTGTCCTGGTATTCGTCCACCAGCACATGCCTGAACCGCATCCGGTAGTGCTCCGCGACCTCGGGGAAGAGCTGGAACAACGTCACCGTGTTCATGATGATGTCGTCGAAGTCCATCGCCCCGGCCTCGGTCAGCTTGAGCTGATAGGCCTTGTACGCCTGCGCGAGAGTCTTCTCCAGATGCGAGCCCGCCTTGTCGATCGCGGTCTCGTAGTCGATCAGCTCGTTCTTGAAGTTGCTGACCTGAGCCGAGAACGAGCGCGGCGGATAACGCTTCGGGTCGAGCTCCATCTCCCTGCACACCATGGCCATGAGCCGCTGCGAGTCGGCCTGGTCGTAGATCGAGAAGCTGGAGGGGAACCCGAGCCGCTTGGCCTCCCGCCGCAGGATCCGCATGCAGGCGCTGTGGAACGTCATCACCCACATCGCCTTGGAACGCGGCCCGACCAGCTTGTCGATGCGGTCCTTCATCTCGCGGGCGGCCTTGTTGGTGAAGGTGATCGCCAGGATCTCGCCCGGATGCACCTTGCGCTCGGCCAGCAGGTAGGCGATGCGGTGGGTGAGCACCCGCGTCTTCCCCGATCCCGCCCCCGCCACGATGAGCAGCGGACTGCCATGATGGATCACGGCCTCGCGCTGCTGCGGGTTGAGGCCATCGAGCAAGGGGTGGTCAACAGAGACTTGGGTCGGCACGCACCTAGGTTAAGACGCCCCACCGACAATCGGCGCCCGGAATGCCATCGGCAGGGTCCCGGTTGTCTTCCATGGAAGGTCCAGAAAGGGGAATCATGCTGCCTGAAGCCGAGATCAACCGGGTGCTGGTCGTGACCGCTCATCCGGACGACGCCGATTTCGGTTCGGCCGGAAGCGTGGCGCTGTTCGCCGACAGGGGCGTGGAGGTCACCTACCTGCTGGCCACGGACGGTGACGCGGGCGGCAACGAGCGCACGCTGGACAACACCGGCATGGCCGAGCTCCGCAGGACCGAGCAACTGGCGGCGGCCAAGGCGGTCGGCGTCACTGACGTGCGCTTCCTCGGCTATTCCGACGGCCAGGTGGTGCCCTCGCTAGAGCTGCGGCGCGCCATCGCCCGAGTGATCCGCCAGGTCAGGCCCGACATCGTCATCACCCACCACCCGGATCGCAACTACCAGTTCATCGCCCCGAGTCACCCCGACCACCGTGCCGTGGGCGGCGCCACCCTGGACGCGGTCTATCCGGACGCCCGTAACCCCTACGCGTTCCCCGAGCTGTTCAAGGACGAGGGCCTGGAGGCGTGGACCGTGCGTGAGGTGTGGCTGAACGGCGGCTCCACCCCCAACCACTACGTGGATGTCACCGAGGTCATGGACCGCAAGCTCGCGGCCTTGCAGTCGCATGTGAGTCAGGTGTCGCACGTGGAGGGCTTCGCCGACTTCGTCAAGGGCCGCTTCGCCGCCTGGGCCAAGCAGGCCGGGTTCGGCGAGGGCCGCTACGCGGAAGGCTTCCAGGTCGTCCCGACAGGCTGACCCCGGTTTCGGTACGCCGCAACCCGCCGCCTTCGCCGGCCCGGAACCCGAAGCCTCCAACAACGACCACCACGACCCACCCCGAACGACCATCACGCCGTGACGTCCGGAGCCCTGAACAGCGATCACGGCCTAACACTCGGAGCCCTGAACGACCAACACAGTCCGATGCCCGGAGCCCTGAACGACCAACACAGTCCGACGTCCGGAGCCCTGAACGACCAACACAGTCCGACGTCCGGAGCCCTGAACGGCCATCTCAGCCCGATGCCCGGAGCCCTGAACGTTCGCTATGGAATGGACCCTGGCGGGACCACCCAGAGCGACGGCTGCCCGGTGACCTCCGAGATGATGTCGAAGTCCCGGTGGTAGTGCAGGATCGTCGCCCCGCGCACCTCGGCGCAGGCGGCGATCAGCGGCGTGTTCGTCCCGATGCCACGGTGCTGCGAGATCTCGACGAGCTGTCTCTGCACCTCCAGAGCCCGAGCCTGCACCTCCTGATCCACCGGCAGCAGGATGCACTGGCGCTGCGCCTGCAGAATGCGCTGGTAGTGCGGGAAGTTCCTGGCGCTGTAGAGCACTTCAAGATCGATCATGCTGCACGTCGCCACGACGCGCGCGGCGTAGAGCGGATAGAGGGCCTTGGCGACCACATCGCTGGTGCGGATGCGCCCCAGAGCGCTCTTGTCGAGGAGATACATCAGTCCTGTCGTCGCCACGCATGCTTCATGACCTCCGGATCCAGCAGATCCGGGCTCCCCTCCGTGCGCCAGAACTCGAACGCCTCGATCGCGCTCGCCTTTTCCTCGTCCCGGTCGACGGCCGCCTGCAGCGCGGCGTGAACCGTTTCCTTCATTGTCATCGTGCCTAGCTTCCGTTGGGCCGCTTCCAGGAGCTCCTTGTCGATGTCGATGACCGTACGCATGCAGCACCACCCTTCCTACCTCCAGCGTATATAAGCCTGCGCGATCTTGATATACGCTCCGCGCCGGGAACGGGAGCGTCCGGAGGAGAGCGTCGCGGAGACGTTAGAGCAGCCAGGTGAAGGGTGAAGTGGCGCGATCCGCGTTGGGGTGAGGATTCTCATCCAGCAGGCGAAAACCTTCACCCCGCGAGAGCCGACGATCTACTCGTGTCGCTCGCGATGAGGCGAGTACGCCCCGCCGTAGCAGCGCGAATCCCCGTTCGGAGCAGGAAGTCGCGCCATGTGCGACTTCACCCGCATCGCCCACCCACCGCCGCGCACGAATGGAGGAGCGGACGAAGCCGACGGAACAGACGGAACAGACGGCGAAAGCGCACAGGACACACGGACGCGAAGGACACGCTGTCGCGCGGACGGAGTCCGAGGCACAACCGGCTTCGACGACGGCGCGCAGGAATGAGCGGAGACGTAGGGGCGCGATGGCGCGGGTGGAGGTGCGAAAGGCCGGGGCGCGAAAGGGGCGGCGGAGACATGGAAGGACGAATGGGGACGCGAAGAGACGGGCGGGGGCGCGAAGGGACGAAGGGAGGCGTGGAAGAAGGCAACGGGGCTACTTGCGTTTGGCGGCGATCCGGGCGAAGAGGTAGCCGAACGAGTTGGTGGCCAGGTGCAGCATCGCAGGGGTCAGAAGGCCGCCACGGCGGCGCAGCTCGCAGAACAGCACCCCCGCCGCCGCCGTCGAGACCACGCTTCCCGCCACCACCCGGGCGGTGTCCAGATGCCCAGGGGACTCACCGGCCGTGAGGGCGCCGAGAGCCGGGTTGGCGCGCGCCATGTCGATGGACGGGAGGATGTGCCACAGCCCGAACAACGCCGACGAGACCCCCGTGGCGGCGACCGTGCCATGGCTCTTGCGCAGCATGGCGTACAAGGCGCCCCTGAAACCCACCTCCTCCAGCAGAACGGTCCCCATCGGCACCTGGAGAAGGGCCTCCTCCAGTACGCGGGCACGAGAGAGCGACAGGGCGCGCTCGTCGTGGAACAGCGGCCTCGTGCGCGGCATCGCGACGCCGACGGTGTAGACGGCCGCCACCGCCGCCGCTAAGGCGCCTCCTGCGATCGCGCCCCGACGGCCGTGCTCGAAGCCGAGCTCCTGCCACGACAAACCGGACTTGCGGGCCATCGTGACCAACGCCGCCGTCGCGACGGCGGAGGTCAGTGGCCCCAGGCGGGGGGCGACCTTGTTGTTCATGATGTTGGCAGCGGCGAGGACGGCGATCGATCGGAGCAGCACCCTTGCAGGCTACGTCGCAACCCGCCGTTGCCAACCCGCACTGGGTGCGGCATGCAGGGGCGCCGGCCGCAACTTCCTGATGTTTCAGCTGAAGTGGGTGTTTTGAGCGTGGACGAACTGGTTCGACAGGCGTTTGTGTGAGTCGGCGTTCCAGGGGTCTGCGGTGCGAGGCGGTTCGAGGACTCGGGTCGGTCTCGGATGGGGAATCGTTCGGGACCTGAACCCGTCTGGGGAATGGTTCGGGACCTGAATCCGTCCCGGCTTGGGTCGGCCCTCCTGGGGAGTGCCGTGGGTCCGGCCCGGGCGGGGTGGTGGCTCGGGCCGGCGGTTGGCTGGTGGTGGGTGGTGGTCAGGGGTGGCTGGTCGTGGACGTGCCTCGGCGGGCGCCGTCGCCGGGGGCGGTGGCGTCGGGAGGCGGTGGCCTCGGGAGGCGATGGCGTCGGGAGGCGGTGACCTCGGGAGGCGATGGCGTCAGGAGGCGGTGACCTCGGGAGGCGATGGCGTCAGGAGGCGGTGACCTCGGGAGGCGATGGCGTCAGGAGGCAGTGGCCTCAGGAGCGGCGGCCTCAGGGGCGGCGGGGCGGCGCCAGCCTTCGGGGAAGCGGGTACGGCGGCGTTCCTCCGGCGTCAGGCCACCCCAGATGCCGTCCGACTCGCCTGCGCGTAAGGCGTACGAGCGGCATTGCTCCATGACCTGGCAGCTCGCGCAGACGGCCTTGGCGCGAGCCTCCTGCGACGGCGTGGGGGCGAGGGGGAAGAAGAGCTCAGGGTCGCTGGATCTACACGCCCCCCGGCGCAGCCAGCCGATCTCCTCCAATGGCATGGACCCAAGGTAGAGCGTGGGCATGATCAGATACATCATCCTCTGGGTTGATCGGCGCGTACATCCCAGAGCCTTACGGCGCGGGGGCGTGTACGACCTCAGCAGGCGCCGACCCCGCTCTGGTAACCCATGACGAACGACTCCTGCCGTTGCTCCGCCGTTCCGTGGGCCGCCGGGTTCAGCCAGTCGTCCGTGGGGTCGCCGGCCGCCTCCAGGCTGATGAGAAGTTCGCCCTCGTCACCCTCGTCGGCCTGCAGCGCATTCGAGTTGACGAGGGCCGACAGGGTGCCGCCCGCGTAGCAGTCCGCCTGCAGCTCCATCTGGACGTTCAGCTCGAAGCTGGTCTGGAGCTGATTCTGCACGGAATGCCCGAACTCATGGGGAATGATCACATAGACCGATCCGTCCCCCATCTCATCCCAGAGCGACTGCATCCAATCCTGGTCGTAGGCGATGAAGTGGCCGGCGGGGCAGTAGAAGGCGTTGTTCGGGGTGGACGGCTGGCCGCCGCAGCTCGGCCCGGAGGTCCCGGAGTAGGGGACGAAGTCGGAAATAGGGCGGTAAGTCCGTCCTAGCTGGGCGAACTGCTGCTTCCAGAACGCCTCCGTCAGCGTGTACGCGGTGCGGACGTCGTCCTCGAAAGTGTCCGGGCCTTTCGTGTTCATGGAAGGCGGCCGGACGAGGCCGCAAGCGGAGACCAGCAGGATCGCGGCGAGGATCAGAGCACGGGTCACGGGTGTCACACGTCCCAAGTGTGTACGGGCTCGTTCGAGTGCATGCGCTCGATGTAGTCGAGGGTCATGGCACGCAGCGCTTCGTGCCGGTCACCGCCGTGCGCGCGTACGCGTTCCACCTGCCAGCCTGCCCCCGTGCGGCCGGACAGGCAGCGACCCTCGATGATGCCGAGCAGGCGGTCGGCGATGGGCGCGTCCACGCCCCAGATGGCCAGCCCCTCACGGGCCATGGGCAGCAGGCGACGCAGGATCAGCTCGGCCGCCGGCACCTCACCCATGCCCGGCCAGTAGAGCCGGGCGTCGAGCCCGTGCCTGGCCGCGGCGCCGAGATTGTCCTCCGCCGCCTGGAACGACATCTGGCTCCAGATCGGCCGCTCGACATACGGAAGGACCCGCATCAACCCGTAGTAGAAGGCGGCGTTGGCCGCGATGTCGGCGACCGTGGGCCCGGCCGGCAGCACGCGGTTCTCCACCCGCAAGTGCGGCATTCCGCCGACCACCGCATACACCGGGCGGTTCCACCGGTAGATCGTGCCGTTGTGCAGGGTGAGCTCGTGGAGCTGGGGGATACGTCCCTGGTCCAGCTCGGCGCGCGGGTCCTCGTCCTCGCAGAGGGGGAGGAGGGCCGGGTAGTAGTTGACGTTCTCCTCGAACAGGTCGAAAACGCTGGTTATCCACCGTTCCCCGAACCACACCCTCGGCCGTACGCCCTGCGCCTTCAACTCCGCCGGACGCGTGTCCGTGGCCTGCTCGAACAGCGCGATCCGGGTCTCACGGTGCAACTCCTTGCCGAACAAATAGGGCGAGTTGGCCGCCACCGCCACCTGAGCGCCCGCGATGGCCTGCGCCGCGTTCCAGTGCGCGGCGAACGCGTCGGGGCTGACCTGCAGATGCAGTTGCACGCTCGTGCAGGCGGCCTCGGGCGCGACGCTGTCCGCGTGCGTGTCGAGGCGTTCGACGCCTTCGATGCACAGGTGCAGGTCCTCGCCCCGGGCCGCGAAGATCTGTTCGTTGAGCAGGCGGTATCGGGGGTTCGCGGAGAGCGTGCCCTCGCCGATGTCCTGTTCGCGCAGTGTGGGGAGGATGCCGATCAGGACCAGGTGGCCGTCCTGGGACTGGGCGCGTTCCTCGGCGTGGTTGAGCCGGGCCCTGACATCGTCCTCCAGGAGACGTGCGCCGTCGCCGCCCAGGTCCTGGGGTTCGACGTTGATCTCGATGTTGAACTGGCCCAGCTCCGTCGCCCAATCCGGCTGCTTGATCGCGGCGAGCACCTGGGCGTTGCGCATGGCCGCCTCGCCGCGCGCGTCCACGATGTTGAGCTCGATCTCGAGGCCGGCGAGCGGGCTTTCCAGCTCGAAGCGGGATTCGCGCAGCATCGCGGCGAAGACGTCAAGACATCGGTGGACCTTTTCACGATAGTTCCGGCGGTCGTCCCTGCTGAACACGACGACTGGCACGTCCCTGCCCATATCAGGCAATGTCGCACGCCAGCGCCGACAAGGCCAGACCGATGGGCTTACTTGGTCATGGACTTTGACGGACTTGGCCAGCAATTTCGAATGCCCGGCGGTGGATGAAGGCTGGGGCGCGGTTCGGGCTGGGGGTGAATGCAGGCGTGGGCGCGGTTCGGGCTGGGGCGGGAGCGCGGCGGGCGGCTTCGTGCGCCGGCATTCCAAACCCGAGCCCCCCATCCTGTACGGCTCCGCGCGGCCGGCCACCACCCGCCGCACTCCGGCGGCGACCTTCCAGGAAACGGCCGCTGACCCGTCAGTGGCGCGCCACCGCTACGACGCGCATCCTTGGCCACCTCCGTGGACGGACTCCTTGGCCGCCTCCCTGGACGACTCCTTGACCAGTTCCCTGGACGACCGCCGCCCACCACCGCGACCACCCACCCACGACCGTCCGCGACCACGATCGCCCACGACCACGACCACGATCGCCCACGACCACGACTACGACCACGACCACGATCGCCCGCGCCCGCGCCCGCGACCGCTCACCCCACTCCCTGAACCACCACCGCGAACACCCCACTCCCCTGAACCGCCACCGCGACCATCCACCCACCACCGCGACCACTCCGCCCCAACCCCCCAGAACCACGCGCGCGAACCCGCGCCCGACCTCGGCGCCCCGAGCCCCTGGGGGGTGGGAGTTTCGCTTGTCGCGGAGCTCCGCGGGATACCACTTTTGGCCGCCACGGCAGGCAATAGGCTTCGGGCATGCGCGTACTGATTACTGGTGGGGCGGGTTATATCGGCAGCACGGTCGCGTCGGCGTGTCTCGACGCCGGGATCACCCCCGTGATTCTCGACAGTCTCGTGACCGGGCGGAAGGAGTTCGCGGAGGGAAGGGCGTTCTATGAGGGGGATATCAGCGACGGCCCGCTGATTGACAAGATATTTGCCGAAAATCCGGATATCGAAGCAGTCGTGCACTGCGCGGCGCTCATTGTGGTGCCGGATTCCGTGGCCGACCCCATCGGCTACTACCGCGCGAACGTCGCCAAGAGCCTTGAGTTCGTCGACCACCTGCTCCGCAACGGCTGCCGTCGGATGATCTTCAGCTCGTCCGCGTCCATCTACGAGGCGGGCCCCGACCACACGGTCGACGAGGACTCCGCGCTCGCTCCGCAGAGCCCGTACGCGCAGACCAAGGCGGTGTGCGAGGCCATGTTCGCCGACATCGCCGCCGGTCGCCCGATCAGGATCCTCTCGCTGCGTTACTTCAACCCGATCGGCGCCGACCCCCAGATGCGTACCGGCCTGCAGTTGCGCCGTCCGAGCCACGCCCTCGGCAAGATGATCGAGGCGTACGAGGAGCGCGTCCCCTTCCAGATCACCGGCACCGATTACCCGACCAGCGACGGCACGGGCATCCGTGACTACATCCACGTCTGGGACCTGGCCGGCGCGCACGTGGCGGCGCTGCGCCGGTTCGACGAGCTGGACGTCGACGTGATCAACCTGGGCACCGGCTCGGGCACCACCGTGCGGGAGCTGGCCGAGGCGTTCAACCGCGTCTCGGACCGTCCGATCGACGTCGTCGAGGCCGCCGCCCGCCCAGGTGACGTGGCCGGGGCCTACACCCGCAGCGACCGCGCCCGTCGCCTGCTGGACTGGCAGGCGGGCTACTCCGTGGAGGAGGGGATCAGGCACTCGCTCGAATGGGCCGCTCTGCGCGACTCCCGCCTCGGCGACCCCGGCGGGCTCCCAGCCGAAGCCTCCCACTAGCCCGCTCCCTCGACCCGCCGTCCGAGGGTTCGTCGCCCGGGGTTCTGCCGGCCAGGGGGCCGTCGGCCGGGGCTCTGTCGGCCGGGGGCCCGTCGGCCGGGGGCCCGTCGTCAGTGGATCTGCCAGCCGGGGGCCCGCCGCCCGGGGGTCCGCCAGCCGGGGTCCGTCGGCCTGGGCCCCGCCGCCCGGGGATCCACCGTCCGGGGGGTCCGTCGGCCTGGGGTCCCCGCTGTCCGGGCCCCCGCTGTCCGCCCGGGGGTCCGCCGCCTGGGGACCCGCCGCCTGGGGATCCGCCGGTCTGGGGTTCCCCTTGCCGGAAATCGGCTCACGCCGGTCCGATGGACCCTGGACCGGTGTGGTGTCGCGCAGTACGATTCGTACACGAATAGTTCGTACACGAAAGAAGTGATGGAAGAAGCGGAGGCGGCCCGCGAGGTCGCGCGGCTCTACCCGGCCATCTACCGGCGGTTCAAGGCGTCCAGGAGGCCGGTCGCCGCCGGCCTGACCGCCAGGATGCACGCAGTCCTCGCCCACCTCCTGGCCGCGGGCCCGCTCACCCTGAGCGAGCTGGCAGAGCACCTGCACCTGTCCAAGGCCGCGACGACCGAGCTGGTCAACCGGGTCGAGGAACGCGGTCTGGTGGCCAGGATCAGGGACGAGCGCGACCGGCGCCGGGTGTTCGTCTGGGTGACGGACGACGGAAGGGCGGCCGCCGCCGCGGCCTCACCACGCGTGCTCGAAGACGACCTGCTGGCGCGGGCCGTGCGGAAGATGACGCCACGGGAGCGTGAAGGGCTCGTCACAGGGCTCAAGGCGCTGCTCAGAGAGGACGAGCCATGAGCTGTGAAAACTGCGGAATGCCGATGGAGACGGCGGCCGACCACGCGCCGGGCCATCCGGACAGCACCTGGTGCAGGCTGTGTGCCAAGCCTGACGGCACGTTGCAGGACTTCGACGAGCGGTTCGAGCGCATGGTGCAGTGGCAGACGCAGCACACCGGCCAGCCCAGAGCCGAGGCCGAGGCGGCCACCAGGGCCTACATGCGGTCGATGCCCGCCTGGCGCGACCACCCGAGGCTGGTCTCGTGAAGACTCTCGGTGTCGACAACATCCTGGTCGGCGTGGGGGATCTGGCGCGGGCCAAGGAGTTCTACGAGGGCGTGCTGGGGCTGGCGGAGCGGTTCTCGACGGGGGAGATGGCGCTGTACGCGATCGGCGCGGAGACCCCCGGCCTGCTGGTATGCGTCCAGGACGGCCGGCCGGGCTCCATGCGCGTCTGGCTGGAGGTGCCCGACGCCCGCGAGGTGGCGGGTGAGCTGGGGATCGAGCCGTTCGAGGTGTTCACCGGCTGGACGGTCGAAGTGCCCGACCCGTGGGGGAACGTCATCGGCCTGACCGACTACGCCAAACAACCCCACCTCTCCCGCACGTCCCCGCCCTGAACGGGAAAGTCCCCTCCCGCCACCAGGGCAGGAGGGGACGTCCGGGCTAGTTGCCGAGCGAGTTGATCGAGTTGTCCGGGATGTCCTTCGGAACCTCGGTGTCGCCGCTGAGGTCGCTGACGTCGATCCAGAGGTCTTCGGCCGGAGCCTTGATCTTGACCTTGGAGCCCCATCCGGTGTACCGGGACTCGGTGGTCGAGCGGTACTTGCCGAGGACGCCGAAGTCCATGGTCCAGCTCGACTTGAGGTGGGTGACCAGGCCCTTGGAGTTGACGACCACCGAGTAGTCGATCTTGATCTTACCGATCTTGCCGGTCAGCTTCTGCCCGTACACCTTGCTCAGCTCGCTGTACGTCAGCGACCCCTTGTACGTGCTGGACTTGAAGCTCTTGGCGTGGGACACCAGGGCCTTCAGCACCTTCGGCTCGAAGACGTCGATGCTCTGGTTGTAGGTCCCGCCGGTCGCCACACCGCTGTAGCGCACCCACTTCTTGCCCTCGGGCAGCTCCTCGCTGAACGCACCGCCCTGCGCGTAGCTGTGCCCGCCGACCGTGATGATGCGCGGCGGCGCGAACGCGGCCGCCAGGCCGCCGGGGGCCCGGTTCTTCAGATCGGAGGCGACGACCCCCGACTTGCCGAACTCCAAAGTGCCGGTCGTCTTTCCAGCCGACGAGCTCTTGCCGTCCACGGTCAGTCGCGTCGTCTCGGAGATCCGCACCCCGTGCCCCGAGACGAACTGCTTCTTCAGCGCCTTCACCGGATCCACCGGCGCGGCAAGCGCAGGCGTCGCGGTCACGAGCGCGGCGGCCGTGGTTAACGCCAGGCCCGCGAGAATTCGCTTCATACGTTTTCCTTCGATTCAAAAGGAGAGGGGGGCAGAATCCTGCCAATTGAAGATCACGACCATATATCGGAGATCGGGGCGTACGGCTCCAAAACCATGCAATTGTTGTGCAGGAGCCATCGTCGAGAAGTGAGATGACCGTCACATACCGGGAGAACCCCGACCCGATGACCTGGGCAGGTCAAGCTTCGGGCTAGGCTTCACTGGCGGAAACGCCCGGCACGCACGGGGTTGCCCGGGCCGTCGAACATCAGTCGGATAAGCAAGGACGGACCCTCGTGGACCTGTTCGAACATCAGGCGAAGGAACTCTTCGCTGACTACGGCATCCCGGTGCCACGCGGCATCGTCGCTCACACCGTGGAGGAGGTGCGGTCGGCCGCCACCGAGCTGACCGGCCGCGTTGTCGTCAAGGCCCAGGTGAAGACCGGCGGTCGCGGCAAGGCCGGCGGCGTGAAGGTGGCCGATGACGCCGCCGACGCGGTGACCAAGGCCGAGGCCATCCTGGGCATGGACATCAAGGGCCACACGGTCCACAAGGTGCTGGTGGAGGAGGCCAGCGCGATCGCGGAGGAATATTACTTCTCCTTCCTGCTCGACCGCGCGAACCGTACCTTCCTCGCCATCTGCTCGGCCGCCGGCGGCATGGACATCGAAGAGGTCGCCCACACCGCGCCCGAGAAGGTGGCCAAGGTGCCGGTCTCGGCGCTGACCGGCGTCGACCGCGCCACGGCCCGCGAGATCGCGGCGGCCGGCGGCCTGCCGGAGAAGTCGCTCGACGGCGCCGCCGAGCTCATCGAGAAGCTCTGGTGCTGCTTCGTCGACGAGGACGCCACGCTCGTCGAGGTCAACCCGATGATCCTGTCGGCCGACGGCCAGGTCAAGGCCCTCGACGGCAAGGTCACGCTGGACGAGAACGCGGCGTTCCGCCAGTCCGACCACGAGGCGCTCGCCGACAAGGCGGCCGAGGACCCGCTCGAGGCCAAAGCCAAGGAGAAGGACCTCAACTACGTCAAGCTCGACGGCGACGTCGGCATCATCGGCAACGGCGCCGGGCTGGTCATGTCCACGCTCGACGTGGTCGCCTACGCCGGTGAGGCGCTCCCCGGCAAGCCGTCCCCCGCGAACTTCCTCGACATCGGCGGCGGCGCCTCGGCCGAGGTCATGGCCGCGGGCCTGGAGATCATCCTCTCCGACCCGAGCGTCAAGTCCATCTTCGTGAACGTCTTCGGCGGCATCACCGCCTGCGACGCCGTCGCCAACGGCATCGTCTCGGCGTTCAAGCTGCTGGAGAGCCGCGGCGAGGCCGTGACCCACCCGCTGGTGGTCCGCCTCGACGGCAACAACGCCCAGCTCGGGCGGCAGATCCTGGCCGACGCCGCGCTTCCGCGGGTCGAGCTGGTAGACACGATGGACGACGCGGCCAAGCGGGCCGCCGAGCTCGCTGCGGCAGGTGTGTGACCCATGGCCATCTGGTTGACTGAGAACAGCAAGATCATCGTTCAGGGCATGACCGGCGGTGAGGGCACCAAGCACACCCGCCGCATGCTCGCCTCCGGCGCCCGCGTCGTGGGCGGTGTCAACGCCCGCAAGGCCGGCACCACGCACGAGGGCCTGCCCGTGTTCGGCACGGTGAAGGAGGCGATGGGGCAGACCGGCGCGGACGTGTCGGTCGTGTTCGTGCCGCCGGCGTTCACGAAGGACGCGGTCAAGGAGGCCATCGACGCCGAGATCCCGCTCGTCGTGGTGATCACCGAGGGCGTGCCGGTGCACGACTCCACGGAGTTCTGGGCGTATGCGGTGGCGAAGGGTGGCAAGACCCGCATCATCGGGCCCAACTGCCCCGGCATCGCCTCGCCCGGCGCCTCCAACGCCGGCATCATCCCCGCCGACATCACCACCGCCGGCCGCATCGGCCTGGTCTCCAAGTCGGGCACGCTCACCTACCAGCTCATGTACGAGCTGCGCGACTTCGGGTTCTCCACCGCGGTGGGCATCGGTGGCGACCCCGTCATCGGGACCACGCACATCGACGCGCTCCAGGCGTTCCAGGAGGACCCGGCCACCGACGCGATCGTGATGATCGGTGAGATCGGCGGCGACGCCGAGGAGCGCGCCGCCGCGTACATCGAGCAGCACGTCTCCAAGCCGGTCGTGGCCTACGTCGCGGGCTTCACCGCGCCGGAGGGCAAGACGATGGGCCACGCGGGCGCCATCGTGTCCGGCTCGGCCGGCACCGCGCAGGCCAAGAAGGAGGCCCTGGAGAAGGTCGGCGTCCGCGTCGGCAAGACCCCCTCCGAGACGGCCCGCCTGATGCGCGAGATCATGCAGGCTCGCTGATCGCGTTGCGGATCTCTGCAGAAAGCCCCGTGCGGTGCTCGCCGCGCGGGGCTTTCTCTTTCCCCGGGACCCCGGCGGGTGGCCTCGCGTGCTCAGTTCGTAATGACAAAGCCGCCCGAGACCGGCGCGTCAACCAAGCGCTGGTCGGGAAACCTTGAGAAAATCGCCTACTGTGACGGCGATTCTCGACCAGTTGCGTACTGCCCCCCGGTCTGTGCTCGGCAAGTTGCCCGGGGGGTCGAGCGACGACGACGAGACGAGGCGGCCGCTGCCCGTGTCGGGGATGCTGGCCGCCGCCTGCACGCTGGGCGTCGGGCTGGCCGCGCTCACCACGCTCACGCTGGTCGGCTGGATCGCCGCGCCGCGTGGCACGCTGGGCGCCGGATTGCCGGGTGTGTTCCGTACGGCCGCGCAGTTGTGGCTGGCCGCGCACCACGCCGGGTTCGCGATCCCCGGCGGGCGGGTCGGGCTGCTGCCGCTCGGGCTGATGATCCTGCCCGCCATGCTCCTCTACCGCGCCGGACGATGGATGGCGCGCGACGCCGACCTGCGGCTGCGCCTGCCCGCCCGGTTGCCGAAGAACAGCCCGAAGGAGCAGGCCGGGGCCCGGCGCCGGGCCCAGCTCATCCTCGTGGGCCAGGCCGGGGTGTCGCTGGCGGCCCCGTACGCGCTGCTCGCGGGGTTGATCGCGCTCGTGGCCAGCAACGAGATCACGCAGCCGTTCATCGGCGAGGCGCTGCTGAGCCACTTCGTGCTGGCGTTCCTGGCGGGCGCGCTGGCCACGGCGCGGACGATCGGGCCGTGGCGGGCGATGCTGCGGCTGCTGCCCGAGCGGGTGCGGGCCATGACCGTCGGCACGGCCATGGCCACGGCGGTGCTGCTCGTTGCCGGGCTCGCGCTGGTGCTGGTCGCGGTCGTGCTGAACTTCGGGCAGATCAGGGAGCTGTCCGAGGTGCTCTCGCCCGGGTTCGTGGGCGGGGTGCTGCTGTTGCTGCTCCAGCTTCTCTACGCGCTCAACGCCGTCATCTGGGCCTCCTCCTACATCGCCGGACCCGGGTTCGCCATCGGCGCGGACACCCTGGTCGCGCCCACGGGCGTGCAACTCGGCTCGGTGCCGAGCCTGCCCCTGCTCGGGGCGCTGCCGGAGAGCGGCCCCGTGCCGGGGTGGATGATGGCGGTGATCGCGCTGCCGTTCGCGGCGGGGGCCGTGGCCGGGGTGGTGGTGGCCAGGATCTCGCCCTCGCCTTCGTACGAGGCCGCGCCGCTCTGGGGATTCCTCACGGGCGTCTCCACCGGTCTGGTGTCGGGGCTGCTGGCGGCGCTGTCCGGCGGGCCGATCGGCGGCGGGCGGCTGGCGGCGGTCGGGCCCTCGCCCTGGGAGGTGGCCCTGTCGGTGGCGCTGGAGGTCGGCGTGGCCGCGGGCATCTCGGCGGGCGTGGCCAACCTGCTGCTGCTCAACAAGAAGGCCCGCGCGCCGCTCGACCGGGCGGCCGCCCCGGTGCGCAAGGCCGGCGCCGCGATCGCCAAGGCGGCGAGCAGGGTCGGGCTGGCCGAGTCTGACCCGCGCCCGCTGCCCGGCCACTGGATGGACGCCACCGAGGCCGACACCCAGGAGATCCCGGTCATCAGGGACGACTGGCAGGACGAGCACGCCTCGGCGGAGGCGGAGACGCTGGCCCAGGCACGCCCGCGCGCGCAGGAGCCGGAGCCCGGTGAGGCACGCCCGCCGCGTAAGGACATCGTGGACGAGTCCGACGACCGGGGAGGCAAGGTCATCTACGTCGACCCCTACGCCTGGGACCGCGACTAGCGGCCGCCCCGGGCGGTGCCGGGGAAAGCCGTTGCTTCCCCCGGCACGGGTGTCATCGGCGCAGGCCGAGCCGTTGGATGAGGCGTCGGTAGCGTTCGGTGCCGGTGTTGCTCGCCGTGCCGATCCTTGGCTCGTCTGCGGGCGGAGCGCAGCCGATTTTCCGCCCCGGGAGTGTTACGGCTGGATGGCGCCGAGCACGTCGAGCACGTCGGCCGGCAGCTTGCGCTGAGCGGCGTCCCTGAACTGGGTGAAGCACTCGCCCTGCGAGGACACCGTGCCGGCGCCCTTGAGGCACTCGGTGTAGGCCGAGTATTCGTCCATCAGGTAGAGCTGCATCGCAGTGGCCAGGGCGGACAGCGCCAGCGCGATCGAGGAGATGGTGATGCCGCCCACGGCGATGCCGGTGGGCTTGCGCGCACCTCGCAGCAACGGGAGCGCGCGGATCCCGGCCATGAGCGCGAACAGCGCCATGACCAGGCCGGCGAGCGGCAACATGAACGTCATGGCCAGCGCTGCGATCGACAACCAGATCGCTCGGCGGCCCGCTGAGTCAGCGGGCTGCTGGCCTGCCGGTGCCTGCACCGGTGTCGACACCTGACCTCCTCTGCGTCGCCGGGCGAGGAACAGATACCCTGGCACCCCCACCCTGTTTCCTCTTGGAGAGTGTGCGTGTCTAAGGCTGGGCGGCTCGTCGTCCTCGTCTCCGGCTCTGGAACCAACCTACAGGCCCTGCTGGACGCTTCTGCCGACCCGTCGTACGGGGCTCGCGTGGTGGCAGTCGGCGCCGACAGGGATGGGATCGAAGGGCTGGCCAGAGCGTCGAAGGCAGAAGTCCCGACATTTGTGGAAAAATTGCGCGATTACGCGACACGGGCGGACTGGGACGCGGCGATCGCGGCCAAGATCGCAGCCTACGAACCCGACCTGGTGGTCTCAGCCGGTTTCATGAAAATTTTGGGTGCGCCCACGCTCGGCGCGTTCCCCGTGCTGAACACCCACCCGGCGCTGCTGCCGTCGTTCCCGGGCGCCCATGGTGTGCGCGACGCGCTGGCCCACGGGGTCAAGGTGACCGGCTGCACGGTGATGCTGGCCGACTCGGGGATCGACACCGGGCCGATCGTCGCGCAGGAAGCGGTGAGCGTACATCCGGAGGACGATGAGGCGGAGCTGCACGAACGCATCAAGACCGTCGAGCGCCGCCTGCTCGTCGACATCGTCGGCCGGATGGCCCGGGAGGGCTGGACGGTCAGCGGACGTATCGTCCGAATCGGCAATCAATCAGGAGGGGAATCCACGTGACTCGCATCGCCATCCGGCGCGCGCTGATCGCTGTTTATGACAAGTCCGGGCTCGAGGAGCTGGCCAGGGGCCTCGACAGCGCGGGAGTGGAGATCGTCTCCACTGGTGGCACGGCCGCCGCGATCTCCTCCTACGGGATTCCGGTGACGAAGGTCGAGCAGCTCACCGGGTTCCCGGAGTGCCTGGACGGCCGGGTCAAGACGTTGCATCCGCGCGTACACGCCGGGCTGCTGGCCGACGTCACCAAGCCGCACCACGTGGCCCAGCTCGACGAGCTGGAGATCGACCCGTTCCAGCTCGTCGTGGTGAACCTCTACCCGTTCCAGGAGACGGTGGCCTCCGGCGCGTCCGACGAGGAGTGCGTCGAGCAGATCGACATCGGCGGGCCCGCGATGATCCGGGGCGCCGCGAAGAACCACAACACCTGCGCCGTCGTGGTCGACCCCAGCGCCTACGGCGACGTGCTCAAGGCGGTGGCCGAGGACGGCTTCACGCTCACCGACCGCAGGCGGCTGGCCGGCCTCGCCTACGCCCACACGGCGTCGTACGACGTGGCCGTGGCGAACTGGTTCGCGCAGGCGTACGAGGCGGGCGAGGGCGAGTTCCCCGCGTTCACCGGCGCCACGTACGAGCGCAAGGCCACCCTGCGCTACGGCGAGAACCCCCACCAGCAGGCGGCCCTCTACACCGGCGGCACGGGCGGGCTGGCCAACGCCGAGCAGCTGCACGGCAAGGAGATGTCCTACAACAACTACCTCGACTCCGACGCCGCCTGGCGCGCGGCCTGGGACTTCACGCAGCCCTGCGTGGCCATCATCAAGCACCAGAACCCCTGCGGCATCGCGATCGGCTCCGACGTGGCCGACGCGCACCGCAAGGCGCACGCGTGCGACCCCACGTCGGCGTTCGGCGGGGTGATCGCGGTCAACCGCGCGGTGACCGTGGAGCTGGCCAGGCAGATCGCCGAGGTGTTCACCGAGGTCGTCGTCGCGCCGGCCTACGACGCGGAGGCGCTGGAGGTGCTGCGCGCCAAGAAGAGCCTGCGCCTGCTGCAGTGCGCCGACGGGCCGGCCACGCCGACCGAGTTCCGCAAGATCGACGGCGGCCTGCTGGTGCAGTCGGTGGACCGGGTGGACGCGCCCGGCGACGCGGCGACGCAGTGGGAGCTCAAGACCGGCGCGCCCGCCTCGGCCGAGCAGCTGGCGGACCTGGAGTTCGCCTGGCGCGCGTGCCGCTCGGTGAAGTCGAACGCCATCCTGCTGGCCAGCGACGGAGCCACCGTGGGCGTGGGCATGGGGCAGGTCAACCGGGTCGACTCGTGCCGGCTGGCGGTCACGCGGGCGGGCGAGCGGGCGGCGGGCGCGGTCGCGGCCTCCGACGCCTACTTCCCCTTCCCTGACGGGGCGCAGGTGCTGATCGACGCCGGGGTCCGGTTCATCGTCGAGCCGGGGGGCTCGATTCGGGACGAGCTGGTGATCGAGGCTGCGGAGAAGGCCGGGATCACCCTGTACTTCACCGGTACTCGGCACTTCTTCCACTGATCGTCCGGTTGAGGGCGGCATGAGCGATCATGTCGCCCTTTTCCTGTTTTTGAGGCGAGCATCGGTTATCTACGGTTAGCCTGATTGCCTCTCCCGCCTCATTCCCCCGGAGCTCCCCTATGACAATGCTCGATTCGGTCCTGCAGGTGTTCGTCACCGTGAACGGCTTCGCGACCAGTCCCTTCGTGCTCCTGATACTCGCTTTCATCGGCGCCTATCTCGGCAGCCGGGTCGTGGAGGTCATCCCGTTCACCCGCCGGATCATCGAGCGCCGCGAAGCCCAGGCCGCTGCCGCCGCCGCCGAACGCGACTGACCCGGCCCCACGGCCTGACCCGGTCACGCGGCCTGACTTGGCCACAGTGTTCCCCAAGGGCCAGACGGGTTCCCCAGGCCGGGCGGTGCCGATCCGCAGGTGCGCTGGGTTGTGCTGGGCGGGTCCCGGAAGGCGCTGTCCTTCCGGGCCGCGGACCGCGTACTGCCCTGTGCGTCGCGTGCGGCTTCAGGCGCCCGGTGGCCGGATCGCCTGCCAGGCCAGGTTGGCCGCTCCGGCGAGCGCAGCGCGTACGCCGAGGGTGCTCTGCTTGACCTGGACAGCCCGTACGAAGGCCAGACCGGCTACGTCGTCCAGAGCGCGTTCCAAGGGATCGAACAGGACCTTGCCCGCAGCCGACACTCCACCCCCGATCACCACGGTGGTGACCTCGGCCGTGGCGGCCGTGGAGGCGATCATGCCGGCCAGCGCCCTGGCGCCGCGCTCGAACGCCGCCACCGCGACGGGATCTCCTGCTGAGGCGTCCTCGGCGAGCATGCGCGCATCGGCCTCCTCACCCGGCCCCCGCAACGTCACCTTCCCCGACGAGCCACCGGACGGGCCACCCGGTCGCTCGCCAGACGGGAACAGGTCACCCGGTCCCTCGCTAGATGGGGACGGGTCTCCAGGTTGCTCACCCGATGGGGGCGGGCCGCCGGGTCGCTCACTGGATGGGGACGGGTCTCCAGGTCGCGCACCGGAGGGGGGCAGGTCTCCAGGTCGCTCACCGGAGGGGGGCAGGTCTCCAGGTCGCTCACCCGATGGGGAGGGGTCGCCGGGTCCCGCGCGGAGCGTGGACGGGTGACCGGGTCGCGCACCGGACTGGGACGGGTCGTCGGAGCGCTCATCGGATGGCTCATGGACGGCACCGGGGGACCAGCCGTTCTCCAGGGCCCAGCGGACCAGGTTCGGGCCGCTGGAGTAGCGCTCGACGCATCCCCGGCCGCCGCACTCGCAGCGTTCGCCGTAGGGGTCGATACTCATATGCCCGACATGCCCAGCGTTCCCGGTCGGCCCCAGGAGCGGGGCGCCGTCGATCACCAGGCCACCGCCGATCCCGGTGGACACGACGACGCCGAGCAGCGACGTGCATCCCTGGCCGGCTCCCAGCCAGTGCTCCCCGAGAGCGAAGCACTGGGCGTCGCCCGCGAGCATGGTGGGCAGCCCCGTCAGCTTCTGCACCTCGTCGCGCAGCGGGAACCCGCGCCAACTGGGCATGTTCACCGGGCTCACGGTCCCGGCGGCGAGATCCAGAGGACCCGCGCAGCCGACGCCGACGGCTTCGGGCGGCGGGCCGCCGTCCGTCACCTCCGCGATGAGGGCCGCCAGGGCGGACATGACGTCCGTACGCGGCGTGGGCCGGGTAGCGGAGAACAGGACGGAACCGGCCTCGTCCACCAGGGCGGCGGCGAGCTTGGTTCCTCCGATATCAATGGCAAGTACGCAGGTCATCAGTGTTTGTGGTGGTTGTCGGGCTGGCGGGGATCGCCAGGATGTTCGAGGCCGGGGATGAGTCTTACCCTTTGGGCACGCATGTCGTCGAGCCATCGCGCGAAGGCTCTCCGCCGCGCCGCCTCCACGAGCGACGACCCACGCTCGACCACTCCCAGCTCAGGCGCCGGTCGGCCGGTTGCGGACGAGTCAGGCGTGGACGAACCGGAGCCCGATGGGCGGGACGTGGACGCACCGGGCGCAGTCAAGTCGTAGGTCGATGGGCCAGATGCGGATGCACCGGGCGCGGTCGAGTCGAGGGTCGATGGGCTGAATGCGGACGGACGGGATGCGGTTGTGTCGTGGGCGGATGGGCCGGATGCGGATGCACCCGGCACGGTTGAGTCGCAGGCCGATGGGCTGGGGGCCGGTGGGCTCAGGGCCGAGTGGTGTGGCATGTGCTCCTGTCGTGCGAGCCGAGGCGTCGCGGGCTCCTGCGGCGCGGGCGCCGGGGTGGCCACCGCGACATGCCAGCCCAGCGCATCTTCCACCGGGCCCACAAGCGTGCCGTAGGGCTGGCGTCCGATGGCTCCGGCGATGGCGGACGGTAGAGAGTCGAGGGTCACCGCACCTAGTGGTTCGAGATCGGACTCGGTCGCCGCGGTGGCACGCGAGTGGTCGGCGAAAAGGCCATGCCGTACGAGGTGAAGGGGCGGGCGCTCCCGCCGCACGGCAGGTTCCCGCCATTCCGGAGGCACGGTCACTGCGGCGGTGACGTGCTGGAACATCGCGCGTACCCACCGGCTGCCGTTGTAGGCGGCGGCGTTGATCGAGCCCAGCTCCACGGCGGCCACGCGGTCGAGCGAGGTGCCCGCAGCCTTGTGATCGTGGTGCTCGGGCTGAGAGTGGGGCGGCGTGCTCGCAGTCCTGCGGTCGTCGTCGTGGGCGTTCGGGGGACTGGGCAAGGTCACCTGGTGCTGGGTGGGCTGGAGGTCGGGCCGGGAAGCGACGCTGCGCGGTGGCTCGTCGTGCGGGGGCAAGCCGAGCTCGGCGGCGGCCGATTCGCAGAGCGACTCGGTGAGGATGACCTGGGTCAGCCACCGGGCGAGCTGGCGGTCCTCGGAGCTTCCCGGCACGGGGAGCGCCGCCCTGAGAGGGCCCTCGCGAAGATCGGCGATGCGCCGATCAAGGAGGCTTCGCGGAACGGGCTGATCACCGACCCAGCCGATGATCGCACCTGCGCCGGCGGTAGTGGTGCCTGCGCTGACGCCAGCGGTCGTGGTGCCTCCGCTCAGGCCGACGGTCGTGGTGCCTCCGCTCAGGCCGACGGTCGTGGTGTCTCCGCCCACGCTGGCGATAGTGGGTGGATGGACGTGGGGGCGATGGGTCATCGGGTCACCTCCAGCCGGACCGCCGGGGCGTACTGGCAGCGGCCGAACCACATGACCTTGGCCAGCGCCCAGGAATGGCCGTCCGCGGCGTCCGCGGGCGCCTCGACCGGGAACGACACGTCCGCGGTCGCGCCCGCTCCCACCGTGAAGCCCTGGATGACCTGCGGAAGCAGGGACCAGGTGCCCCACGGTGACGCTAGCTGGGCCTCGCCGCGGATCTCGTCGGACGTCGTGTTGGTGAGCCGCAGTACGAGCGCGGCGCGGTCGCCGGGGCGCAGGGTGAGGGCTTCGGTGACGACGGAGACGGACAGGCCGGTGGGGCGGGACTCGGTGGACTTGGTGCCTCGGGTGGCGATGTGGTGCTCAGGGGGCGGGCCCGGCACGGGGAGCTCCGGGGCGGCGCCGAAGGCCACGGTGGTGACGTCCTCGATCGACTGGCCGCCTGCTGAAGTGCGGGCCGAGATGAAGTACAGGCCGCCGGTCCCGGCGGCGGACGGCGGGGGAGTCACGGTGACCGGGAAGCGGAGGTGGCCGCCGGGCGCGAGACGGAACGGGCGCTGGGCGGGGGTGGCGCTCCATCCCTCCGGTACGCGCACCTCGACCAGGCCCTCGTGCGGCTCGTCCGTCAGGTGGGAGGAGAGCACCGCCTCCACCTCGAAAGGGCCCTCGGGCGAAGTGACGAGGCCGGGCGTGAGGGCGATGGAGATCGGCAGGTAGCCGAGCGGGGCGGGGCCCTTGTTGTGCAGCCAGTAGCGGCTGTAGACGGGCTGGGCCTGCTCCGTCGTGGGGCCGAGCTCGTGGTCCGCCGGTGGTGCCGGGGCGGGGGCCAGGTAGGTGGCGATCTCGGAGCCGGTCAGGCGGAGGCTGGTGACCGGGGCGCCGGGGTGTTCGAGGAGGTCTGAGTGGGTGAGCCCGTCCAGGGCGAGGACGGGGGAGGCCAGCTCGACCGCGCTGCCCAGGCCGGTGGACTCGATCAGGCGGATGGTCACCATGGGCTCGGCCGGATCGCCTGTCAGGGGCGCAGTGGTACTGCTCGTCAGGGGTGCGGTGGCCTCGCTTGTCGAGGGCTCGGCGGTACTGCTCGGCAGGGGCGCGGCGGTATCGCCGGGCGGGGAGGTGGTGGCGGCGCTCGCCAGCGGGGTCAGGCCGTGGGCGTGGGGGTTGCCGGTGGCCTTGAGAGTGCTGAGCAGGACGTCGCGGGCTGGGGTGAGGGTGAGCAGGGAGTGGGTCGGGGGGAGGTCGCCGGGCTGGGGGATGTCCACCAGGCGGGCATGGAGCGGGGTGATGTGCTCCTGCGCGGCGGCGGGCACCTGCAGCGCCCGCCAGTCGCCCGATCCGGCCGCCAGCGAGTAGGCGAACTCGTGCGTCCAGTGCTGGAGCTGGAAGCCCGAGCCGTCAGGGGTCGTGCGGTGGGGCGGGTCCAGCCAGACGCCCGACGGCCAGCCGGTGCAGGAGCGCATCAGCGACAGGTGCAGGGCCCCCGACGGGTCCACCGCGAAGCCGGGCAGGCCGTAGGTGAGCAGCGCGACCGTACGGTCGTCGAGCCGCTCCGCGCCCAGCGGGCAGACCGCCTCGATCGTGGCGTCGGCCAGGTCGGCCACCAGGTCGGCGATCGAGCCCGAGACGATCAGGGCGGGCAGGGCGCGCAGGTCGCGGACATCGGCGCTGGGCTGCCAGACCTCGGCCAGCGGGCGCTCCGCGGGGATCCACACGCGGGGGGCGCCCGACTTGAGGGCGTCGAGGTAGGCCGGGTCGGCCCGGGAGAGCAGCTCGGCGGCCAGCGGGTTGTCGTCGGGGCCGCCCAGGACGATGCGTACGTCGGGCAGGTTCGAGTCGACGTCCAGCCAGCCGTAGCGGGTGCCGGGGGCGGACGACGTGGTGGCCGTCACGCCCACCCGGGCCAGGGCCACCACCAGGTCACGGGCCTTCGGGGCGTCGGCGAGGGTGGGCACGACGATCTCGGCGACGCCCAGCGCCCGCGCGCCCGCCTCCCCGAGATCGACCTTCGCGGTGGCCGACAGGCCGAACCAGGTGTTGGCGGGATTGTCGAGCGTCCACGGATGCTCGGCCGAGTCCACGTCGGGCAGCGCGAAGCCGCGCCCCACCACCGCCCCCGACACGTCGGACACCGGGAGAGCGCCCTCGACCAGGGCCGGGAAGCGGACGCGGAGCAGGCGGTCGGCGCCGGTGTGGTCGAGCACGCGGGTGGCGAAGTCGATCCGGTCGGAGCCGGTCAGCAGGGTGACGGTCTGCTCGTAGGCGATCTCGCCGACCTGGCCGGTGACGATCAGGCGCTGCCCGATCCGGCTCGTCTCCACGAGGATGGTCGCCGCAGGAGCCCCCGCGGACCCCACGGCGCGGCCGGTGGGGATGAGATGCCAGGGGCCCTCACCCATGTCGGGATGCTGGGGATATTCGTCGTAGAGGCGCAGCTCGTTGCCCGGGCCGGTGAGCAGCTCCTGGCCGGAGGCCCGGTCGGTGATCGAGGTCAGGGTGCCGCCCAGGGCGGGGTCGGCCGTGACCTGCCAGCGGTCGTTGGCGATGGTGACGGGGGCCGCCGCGTCGCCGGCCGGGGTCTGCCGCCAGCCGCCGGGGGAGCCGGGGACGACGTGGTAGGTGCGCCAGCCCATCGAGGGCACGTCGTCTGCCAGGAAGGTGAGCGTGCCGCGCTCGGCCACGGCGGGCACCTCGGCCCCGGACGGGCCGGCCAGGGTCTGGCCGTCGGGCAGCGGGATCCGGACCAGGCCGTCGCGGGAGAAGGGCAGGGTGTTGGTCACCACGACGGCGCGCCCGTCCACCGCGATCCGGGCGGTCAGGGCGTCGAGCGCGGTGTCGCGGGCGGCCGC
Source organism: Nonomuraea rosea (assembly GCF_039539705.1). NCBI lineage: Bacteria > Bacillati > Actinomycetota > Actinomycetes > Streptosporangiales > Streptosporangiaceae > Nonomuraea > Nonomuraea rosea. Next base: position 360,440 of record NZ_BAABDQ010000001.1, on the reverse strand, counting down.
GGCCAGGTCGTGCGCCTCACGCCAGCCGGTCAGCAGGTCGATGTAGACCTGATCGGACTCGGAGCCGGTGATCGCGTCGTGGTGCGCGCCGTACGCGAGCTGCCGCCACACCTTGTCGAGCGCCGTGTGCGGGTAGCGGCCCAGACCGAGCACGGCCGCGAACGCCGACAGCCGCTCGGCGTCCAGCGCCGCCACCTCGGCGGCGCGCTGCGCCTGCTTGGTGTCGATGTAGGAGACGTCCTTGCCGGTGTAGATGGGGTTCATGTCGCGGGTCTGCGGGCTGAAGGACGACATGCCGGCGCGTACGGCGTTCAGGAAGTCGGCGGGCGTGGCGCAGACGAACCTGGGCCAGACGTAACGGGCCGCCCACGTGCGGTGGAGGTCTGTCACCCATTTGTTGGGCGGGGTGTAGTCGGTGCCGACCGGGAGCAGGATGTTTTTGGTCGCGGCCACCGGCTTGAGCGAGCGGTAGAGGTCGTAGACCGCCTGCGCGGCCGCCTCCAGGGACGGCGCGGAGTCCATCCACCACCCGGCCGAATAGTGGGCCGGCATGTAGTGGGTCAGCACCCCCTGCCCGGACGGCGCGATCCACTCGAACTCGCTCGGGAACTGCATCAGGGCCGCGTCGTTCTTCGCCTCCTTGAAGTTTTTGCTGATCGGCCCCCACTGGTGGAACGGCCCCCGCGCCCACGCGCTGCCGGTCAGCCCGGCCGCCGCGAGGTAGCCGGGGAACTGCGGATCGTGCCCGAACACGTCGAGCTGCCACGCCGTGCGCGGGTCGCCGCCCAGGATGTCGCGCTGGTAGCCGATGCCGTAGACCAGGTTGCGGATGGTGGTCTCGGCCCCGGTCAGATTGGTGTTGGGCTCGTTGTAGGTGCCGCCGACCAGCTCGGCCCGGCCTTCCGCCATGAGCGCACGCAGGTCGGCCCGCCGCTCGGGGTGGACGTCGAAGAACGGCTTGAGATAGTCGACTTCGGCCAGCACGAAACGGTAGTCGGGATCGCGCAGCGCCAGCTCGATATGCGCCTCGACCAGCGCGAACGCGTTGTGTTCGTACAACGGCCTGGTCGTCGCGTCGGCGGAGAGCAGCTCCCAGGGGGTGGTGTAGGCGGCCTGCGTGTTCCACCACACGGGGTCGTAGTGGAAGTGGGAGACCATGAACATCGTCCAGCCCGGCTCCTCCGCCGTGACCGCGACCTCCAGCGACTCTTCCCCGTCCAGCGTGAGCAGGCACGGGACGGTGGTGCCCGGGGGCGCCGACACGACCATGGGGAGCTCCAGCACGCCGGCGGCGGGCGGGACCGTCACCGGCGCGGCCAGCCGGACGCCGTCGCCGTGTAGCTCCAGCGAGGACTCGCGCGCGGCCTCGGCGACGGTGACGCGCAGCACTTGACGCGGCTCGTCAGGCGAGCCTATGAACAGGTCGGTCGACTCTGCGGACAACAGGCGGAAAGGCAAGGGGGGACCTCCGTGAGCATGTTGCTGGCGCCCGTAACACTAAGCCCTTCCAAGATCAATGACAACGATGTCAGTGACAGCCTGTGGATAACCGGAGGCGGCTGCCTGGCCTCTGTGGATAACTCCTGAAGGGCAACTCGTGAGGAGCTCTCGCGTAAGAGGTCGCGCGGATAGGTGGCGTCCCACCCTCCGTCCGAGCCTGCCGCCGAAGATTTTCGCACCGCCCTGGCCTGCGCGTACGCCGTCCGGCTGACGGCGTCCGGGAGAACAAGACTGTTTTTTGCGGATTTCTCCGCGCATGGTGGTCGGCGTCCCCCCGATCACGACGACAGGAGATCCACCATGGCCGAGACCGTCCCGTTGCATCTCGCGGGCAACAACGCGCCGGTCGCGGAGGAGGTGACGCTGGAGCCCACCAAGGTGACGGGCGAGATCCCCGCTGAGTTGTCGGGCCAGTTCTTCCGCAACGGGCCCAACCCGCGCACCGGCTGGTCGCCGCACTCCTTCGCGGGCGACGGCATGATCCACACGATCGCGCTGGATGGCGGCCGGGCGCGCTGGTACCGCAACCGGTACGTCCGCACGCCGATGTACGAGCACCCCGGCGAGTCCCGGTTCGCCCTCGCCTTCGATCCCGGCACAGGCCGGATCGACTACCGGGTGACCACAGCCAACACGCACCTGATCGCGCACGCGGGCAGGCTGTTCGCGCTGGAGGAGGGCGGCTTTCCGTACGAGGTGACGCCCGACCTGGCCACCATCGGGGCCTACACCTTCGACGGGACGCTGCAGACGCCGATGACCGCGCACCCGAAGACCTGCCCGATCACCGGTGAGCTGCTGTTCTTCGGCTACCGGCTGCGCCCGCCGTACCTGACGTACTACCGCGCCGACGCTACGGGGAAGGTGGTGCAGACGCGGGTGATCGACGTGCCGCGGGCGACGATGATGCACGACTTCGCCGTCACCCGCGATCACGTGATCTTCCTGGACCTGCCGGTCGTCTTCGACGCGGCCCAGGCCGCCGCCGGTGCACTGCCATGGCGCTGGGACGACGCCCATCAGGCCAGGTTCGGCGTCCTGCCGCGCACGGCCGGCGACGACGCGCCCGTACGCTGGTTCGACATCGCGCCGTGCTACGTCTGGCACACCATGAATGCCTTCGAGGACCCCGCCACCGGCACGATCACGGTCACCGGCACCCGGGTGCCGTCGCTGTGGCGCGGCGGCCCCGAGGACGTCGGCGGCGGCCTGCCCACGCTGTACCGCTGGACCCTGGACCCGCGTGCGGGCACGGTCGCGGAGGGTCCCATCGACGACGCTCCCAGCGAGTACCCGCGGGTCGCCGACAGCACGATCGGGCTGCCGCACCGCTACGGCTACACCACCAGCTTCGCCCTGACGGCCGAGCCGGAGCGGTCGGAGATCTACGCCTACGACCTGGCCGACGGCGGCGCACGGGCGGTGCACCGCTTCCCGGCCGGGCACACCTGCGGCGAGGCGGTGTTCGTGGCAGCGGGCGCGGGCGGGGAGAACGACGGCTACCTGATGACCTTCGCCCACGACCGGGCCACCGACCGCGGCTATCTGGCCATCCTGAACGCCGCCGACCTGGCCGCGCCGCCGCTGGCCGAGGTGCATGTCCCGGTCCGCGTCCCGGCCGGCTTCCACGGCAACTGGGTCCCGGCCTGAGCGGCGTCGCCGGTGGCCGGCCAGGGGGTGGGCGGGGTCGTCGCACGCCTGTCCGGGTGACGAGCCGCGAAGCCCGTACCGAATGGAGACGACGCCGCACGGAGACGATGCCGCACGGAGACGACGCCGCACGGAGACGACGCCGCACGGAGACGACGCCGCACGGGGATCGGCGGGAGGGCGTGACGGGGACCTGCGGGAGGCATGGAAGGATTGCGGCATGAGCGCAGTGAAACTCGACGGCAAGGCGACCGCCGCCAAGATCAAGGCAGACCTCGCGACCCGGGTGGCCGCGCTCAAGGAGCGCGGCATCACGCCGGGCCTGGGCACCGTGCTCGTCGGCGACGACCCCGGCAGCCAGATCTACGTCGCGGGCAAGCACCGCGACTGCGCCGAGGTCGGCATCTCCTCCATCCGCGTCGACCTTCCGGCGACCGCCACCCAGGCCGAGGTCGAGGCGGCCATCGACGAGCTCAACGCCTCCCCTGAGTGCACCGGCTACATCGTCCAGCTCCCCCTGCCCAAGCACCTCGACACGATGGCCCTGCTGGAGCGGATGGACCCGGCCAAGGACGCCGACGGCCTCCACCCGGTCAACCTCGGCCGCCTCGTCCACATGGTCGACGCGCCCCTCCCGTGCACCCCGCACGGCATCGTGCTGCTTCTGCAGGAATACGGCGTGCCGGTCAAGGGCGCCGAGGTGGCCGTGGTCGGCCGCGGCATCACGGTGGGCCGCTCGCTGGGGCTGCTCCTGACCCGTCGCAGCGAGAACGCCACCGTGACCCTCTGCCACACCGGCACCCAGGACCTGGCCGGTCACGTGCGCCGGGCCGACATCGTGGTGGCGGCGGCGGGCGTGCCCGGGCTCATCACCCGCGACATGGTCAAGCCGGGCGCGGCCGTGCTCGACGTCGGGGTGTCCCGGGTGGACGGCAAGATCGCCGGTGACGTGGCGCCGGACGTGGCGGAGGTCGCCGGGTTCCTGACGCCCAACCCCGGCGGGGTCGGCCCCATGACCCGCGCCCTGCTGCTGTCCAACGTGGTGGAGGCGGCCGAGCAGCTCCCATAGGCGACTCCGTCCGGCGGAGGCGATACCGGGCGTTTCCCCGGTATCGCCACGATGGCTAGAACGGGTAGGCGGCCACGTCGCCCTGCATGGTGACCCACTGCGTCTCGGTGAACGCGTCGATGTTCGCCCCCGTCCCGCCGAACCGCGTGCCCGTGCCCGAGGCCCCCATCCCGCCGAACGGGGCCACCGCCTCGTCGTCCACGGTCTGGTCGTTGATGTGCACGATGCCGGTCGGCACCAGGTCGGCCAGGGCCAGGCCCTTCATGACGTCGCGGGTGAGGATGCCGAGCGAGAGGCCGTACTCGGAGTCGGCGGCCAGCGCCGCCGCCTCCTCCAGCGAGGAGAACGTCATCACCGGCGCCACCGGCCCGAACACCTCCTCCGCGTACGCGGGCGCGGACGCCGTCACCCCGGCCAGCACGGTGGGCCGGTAGAACAGCCTGTCGTAGGTCCCGCCCGCGGCGAGCCTGGCCCCGGCCGCCACGCTCTCGGTGACCAGCCGGTGCACCCGGTCGCGCTGCCCGGCGTCGATGAGCGGGCCGAGCGCGACCTGGCCGGTGGCCGGATCGCCGACCGGCAGGCCCGCGGCCTTGGCGGCGAGGCGTTCGACGTACTCGTCGGCCACGGCCTCGTGCACGAGGTGCCGGCCGGAGGTCATGCAGATCTGCCCCTGGTGGAAGAACGACGCCCACGCGCCCGCCGACACGGCGGGTTCGAGGTCGGCGTCGTCGAACACCACGAGTGCCGAGTTCCCGCCCAGCTCCAGGTGCACCCGCTTGAGCTGACGCGCCGCGGCCTCGCCGACCTTGCGCCCGGCCGCGGTGGAGCCGGTGAAGGAGATCACGGGGATGTTCGGGTCGGCGACCAGCGCCTGCCCGGCCTCGGGACCGCCGGGCAGGACGTGCAGCAGCCCGCTCGGCAGCCCGGCCTCCTCGAAGACCCGCGCGATCGAGAACCCCCCGCACACGGCGGTGCGCTGGTCGGGCTTGAACACGACCGCGTTCCCCAGCGCGAGCGCCGGTGCGACCGACCTGATGCCCAGGATCAGCGGGAAGTTGAACGGCGCGATGACGCCCACCACCCCGCAGGGCACGCGCCGGGCGAAGCTGAGGCGCTTGCGTGCCGTCGGCAGCACCTCGCCGAGCGGCTGTGAGGCCAGCGCCGCGGCCTCGTAGCACTCCTGCGCGGCCACGTGGGTCTCGAAGCCCGCCTTGCCCGGCACGCCGCCCGACTCGCGGACGATCCAGTCCTGGATCTCCTGCGCGTGCTCCTCGAAGAGCCGTCCGGCCCGCCGCAGCAGCGCCGCCCGCTCCTCGTACGGCGTCGCCGCCCAGGCCCGCTGCTCCTTCCGCGCCCGTACGGCGGCGGCCGCCACGTCGTCGGCGCCCGCCGTGCCGGCCCGGCCGAGCTCGTCGCCGGTCGCGGGCTCGACGACCGGCGCGTCTCCGGACCGCGAGGCCGTCCAGCCGCCGTCGAAGATCGATCCCGTCCAGATCTTGGGGTCGAGGAACGTCATGGTGAGCCTCCTAGGGCTGGAAATCCGGGTCCACGGTCACGGTCACATCGAGCAGCAGGGGTTCTTCGCGGGCGGACAGCGACGGCAGCACCTCGTCCAGCACCGCCGTCAGCTCGTCGTAGGTGTCCACCCGTCTGGCCGGGCAGCCCAGCGATCTGGCCAGGCCGCCCATGTCCACCTCGGTGAACGGCGGCCACGGCGCCTTGCCGCCCTGCTTGTCGGCCAGCCGGTCCATGACCGCGTAACGGCCGTTGGCGAGGACGACGAACAGCGCGCCCACCCGGTAGTGCGCGGCGCTCCACAGGGCGTGCAGGCCGTAGAGTGCCGACCCGTCGCCCACGACCGCGACCACGGGCCGGTCGGGCAGCGCCAGCCGCAGGCCGACCGCGGCGGGCACGGCGAACCCCAGCCCGCCCATCGCGGCCGACACGAAGCCGAGCGGGTTCCTGGCCGGTACGAGCCGGTGCAGGTCGGGGCGGGAGGACGGCGTCTCCTCGATGAGCGCGGCGTCCGCGGGCAGGCGCCTGGCCAGCTCGCGCAGCACGTGCGCGGCCCGCAACGGCCGGCCGCCCGCGGGCGGCTCCAGGACGGCCGGGACCTCCCACGGCGTCACCGGCGCACCGGAGCGGGCGGGCAGCAGCGCCGCCAGCCGGGCGCAGACGGCGGCGGGCGGGGCGAGAAAGGCCAGGTCGGCCGGGCTGCGATGCGCCTCGGCCGGATCGGCGGTGACCAGCGCGACGAACGTGCCGGGCGGCACCAGAGGCCCGGGAACGTACGGGTACTGACGGAAGACGGGAGCGCCCACCGTGAGCACCACGTCGTACGCCCCCAGCACCGTACGCAGCCGCGTCCTGTCGGCGGGCAGCACGCCCGCGTACTGCGGATGGTCTTGCGGGAACCCGGCCCGCCCGCCGAACGACTCCTGGAACACCGGGCAGGCCAGCCGCTCGGCCAGCGACACCAGGGACGCCCAGTCCGCGCCCGCGCCCGTGACGATCGCCGGCGAGCGCGCCCCGGCCAGCAGCTCCACCAGCGGCGCGAGCTCATGGTCCGCCACGGCCGCAAGGCGCAGCAGCCGCTTCGGGGCCGCCATGATCTCGCCGTCGAACTCCGCCGCCCAGTCGTCCATCGGCACCACGACCAGCGCGGGACCGCGCGACGTGGCCGCCTCGTGGCAGGCGCGCGCCAGCGCGCCGGGGACGTCCTGAGCCCGTACGGGCTGGTCCGCCCAGACCGGGTAGTCGCCCGCCAGCCCGCCCAGCCGCCCGGCCAGGAACGGCTCCAGCGCCAGATGCCGCCGGTCCTGCTGCCCGACCAGGATCACCAGCGGCACCCGGCCGGCCCGTGCGGTGGCGATGGCCCCGACCGCGTTGCCCAGCCCGGCGGTGGTGTGCAGCAGGGCCAGCGCGGGAGCGTCGCGCCCGATGGCCCACCCCGTGGCCATGCCGACCACGGAGCCCTCGTGCAGGGCGAGCACGAAACGCAGGTCGTCCGGCAGCCCGGTCAGCAGGGACACCTCGGTGGACCCGGGGTTGCTGAAGATCGTGGTCAGCCCGTGTCGCCTGAGCACGTCGAACGCGGCCTCCTTGACCGTGGTCATCGCGTCCCCCTGGCCCGCTGGATCTGGCGGTAGACGTGCCCGCGCAGCTCGCCGAACTGGGGCAGCGACCGCGTGGTGAGCTGGTCGCGCTCAGGCGGCAGCTCGATCTTCAGGTCCTCCATGATCACGGTGGGCGACGAGGACAGGACGATCACCCGCTGGCCCAGGTAGACGGCCTCGTCGATGTCGTGGGTCACGAACAGCGTGGTCACGCCGAGATCGCGCCACAGCCGCAGGATCAGGTCCTCCAGGTCCGCCCTGGTCTGCGCGTCCACGGCGGCGAACGGCTCGTCCATGAGCAGCACCTGCGGCTCGTACGCCACCGCCCTGGCGATGGCCACCCGCTGCTGCATGCCGCCGGACAGCTGCCAGGGATGCGCGTCGGCCACGTCGCCGAGCCCGACCGACTCCAGGGAGTCCGCGACCAGCTCGCGCCGCCGCGCGGCGGGCAGCTTCTTCTCCTTCAGCGGCAGCTCGACGTTCTGGCGCACGGTCATCCAGGGGAACAGGCTGCGGCCGTACTCCTGGAAGACCACGGCCATGCTCGGCGGCGGGCCGGTGACGGGCGTGCCGGCCACCCGGACCTCGCCCCCGGTGGGCGGCAGCAGCCCGGCGACGCACCGCAGCAGCGTGGTCTTGCCGCAGCCGGACGGCCCCACGACGCACACCAGCTCGCCGTCCCCGACGCCGAAGGTGATCGAGCCGATCGCCTCGACCCGGCGGCCCGGGCTCTCGTAGACCTTGTTCAACGAGGAGATCTCAAGCACGAGCGGCTCCACTGCCGTAGTACCAGGACAACACCCACCGCTCCACGCGGCGGAAGATCAGGGACAGTGCCAGGCCGAGCAGCCCGAGCAGCAGGATCCCGCTCCACATCTCGGCGATCTGGAACTGCCGCTGGAACAGCACGATCGTGAACCCCAGCCCGCTGGAGCTGGCGAACATCTCGCTGATGACCATGAGGATGATCCCGATGGACAGCGCCTGCCGCAGCCCGGTCATGATCTGCGGGCTGGCGCCGCGCAGCACGAACCGCCGCATTCTGGACGCGCCGCGTACGCCGTACATGCGGCAGGTGTCGGCGAGGACCTCGTCCAGCGCCCGTACGCCCTCCACGGTGTTGAGCAGGATCGGCCAGACGCAGCCCGAGACGATGACCAGCACCTTCATGGGGGTGTCGATCCCGGCCAGCAGCATGATCAGCGGCACCAGCACCGGCGGCGGGATGGCCCTGAAGAACTCCAGCACCGGCTCCAGCGTGGCCCGCAGCCGCCGCGACAGCCCGATCAGCACGCCCAGCCCGACACCGGCCAGCGCGGCGACGGCGTAGCCCGCCAGCAGCCGGCCCACGCTCGGCAGCACGTCATCGGCCAGCCGCTCGGAGAACCAGGTCGCCACGAACGCCCGCCCGACCGCCTCGGGGCTCGGCAGGTAGAAGGAGCTCCCGCTGATCGCCCACCAGCCCAGCACCAGCAGGACCGGCAGTGCCAGCAGGTTGACGGCTCTCACGCGGCCACCTCCGACCGCACGGCGGGATGCCAGGCCAGCACCCTGCGCTCCAGCAGGCGTACGGCCGCGTTCACCCCGATGCCGACCAGCCCGGCCAGCACGATCAGCGCGTACACGGCCGGGACGGCTCCGCTGCTCTGCGCCACCTGGATCTCGGCGCCCAGCCCGGGGCTGCCGATGACCAGCTCGGCCGTCACCGCCAGGATGAACGCCACCGCCGCCGCCAGCCTGAGCCCGGTCATGATGTACGGCAGCGCGGTCGGCCACACCAGATGCCTGACCCGCGACCAGGCCGACAACCCGTACGACCGCGCGGTGTCGAAGGCCACGGAGTCCACGGCCGCCACCCCGTACAGGACCTGGATGAGCACCTGCCAGAACGACGCGTAGACCACCAGCATGAGCGTCGAGCCGAGCGACGGCCCGAACAGCAGCGTGGCCAGCGGAACCAGCGCGACCGACGGGATCGGCCGCAGGAACTCCACGGTGGAGCTCGTCAGCGCGCGCAGCCCCGGCACGATCCCGATGACCACGCCGATCACCACCGCCGCGCAGAACGCGATCGCCAGCCCCAGCGCCCAGCCGCGCATGGTCTCGCCGAGCGCGATCCACAGCTCGGGCGTGCCCAGTTGCGCGGCCAGGGTGCCGAGTATCCGCGAGGCGGGCGGCAGGAACCGCTCGTCGACCAGGCCGAGCCGCGGCACGACCTCCATCAGCGCGAGCAGCGCCCCCAGCCCGGCCAGGCCGTAGCCCAGCCGGGCCAGAGCGGCGGCACCCGGACGGCGTGCGGTCACTGCACCAGCGCCGACACGTCGACCTTGTCCTTCAGCACGCCGTCGGCCACCGCCAGATCGGCGATCGTCTGCACGGACGCCTTGTTCACCTCGGCCGGCCACTTCGGCAGGTAGATCTTCGCGATCACGTCAGGGGCGATCTTCGTGTACGTCTTCAGCACCTCTCTGACCTCGTCGGAATGCGTGTCGGCGTACTCCAGCGACTTGCGGATCGCCGCCGTGAACCGCTTGGTCAGGTCCGCGTCGGTCTTGCCCGTGGTGAAGTACATGGCGACGGTCAGGTCGGGCGCGGCGTCGGCGAAGTTCCAGGCCACGGCCCGCGCGCCCTGGCTCAGCGCCTGGCTGACGAACGGCTCGACCACCCAGATGGCGTCCACCCGGTCGCTCTGCAGCGCGGCGGGCGCGTCGGGGAAGGGCAGCTCGACGAACTCGATGCCGGTCGGGTCGCCGCCCGCGTTGCGCACGGAGGCGCGTACGGTCGTGTCGCCGATGTTCTTGAGCTGGTTGACCGAGATCTTCTTGCCCGCCAGATCCTTGGGCGCCTTGATCGGGCTGTCCTGCTTGACCAGCACCGCGCTGAAGTCCTTGCCCTGCTCGCCGGTCGAGGAGACACCGTTGGCGACCACCTTCACGTCCAGCCCCTGCTGCTTGGCGGTCAGCAGCGAGGTCGTGTTGGCGAAGGCGAACTGGAACTGGCCGCTCACCGCGCCGGAGATGCTGGCCGCACCGCCCTGGACGGGGGTGATCGTGAGGTCGATGTTCTGCTCGTCGAAGAAGCCCTTGGCCTTGCCCAGGTGGATCGGGGCCGTATCCACGATGGCGATCACACCGGCGTTGACCTTGGTTTTTCCGCCGCTCTGACTGGGCGCCGCGGCCGGCGTGCCACCGCAGGCGGTCACGAGTAAGGCGGAGAGGAGGATGAGAGCGCGACGCACGGTTGCTCCTATTTGTTCGCGATGCGCACATGTATTCTCTGACCGAACCACCCCGTATCGCGGAACTTACGCCTTTGTCGGCTCGTGTCAAGGGGGATCAGCATGGTCGATCATGTGCAGTCGCTGGCGCGCGGACTCGCGGTGATCCGGGCGTTCAGCGCCACGGAGCCTGAGCTGACGCTCAGCCAGGTCGCCCGCGCGACGGGGCTCAGCAGGGCGGCGGCCAGGCGGTTCCTCATCACGCTCGCCGACCTCGGCTACGTGCGCAGCGACGGGCGGCTGTTCGCGCTCACGCCGCGGGTGCTGGAGCTCGGGTACGCCTACCTGTCGAGCCTGTCACTGCCCGAGGTCGCGGACCCGCACCTGGAACGGCTGGCCGCCGAGGTGCACGAGTCGGCCTCGGTCGCGGTGCTCGACGGCGAGGACGTCGTCTACGTCGCCAGGGTCGCCACGGCCCGGATCATGCGGGTGACGATCAGCATCGGCACCCGGTTCCCCGCCTACTGCACGTCCATGGGACGGGTGCTGCTGGCGGCGCTCCCGCCCGGACAGCTCGACGACTATCTGGAACGGGCGGATCTGCGCCGGCTCACGTCCCGGACGATCGTCCTGCCCGCCGCGCTGCGTGCGGAGCTGGACCAGGTGCGCGGCCGGGGCTGGGCGATGGTGGACCAGGAGTTGGAGGAAGGGCTGCGCTCGATCGCCGCACCGATCCGCGACCGCTCGGGCCGTACGGTCGCGGCCGTCAACGTCTCCACCCACGCCAGCCGCACCACTTTGCAGGCCGCCGCCCGCACCCTGCTCCCGCCCCTGCTGGCCACCGCCACCAAGATCGAAGCCGACCTCGCCTCCCTGACCGTCCCCAAACCCTGACAAACCCGGCATCTCAACTCGCCCACCCGCCTCCTCCCGTCCGCGGGCCTGGCGCCAGGGGCCGTGGGGCCGCCCGCTCGCTGCTCCCGTCCGCGGCCTGGCGTCGCGGGGTCGCCCACCCTCCCCCTTCTCCCTCCAAAGGGACAGTTACCTCCGACTGCGGTCACATGGAGGTCGGCGGAAACTCGAAAAGGGGTCAGCGGTTCCGATACCGATCAGTCGCATCCCGAGTAGCCCGGATGGCCGCGTCCGCCCGATCGTAGGTCCGCTGCGCCAGTCCCACGAAGATGCAGTCCACGATCAGCAACTGGCTGATCCGGCTGGCCAGCGCCCCCGGCCGGAACGCCGTCTCGCGCCCCGCCGACACCAGCGTGTGATGCGCCAGCCCGGCCAGCGACGACCGCGGATTGTTGGTGATCCCCACGATCAACGCCCCCGCCTCCGCCGCCGTACGCGCGGGCACGAGCACGTCGGGCGTCTCGCCGCTGCAGCTGATCGCCACCGCCACGTCCCCTTCGCGCAGCAGCGCCGCGCTGGTCAGCGCCAGGTGAGCGTCGCTGAACGGATGGCTGGACAGCCCGATCCGCAGCAGCTTCTGCGACATGTCGGCGGCGACCAGCCCGGAGGCGGCCACCCCGTACACGTCCACCCGCCGCGCCGCCGAGATGGCCTGCACGACCTCGCCGAGCTGGTCGGGGTCGAGCTGCGCCGCGGTGTCGGCCAGCGCCTCCGACTCCGCCCGCGCCACCTTGGCGATCACGTCGGTCAGCGGGTCGTCGGGCCCGAGGTCGCCGGGCACCAGCCGCTCGGGCTCCTTGGCCACGGCGGCGGCCAGCGCGAAGCGCATCTGCGAGTAGCCGGCGAAACCGAGCGCCCTGGCGGTGCGCACGATCGTCGCCTCGCTCGTCCCCGACACCGCGCTGAACTCGGTGATCGTGCTCCGCACGACCAGCCCGGGGTCGTCCAGGATGATGCGGGCGATGGCCTGCGCCGCCGGGGTGAGCGACGGCAGGACGGCACGTACGGTCGCGACCGGGTTGGCGGCCTCGGCGGTCACTGACCCGCTCCGGCCTGCGGGCCGCCCGTCAGCCACTCCGCCGCCGCCTGCGCGGACACCCGGGAGATCCCGTGCGTGGCCACGTGCGCGGCCCCGGCGGGCGCGGGGGCGGGGATGCCGGTGTCCACCACGATCACGCCGGGCCGCAGCGCCGCGGCCCTGGCCACGGTCTCACGCACCCACGCGTGCCGGGCGGCGTCGTGCACCACCAGCACCACCGGCCGGTCGTCGAACGCGGGCAGCTCGCCCTCCGGCTCCATCTGCACCCTGGCGGTGTTCGGGAGCAGGGAGATGAGCGCCGCCGTGATGCCGGTGGGCGTGGCCGGGTCCACCGCCTTGCTGAAGCGCGCGTTCACCTCGACGACCAGCGGCCCGCGGTCCAGCAGGACGCTGCCCGAGGTGGTCAGCGCCGCCCTGGCCGCGTCCAGGCCGACGCCCTGGTCCAGGTCGCCGCGGACCTTGTCGCGCAGCGCCTGCTGGGCGGCGTACCAGTCGGACAGCGCGCGCACCCGCGCGGCCGCCTCCGCCAGCCGCTCCTCGGGCAGGACGCCCGCGCGCACCGCCGCCACGACCGCGTCACGGATCTCGTGCAGGCTGTCCTCGGTGGACAGCCCCACGCAGATGGCGTCCACGCCCGCGCTGAGCGCGCGCACCGCGATCTCGCCGGGGGCGAACATGTCGGCCACCGCCTGCATCTCGATCGCGTCGGTGACGAGCATCCCGTCGAAACCGAGCTCGCCCCTGAGGAGCTCCGTCATGACGGTACGGCTCAGCGTCGCCGGCAGCGCCGGGTCGAGAGCGGGCACGAGCAGGTGGCCGGACATGACCGAGCGCACCCCGGCGCCGATCGCGGCTCTGAACGGCGGAAGGTCGCGCTCGAACAGCGTCTCGCGTGAGGCGTGCACGGTCGGCAGCGCCAGATGGGAGTCGGTGACGGTGTCCCCGTGCCCCGGGAAGTGCTTGGCGCAGGCGGCCACCCCGGCGCCCTGCACGCCGTCCACGTAGGCGACGGTGTGGCGGGCGACCAGCTCGGGGTCGGGCCCGAACGAGCGGACGCCGATCACGGGGTTGGCCGGGTTGGCGTTCACGTCGGCGGAAGGCGCGTAATCGAGGGTGATGTCCAGCTCGGCGAGCATTCTGCCGATCTGGCGGCCCACCCGTTCGGTGAGCGCCACGTCGTCCACCACGCCCAGCGCCTTATTACCGGGGAAGGAGCTGCCGGCCAGGACTTCGAGCCGGGTGACCGCACCGCCCTCCTCGTCGATGGCGATCACGGTGCCCGGGTTCTCGGCCCGCAGATGCCGTACGAGCCGCTCGTCGATGGCGTTGCGGGCGAACAGCACCACCCCGCCCAGACCCTCGCCCAGCGCGCGGCGCAACCAGTCGGGGGCGGAGGTCCCCTCGTACCCCGGATGCAGCACGGTCATCGCCAGTCTGTACAGGTCACCGCTCATCGGCATTTTCCTTCACAGTTGTTGATCTGAAGGTAATTTTCTGTCATCGTCGCCCTCGACACAACCACTTCCGGGAGGCCACCCCCCAATGCCCAGCAGACGGACTCTCCTGAAGGGCCTCGCCCTCGCCGCCGCCGCTTCCTCCGTACCGCTGCCGGCGTTCGCGGCGGCGGACTACATTCCGCCGTTACGTCAGATGCGCGGCATGTGGATCGCTTCCGTGGTCAACATCAACTGGCCCTCCAAGCCCGGACTGACCGCCGACGAGCAGAAGGCCGAGTACCTCGCCTGGCTGGACGTGGCTGTGCAGCGCAAGCTGAACTCGGTGTTCGTGCAGATCAGACCGACCGCCGACGCGTTCTGGCCGTCGGCCTTCGAGCCCTGGTCGCAGTATCTGACCGGCACCCAGGGCCAGGACCCCGGCTACGATCCGCTCGGGTTCGCCGTGGCGGAGACCCACAAGCGCGGCCTGGCCTTCCACGCGTGGTTCAACCCGTACCGCGTCTCGATGCAGGCCGACCCGGCCAAGCTGCACCCCGACCACCCCGGGCGGCAGCACCCCGACTGGATCCTGCCGTTCGGCGGCAAGTTGTACTACAACCCCGGCATGCCGGAGGTACGCAAGTTCTGTCAGGACGCGATGATGGACGCGATCATTCGCTACGACATCGACGGCCTGCACTTCGACGATTATTTCTACCCGACGAACACGACGGCTTTCGACGACGCCGAGGAGTTCGCCAAGTACGGCGCCGGGTTCCCCGACCTGGCCACCTGGCGGCGCAACAACGTCGACCTCATGGTCCAGGAGATGCAGCAGCGCGTGCTGGCGGCCAAGCCGGAGATCGCCTGGGGCATCAGCCCGTCCGGCATCTGGCGCAACAAGGCGACCGACCCGCTCGGCTCCGAGACCAACGGCGGCCAGTCGTACGACAACCTGCACGCCGACACCCGCGGCTGGGTCAAGAAGGGCTGGCTGGACTACATCGCGCCGCAGCTCTACTGGTACATCGGGCAGCCGCCGGCCGACTACTCCAAGCTGGTGCCGTGGTGGTCGGACGTGGCCAGCGGCACGAAAACGCTGCTGTGGATCGGCCAGGCCGCCTACAAGGCCGGCGACCCCGCGCAGGTGGCGGAGTGGCAGGTCCCGGCCGAGCTGTCGAAGCACCTCACGCTCAACAGGGACCATCCCGAGGTCGGCGGCGACATCTGGTACAACGCCAACGACGTCAAGGTGGACCGGATCGGCTCCATCTCGACCGCTGTGAACGACCACTACCAGCGGCCCGCGCTCGCGCCCGTCCTGCCCCGGCTGGCCGGCGGCGAGCAGCCCAAACGGCCCGTGCTCGCGTACGCGCTGCGCCGCTCCGGCGGGGTCGAGGTGCGGGCGGTGGCGACCGGCAGGGACGAGCCGTTCGTGTTCGCCATCTTCCGCTTCGACCGGCACGTGTCGTCCGGCGCCTTCGCCGACGCGCGCAATCTGGTCGCGGTCGTGCCGGGGGACCGGCAGGTGCGCTGGACCGACCCGGACGGCAAGCGCGGCCACCACTACTACGTCGTGGCGGTGGACCGCGCCAACAGGACCAGCAAGCCGAGCAACGGCTTCCGCGTGATCTGACGCCGTGCCCTGACCTTGGGCTCTGACGCAGGGATCTGTGACGGGGATCTGACGCTGTGGATCGACGGCTGACTGGGACCGGCCCGCGGGCATGCTGCGCTTGCGCGCGCCGCCGGCCGGTTTCCAGACCGTCGACGAGCCCGGCATGTCCGCCTCACACCGATGGATCTCGGTGTGAGGCCACGTGCCGCCGCTCGTCACCGTGCCCCATGGGCATGGTGGTGCACAGGTTCCGACGCTGCCGGAACCCCTCGCCGAAGCCCCGGTCGCGATCTGGTTCTAAGAAGCCCTGCGCCCAGCCGCCGATGGCTGCTCGGTCGTAGCTCCCGCTGCCCGCTGTGGTGGCACCACAGGGGTCGGGCGGACCAGACCGAGCGCGACGACCTCGTTGGCGAGGCGCGTGCGCCGGTTGGTGCCCTCGGGAATCCTGAACTTCTGGTAGAGCCGCAGCAGATGCTGCTTGACCGCGGCCTCGGTCACGACCAGGTCGTCGGCGATCTCACGTGCCGTCGCCGGAGCGACGAACGCCTCGTCCGACAGCGCCGGCCTGCAGAGCGAGGTCAGCACATCGACCTCACGTCTGGTCAGCTCGGGCGCCGCTGCCCTGCGCAACTCGACCTCGGGTGCGAAGTCCTCACGTGGGACTCCGCCGATGCGACCCCGCGCCGCGCCGAAAGATACGACGTCGCCGTCGTCAAGGACCCTCCGGGCGATCGGCCTGCCATTCACCCGTGTGCCGTTCCTGGACAGTCCCAGGTCCACGACATACAGGTAGGGTCCTCGTCTGACGAACTCGGCATGGAGTCGAGACACGCTCGGATCGGTGAGCCGGATGTCAACACCCCGGCCCCTCCCTACCGTCGTGATCTCGGGGCGCAACGGGACCACCTCGCCAGTGTCCTCGATGCGTATGAACGGCCCCTCCACGGCAGTTCCTCCCCAGGTAGCCCGCCGTAACTATTACTACAGCTCCGGCTTACCCAAACGAGGGGATGCGGAATCGCCTTTGCCGAAAGGAGAATCCGACGTGAAATTGGCCTGGACCTTCGCGGACGGTTTTACCTGCTCACGGGTAGACTTCGGGCGGAGATAAGCGGAGGAAACACTCATGGCGGACAAGCCAACGAAAGGTCTGGCCGATGTCGTCGCAGCGTCCACAGCGCTGAGCGACATTGACGGAAAGGCCGGTCGGCTCTTCTACCGTGGATACGACATCCACGACCTGGCCGGCCGCGCGACGTTCGAGGAGACCGCACACCTGCTGCAACGCGGCAAGCTGCCCACCCGCTCGCAGCTCGACTCGTACGGCGTCGATCTGGCGCAGGGCAGGGAACTCGGCGCGCTGGTGTCCGCGAACATCGCCGAGATCGCCGAAAAACAGAAACCGATGGAGGCGCTGCGCTCGCTGGTGTCGCTGTCCGGCGCGGACGATGACGACAACGACTCCATCGCGCCCGACGCCAACCTGCGCAAGGCGGCCAGGCTGACCGCTCAGCAGCCCCTTCTGGTGGCCCGCTACCACGCCGCCCGCTCCGGCGGCAGCGCCCCCGAGCCTGACGCCTCACTGAGCATCGCCGCGAACTTCCTGCTCCAGGTCACCGGTCACACCCCGGACCCCCGCGAAGTCGAGATCTTCGACGAGTGCCTGGTCCTGCACGCCGACCACACCATGAACGCCTCCACGTTCGCCGCCCGCGTCTGCGCCGCGACTCTGTCGGACATGCACTCCGCCATCGTGGCCGCCATCGGCACCCTCAAGGGCCCCCTGCACGGCGGGGCGAACGAGCAGGTCATGAAGCTGCTGGAGTCGCTGTCTCCCGGTGGCGTGGCCCAGGCGGTGCGCGACAAGCTCGCGGCGGGCGAGAAGATCATGGGCTTCGGCCACCGCGTCTACAAGACCGAGGACCCACGCGCCACGCACCTGCGCAGGATGTCCGCCGAACTGGCCGAGTCCAGCGGCGACGACACCTACTATCGGATGTCCAAGGAAATGGAGGAGGTCGTCTTCGAGACGAAGGGCCTCTATCCCAACGTGGACTTCTACGCCGCGTCGGTGTATCACTACCTCGGCATCCCCACCGACCTGTTCACCCCGGTCTTCTCGATCAGCCGCATGTCGGGCTGGACGGCGCACGTCATCGAGCAGCATGCCGACAACCGGCTGATCCGGCCGGACAGCGAGTACATCGGTGAGACCGACCAGAAGTGGAAGCCGATAGACGAAAGATGATGGGAAGAGCGAGGACCGATGCCAACGCAGGTTCGTAGCGCATGCGACCGTGAGCGGGCGCGTTGAGCCGAGGGACCGAACGCGAGAGCTGGGGACCGTACCCGCTGATCCTGGCGGGTGCGGTCATCAGCGTGCTCGTGATCCTGTTTGCGAACCCGCGCTGGGGCGGGTTCGCGTTGGGCGCCGTCATCATGGTCGCCGCCGCGCTGCGCTTCGCCGGCTACGGCGGGCAGCTGTCCGTACGCAGTAAGAGGACCGACATCATCACGCTGGCCGGCTTCGGCTTCGTCGTGGTCCTGACCTCGCTCTTGCTGTACAACAGCGGGCTCAAGGCGTTGCTGCTGTCCCTTTTCGACCGTTGACCGGACGGTCCGATAGCCTCAACGCATCAATTCATCGAAGGGGAACCATTCGCATGCCCAAGATCAAGGTGGAGGGTCCCGTCGTCGAGCTTGACGGCGACGAGATGACCCGGATCATCTGGCAGTTCATCAAGGACCAGCTGATCCTTCCCTACCTCGACGTCGATCTGAAGTACTACGACCTCGGCATCGAGCACCGCGACGCCACGGACGACCAGGTCACCATCGATTCCGCCAACGCCATCAAGAAGTACGGCGTCGGTGTGAAGTGCGCCACCATCACCCCGGACGAGGCGCGGGTCGAGGAGTTCGGTCTCAAGAAGATGTGGAAGTCCCCCAACGGGACCATCCGCAACATTCTCGGCGGCGTCATCTTCCGCGAGCCGATCATCATGTCGAACGTGCCGCGGCTCGTACCCGGCTGGACCAAGCCGATCGTCGTCGGCCGTCACGCCTTCGGCGACCAGTACCGCGCCACCGACCTGAAGATCCCCGGCGAGGGCACGCTGACCCTGACCTTCACGCCGAAGGACGGCTCGGAGCCGATCGAGCTCGACGTGTACGACTTTCCCGGCAGCGGCATCGCGATGGCGATGTACAACCTCGACGAGTCGATCCGCGACTTCGCCCGCGCCTCGATGCGTTACGGCCTCAACCGCAACTACCCGGTCTACCTCTCCACGAAGAACACGATCCTCAAGGCCTACGACGGCCGCTTCAAGGACATCTTCGCCGAGATCTACGAGACCGAGTTCAAGGGCGACTTCGAGAAGGCCGGCCTCACCTACGAGCACCGCCTCATCGACGACATGGTCGCCGCGGCGATGAAGTGGGAGGGCGGCTACGTCTGGGCCGCGAAGAACTACGACGGCGACGTGCAGTCCGACACCGTCGCGCAGGGCTTCGGCTCGCTGGGCCTGATGACCTCGGTCCTGATGACCCCCGACGGCCGTACCGTCGAGGCCGAGGCCGCCCACGGCACGGTGACCCGCCACTACCGCGAGCACCAGAAGGGCAACCCCACCTCCACGAACCCGATCGCCTCGATCTTCGCGTGGACGCGCGGCCTGGCCCACCGTGGCACGCTCGACAACACCCCCGCCGTGACCGACTTCGCGAACAAGCTGGAGGAGGTCTGCGTCGAGACCGTCGAGGGCGGCCAGATGACCAAGGACCTCGCGCTCCTGGTCGGCGGCGACGCCAAGTGGCTCACCACCCAGGACTTCCTGGGCGCGCTGGACGAGAACCTCAAGAAGAAGATGTCGGCCTAGCCGTCGCCGGACACGGCCTCTACCTGCGGTTACGCCGCTAGGTAGGGGCCGTTTCCCATGTCGGGGCGCACTGCGGCACCGGTCACCTCGCGTCCAGCAGGTCGTCCACCTCGGCGGTGAAGAGCTGGGCGGGGTCGATGGTCATCCCGGCGAAGTGGCCGGCGAGCTCCAGCGACAGGACGCCGTGCAGGCGGGTCCAGAGCGTCAGGGCCCGGCGGAGCACGGCGGGCGGGGCGGGATGGTCGCCGGCCCATTCCCGGTGCTCTCCGAGGTGCGCGTCGAGCGGTGTCGCGGGGCCGCCGGAGGGCAGCGCGGCGAAGGCGTCGAGCAGGGTCGCCATGATGCTCGCCGAGATCGCCGTGATGTCGTCGGGAGCGTGGTAGCCGGGGACCGGTGTGCCGTAGATGAGGAGGTAGCGCTGGGGGTCGTCCAGCGCCCAGCGGCGCAGCGCCTGGGCGAGCGCGGCGACGTCAGGGCCGGGCTCGGCGGCCGCGCGGACGGTGGTGGCGAGGCTCTGGTAGGCGTCCCTGATGAGCTCGGTGATCAGCTCGTCGCGGCTGGCGTAGTAGCGGTAGAGGGCGGGCCCGCTCATGCCCAGCCGCTTGGCGATCGCGTTGAGGGAGAGCGCGGAGGCGCCCGCGGTGGCGATCTGCTCCCATGCGTGTTCCTTGATCTCCGCGCGCACCTGGGCGCGGTAGCGCTCGCGTGGGGCCTTCGTGCCCGTCTCCGCCATGGCCTGGCCGCCTCTCCCCACTCAGTTAGAGGCTATCAGGAACGCTAGTGACACTCACTCGCTCGCGATCTACATCGACCAGGGCACGCAGTTCCAAGACCATCTCTTGACGGTGAGCGGGGCGTGGCGCAGTTGATCAGTGGGGTAGGAGCCATCACGTAACAGTCGTGCGCGTCTCGGGGGGTTCGGATGCGACTGCGTATTTTGGGCGGGGTGGGACTGCTGGCCGCCGCCGCGATCCTGACCGGGTGCGACTCGCAGCCCGCCACCGTGAAGATAGCCGACACCAAGGCCGACTCCGCCGCCAAGCTCAAGGCGACCAAGGCGGCCAAGGTCAAGGCCGCTGCCGCGGTCAAGGCCAACGAGCTGGGGCAGATCCCGGTGCTGATGTTCCATCGGATCATCCCGAAGCCGGCCACGACGGACGACAGGTCGCCCGAGCAGTTCCGGGCAGACCTGGAGCGGCTGGTCAAGGAGGACTACGTGCCGGTCACGGCCGCCGAGATGGTGGCCGGCAAGATCGACATCCCGGCGGGCAAGCACCCCGTCGTCCTGACCTTCGACGACTCCTCGCCCTCTCAGCTCACCCTGAACGAGATGGGCGTGCCGCAGAAGGACACCGCCGTCGC
The DNA here is from genome assembly GCF_039539705.1 of Nonomuraea rosea. Taxonomy (NCBI): domain Bacteria; kingdom Bacillati; phylum Actinomycetota; class Actinomycetes; order Streptosporangiales; family Streptosporangiaceae; genus Nonomuraea; species Nonomuraea rosea. The sequence goes on along the minus strand of NZ_BAABDQ010000001.1, from coordinate 339,640 downwards.
GATCCTGAAGGAAGTGGCCGCCAAGCATCCTGGCTGGCGCCCGGCGGCCACGTTCTACGTGACCCGCGACATGTTCGGCAAGACCGTACGCGAGGAGCAGGCGCAGGCGCTGATCTGGCTGAAGGACAACGGGTTCGAGATCGGCAACCACACCCGCGACCACATCAACCTGCGGGGCCGCTCGCAGAAGGAGGTCGAGGAGCAGATCGGCACGATCGCCAAGCAGATCAACTCCTTGTCCGCCATCAATCCCAGCACGATCGCCCTGCCGTACGGCAACCAGCCGAGCAAGAAGAACTGGGCGCTGACCGGCAAGCTCTACAACCACAAGGGCGTGTTCCTCGCGGGTTACACGCCCGCGCCGGCGCCGTTCAGCAAGTCGTTCGACGCGGCCGGGATCCCGCGCATCAAGGCGATGGAGAAGAAGGGCGACTGCGCCCAGTTCTGCTCGGCGGCCTGGCTCGACTGGCTCAAGAACAACCCGGACATGCGCTACACCTCCGACGGTGACGTGCGGACGGTCGCGTACCCGAAGTACAAGGCCCCGTACCTGCGTAAGTCCTTCGCCACCTGGAGCCTGGCCTACTGACGGGGCGGTGGTCAGGACCGGGCGGTGAACGTGATGCCCGCGCGGTGCAGGCGCTCGATCAGCGGCCGTCCCATGGCGGAGGCCGTCGTGAGCTGGCCGGCCCGCTCGGGCACGTCGTCGAAGGCCAGGCACAGGGCGGCTTCCGCGAGCATCTTGGCGGTCTCGTCGTAGCCGGGGTCGCCGCCCGCGACCTCCGTCACCACGCGCTCGCCGCCGCCCTCGCCGAGCAGCGTGACCTTGAACCAGCTCTTCGCGCGCCGCTCCGGCGACGGTCCCTCGCCCGGCCGCATCCGGTCCTGGACGCGTTCGCGGACGGCGGGGATCTGCGCGAGCGCCACCAGCGCGCCCGCGCCGGCCACCGTCGCCAGCGCCGCGGGGAGGGTCCTGACCGCGTAGTACTGGCGGTAGGTGAAGTCCGGGCCGTACCGGTCGAGCAGGCGGGCCGAGTAGCCGACGATCTGCGGGTCGAGGGTGGGCATCGGCAGGGCCCAGCCGCCCACGTAGCGGACGCCGCCGGGCAGCGCGCTCACCTTGCGGCCCTTCGGCCGGGGCTCGGCGGAGCGGCGCTGCGTGCCCTGCTCGACGAGCTGGCGGACGCGGCCGGCGATCGTCATCGCGGACGCGATGGTGCCGCCCGACGCGCTCGCGTTCGCCCGCAGGAAGGCGCTGACCTTGAGCGGGACGCCCTCGGGGAGCCGGCTGACGGTGTGCAGGGCGCCGAGGTCCCACGGGATGGAGTCGAAGCCGCAGGCGTGCACCAGCTTGGCGCCGCTCCGCGTGGCCCGGTGGTGGTAGCGCACGTACATCCGGTCCACGAACTCGGCCTCGCCCGTGAGGTCCAGGTAGTGGGTGCCGGCGTCGGCGCAGGCGGCGACGAGCGGCTCGCCGTACGTCACGTAGGGGCCGACCGTGGTGGCCAGCACGCGCGTGCCGCGGGCGAGCTCCGCCAGCGCGGCGGGGTCGGCGGCGTCGGCGATCAGGATCGGCACGTCCAGCCCGAGCCGCTCCAGCTTGGCCCGGTCGCGCCCGGCCAGCGCCCAGCGGGTGCCGGCAGGTGCGGTCCTGGCGAGATAGTCTGCCGTGAGCGCGCCGGTGAAGCCGCTCGCTCCGAAGAGCACGATGTCGTACGGACGATCCATGATCTGGAGATTCCTCGCAGGAGCCCAGAGACGCAAGGGACCTCGATTATCTGACCGATTCCATGACGAATAAGGCAAACCGTGACGTCACGAACGGTTAACGGATCCCTGTGAAGTTGCTGAGCGTCGTAAAGTTTGCCTCGTTGGGGTTCAGGACACGTGGGGATGACGTATGCCGCAAATCTCGCCGCTGGTCGCCGGCGATCCCACTGAGCTGGGACCGTTCCGGCTGTCCGGACGGATCGGAGAAGGTGGTCAGGGCATCGTCTATCTGGGCCTCACCGACGCCGGTGAGCAGGCCGCGATCAAGCTGCTGCACGTCAAGTTCACCGGTGACACCATCGCCAGGTCGCGGTTCGCCAGAGAGCTGAAGGCGGCGCAGCGGGTCGCCTCGTTCTGCACGGCCCGGGTGGTGGCGGCCGATCTCGACGGCGACACGCCGTACATCGCCAGCGAGTACATCGACGGCCGCCCGCTCAGGGAGATCGTCGAGACCGACGGGCCGCTCAGCGGCACCGTGCTCGACCGGCTCGCCATCGGCACCGCCACCGCGCTCACCGCGATTCACCACGCCTCGATCGTGCACAGGGACTTCAAGCCCGACAACGTGCTGATCGCCGCCGACGGGCCGCGCGTGGTGGACTTCGGGATCGCCCGGATCATCGACTCCACGGGCACCATCACCAGCCGGGCCATCGGCACGCCCGCCTACATGGCGCCCGAGCAGATCGCAGGCGACGACATCGGCCCCTACACCGACGTGTTCTCGTGGGGCGCGACCATCGCCTTCGCGGCGACGGGGAAGACCGCCTTCGAGGGCAAGTCCATCGCCGTGGTGCTCAACCGGATCCTCAACCACGAGGTCGACGTCACCATGATGCCGGAGCCGCTGCAGAGCGTGGTGCGCTCCGCGCTGAGCAAGTCCCCGGCCGAGCGTCCGTCGGCCGACCAGATCCTGCTGCGGCTGCTCGGGCAGTCGTCCACGGTGGGGGCCTCCACGGCGGTGCTCACCAGGGGTGTGCAGGTGGCCAGCGACGACACCACGCCGTTCACGCGGGTGTCGGCCGGGTCGATCACCGACAAGCCCGGCCAGGGCACCACCGCGCCGCCGAGCCGGGCGGGCGGCCCGACGCATGCGGGCTCGGGGCAGCCGGGGCACTCGGGCTCTGCCGCGCCGTCCACGGGCCAGAGCGTCCCGGCGCACTCCGACACGGGCACTTCGGGGCATTCGGGCGGCTCTGGGGCGCACAGCAGCCTCCAGGCGCTCGTGGTGCCGCCGGAGACGGGCGGGACTCCGTACCCCGTGACCGAGCCGGGCGCGCCCGCGCGGCGCGGCCGGGTGAAGCTGTGGATCGCCGGGCTCACCGCGCTCGTCCTGGTCGCCGCCGCGGCGTTCGCGCTCGCGCTGAACGACTGGCCGGGGTTCGGCGCGGAGCCCGAGCCGACGACCTCCGGGCAGGAGCCGTCCGAGCAGGGCCCGTTCGCCACCGTGGTGGACAAGGTCGCTCAGACCGGGCGGATCGTGATCGGCGTGAAGGGCGACCTGCCGGGCGTCGCGCTGCAGAACGGCGACGATTTCCAGGGCTTCGACATCGAGATCGCCAAGCGCATCGCCACCGGGTTAGGGGCCAGGGAGACGGAGCTCGTCAAGATCGGCCGGGACGACCGGGCGAGCGCGCTGGACGACGGCCGGGTCGACCTCATCGTCGCCACCTACTCCGTCGACGACAGCGAGGTCCAGTTCGCCGGACCCTACTACGTGGCGCACCGGGACGTCCTCGTACGCTCGGGCAGCGGCATCGACTCCCTGGAGGACCTGGAGGGCAAGAAGCTCTGCGCCCCCGACAGCCCGTCCGTCGGCGCGGTGCAGGACAAGGTGAAGGTCAAGCCCGTGGCGGCCGGCGACTACGCCATCTGCATGGACCTGCTCAGGAGCGGCGGCGTGGACGCGGTGCCGGGCGACGACGTGATCCTGGCCGGCTTCGCCAGCAGGGAGAACATGCGCTACAAGATCCTCGGCGCCAAGCTCAACAACGAGCGCTACGCCGTCGGCATCAAGGACGGCGACGTGAAGAGCTGCAAGGCGGTGAAGGCCGTCATCGCCGACCTCTACGCCAAGGGCGTCATCAAGCAACTCCTGACCAGGCAGTTCGCAAAGGTGGACTTCGAACCTGAGCTGAAGGTGCCCGCGATGGAAACCTGCTGATGACGAGCGGGTAACATCCCCAACGTCAACGAATCGTCCTGCGAGTTAGGGGAAGGCCATGGCGTCGTCAGCCACTGTGCCCGTCAAGGTGACCGTCACCGGAGCCGCCGGGCAGATCGGCTACGCATTGCTGTTCCGCATCGCGTCGGGGCAGCTGCTCGGCGCCGACGTCCCGGTGAAGCTCAGCCTGCTGGAGATCCCGGCAGCCGTGAAGGCGGCCGAGGGCACCGCGATGGAGCTGGACGACTGCGCGTTCCCGCTGCTGTCGGGCATCGAGATCACCGATGACCCCAACGTCGCCTTCGCCGGCGCCAACGTCGGTCTGCTGGTCGGCGCCATGCCGCGGAAGGCCGGCATGGAGCGGGGCGACCTGCTCGGCGCCAACGGCGGCATCTTCGGCCCGCAGGGCAAGGCGATCAACGAGCACGCCGCCGACGACATCAGGGTCCTGGTCGTGGGCAACCCGGCCAACACCAACGCGCTCATCGCCCAGCAGAACGCGCCCGACGTGCCCGCCGACCGCTTCACGGCGATGACGCGGCTCGACCACAACCGCGCGCTGTCCCAGCTCGCCGCCAAGCTCCAGGTCCCCGTCACCGAGATCAAGAACATGACCATCTGGGGCAACCACTCCGCGACGCAATACCCCGACCTGTTCCACGCCGAGGTGGGCGGCAAGGTCGCGGCCGAGCAGGTCGACGGCGAGTGGCTGCGCGAGACGTTCATCCCGACGGTGGCCAAGCGCGGCGCCGCCATCATCGAGGCCCGCGGCGCCTCCTCGGCCGCCTCGGCCGCCAACGCCGCGATCGACCACGTTCACGACTGGGTCAACGGCACCGACTGGACCTCGGCCGCGGTCGTCTCCGACGGCTCGTACGGCGTCGCAGAGGGGCTCATCTCGTCGTTCCCCGTGCGCGCGGTGAACGGCCAGTTCGAGATCATCCAGGGCCTGGAGATCGACGCGTTCTCCCGCGACCGCATCGACGCCAGCGTTCGTGAGCTGGCCGAGGAGCGCGACGCGGTGAAGGGCCTCGGCCTCATCTGACGCTCCGCCTGCGGCGCCTTCCGTCATCCACGGGGGGCGCCGTCGCCGTTCCCGAGCTCAGGGCGCCACCTCGGGTGGCGTGGGGCGGCTCGTCAGCGGGCAGGGCGACGGCCCGACGGCGGGAGCCGGCTGCGGGGTGGCGAAGATGACGCCGGCGGCGGCCGTCAGGCTGCCGACCGTGATGAGGGCACCAAAGAGCAGCTTCGTGACCCTTGGTGAAAAGCTCCTCACATTTCGGTATCACAGCACATATCCGGCTCCCGCATCACTCATTTGCCGGAAAGCGCTCCCCATGCGTCGGAAACGATGTCCTTCAGCGCGGCTCGCTCGGCCTTCCAGCCCAGCTCGCGCTGGATCTTGGCGGACGAGGCGACCAGCACGGCCGGATCGCCGGGGCGGCGCTCCCCGATGACGGCCGGGATCTCGTGCCCGGTGACCTCGCGGCAGACCGAGATCACCTCCTGCACGGAGAAGCCGGTGCCGCTGCCCAGGTTGTAGATCTTGTGCTCGCCGGGCGTGACCGCCTCCAGCGCCAGCGCATGAGCCTTGGCCAGGTCGGACACGTGCACGTAGTCGCGCACGCAGGTGCCGTCGGGCGTCGGGTAGTCGGTCCCGAACACGTTCACGGACTCGCGCTCGCCGGTGGCGACCTTGAGCACGTTCGGGATGAGGTGGGTCTCGATCGTGTGCCGCTCGCGGAAGCGGCCGTAGGCGCCCGCCACGTTGAAGTAGCGCAGGCTCACCGCGCCCAGCCCCCGGAGCTGCGCGTACGCCGTCAGGGCCGCGTCCACGGCCAGCTTGGACGCGCCGTAGGGGTTGGTCGGGCGCGTGGGATCGCTCTCCTGGATGGGTGTGCGCTCGGGCTCCCCGTACGTGGCCGCCGTCGAGGAGAACACGATCCTGCCCACGCCCTGCTCCCGCATGGCCTCCAGCAGGGCCAGCGTGCCGCCCAGGTTGTTGGCCCAATAGAGCCCCGGCTGCTGCACCGACTCGCCCACCAAGGACTTGGCCGCGAAGTGCAGCACCGCGTCCACCTCGCCGAGCGCGTCGTGCGCCTCGGTGATGGGCTTGCCCACAAAGCGGGCGCCCTCCGGGACCGCGTCCTCGTGTCCCGTGGACAGGTCGTCGAGCACGGTCACCTCGTGTCCCGCCTCGATGAGCTGCGCCGCGACGACACTGCCGACGTAGCCGGCACCTCCGGTGACCAACAGCCTCATGTTTACTCCTGTTCAGATATGTTTGATTTTGTACGGCTCGCGGTTCAGCATACGCGGGAAAGCCGCCGAGTACGCTGCCAACCACCATGTTTGACACCGTCGCGGCCAACATCGCCCTGGTCCTGCTCTTCATTCTCATCGGGGGATTCTTCGCCGCCGCCGAAATCGCGATGGTCTCCCTGAGGGACAGCCAGGTCCGCAAGCTTTCGCAGAAGGGCCGCAGAGGCGAGCGCGTGGCCAAGCTCGCCCGAGACCCCAACCGGTTCCTGTCCGCCGTCCAGATCGGCGTCACGGTCGCCACCATGCTGTCGGCCGCGTTCGGCGCCGACCGGCTGGCGGCCCAGCTCGTGCCCGTGCTGGAGGAGTGGCGGGTGCCCGTCGCCGTCTCGCCGGTGCTCGCGCTCGTGCTGGTGACGCTGGCGATCTCGTACGCCTCGCTGGTGCTGGGAGAGCTCGCCCCCAAGCGCCTGGCGCTCCAGCGGGCGGAAGGGCTGTCGCTGTACGTGGCCCCGTTCCTCGACCGGATCGCCTCGCTGTCGCGGCCGATCATCTGGACGCTGTCGAAGTCCACCGACGGCGTGGTCCGGCTGCTCGGCGGCAACCCCGACGCCGACAGGGAGGAGGTCACCACCGAGGAGCTGCGCGACATGGTGGTCGGGCACACCGACCTCACCGCCGACGAGCGCAAGCTGATCGGCGAGGTCTTCGCCGCAGGGAAGCGGCAGCTCAGGGAGGTGATGCTGCCCCGCACCGAGGTCGAGTTCATGGACATCGACACGCCGCTCGACCAGGCGGCGCGGCTCGCGGCAGGGCTCCCGCACTCACGCTTCCCCGTCTACCGCGAGTCCTACGATGAGATCGTCGGCTTCGTCCACGTACGCGACCTGCTGGACCCCGAGCTCACCGGCCGGGTCGAGCCCATCGGCGCGGTCGTGCCGATCCGGGCGGCCAAGTTCGTGCCCGCGTCCAAGCGCCTGCTCACCACGCTCAACGAGATGCGCGACGAGGGCCAGCACCTGGCGATCGTGGTGGACGAGTACGGCGGCACAGCCGGCATCGTCACCATGGAGGACCTGGTCGAGGAGCTGATCGGCGACATCAGGGACGAGTACGACGTCGAGGAGGACGTGGTGATCCTGCCCGCGGGCGAGATCGAGATCGACGGCCTGACCAACCTCAACGACTTCGCCACCGAGACCGGCATCCGGCTGCCGGACGGTCCTTACGAGACGCTGGCCGGGTTCGTCATGGCCATGCTGGGCCACGTGCCCGCGGCCGGCGAGCGCGTGGAGGTCACGGACTTCGAGCTGACCGTGACCGAGCTGGACGGCCGCCGTATCGCGAAAGTGAGAGTGAAACGCCGACCGGTCGCCGAGTCGCCGCCCGAGCAGGATTCCTGACACAATTGCCGGCTATGGCCAGACCTCGTGTACTCTCCGGCATCCAGCCCACGGCGGACTCCTTCCACCTGGGCAATTACCTGGGTGCGGTCCGCCAGTGGGTCACCTTGCAGGAGACCCACGACGCGTTCTACTGCGTGGTCGATCTCCACGCGATCACCGTGCCCACCGAGCCGGCCGCCCTGCGCCGCCGCAGCCGGGTGGCCGCCGCGCAGCTCTTCGCCGCCGGGCTCGACCCGGAGCGCTCCACCGTCTTCGTGCAGTCGCACGTGCGCGAGCACACCGAGCTGGCCTGGGTGCTCATCTGCCTCACCGGCATGGGCGAGGCGGCGCGGATGACGCAGTTCAAGGACAAGTCAGCCAAGTTCGGCGAGAACGCGGCCAGCGTCGGTCTCTTCACCTACCCGATCCTGCAGGCCGCCGACATCCTGATCTACCAGGCCAACCGGGTCCCGGTGGGCGCCGACCAGAAGCAGCACCTGGAGCTCACCCGCGACCTGGGGCAGCGCTTCAACCACCGCTTCGGCGACACCTTCACGCTGCCCGAGCCGCACATCCTCAAGGAGGTCGAGAAGATCACCGACCTCCAGGAGCCGACGGCGAAGATGTCGAAGTCGTCCTCCAGCCCGGCCGGCATCCTGGACGTCCTGGAGCAGCCGGGACCGCTGCGGAAGAAGGTCATGCGGGCGGTCACGGACACGGGCTCTGAGGTGCTGTTCGACGAGGAGAACAAGCCGGGCATCTCCAACCTGCTCCGCATCCAGTCGGCGCTGACCGGGACGCCCATCCCCGAGCTCGTCGCCCGTTACGCGGGCCAGGGCTACGGCACCTTCAAGAAGGAGGTGGCCGAGGCGGTGGTGGAGACGTTCACGCCGATCAGGGAGCGTACGGAGAAGCTGCTGTCGGACGAGGTGGAGCTCGACCGCCTGCTGGCCATCGGCGCCGAGCGCGCGTCGGCGGTGGCGCGGCAGACCATGGCCGAGGTCCGCGACAAGGTCGGCTTCCTGCCCACGGTGTAGTCCGCCGCGATGTCCCGGGCCTCCGCCCACCCGGTGCCTCTGCCCGGTGCCTCTGCCCGGTGCCTCCGCCCGCACAGCAGGCGGAGGCGATCGGTGGGCCAGGCATCAGATCGAGGCCAGGCATCGGATCGGGTGTACGAGGCGCCGGATCAGGTGGACCAGGTTCTCGATCTCCGGTTGTGGAGGAGCGCGGCCTGGTGGGCCAGGGCCGAGGCGAGCGTGAAGGCGTCGGGCCCCGCGACGTGCTCCTGCACCCCCACGGCCCGCAACTGCGCCGTGATCGGCCGCCGCAGCCTGGCCGTCCACCTGGCCTGGCCCGGCCCCTCCGGGAGATGCTGGATCTCCCATGCGGGATACGTGGTGCGCAGGGCGTCGAGCTGACGCCCGGCGAGCGGGCCGTCGCTCTCGGCCCGCCCTTCGGCCGGGGTGTCGATCATCTCCGTCGCGTCTCCCTGTGCACGCGCAGGATGGCGCGCAGAGCGGCCAGGCTGGGCCTGGTGAGCCGGATCTCGCCGCGTGCGGCGGTCCACCCGGTGTGATCTCGTTCGAACGCCCACCCGGGGAACTCCCGCGTAGCCTCCTGCAGCAGGCGTTCCATGACGAAATCGGCACTCGGCGCTGTGGTCATGAACGCAGGGTGGCATCGGCGCACCGGTGCGTGACGAACTGTGGCGACAGATCTCCCGGTTCGCCATGACCGAACTCTGAGTTCGTACCTCAGGGCAGGATGCCGTGCCGCTCGGCGAGGTAGCGCGCCTCCGGCGCCCAGGACGGCCGCGCCCGTCGCGCCAGCGACCGGACCATCTCTCTCAGCAGCAGCTTGTGGTCGAGCTCCTCCGGGCATTCACGCTCGATTCTCAGCAGGTGGAGCAGGCTGGCGGCGTCGTCGCCGAGGTCTTCGCAGGCGCGGGCGACGTGCCCCAGGTGGGTGGTGCGCCGTTCGATGGAGGGGGTCTGGCGCAGGTCGATGTCGTCGGCGATGCGCAGCACCGCCTCGGGGCGGCCGGTGTCGTTCTCGATGCTGGCCATGTGGATGGCGACGTTGGTGGGGCCGAAGAAGGCCAGGTCGTAGGCCCCCGACCCGTCCTCGACGCGCTCCGCGAGCTGCGCCGCCGGCCCGCGTACCGTCTCCCTGGCCTCGTCGTCGTCGCCGCAGCGGGCCGCGCTGATGGCGGCGAGCAGGTGCAGCGCGCCCAGCGCCTTGATGTGGCGCTCGTCGCCGTCCCCGACGTGCGGCTGGAGGATCTCGATGCCGCGCCGCGCGACGTCGTACGCGATCTGGTGCATGTCGTCGGACAGCATCGACTGCCCCAGATTCCAGTACGACCACCCGAGCATCAGCGGATCGCCGGACTCCTCGGCGAAGCGCATGGCCCGGTCGGCGGCCATATGGGCGAGATCCACCCGCTGCAGGTGCTTGAGCACACCCCTGGCCAGCATGTACGCGTCCGTCGCCACGCTGTACGCGGCCGGCGTGCGCTCCAGCGCGAGGTGCTCGGCATCGGAGACCAGCGAGGGCAGGGCCGCCATCAGGACCGAGTAGCGGCGCGTCGAGGTGAACCAGGTGTTGCGGGCCGCCGTCACGCGTTCTGAGAGCTGCTCGGCGTCGGGCGGCTCGATGTCGGGCGGCGAGGTGCGGCCGGTGAACAGGGCGCGCTCGATGTCGCTGATCTGCGGCCGGCTGGGCTCGTGCGAGTCGCGCGGGGCTTCGCCTAACAGCACGGCGGTGCGCACGCCGAGCACTTTGGCGATCTCGCGCAGGAGGGGGAGCGAGGGGGTTCGCTTGCCGTGCTCGATCAGCTCGATGTGCCTGGTGGTGCATCCGGACTGGGTGGCCAGCGCGGTGGTGCTCATGCCCCGCCGTTCGCGCTGGAGCCTGACCATTTGCCCGGTGCTGATTTCGGTCATGGGCGCGATGCCTCCTGGCTCTGTCCCGACACCCACAGGCTAGGGCTCCAAGAAGGCGGCTGCCATGGTTTCCGCCCTGCTCAGGAGGGGCCGCGCCCTGAGTGGTGAGACAGGAGACGGGCCAGAAAATCCGTGAATCGCTCACGTTCCGGACCGGTCAGGGGCGCGAGCAGGTCCTCCTGGAGCTCCGAGATCAGCTTGTCCAGCCGGCTCAGGTGCCGGCGGCCCTGGGACGTGATGGTGATGACATTGCGGCGGCGGTCTCCGGCGTCCGGCGCGCGCTCGACGTAATCGCGTTCGGCCAGCTCGTTGATGACGGCGACGAGGTCGCTGCGGTAGATGCCGGTGCGCCTGCTCAGCTCCGCCTGGCTCATCGGGCCGCTCTCGCGCAGCGCCACGAGGGCCGCGTAGTGCCATTTGCGGGCGTCCGCGCCGGCGAGCCCGTCGCTGACCAGCCGGTCGGAGTGCATGGCGACCAGCGAGAGCATCCGGCTGGGCAGGACCCGCAGCGGGGCGGGGGTCTCCTGCTCGTCCATGGGGTCCGTCATGCGGTGATCCTATCCCGTTGCGTTAGTGGCACTAACGATGTACGTTCGTTAGTGCCACGAACGTTAGTCCAACGAACGAATGGGAGAGTGGCATGCCTGAGATCGACGTGCTCGGCTCGACGATGTACTACGAAGACGTGACGACCCCCGGCGCCGCCGGTGATGGCGCCACGTTCGTCTTCCTGCACGGCAACCCGTCCTCATCGCGCCTGTGGCGGAATGTGCTGCCCGGGGTGGCGGCCCCCGGCCGGCGGCTGCTCGCCCCCGATCTGATCGGCATGGGCCGCTCGGGCAAGCCCGACATCCCCTACCGGCTGGGCGACCATGCCCGCTACCTCGACGCCTGGTTCGACGCGCTGGGGCTGGAGGAGGTGGTCCTCGTCGGGCACGACTGGGGTGGCGTGCTGGCCTTCGACCGGGCCGTCCGCCATCCGGGGCGGGTGCGCGGGGTGGCCTTCATGGAGACGTTCGTCCGCCCGCTGAGCTGGGCGGACCTGGGTGAGGCGCCGCGGGCCCGGTCGGAGCTGATCCGCGGTCCGGAGGGCGAGGCTCTGGCGCTGGAGCAGAACTTCCTGGTGGAGAGCGCGTTCACCGGCGGGGTGCTGACGGCGTTGAGCGAGGAGGAGAAGGCGCCGTACCTGGCCCCGTACCCGACTCGTGAGAGCCGCCGCCCGCTGCTGACGTGGGCGCGCTCCATCCCGCTCGACGGCGATCCCGCCGACGTGGCCGAGACCGTCGAGCGGTCCGGGAAGTGGCTGGCGAGCAGTGACGACGTCCCCAAGCTGCTGCTCACGTTCGACTCCTCGCCGACGCTGCTGGTCGGCGCGGAGCTGGCGGCCTGGTGCGCGCGGAACATCGCCGCGCTGGAGACCGAGCACTGCGGGCCGGCCGGGCATCACGCGCCGGAGGATCGGCCCGCGGCCATCGCCGCGGCGATCGCCGCCTGGGCGTCCCGCCACGGCAACTAGCGACACCGGCCCAGGGCTAGCGGCACCGGCCCAGGGCTGGCGGCACCGGTCAAGGGCCGGCGGCACCGGTCAAGGGCCGGTGGCGCCAGTCCGGGGCTAGCCGTACCGGTCCGGCGCCGGTGGCGACAGTCCCGGGCTAGCGGAAACGGCGGCGGCTCGTGTGCGACATCACCTCGCGCAGCGTGTCCGCCGCCGCCCGCAGGGTCTCCTCGGGCACCCCGCCCGCCACCTCCTCGTAGCCCCTGGCCGCCGCCTCCAGCCCGGCCACCGCCATGCGCCGCCCCTCGTCCGTCAACTGGACCCAGCGGCTGCGCGCGTCGCCGGAGTTGGCCTCGCGCTCCACGTAGCCGGCCGCGGTGAGCCGCTGGAGCACGTTGCTGATGCCGCCCGAGGTGAGGAACAGCGCCTTCGACAGCTCGCTCGGCCGCAGCCGGTACGTCGGCGGCTCCGCCCTGTTGAGCGCGGCCAGCACGTCGAACTCGGCATAGGTCAGCCCCAGCTCCGCCAGCTCGGCCTTGACCGCCTGGTCGAACTGCTGGTGCAGCCGCGTCAGCCGTTTGCCCAGCTCCAGCGTGGCGATGAGCGACGGCGACAGCTCCGCCTCCACCCAGCGGGGCACCATCGCGTCGACCTCATCCGGTTTCACCCCATCGAGAATACCGATCAGCCGATTGCTTTTCTAAAAGCTTCTCGTTAAGCTTTTAGGCATGGCAACCACCACTCTGATCAAGAACGGCATCGTCATCGACACCGAGCCGGAGCCCGTCGTGCTGGGGCCGGCGGACGTGCGGATCGAGGACGGCGTCATCGCCGAAGTAGGCCCCAACCTGACTGTGGGCCCGGGCGTGGAGGTGATCGACGCCACCGGCCGCCTCGTGCTGCCCGGGTTCGTCGACACCCACCGGCACACCTGGCAGGCCGGCATCAGGGCGGTCACGCCCGACATCACCTTCCCCGGCTACCTGAGCCGGATCCTCGGCGAGCTCGCCCCCCGCTACCAGGCCGCGGACGTCTACGCGGGCAACCTGGCCGGCGCGCTGGAATGCCTCGACGCGGGCATCACCACCCTGCTCGACTGGTCCCACATCCAGTTCACCCCCGGCCACACCGACTCCGCCGTGCGGGCGCTGCGCGACTCCGGCATCAGGGGCGTGTTCGGCTACTGCTACGGCGGCGCGGAGGGCGGGCTCGCGAACGAGACCAGGCGCGTACACGAGCAGCTCTTCGGCGCCTCCGGCGGCCTGGTCACGATGGTCCTCGCCGCGCTGGGCCCCGAGATCGCCGGAGAGGAGCGCGCGCTGGAGGAGTGGCGCCTGGCCGCGGAGCTCGGCCTGCCGGTGACCGCGCACCTGGGCGGGCACGGGAGCGAGAGCGCCGAGCGCGGCCTGGCGTTCCTGGAGTCGAACGGCCTGCTCGGCACCCCCACCACCTTCGTGCACGCGCTGCACTACACCGACGAGCAGTTCAAGCGCATCGCCGCGGCCGGCGGCAGCGTCTCGGTCTCTCCCGTGGACGAGATGAACCTGGCCCTCGGCTACCCGACCACCGGCCGCGCCAGGGCGGCGGGGATCCCGACGGGGCTCAGCGCCGACACCGTGGTGTGCGCGCCGGGCGACATGTTCAGCCAGATGCGGACCGCCCACCTGCTCGAACGCGGCCGTCCCGGCGGCGCGGGGCTGGGCTTCAGCACGCGTGACGCGCTGCGGATGGCCACCATCGAAGGCGCGGAGGTGCTCGGGCTGGGCGACGTCGTCGGCTCGCTGCGGCCGGGCAAGCAGGCCGACCTGGTGATGCTGCGCACCGACACGCTCGGCATGGCGGCGGCCCACGACCCGATCGGCGCCGTCGTGCTGAACGCCGACACCAGTACGGTGGAAACGGTCATGGTCGGGGGGCGTGTCGTCAAGCGTGGTGGGCAGTTGCTCCACCACGACCTGGCGACGGTCCTCGCGGCGCTGGCGGAATCGGCGGATACGCTGACGCGCGCGTGATCATCGCCCTGGCTCGGGGGTAGGGCATTCCCGGGGAGTGGGTGCGGATGGCGAGTGTGGCGCAGCGGATCGAGTCGGTGAAGGCCTGGGGCCGCGGCAAGGTGGCCGCCTTGCGGGTGCGCAGGCTGTGGATCGATCATCTGATCAGGGCGGTCCAGCGCTACGAGGGCCAGTGGGGCGACCGGCTGGCGGGCGCGGTCACGTACTTCGCCTTCCTGTCCTTCTTCCCCCTGGTGGCGCTGTCGTACGCGGTGCTCGGGTTCGTGGTGGCGACCAGCGAGGCCGCCAGGAACGCGATGGCGCAGGCGATCACCGAGCGGCTGCCGGGCATCGGCGCGCAGATCGACTTCAAGGCCATCGGCGAGGCCAAGGCGGCCGCCGGGATCATCGGCCTGCTCGGCCTGCTCTACGCCGGGCTCGGCGCGATGGACGCGCTGCGCGGGGCGCTGCGCGAGATGTCGATGACGACCACGCCGCCGCTCAACTTCTTCCTGGGCAAGCTGCGCGACCTGGCCTCGACCGTCATGATCGGGGTCACAATGCTCACGTCCGTGCTGGTCGCGGGATTCGCCACCACGGCCACGGACAAGGTCATGGACACGGTGTTCGGCGACAGCTCCCCGGCGGCCAACCTGGGGATCAGGATCCTGGGGCTGGTGCTGAGCGTGGCGGCCGACTGGCTGCTGTTCCTGATCCTGCTCGGCTGGGTGGCCAGGCCGACGCAGCCGTTCCGGATGACGGCCAGGGGGGCGCTGCTCGGCGCGATCGGGTTCGGGCTGCTCAAGCAGGTGGCCACGCTGCTGCTCGGGACGACCCTGGGCAACCCGATCTACGGAACGTTCGCCGTCATCGTCGGCCTGCTGGTCTGGATCAACTTCTCGGCCCGGCTCATCCTCTTCGTCGCCGCCTGGACGGACACCGCCGGGATCTGCCCGCCGCCGGCCCCCACACCGGTTCCCCTGGACACGGACGTGCCCGGCGGCCGGACGTCAGAGGCGTGACCTGCCGCGCCTGCGGCGGATCCCGTAGCCGAGCCAGATCAGCCCGAACAGCAGCCCGCCGCCGATCACCACCATGCCGACCGTCTTGCTGGAGTCGGTCTGCTTCTTGGCGGCGGTGTCCAGCAACGGCGGCTGGGCGGCCGGGGTGACCTGCGTGGCCGGCGCCGACGCCCCTGGCTGGGGAGCGGCCTGCGCGTCGGGCAGCGGGTCCACGAGCTGACCGACCGGCGTGGCGTTGCCCCTGACCGAGAAGCCCCAGTCGAGCAGATCGGCCACTTCCTCCCAGAAGTAGCCCTCGTGCCGCATGACGCTCACCACGATCGTGTGCCCGCCCCGGGTGGCCGCGCCGACGAAGCTGCCCAGCGCCTTCGAGGTCCAGCCGTTCTTGACGCCGACCATGCCCTTGTAGCGCCAGAGCAGCTTGTTGTGGTTGCTGATCTCGTAGTGGCCCTTGGGCGCCGGGAAGGTGGACGTCTTCGTGCTGATGTAGCGCTTGAACTCGGGGTTGGCCAGGCCGGCCCGCGCGATGAGCGCCAGGTCGTAGGCCGAGCTGCTCTGGCCGGGCTTGTCCAGGCCGCTGGGCGTCTTGGCCACGGTGTCGTTCGCCTGCAGCCGCTTGGCCTCGGCGTTCATGTCACTCATGGTCTGCGCGAGGCCGCCGTTCGTCTCGGCGAGGGCCATCGCCGCGTCGTTGCCCGACGACATCATCAGCGCCTTGAACAGGTCGTCGATCTTGTACGTGGCCTTGACCGAGAGGCCGACCGCGGTGCCCTCCTGGTTGCAGGCGTTCCTGCTCGGCCGGATCTTGCGGTTCTTGTCCAGCTTCGGGATGAGCGTGAGCGCGGTCAGCGTCTTCAGCGTGCTGGCGGGCAGGTAGCGCCCGTGGGCGTCCTTGGCCGCCAGCACCTGGCCGGTGTCCGCGTCCGCGACGACGTAGGAAGTAGCCTTGGTCTTGGGCGGCTTCTTGACGCCCGCAGGTGCGACCAGGCCGCGGCTGCCCAGCGCCTCGCCGCCGACCGGCGTCGTCGGTGCGGCATATGCGGTCCCGCCAGTGAGCGAGACCGAGGCGATGAGTGCCGTGACTGGCACGATTTTCGTCCACATGGCGGTCTCAGCGTAGCTCCGGGTGAATGTCCATGTGGCGACACATCCCCCGAAGATCCACCTTCGATACTAGAGAGATGGGCATGTCACGAAAGATCGCCGGATTCCTCATCATCCTCGGCGCGTTCATGATTTTCGAGTGGGTCAACCTGGGGTTTAACTTGGCCGACGGTCATCCGACCGCCTTCTACGTGGTGCACGGCATCCTGATCGCGGTCAACATCGTCCTCGCCGTCGTCCTGGGGGTCATCGGCTGGCGAGGCCTCCGCGGCGCTTCCGTCAAGGGCCGCAGAGGAGACGCCGGGTGAGCGCGTGCAGCTCGTCCGCCTCTTCGCGGGAGTCGCCGATCGTGGTGAAGCCCAGCTTGCCGTACTCGGGGACGGCTCCGAGCAGGTGGAACACGTTGCCGGTACGCCGTTCCGCGTCGAACCCGACGCCCATCCGGCCGGCCGCGCGCATGACCTCGCCGGGGGTGCGTCCCCGCAGGCAGGAGGAGGCGCAGTTGTCGGTCGCGGTGTAGAACTTGGGCTGGTCGCCGGCCATGAGCAGGCCGGTGCCCAGGTCGTACGTGGCCCCGGTCGTCAGCACCGCCGCGCCGAACGGGTGCGTGGTGCCGCCGATGCGCAGGTTGATCTCGCACAGCAGCGCCGCGTAGCCTCCGTCGGCCTTCAGCGCGAAGAAGTCCATCCCGAACAGCCCGACCACCCCGCGCCCGGCGAGGATCTCCGCGATCCGCGCGGCCGATGCGCCCACCTCGGCCCGGTACTCGGGCGCCGCGGGGAACGTGCAGCCCTGGTAGACGTGGTTGTTGGCGCCGCCGAGCACCTGGTCGTGCGTGGCGAGCACCTGGGCCTCGCCGCCGGGCGTGATTTGGGCCAGCGCGCTCGGGTAGTAGAGCGGGCGATGTTCGATGAACTCCTCGACCACAGCCCCCCGGCCCCTGATCTTCGTGGTGAAGCTGCTCCAGGTCTCACCGGCCGCCGAGAAGCTGATCAGCGATCTGTCGGCCTTCGAGACGATCGCGTTGCCCAATCCCGAATACCCGTCGTTCAGCTTGACGATCACCCGCTCACCCGGCAGGGCCTCGATCGCCTCCTCGATCTCGACGACCGACCGAACGTCGCTGAAGCCGCGCGCCATGGGCACGCCGGCCTCGTGGCCGACCTCGCGGGAGCCGCTCTTGGAGCCGTAATAGGCCAAGGAGGTGGCCGGACCGTAGATGGGAACGTTGAGTAGCGAAGCCAGCTCCTCTTCGAGCTCGCTGAGGACGAAGGGGACGAGCCAGGAGTCACCGTCGATGGCGCTGCGTAGTTGCTCGATCGCGTCGGGACGAGAGAGCAGGGTTTGGGTCAGCGGCTGGGACCACGGGTCGTCGAGGCTGATCAAGGTGAGACGCTTGGCCGCATCATCCGGATCGGGCAGGAACGCGAAGTAGTAGTCGATGATGTCCGGATCGATCGGCGCGGAGGAGAGGTAGATCACCTTGACCCCGGGTTCCCGGAGCGTGAGGAGCAGAAAAAGCAACCGCTCCTCGTACGATCTGGCCGCTGTGATGCGACGGAGCTCGTCCTGCGGCAGGGAGAGCGAGGGTACGACCACCAGGGTCCCCTCGCTCGGCTTGAAGATGCTCAATCCAGCATGCTTCTCCCCGAACGGGATATTAGTGATCATATAGTGAGTGAAACACGCATTTTTCTCAAATGCAGCCATCGCCGGAGTGTCATGACCATGACGGAAGGTGACAGGATTCGGAATCGCTGACCACGTTTGGAAGTGGCGACATCGGGTCACTATCTAATGATCCCTTGTGACTATTTCCGGATCATGGGGCCGTTCACGTACCGTGACCACCTGCGGTTTCGGGCAGGCCGTCGGCTAGCTTTTGGTGTATCTGTCGGCGAGAAGTCGCGCGAGAGCGATAAAGTCGAAGCATCGCCATCGGGCTTCACGGCCGACCGCCGTGCCACCCAGGCTGCAGCGGCACTCGCGACAGACGAACGCAACGCCCGTGCTGACGAACTCGCGCACCTCGACCAGGGGGTGTGTTTTTTGATTCGCCGAGCGGCCGCTCGACCAGGGTGGCCACACGCGGGATGGACGAGTATTCACAGCGCATGCGCCGCGATCGCCGCAATCTTGGGGCCCGCGGCATTGGGACGGGATGGTGACATATGCGGGGACGTGAGCTGCGGGGGGAACTCGACGCGTTCCTGGCGGAGATCGAGCCGGAGCTCGTGGCATTCCGCCGCGACCTCCACATGCATCCAGAGCTTGCCTTCGCCGAATATCGCACGACACAGCGGATCGCCGATCGGCTCACGGCCGCCGGGCTGACCCCTTCGGTGCTTCCTCGTGGCACCGGCCTCATCTGCGACGTGGGCAGCGGCGACGGTCCGACCGTGGCACTGCGCGCCGACATCGACGCGCTGCCGCTGCAGGACGAGAAGGACGCGTCCTACCGCTCGACGATCGCCGGCGCCTGCCACGCGTGCGGGCACGACGTGCACACCACGATCCTGCTCGGCACCTCGCTCTTCCTCGCCCAGCAGGCCGCGGCGGGGCTGCTGCCCGGCCGCGTACGCCTGATCTTCCAGCCCGCGGAGGAGCTGCCCGGCGGCGCGCTCGAAGTCATGGCGCAGGGTGGCATCAGCGGTGTGGACCGCATTTTCGGCCTCCACTGCGACCCCCGCGTGGACGTCGGCCAGCTCGGGCTCAGGTCCGGCCCGATCACCTCGGCGTGCGACAAGCTCGTCGTCCGCGTCTCCGGTCCCGGCGGCCACACCGCCCGTCCCCACCTGACGGCCGACCTGGTCTTCGCGCTGGCCAAGATCCTCACCGAGCTGCCCGCCGCGCTGTCGCGCCGGGTGGACCCGCGCTCGTCGCTCAGCCTCGTCTGGGGCAAGGTCGAGGCCGGATCCGCGGCCAACGCCATCCCCGACGACGGGATCGCCGAGGGCACCGTGCGCTGCCTCGACGAGAACGCCTGGCACGCCGCTCCCGACCTGATCAAGTCCCTGCTCGAGTCCGTGGCCGGCGCCTATGGCGTGGAGGCCACGATGGACTACACCCGCGGCGTGCCGCCGGTGGTCAACGACGAGGTCAGCGTCGAGATGCTGGCCGAGGCGGCGGAGCGGGCGCTGGGCGCGGGCGCCGTGGTGCCGACGCAGCAGTCGCTCGGCGGGGAGGACTTCGCCTGGTACCTCGAGTCGATCCCCGGGGCGTTCGCCCGGCTGGGGACTCGGTCGCCTGACGGGTTCACGTATGACATCCATCAGGGGACGTTCGACGTGGATGAGAAGGCGATCTCGATGGGGGTGCGGGTGATGGCCGCCACCGCGTTGACCGCGTTGTGGGACGTGGGGCCGCTCGACTCGATCACCAGCGCCATGGCCTGACCCGGGGCCCTGACCCCTCCGACCCCCGCCGTACTCCGGCGGGGGTCTTTTTTGTGGGGTGGCGGGCCTGGGGTCCTTTGGCCTCCGCCGTCCTCCGGCTGGGGTCCTTTCAGGGGGTGCGGTGGGGGTCTTCTGATGGGGTGGGGCGGGGGTGCGGTCCCCAGGTCCTCCGTTCGGAAGAGGGGGTTGGGTTAGAGCAGTTTGCCGAGGACTACCGGGAGGCGGAGTGAGGAGCGGGCGGGGGAGACGGTGATCTTGGTGCCCGGCGGGTAGCGCAGCGTGTAGTCGAAGTCGGTGGAGATGAGCACCAGGCCCAGCCGGTGGCCCTTCTTGAAGACGTAGTCCGTCGGCTGGAAGTCCCAGGCGAAGGTGTACTCCTTGCCCGGGCGCAGGGGCTCGGTGCGGTCCGGGCGGTGGCGGTTGCGGACGTCGAGCCAGCCCCTGGTGACGATCTTGTACGGGGTGGTGGCGGTGCCGAGCGTCCTGAGGGTCGTGCAGCCGGTGTCACCCGGGATGCCCTGGCCGTAGCAGTAGGACTGGCCGGTCGAGAGCAGGGTGCCGTTCGGGCGGACGTCCGTGCCGTAGTCCACCAGCAAAGCCGTCAGGTACGGCGATGCGCCGTCCTTCAAGGAAGCCCGCACCGACACCGTGGGCGTGCCGGAGATCCGGACGTCGGCGGGGAGGGCGCCGGTCGTGTACGCCAGCCGGTTCGGATCGGCCCCTGCCGACTCCACGAGCTGCTCGGCGGTCCTGACCTTCTGGTCCACGAAGGACTCGGCGGCCGCGCGCGGGCGGGGGAGCAGGCCCAGCGTCGAGCCGGAGCCGGGATACAGGGGCACGGTCGCCGATCCGGGCAGCGGCCACGACGCGTGCTGAGCCCACTGGCCGGCCGCGAACTCCACGTCCGCCTGCGGCTCGCGCATGATGCCGGTGTCGATGCCGTGCAGCCAGTAGTCGAACCAGCCGTGCAACTGGCGCAGCCATTCGACCGTGCGCAGGTTGAAGGGGTTCATGTGGGTGCCCTGGTGCAGCCAGATCTTGCGCGGCACGTGCCGCTTGGACAGGGCGTACCACCACTGGGCGAACTGCTTGGTCTTGACGTTCCAGTCGTTGAGCCCGTGCACCAGGAAGACGCTCGCCTTGACCTTGCCCACGTCGTTCAGGTAGTTGCGGTCGTTCCATAGCGGGCTGTAGTCGCCGGTCACGCGGTCCTGGGTGGCGGTGAGCGTGTCCATCAGAGCGCCGCACACCTCCTGGCCGTTCTGCCTGGTCAGCACGTACTTGGCCAGGACGTCCAGGTCCTCGCCCTGGAAGCCGCCGGGGGCCAGGACGCCGCCGTTGGCGCGGTAGTAGTCGTACCAGCTGGAGATCGCGGCGATCGGCACGATCGTCTTCAGGCCCTCGACGCCGGTCGAGGCGACCGCGTTCGGCAGGGTGCCGTTGTACGAGACGCCGATCATGCCGACCTTGCCGGTGGACCAGGTGGCCTCGACCGGGTCGCCGGCGGCGTCGAAGCCCTTGGCGCGGCCGTTCAGCCAGTCGATCGCGGCCTTCGGGCCCGCGGTCTCGTTGCGGTCGCCCGAGGTCGGGCAGCCGGTGGCGCGGCCGCTGCCCAGGTTCTCCACGAGGGCGATGGCGTAGCCGCGGGGCAGGAAGTAGTTGTCGTAGTAGCCGTCGAACGGTTCGGCGGCCAGCTTGTTCGCGGCTCTGGTCAGCGCGGGCAGCGGGTTGCCGTTCGCGTCCACGTCCACGGGATGGTTGGCGACGTCGTTGCCGCCCGCGTAGTACGGACTGGCCTCCATGATCACGGGTACCTTCAGTCCCGCGTCGGTCTCCTTGGGGCGCAGGATGTCCACGGCGACCCGGTCGGGGTTGCCGTCGTTGTCGCTGTCCGTGCCCGCTACCTCGACGAACACCGTCTGGGAGATGGCGTCCGCCC
Source organism: Nonomuraea rosea (assembly GCF_039539705.1). Lineage (NCBI taxonomy): Bacteria > Bacillati > Actinomycetota > Actinomycetes > Streptosporangiales > Streptosporangiaceae > Nonomuraea > Nonomuraea rosea. Next base: position 318,171 of record NZ_BAABDQ010000001.1, on the reverse strand, counting down.
GGGAGAAGATCGGCTGGGTGGCGTTGTTCTCGATCTTGATGGTGGGGGTGTCGGCTGAGGCCGGCGTGGCACCGGTGAGGCTCGCGACGAGTAGCGCGGCCAGCGGTACGGCTATGGCCTTCCAAGGCTGCATACGGGGCTCCGATACGAAGATTCGTCCGTCGGTGGGAATCTCTGCCAAGATCCGGTCTTCGGCAAGAGGTGATCGCATGCCAAAGTTGGGCAAAACTTTCCAAGCTCGTGTCGAGTGCCTGAATCGCGATTCAGGTCACGGACGCGACTGATGTCGATAACGGAGCGGTTGCGACACTGTGTGCCGGTTTGGTTCGCCCTGGTCAAGCAACTATCTTCCGTGCAGGTGCCGTACGTTTCTTCGCGCCTGCGATGAAGTTCGGCGGCGGGGAAATGGAAGGGAGTCGCCTTGCTCGGCAAGCGATTCAGCAGGATGACCGTCGGTTCGGTGGCCGGGGTCATGCTCATGGCAGTCGCCGCCTGTGGCGGCAGCGGTGGGGGCACCACGGCGAGCGAGGCGCCCAGCAGCGCCGGCGCGAGCAGCGAGGCTCCGAAGAGCGCGCTCAAGGTCGGCCTGGCGTTCGACGTCGGCGGGCGCGGCGACAAGTCGTTCAACGACGCGGCTTACGTCGGCCTGGAGAAGGCGAAGACCGACCTCGGCGCGGAGATCAAGGACCTGAGCCCGTCGTCCGACGGCTCCAATCGGGGTGAGCTGCTCCGTCAGCTCGCCGACGCCGGTTACAACCCCGTCATCGGCGTGGGCTTCCTCTACGACAACGACATCAAGACGGTCGCCGCCGAGTACCCCGAGATCCAGTTCGCCGTCGTGGACTCGCTCTCCAGCGGCCCGAACGTCACCGGACTGCAGTTCGCCGAGGAGCAGGGCTCCTACCTGGCGGGCGTCGTCGCCGCGAACAAGGCCAAGAACGGCCACGTCGGCTTCGTCGGCGGTGTCGAGATGGACCTGATCAAGAAGTTCGAGGCGGGCTTCGTGGCCGGCGTCAAGTCGGTCAAGAAGGACGCGAAGATCGACGTCGCGTACATCTCCGCCGACCCCGCGATCGGCTTCAAGGCGCCCGACAAGGGCAAGGTCGCGGCCGACAAGATGTTCCAGGACGGCGCGGAGATCGTCTACCACGCGGCCGGCGACTCCGGCACCGGCGTGTTCCAGGCGGCCGCCGCGGCCGGCAAGAAGGCCATCGGCGTCGACTCCGACCAGCGCGAGACCATCAAGGACGCCAAGCTGCAGCCGGTCATCATGACCTCCATGCTCAAGCGCGTCGACGTCGGCGTGTTCGAGTTCGTCAAGGCCTTCCAGGGCGGCGCCAAGGGCGGCAACAACGTCGTCTACGACCTCAAGGTCGACGGCGTGGGCCTGGCGACCACGGGCGGCGAGATCGACGACCTGAAGGACAAGCTCGACGCGGCGAAGAAGGACATCGTGGACGGCAAGATCACCGTTCCGTCCAAGCCGTAATTCGGGGTAGGAGTGACAGCTGAGGGCCCGGAGTCCCAGACTTCGGGCCTTCCGTCTACCCCCGCTCCCGCTCTCTGGAGAGGCGACATGAGTGCTGACACCCTGGCCACGGCGAAACCCGCCGTAGAGCTGGAGGGCATCACCAAGCGTTTCCCCGGCGTCGTCGCGAACCACGACATCCGCATCACCGTCGAACCCGGCACGGTGCACGCCATCGTCGGGGAGAACGGCGCCGGCAAGTCCACCCTCATGAAGATCCTCTACGGCATGCAGAAGCCGGACGAGGGCACGATCAAGGTCAACGGTGCGGAGGTCAGCTTCCGCACGCCGAGTGACGCCATCGGCGTCGGCATCGGCATGGTCCACCAGCACTTCATGCTGGCCGACAACTTCACCGTCCTGGAGAACATCATCCTCGGGGCGGAGCCGAAGAACGTCGGCTTTCTCGACATATCCGCCGCCAGGAGACGCATCACCGACCTGGCCGGCGCCCACGGCCTGCGGGTCGACCCCGACAGGCGGGTGGAGGACCTCGGCGTCGGCGACCGCCAGCGCGTGGAGATCCTCAAGGTGCTCTATCGCGGCGCCCGGATCCTGATCCTCGACGAGCCGACGGCCGTGCTCGTACCGCAGGAGGTCGAAGAGCTCTTCCAGAACCTGCGCGAGCTCAAGTCCGAGGGCCTGACCGTCATCTTCATCTCGCACAAGCTCGACGAGGTGCTCGACATCGCCGACGCGATCACCGTGATCAGGCGCGGCACCACGGTCGCGAGCGTGAGCCCGAGCGAGGTGACCGCGCGCCGGCTGGCCGAGCTGATGGTGGGCAGCGAGCTGCCCACGCCGGAGACCCGCGAGTCCACGGTGACCGAGAAGGTCGCGGTGCGGGTCTCGCACCTGACCATGGACGCGGAAGGCCACAGGACCGTCCTGCCCAAGGGCGTCTCCGCCGAGGGCTACGCCGGGACGCTGCGCGCGGAAGGCCGGCGGCTGCTGCTCGACGACGTGTCGTTCGACATCCACGAGGGCGAGATCCTCGGTGTCGCCGGCGTCGAGGGCAACGGCCAGAGCGAGCTGATCGAGGCCATCATGGGCCTGCGTCCCGCGATCGGCGGCATCGAGCTGAACGGCGCCGACATCAGCTCCTGGTCCACGTTGCGGCGCAGGGAGTCCGGCATCGGCTACGTCCCCGAGGACCGGCACCGTCAAGGACTGCTGCTGGAGGGCTCACTCTGGGAGAACCGGGTGCTGGGCCACCAGACCAGGCGGCCGTCCAAGAGCGGCATCTTCATCAACCGGCGGGCCGCGAAGGCCGACACCGAGCGCATCGTCAAGGACTACGACGTGCGCACGCCCGGCATCGACACCCTCGCCCTGGCCCTGTCCGGCGGCAACCAGCAGAAGCTGATCGTCGGCAGGGAGATGAGCGGCGAGCCCAAGTTCCTCATCGCCGCGCACCCCACGCGCGGCGTGGACGTCGGCGCGCAGGCCGCCATCTGGGACCACCTGCGCAACGCCAGGGCGGCGGGGCTGGCCGTGCTGCTCATCTCCGCGGACCTGGACGAGCTGATCGGCCTGTCCGACACGCTGCGGGTGATCTACCGGGGACGGCTCGTGGCCGGGCTCGACCCTTCCGACGTCACGCCCGAGCAGCTGGGCGGATACATGACCGGCGCCATCGCCGGCACTGAGGAGACGTGATGCCCGCGGGGCTCTATCGCGCGCTGCTGACCTTCGCCGGCGCCGTCGCCGCGATCGTCCTGGCCATCGCGATCTCCAGTGTGGCGATCATCGCCGCGGGCGCCAGCCCGGGTGACGCCTTCGCCGCGTTCTTCAACTTCGGCGCCACCGACCGGACGCTGGCCACCGGCCTGGCCGCCATGATCAACCGGGCCGTCCCGCTGTTCATCGCCGGGCTCGCGGTGGCCGTCGGCTTCCGGATGAACCTCTTCAACATCGGCGTCGAGGGCCAGTACCGCCTGGCGGCGATCTGCGCCGCGTACGTCGGCACCGTCTTCGTCGGGCCGTCCTGGCTGCAGATCACCGTCATCATCCTGGTGGCGATGGTGGTCGGCGGCCTCTACGCGCTGATCCCCGCGCTGATGAAGACCGGCAGAGGGGTCAGCGAGGTCATCTCGACCATCATGCTGAACTTCATCGCGATCAACATCGCCTCCTTCCTGGTCCGCGGCCCGTTCGCGGGCCAGCGCGCCGAAGGCCAGCTCGCCAACACGACGCAGACGCTGCCCCAGTCGGCGTGGTTCCCCAACCTCAACTGGATCTTCGGGGCGTTCGGCCTGCCGGCCCCGCGCGGCGGCGGGCTCTGGGGTTTCCTGCTCGTCGCGGTCGTGCTCGGCGTGGTGCTCTGGGTGGTGCTGGAGCGCACCCGGTTCGGCTTCGACATCAAGGCGAGCGGCCTGAACGCGACGGCCGCCGTGGCCTCGGGCGTCAACGCGAAGAAGATGGTCATCTCGGCGATGGTGCTCTCCGGCGCCATCGCGGGACTGATCGGGCTGCCGGAGATCCTCGGCGACAAGCACGCCTTCAACTCCGGCTTCACCCCGGGGCTGGGCTACCTGGGCATCGCGGTCGCGCTGCTCGGGCGGAACAAGCCGGTCGGCATCGCGATCGCCGCGCTCCTGTTCGGCTTCCTCGACCGGGCGCAGGGGCCGCTGCAGATCGCCGGCCTGCCGTCCTCCGTCATCGTGATCATGCAAGGGACGATCGTGCTGCTGGTGGTCATCGCCAACGAGATCACCGGCCGGATCGCGGTGCGGCGCGAGGAGCGCTACGCGGCCAGGCAGCTCGGCAGGAACACTCCGGTTGAGGTGGGGGCATGACGAGGCTCAGCAAGTATCACCTGGCCCTCATCGGCTTCGCCGTACTGATCCTGCTCATGTCGCTGATCCGGATCGTGACCGGCTACGACGACATCACCTCGTCCGGCACCTTCGCCGCCGCCCTGGGGCTGGCCGTGCCGATCGGGCTGGCCGGGCTCGGCGGGCTCTGGGCGGAGCGGGCCGGCGTGGTGAACATCGGTCTCGAAGGCATGATGGTGCTCGGCACCTGGTTCGCCGGCTGGGCCGGATACCAGTGGGGCTTCATGGCCGCGCTGCTCGCGGGGCTGATCGCCGGTGCGCTGGGCGGGCTGCTGCACGCGATCGCGACCGTGTCGTTCGGCGTCGACCACATCATCAGCGGCGTCGCCATCAACCTGCTCGGCCCCGGCATCACCCGCTTCCTGTCGGAGACCTTCTACAAGGAGGGCACCTCCGCGGCCGCCGCGGGCGCGGGCCTGACCACCTCGCCGGGGATGTCCTCGCAGGCGCCGGAGGCGAGCCTGCCCCTGCTGTCCTCGGGGCCCGACCTGCTCGGCATGCTGGAGAACACCCACATCTTCCTCCTCTCCGACCTGGCCGGCATCCTGCGCGGGCTCACGCACGACGTGAACGTGCTGGTCATCGTGGCCGTCCTGATGCTGCCATTGACGTTCTTCGTGCTCTGGTACACGGCCTTCGGGCTGCGGCTGCGCTCGGCGGGCGAGAACCCGTGGGCGGCGGAGTCACTGGGCGTGAACGTCCTGCGGATCAAGTACGTCGCGGTCGTCATCTCGGGCGCCTTCGCCGGGCTCGGCGGCGTGTTCCTGGTCTTCATCACCAGCAAGTACGTCGAAGGTCAGACGACGGGCCGCGGGTTCATCGGCCTGGCCGCGATGATCTTCGGGAACTGGCGGCCTGGCGGGCTCGCCGCGGGTGCCGCGCTGTTCGGCTACGCCGACGGCCTGCAGCAGCGCAACTCCGGGGCGGTGACGTCGTTCTTCCTGTTCGGCGCGGTGCTGCTGCTCATCTACATCGGCGTCAAGATGCGTGGGATGCTGGGCTCGAACCAGCCCGCCGAGCTCGTCACCCGGGCCTCCAGGGAATACACCCTGATGGCCGGCGCCGCGGTCGGCGCGGTGGTGCTGGTGTGGCTCTGGCTCACCGTGGACAAGCTGCCGAACGAATTCGTCTTCATCACGCCGCACGTCCTGACGCTGCTGGTCCTGCTGGTGGCCTCGCAGAACCTGCGGATGCCCGCGGCGGACGGAGTGCGCTACCGCCGAGGGGAACAACATTGAACATCGACTGGGACGGCCTGCGGAACGAGGCGGTGGACGCCATGCACCACGCGTACGCGCCGTACTCCAAGTTCCCCGTGGGCGCGGCGGCGCTCGTCGACGACGGGCGGATCGTCACCGGCTGCAACGTCGAGAATGCCTCCTACGGCGTGGGGCTGTGCGCGGAGTGCGGCCTGGTGTCGGCGCTGCAGCTCTCGGGCGGCGGCCGGCTGGTGGCCTTCACCTGCGTGGACGGCCACGGCGAGCTGCTGATGCCGTGCGGGCGCTGCCGGCAGCTCCTGTACGAGTTCGGCGGCGAGGACCTGCTGGTCGAGACCGTGGACGGGCCCAAGCGGATGGCCGACATCCTCCCCTACGCGTTCGGGCCCCAAGACCTCAGCAAGAGCCTGTGATGGACGCGATCGAGATCATCCGCGCCAAGCGGGACGGAGGCGAGCTGACGACCGCCCAGATCGACTGGGTGATCGACGCCTACACCCGCGGCGAGGTGGCCGACGAGCAGATGTCCGCGCTGGCCATGGCCATCCTGCTGAACGGCATGGACCGGCGCGAGATCGCCTCCTGGACCCAGGCCATGATCCGCTCGGGCGAGCGCATGGACTGGTCCGCGCTCGACCGGCCCACCGCCGACAAGCACTCCACCGGCGGGGTCGGCGACAAGATCACGCTGCCGCTGGCGCCGCTGGTGGCGGCGTGCGGGGCGTACGTGCCGCAGCTCTCGGGCCGCGGCCTCGGCCACACCGGGGGCACGCTCGACAAGCTGGAGTCGATCCCCGGGTGGCGGGCCTCGCTGTCCAACGACGAGATGCTGGACGTCCTGCGCACGGCGGGCGCGGTCGTCTGCGCCGCCGGCTCCGGCCTGGCCCCGGCCGACAAGAAGCTGTACGCCCTGCGGGACGTCACCGGCACCGTCGAGTCGATCCCGCTGATCGCGTCGTCGATCATGTCCAAGAAGATCGCCGAGGGGACGGGCTCGCTCGTCCTCGACGTGAAGGTGGGCTCCGGGGCGTTCATGAAGACGCCTGAGACGGCCAGGGAGCTGGCCGAGACCATGGTCGCGCTCGGCACGGACGCGGGCGTGCGCACGGTGGCGCTGATGACGGCCATGGACCGGCCGCTGGGGCGGGCCGTGGGCAACGCGCTGGAGGTCGCCGAGTCCGTCGAGGTGCTGGCCGGCGGCGGGCCCGCCGACGTGGTGGAGCTGACCGTACGGCTCGCGCGGGAGATGCTGGAGGCCGCAGGAGTCTCCGCGGCCAAGGATCCGGCCAAGGCGCTGGAGGACGGGTCGGCCATGGACGCCTGGCGGCGCATGGTCTCCGCGCAGGGCGGGGACCCCGACGCGCTGCTGCCTCGGGCGGCCGAGACGATGACCGTCGAAGCGCCGTCGTCCGGGATGCTGACCAGGCTGGACGCTTACGCGGTGGGGCTGGCAGCGTGGCGGCTGGGGGCCGGGCGGGCGCGCAAGGAGGACCCGGTGTCGTTCGGGGCGGGCGTCGTGCTGCACGCCAAGCCGGGGGATCTGGTGCGCGAGGGACAGCCTCTGCTGACGCTGCACGCCGATGAGACGGCCCGGTTCGGGCGGGCTCTGGAGGCGTTGGAGGGCGGGTATGCGGTCGGGACGGCACGCGCGGAGCAGCTTCCGCTGGTGATCGACCGGATCACGGCCTCGTAGCGGTCGCTTTCGCGCCGGCCTGCGCTGAGGTCCTTTTGGGGAAGCGGTGGCCCCTGGCGGTCGCTTTGGGGAAGCGGTGGAGCGGGCTCTCAGCGGGAGAGGGCGGCGGGGGCTTCGGCTTCGGTGAAGATGCCGGCGAGGACCGCTCGCTGAGTGGGGAGGGCCTCCGCGTGGCGGGCGCGGCCCTCGTCGGTGATGCACACGAACACGCCCCTGCGGTCCGCGTCGCAGACGCCGCGTGAGACCAGCGTGGCCTTCTCCAGGCGCGCCACCACCCGGGACAGGGCGCTCTGACTCAGATGGACCTCGTCACAGAGCTCCTGGATGCGCAGCTTTCTGTCGTGATGGACGATCCGATCCAGCACCTCGAACTCGCTGGGCCCCAGCCCGTGCCGATCGCCCAGCTCGCGCTCCAGCGCGCACATGGCCTTGGCATGTTTGGCCAGGACGTAGTGCCAGGTCTCGACCACGAACTCCTCGTCCATGTCGCGGAGGTTACCACTTCGCTAAAACTCATGCAACAGCATTAAATGCGTTTGCATTAGATGCGGATGCATGTAGTCTCCAGTCTCATGTCCTCTTCCTCATCCCGTTGGGGCGCGCTCGCCGTGCTCTGTGCAGTGATATTCCTTGACGCCCTGGACGTCTCGATGGTCGGTGTCGCCCTGCCGGCCATCCAGCACGACCTGGGCCTGAGCACTTCTTCCCTGCAGTGGGTGGTCAGCGGCTACGTGCTCGGTTATGGCGGTCTTCTGTTGCTCGGGGGCAGGACCGCCGACTTGCTCGGGCGACGCAGGGTGTTCCTGGTCGCGCTGGGTGTTTTCGCCGTGGCGTCGTTGCTCGGTGGTGTCGTGGACGACGGCGGGCTGCTGATCGCGGCCCGGTTCGTCAAGGGTGTGGCCGCGGCGTTCACCGCACCGGCGGCCTTGTCGATCATCACGACGACCTTTCCCGAAGGACCTGAGCGCAACAAGGCGTTGAGCATCTTCACCGCCTGTGGCGCCAGCGGTTACTCGCTCGGCCTCGTCCTGTCCGGCCTGCTGACGGAGATCGGCTGGCGGTGGACGCTGCTGATGCCGGTGCCCGTCGCGATCATCGCGCTGGTCGCCGCGCTGAAGCTGCTCCCGCGTGGCGCCGAGGACCGGGCCGAGGGCGGCCACGACCTCGTCGGCGCCGTGCTGATCACCGCGTCCATGCTGCTGCTGGTGTTCACCGTCGTGCAGGCGCCCGAGGCCGGCTGGGCCTCGCTGCAGACGATCGGCTCGCTGGCAGGCGTGGCGGTGCTGCTCGGCCTGTTCGTCTTCACGGAGCTGCGGATCAAGCACCCGCTGGTACGGCTCGGCATCCTGCGCTCCGGCTCCATCGTGCGGGCCAACCTGGGGCTGCTGATCCTGATGGGCTCGTACGTCTCGTTCCAGTTCGTGGCCATGCAGTACTTCCAGAACCTCCTGGGCTGGTCGGCCCTGGGCACCGCCATGGCGTTCCTGCCCGCAGGCCTGCTCGTCGCGGTCACCTCGACCAAGATGGGCGACTTCGCCGACAGGTTCGGCACCGGCAAGCTGATCGTCATCGGCGCGGCCGCCCTCGCCGGCGGATACGCGATCTTCCTCGGCATCGACCGCACGCCGAGCCTGGGCGGCATGGTGATCCCCGGCATGATCCTGCTGGGCATCGCGTTCGCGCTGTCGTTCCCCTCGCTGAACATCCAGGCCACCAACGGCGTGGACGACGACGAGCAGGGGCTGGCCTCGGGGCTGCTCAACACCTCGGGCCAGGTGGGTGGCGCGATCGTGCTCGCCGTCGTGACCGCCGTGCTCACCTCGGGCGGCGAGACGCTCTCGATCGGCGCGTTGCGTGCGGCCATCGTGGTGTCGCTGGTCCTGGCCCTGGTCGGGCTGGCCATCTCCGCCGCGGGGTGGCGCACGCGCAAGGCCGTGGCCACCGAGAAGGAGAGCGTGCCGGTCTACGAGACCGTCTGAGCACCTGAACGCGAAGGGACCCCGCCGCCCGGGCGGGGTCCCTTTCGCGTCGGCCGTCTCAGTCGCTCAGCGCGCCGAGCGGGGAGTCGTATTCGAGCGACTCCGACAGCTCTTCCGCGATCTCGCCGGTGGCGCCCGAACGCACGTCGACCTTGGTCAGGAAGACGTACTCGTCGTCCCACTGGCGGATCAGGACCTCGTCTTCACTGATCCAGCGCTCGACCGCGAGCACTTCGTAGTCTTCGAGCGCCGTGCGTTTGCCGGTGACGCGGCCGGTGCGGGCGTCCATGGTGATGACCTTGGAGTCCTGCGTCACCAGGGCCAGCGTGTGGCCGTCGGGGGAGAGCGCGCCGCCGTACTCGACGAGCCCGGGGTCGATCCGGAAGGCGCCCTCCACGGTGCCCGGCTTGCCCAGGCGGATGGTGGTGATGGAGGCATGGCCGGGGACGTCGTCCACGTCCTCCTGCTCGGTGACCAGCCGCGAGCCGTCGTCGCGCACGGCCAGGATCCGGACCGCCTCGCCGTGGTCGTAGTGGGTCACGCCCGTCTCGAAGTCGAGCGTCGCGCCGTCGGAGACGCCGAAGTCGACGGCGAAGAACCGGCCGTTGGGCGACGTCGTGAGGTGCGGGTCCACCGGGCGGTCCTGTACGCCGATCGTCTTGACCCGGCCGGTGGGCAGGTCGCGGACGACGTACGCGCCCGTGGTGTCCCGGTAGGCCAGGCGGTGGCCGTCCTGGCTGATCGCGAGGGGCAGGGTGGAGCCGTTGCCCTTGTCGTAGCCCGCGCGGGCGCCCTGCAGCCGCCATTCCTCGCCCGACGCGGTCGTCAGCCGCCACTGGCCGCAGGGCGGCGGGTCGTTCGAGTCGCCGCTCTCCTCGCAGTAGTTCAGGTTCGCGTGGCTGACGGGGTCGCTCAGCTTGGCCGGCAGCGCGTCGGGGAGCCGTTGCGGTGTCGGCGTGTAGTCGAGTCCTGGGGTGCGCTCAGCGGTCGCGCGTTCGACGTTGCGGGCCAGGGCGTCCAGGCCGAGCGTGGTCATCGCCACGAGGGCGCCCAGCGCACCCAGGGACGCGGCCGTCCACGTGAGCGCGCGGATCCGGCGGCGCCTGGTGATGCGGCTCAGCACGGGCTCGGAGAGGTGGACGTGCGGCATGCCGGCCGCGACACGGATCAGGGCGGCGCGCAGGCCGGGGTCGTCGGCGGCCGGGTCCTGCGCGTCCCAGGATGCGGCGGGGACCGTCCACGGGGCGTCGGCCGCTCTGGGCGCGACGCCGGGGGACCCCCAGGGCGCCGCCCATTGGGCCGGGGCTGCGTCGTCCGTCGGGTCTGCGTCTTCTCCCGGGTCCGCGCTTTCCGCCGGGTGCGGGGCTTCTGTCTGGGGCGGGGCTTCTGTCGGGTCTGCCGGGGTTGCTGTGGGGTCCTCTTGTGGCTCGGGCGTGGTCGGGGCGGGGAAGAGGTCGGGGCGGGCCGCTCTAAGGTCTGTACGGGCCTGCTGCGTCTCCTGCGTCAGCACGGCGATCCACAGGCCGGTGACCGCCGCCGCCTGCTGAGCCGGCAGCCCGTCGTGGAACTGCGCCACGACGGCCGCCCGAGCCCTGGGTCGCAGCGCGGCCAGCGGGTGCTCGCCGGTCGCCGGCGGCACCCGTACGCCCAGGTAGCGCCGGTACAGCTCGCGCAGGACGGTCCCGGCCGGCTGGCTCCAGCGCACCGAGGACCAGCGGCGGCAGACCGTGACCAGCGCGTTGGTCGCGAGGTCTCGCGCCTGCTCCGCGTCGCCCGTCAGCAGGTACGCGGTCCGGGCGAACGAAGGTCCGTAGTTAGCCAGAAAAGTCGGTAACTCGTTTGATTTGATCACGTATATGACTCCTTGTGGGTTGATAAGGGTAGAGGGAGCCCCGGTTTCGCGGAAGGCCCGGTAAACGGGGGCACCGATCGGCCGTGGCACCGCTTGCAGGCCTGTGGGCTGGGCATCTACCGGGCATGCGCTCGTCATCCCCGCATGGCGTCCGGTCGTCGCGCTCCCGCGCCGTCGCCCTGCTCGCCTGCCTCGCCGTACTGACCGCTTGCGGTACGGCCCCGCAGACCGCCCTGCCCGAGACCCCGGCCGCCGACGACTCCACCGCAGACTCCACCGCAGACTCCACCGCCGGGCCGACCGCCGGCCGGGCCACGTCCGACCCCGACACCCCGACCAGCACCACCGAGGTGGACGTCGAGCGGGACGGCGTCGAGCCCGCCATGGTGACGGCCGTGCGTTACGGGGCCCACGAGACGTACGACCGCCTGGTCGTCGATCTCAAGGGCGGCGTGCCGGGATACAGCGTCAAGTGGGTCGACGCGTTCGTGGAGGATGCCTCGGGCAAGCCCATCGACGTCCACGGCGGCGCATACCTGCAGCTCACGCTCTTCCCGGCGAACGCCCACGACGACGAAGGCGTGCCCTCCTGGAGCGGCGGCCCGATCTACCCGGCGAACCTCACCAACCTCACCGACATCGTCAGGACGGGCGATTTCGAGGGCCGCGTCGGCATCGGGCTCGTGCTGGCCAAGCAGGCCGGATTCCAGGTCCAGGAGAAGGGCGGGCCGAGCCGCCTGATCATCGACGTGGCCCACTGAATCGCTTGATATCGGCGCGGCCCACTCACCTGCCGGCGCGGCGGAGACGTTAGCCTGAGCGCGTGGTGAGGAAGATCGAGGGCCCGGCCCGTATCCCCGTACCCGGCGGCAAGCTCATCGACGAGCACGTCGGACGTGTCAGCAGCGGCGACGAGGCGATCTCGATCGCCCACATGACCGCGCCGCCGGGCTGGGAGGAGCCGGCGCAGACGCCGTCGTTCACCGAGTACACCGTGGTCCTGCGCGGCACCGTGATCGTGGAGCACGCCGAGGGCGTCACTGAGGTCGCGGCCGGCCAGTCCCTGGTGACCGAGCCGGGGGAGAAGGTCCGCTACCGCGTGGGGCCGGAAGGCGCCGAGTACATCGCCGTGTGCCTGCCCGCCTTCGCCCCGGACGCGGCCGGGCGCGACTGAATCGGTGCCCTGGAGAGCGGGCGCTGCTCATATCATGGCCAGATGAGTCTCACGCGTGACGAGATCCGGCGGGCTCCCAAGGTGCTGCTGCACGATCACCTCGACGGCGGTCTCCGCGCCGAGACGATCGTCGAGCTGGCACGGGAGTCCGGTTACGACCGGCTGCCCACGGCCGATGCCGACAACCTGCGCCTGTGGTTCGAGGAGGCGGCGGACTCGGGCTCGCTCGAACGCTACCTGGAGACGTTCGAGCACACCGTCGGGGTGATGCAGACGCGCGAGTCGCTGATCCGCGTCGCCGCCGAGTGCGCCGAGGACCTGGCCGCCGACGGGGTGGTCTACGCCGAGGTGCGCTACGCGCCCGAGCAGCACACCACGCTGGGGCTGAGCCTCGACGAGGTGGTGGAGGCGGTGCTCGAAGGGTTCAAGCAGGGCTCGGCGGGGCGCGGTATCCGCGTCGGCACCCTGCTGACGGCCATGCGGCACCAGGCGAGGTCCATGGAGATCGCCGAGCTGGCCGTGCGCTACCGGGACGTCGGCGTGGTCGGGTTCGACATCGCGGGGGCCGAGGCCGGCTACCCGCCCACCAGGCACCTCGACGCGTTCGAATACCTTCAGCGGGAAAACGCGCACTTCACCATCCACGCGGGCGAGGCGTTCGGGCTGCCGTCGATCTGGCAGGCGATCCAGTGGTGCGGCGCCGACCGGCTCGGGCACGGGGTGCGGATCATCGACGACATCTCCGTGGCCGGCGACGGGTCCGCCAAGCTCGGGCGGCTGGCCGCGTACGTGCGTGACAAGCGGATCCCGCTGGAGATGTGCCCCACCTCCAACCTGCAGACCGGGGCCGCCGACTCGATCGCCGACCACCCCATCGGGCTGCTGCGGCGGCTGCACTTCAGGGTCACCGTCAACACCGACAACCGGCTGATGAGCTCCACGAGCGTGTCGCTGGAGTTCGCCAAGCTGGTGGAGGCCTTCGGCTACGGGTGGGACGACCTCCAGTGGTTCACGGTCAACGCGATGAAGTCGGCGTTCCTGCCGTTCGACGAGCGGCTGGCGCTGATCAACGGCGTCATCAAGCCGGGGTTCGCGCAGCTCAAGTGGCAGCCGTGAAGCAGACCTACCGCGCCAAGACCGGGTTCGTGCTGGGCTGGGTGTGGCTGGCTTTCGTCGCGTTCAACGTCTGGGACCTGATCGCCCACTACAACGGCAAGCCCTCGCTGGTGGCGCTGGCCGTGCTCGGCGCGCTGACCGCGCTCGTCTACGTGATCGCGCTCAGGCCCGCCACCGTGTTCACGGAGGCGGGCCTGGTGGGGCGAAACCCGTTCCGCACCACGTTCGTGCCGTGGGCCTCGGTCGAGGACGTGACGGTGTCGCACTCCATCAACGTTCACCACAGCGGCGAGCAGGAGCTGCGGCTCTGGACGCCGATGAGCAGCGCGCGGGAGCGGGCCAGGGCGCAGCGGCGCGGCATGCCCAAGCAGGAGCGCCGGGGCCGGTTCTCGGCCGAGCCGACGCTGTCGAGGGGCGAGCAGGCGGCGGCGGAGGCGTTCGCGGGCAAGACGCACGCCGACTGGGTGGGCGACCAGATCCGTGAGCGGTCGGAGTCGGCCAGGCGCCGCGACGAGGAGGCGACGCCGGCCCGGGTGAGCTGGTCCTACGACTCCATCGCGATGGTCGCGGTCGCGGTGGCGCTGGCGATCGCGGCCATCGTCATCGCCTGATCCCCATCACCTCGTCCTGTTGACGAAACGGGACATACCGGCCTGGGCGATCCCCGACTCCTCCACGCGCAGCGCCGCCTCCGTCTCCGCCGCGAACGCCCGCTCGACCTCGGCCAGTGCCGGCCGCAGCAGCCTGAGGTGCACCTCGGTGGCCGTGCCGGGCTCCGTCCAGTGGTGTACGCGGGCGATGGCCGTGGCCACCAGCGCCTCCGGGGCGACGAGCTCGTCCAGCAGACCCGCCGCCAGGGCGTCCTCCGCGCTCATCCGGGTCGAGTCGAGCACCAGCCGCAGCGCCCTGGCGCCGGCGAGGCGGGGGAGCAGGTAGCTGGCGGCGTTCGAGATCGACAGGCCGATGTGGTTCTCCGGCAGGAAGTACCCGGACGCCGGGGTGCCGATGCGCGTGTCGAAGCAGAGCGTCCATTCGGCGGCGCCGCCCACGGCCAGGCCGTTGACCGCCGCCACGACCGGGACCCGCGTCTCCAGTACGGCCCTGGTCATGTCGTGGAACAGCGCCACCTCCGCCACCAGCGACTGCCCGACGGCCTGGTCGATGTCCTCGCCGGCCGAGAACGCCCGGCCGGTGCCGGTGACCACGATGCCTCTGACCCGCTTGCCGTCCCCGTAGCCGCGTACCGCCGCCGCCAGGTCCCTGCGCATGGCGGCGGTGAGGGCGTTGAGCTTCTCCGGGCGAGCGAGGGTGATGAGGGCGACCTCGTCGCGTTCTGTCACATCGATCATGATCTGTCCTTGTCGATCGCGATGGCGGGGGCGGCACGCTGGTCGCGTTCCGGGTTGAGCAGGTGGCGCTTCTCGATGCGGGCCGACGGGGTCAGCGAGAACGATTCGACGAACTCCACGTACGCCGGGATCTTGAACCGCGCCAGGTTGCGCCTGGCGTGCTCGATGACGCTCATGGCGGTGCTCCCGTCGGCGTCGTGCCCGGGCCTGAGCTGGACGAACGCCTTGGGCAGCTCGCCGAACAGGTCGTCGGGGATGGGCACCAGAGCCGTGGCCAGCACCGCCGGATGCTGGTTGAGCACGCTCTCCACCTCGGCGCACGAGATGTTCTCGCCGCCTCTGCGCACCATGTCCTTCAGCCGTCCGGCGTGGTGGATGTAGCCGGCGGCGTCGCGGAAGCCCCGGTCACCCGTGTGGTACCAGCCGCCTCTGAACGCGTGGGCGGTCGCCTCCGGGTGGTTCCAGTAGCCCCGCATCATGGGGTGGCCCCTGACCAGGATCTCGCCGGTCTCCTCGTCGATCCTGACCTCCTTGCCCGGCGGCGCGAGGCCCATGGCGCCGGTGCTGACCGTGTCCTCGGCGTCGGCGGCCACCACCAGGTCGGGGCCGCTCTCGGTGGAGCCGTACAGCTCGCGCCACGGCGCGCCCCACCGCTCCTCGAACGTCCTGTGCAGGTCGGGCTGGATGCCCGAGCAGAGCACGAGCCGCATCCTGTTGTCGCGGTCCTGGGGGTGGGGCGGCTGCTTGTGCATCAGCAGGGGCATGGTGCCGAGCACGTACGTGAGGGTCGCGCCGTGCTCCCTGACCGAGGCCCAGAAGCCGGAGGCGGAGAAGCGGGGGAGCACCACGAGGGGGATGCCGCCGAGGAGGCAGAGGAGGGTGGCCCACTGGGGGTCCATGTAGGAGTAGGGCTGGGCGATCAGCATGACGTCGTCGTCGCGCAGCCGTACCTGGTCGGCGGCGATCTGGGCGGTTCTGAGCCAGTAGTCGTGGGTGAGCATGCAGGCTTTGGGGAAGCCAGTAGTACCCGACGTGTACTGAAAATTCGCGACATCTTGGGCTTTAGCGGTGTGTAGTGGCTTTGCGGGCTTGTCTGGCGTCCCGGGGTCCAGGCAGGGGCCGGGGTTGGCGGCGGCGTACCCGGCGGTGGTCAGGGTGAGCACCGCGCCCGAGTCGCTGAGGACGTGGGCCAGGTCGGCCGCCTGGTAGCGGGCGTTCACCGGGACGGCGACGGCCCCGGCCTTGAGTATCGCGAACCAGCTCAGCGGCCACTCGGGGACGTTGTCCAGCATCACGGCCACCCGGTCGCCTGGGCGCACGCCATGGCCGATCAGCGCCTGGGCCAGCAGGTCCGAGCGGGCGTCCGCGTCGGCGAAGGTCAGCGAGGTGTCGGGGAAGCGGAGGAACTCGCGCGTGCCGTACGTGCTAGCGGCATGCCTCATCAGGTCGGGGATCGTTTCGTGCATCCGGCGGCTCCCACGGGAAGTCGGGCAGCAGGGAGAGATCGGGCGTCACCGCGGCCGGCGCGGGGGCGCGCACGGCGGCCAGCCCGATCGTGACGAACTCGGCGCACACCTGCTCCAGCGTGGAGTCGCCGTCGGGGCGGTACCACTCGCTGGTGCCGGTGCACATGGACATCAGGGCGAGGCGGGTCAGCCTCTGGTCGGCGACGCGGAAGACGCCCTCGGAGACGCCGTCCGCGAGGGCGCGGCGCCAGTGGTCCTCGTACGCGTCGCGCAGGTCGATGATCTCGGCGTGAGCGGGTGAGCCGGGGGTCAGGGAGCGCAGCTCGCCGTCCATGACCCGGGTGGTCATCGGGTTGAGGGCGTGGATGGCGGTGAGGGAGCCGATCAGCAGGGCGAGCCGGTCGGCGGGGCGTACGGCGTGGGCCAGCATGTGCTCGGTGGCGTCGATCAGGCCGCGCTGGGCCACCCGCATGAGGTCGGCGAGCAGGGTCTCCTTGCTCGACACGTGATGATAAATCCCGGCATTGGTCATGTTGACCGCCTTGCCGAGGTCTCTGATGCTCGTCGCGGCATAGCCCCGCCGGGCGAACAGCAGCACCGCAGCGGTCCTGATCCGCACGTTCGCATCCGCGTCGCGGTCTGTGAGATCCAAGATCACCCGTCCTACCGAACGTTCGGTCTCTCCTTCTTCGGAAAATAGCCCATTTGACGGGAAATCGCCATAGGTTGACCCTGACACCGCGTGAGCCCCTGGGGAGGACATGTTCGGCATCGGAGACTTCGCCCGGCTGGGGCTGGTGTCCGTACGCATGCTGCGGCACTACGACGCCATCGGCCTGCTGCGCCCCGCACACGTGGACCCGTTCACCGGCCACCGGTCCTACCAGGCCGCGCAGCTGGCCAGGCTCAACCGCATCGTCGCGATCAAGGATCTCGGCTTCACGCTGGAGCAGGTCAGCGCCATCCTCGACGAGAAGGTGAGCACGGAGGAGCTGCATGGCATGGTGCGCCTGCGCCGCGCCCAGCTGGAGGCCCAGATCAGCGCCGACCTGGCCAGGCTCAGGGGCGTCGAGTCGCGGCTGCGTACCATCGAGACGGAGGGGCACCTGCGGACGGCGGAGGTCGTGCTGAAGAAGGTGAGCCCGATCCGCGTCGCGGAGCTCGGCGCCAGGGCGGCCGGCTACGTGGCGGAGGACATCGGGCCCGTGATCAAGCCGCTGTTCGCCGAGCTCTGCCGGCGGGTGGAGGCGGCCGGGATCCGGATCGCGGGGCCCGGGATCGCGTACTACCGGGCGGAGGACGACGGCTCGGTCATGGCCCACGCGTGCCTGCCGGTCAATGTGGACGTCGGGTCGTACGACTTCCTGGTGCACGACCTGCCCGGGATGGAGATGGCGGCCACGGTCATCCACCATGGGCCGATGGAGGCGGCCGGGGCGACGTTCCAGGCGCTGGCTCATTGGATCGAGGAGAACGGCTACCGGTCCCTCGACCTGGCCAGGGAGATCTCCTTGCACTGTCCTGCGGACCTGGCGGAGTGGGTGACGGAGATGCAGATCGAGGTGACGGGGGCGTGACGACGGTGCCGGGCGGCCGTGACGTGGCGCGGGTGCAAGGGGAGCCGGTGGACTTCGAGCGGCATCGGGTCGAGCTGACCGGCTACTGCTACCGGATGCTCGGCTCGGGGTTCGAGGCTGAGGACGCGGTGCAGGAGACGTTCGTGCGGGCGTGGCGGACGTACGATCCGGACCGGGGGCCGCTGCGCTCATGGCTGTTCCACCTGGCCACGAACATCTGCCTCGACATGCTCAGAGGCCCGCAACGCCGCGCCCGCGCGATGGACCTCGCCCCTGCCGCCGTCCCCGGCGCCGACCTGGGAGTCCCGCTGCCGCCTGAGCGGTGGATCCAGCCCATCCCGGACACCATGGCCCTGCCCGCCGACCCCGCCGAGCTGGCGGTGGCGCGGGAGACGATCCGGCTGGCGTTCGTGGCGGCGCTCCAGCGGCTCGCGCCCCGGCAGCGCGCGGTCCTCATCCTGCGCGACGTGCTGAAGTGGAGCGCGGCCGAGACGGCGACCCTCCTGGAGACGACCGTCACCTCGATCAACAGCACCCTGCAGCGAGCCAGGGCCAAGCTCCCCGCCACCTCGCCACCGATGCCCTCGTCGGGGGCTGTGGACGAGGAGCTGCTGGCGCGGTACGTGTCGGCGTTCGAGCGTTATGACGTGGCGGCGCTGGTGTCGCTGCTGCACGAGGACGCCACGATGTCGATGCCGCCGTTCACCTGGTGGTTGCGGGGTCGCGGGTCCATCCGCACGGTCCTGCTCGCAGCCGCATCCGGCGAGCCCGGTACGGCCGGCACGTCGGGTGCGTACGGCGGCTCCGACGGGTCTGGCGAGCCCAGCGGATCCGGCGCGCCGTGCGCGGGATCGCGCCTCCTCCCGACGCGTGCCAACGGCTCCCCTGCCTTCGGCCAGTACACCGATGGCGAGGCGTTCGCCCTGGTCGTCTTCGACATCGCCGACGGCCGCATCACGGACACGACCACGTACCTGGACCCCGATCTGTTCCCGTTCTTCGGCCTGCCGATGAGTTTGGGGCGCGCACTCCGTACTGAATGACGAAGGAGGCAACAGAACATGCCACAGATCGTTGAATTTCCGGCGCGTCCTTACGTCGGGGTGCGCGCGACCATCACGATGACCAGCTTCGGCGTGGTCGGGGACCGCATCGGTGAGCTGATCGGCTGGCTCGCCGAGCGCGGTCAGGCCCCCGTCGGAGCCCCGTTCTTCCGGTACGACTCCATCAACATGCCGGCGGACCGGCTGGTGGTGGAAGCCGGGGTGCCCGTGACCGCGCCGGTGGAGGCGGAACGCGACTACTTCACCGCCACCCTCCCGGCCGGCCGCTACGTCACCGTCTCCCACCACGGCCACCCGGACCAGCTCATGGGTGTCACTGCGGCCATGCTGAAGTGGGCCGAGGGAGAGGGCCTGACCTGGGACATGACCGAAAAGGACGGAACGGAGCACTGGGGCTGCCGGTTGGAGCTCTACGGCACGAATCCGCAGATCGAGCCTGACCTGAACAACTGGGACATCGACCTGCAATTCCGCCTGGCCTGATCCGTACTCCAAGCATCGCCTTCGCGAGGGACGCTTCGCGCGTGAGGTTTTAGTCAGTGCTGTGTGGGGGGCGCGGCCCCCCACACCCCCAGGCGAGGGGGGACTTCCGTACCCTCCCGCTCCCCAGCCCTGACCTGCACGGTCTCAACAACCGGAAGCGCGTGGTCCCTACAGAGCCGACCCCAGCAAACAAGATCTCAAGGACTCCGTCGATCTCAAAAGGCGCGATCTCCGAGACACCCTGCACGCTCACGGCTTCCCGAGCACCCGCTCCGGCCGGTCCAGCCAGATCCGCTGTCCCTCGGGCGTGATCGTCATCCCGAAGCGCCGGTAATCAGGCTCTCCCCAGCTCACCCACCGCGCGTAAGCCTCGGTCACCTCGTCCCAGAGCGGCCGGTCGCCGACTTGGTAGACCTCGTACTCACTGACCCCCGGCCGCCAGTCCACCGCGGCCCAGGAATACGGGTCATCGGGATCGGACACCCACATCCGGTACAGCGGGCCGTCCTCATCGGGCTCCGCGCTGCCGTTGGAGGACAGGCCGGTCAGCGCTGATATGGCCAGGTCTGCCCCGGCCGGGGCCTCGGCGATCGTACGCGGGTCGATGCGTGTGGTCAGGTGGTGCTCGTCCGCGGGGCCGCGTGCCGGACGATCCGCCGCTCGGCGCTGGGAGCGCATGATCATGTAAGAGGCGAACCCGGGGATCCGGCCCTGCGCGGTCCCGTCCGGCATGACCACCAGCCGCAAGGCGTGATTGGTGCCGAACCCGGGACAGTACGGGAGGACGATCATCGCTCCGGGCAGAGACTGCTCGATCCAGGCGTACGGGACGGTGCGAATGCCGCAGGTGACATGAACGCGCTCGTACGGCGCATGATCGGGACAGCCGTCCACGCCGTCACCGGCGACGAGGTGCGCGGGTGTCCCGAACGCCACGAGGTTCTTCGCAGCCTGCTCCGCGATCGAGGCGTCCACCTCGACGGAGGTGACGCTGCCCGATGCGCCCACCAGATGGGCGAGCAGCGCGGCGGTCCAGCCGGTGCCCGTGCCGATCTCCAGAACCCGATCGCCGCGCTCGGGGGCCAGCAGGGACAACAGATCCGCGACCGTGCTGGGCGCGGACGCCGAGGAGGTGTAGTCGCCCTTGAGGTCGCGCAGGCCGGTCGCGCCATCGTCGAGCTGGGTGACGATGCTGGTGTCGGAGTAGACCGCATCCCACCAGGCGCCGGGGTCGGCGTCGCGGTCGATCACGTACGCGTGGCCGGTCCTGCGTGGTGAGATCAGCCCGACCGGGGGGATGAAGAGGTGGCGGGGCACCGCGCGGATCGCCTGCTCGACACGGTCGCCCACCTCTCCCGCAGGGCGGAGGCCGGCGATCAGGCGATCCATCCGCGCGGCGAGGTCCACTACTTGGCGCCTTCGTCGTTGCTGTGTTTGCCCGAGCTCGTCTTGTTCTCGTCGTCGTTGCTTCCTTGGCCGCCCTTATCGGGGTCGAGCGGCTTGGCCTTGGGGCTGTCCGGGTCTTCGTGCCGGCCCACCAAGATCTCCTTTGCTCCATCGGGAACGCTCACTGTGATGGTACGACTACGTAATGCTCCGGCAAAGCCACGCAGGTCGTCACGGATGAGGGGCCTCGGATGATGTTTCGGCCAGGGTGGGCGTCAGGCGCGTTCCCCGCGCAGGAAGGCCAGATCGTCGCCCCAGCCGTCCAGCACGGGCCCATGACCGGCGGCGCGGGCGCGCGGCTCCAGCTCGGTGAACAGGCTCCGGATCACCTGCGGCGCCTCCGGCGAGAGTGCGTCCGTCAGCCGCGGGACCAGCCTGTCGCGAGACCATTCGGGCCGGTCCAGGGGATGGTGGTCCAGCTCCCAGACCAGATACTTGTTGTACGGGCGCACCCGCCGGTGCAGCGCCGGTTCCACTCGGTGCCCGAGCCGGAGAGTGCGTGCGGGCGGAACTCGCGCAGCGGCATGACCACCACGTCCAGGCGGGCGTCCCTGCGGGTCTCCGCCGACATGGCGTCGGCCGCCTCGTCGGCGACCACGAGGTATATGTCGTGGTCGGAGTGCTCGGTGGCGGTGCCTTCGCGGGCCTGGGAGCCGCTCAGCACCAGCCCGAGCACCCGGGCGTCGCTCTGCACCCGAGCGGTGAGGTCGCTGAAGTCTTCCACGGTCAGCACGGTAGGCGATTCCCGCAGCGGACCTCACCCGGCTTGGGGCAGAATGAGATACAACCAAATTTGGTTGTACCAGATCTGGCACAACCAAATTTGGTTGTATCAAGGAGGGCTTGTGGACGGGTTCATCGGCCGCGACCGGGAGTTGGAGGCGCTCCACCGATACTTCGCACGAGTAGGGGCGGGCGATCGGCCAGGACGTGCCATCCTCATGCGCGGCCGTCGCCGGGTGGGGAAGTCGCGCCTCGCTGAAGAGTTCATTCACCGGAGTGGCGTGCCCAGCTTGTTCTTCACCGCCGCCCAGGAGCCGCTCTCGGACCAGATTGGACGCTTCATCGCGGATGCGGCGGCTTCGGACCTGCCCGATGCCTCCCTCTTCGAGGAGGAAACTCCCAACTCGTGGGACAGCGCGCTTCGGCTGCTGTCCCAGGCCGTTCCGCAAGACTCGCCCAGCATCGTGGTCCTGGACGAGCTGCCCTTCATGATTGCGGAAGACTCGCATCTCGAAGGGAGGTTGCAGCGCCTCTTCGACCGCGAGTTCTCCCGTCGGCCCATGCTGCTCATACTGATCGGTTCCGACCTGTCCATCATGGAGGCGATCAACCAGTACGACCGGCCGTTCTACATGCGAGCGTCAGAGATGGTGATCAATCCGCTCACCCCCGCCGACGTGGCGGAGAAGCTCGGACTGCCGCCGGCCGAAGCCATCGATGCCTACCTGATCACGGGCGGTCTCCCGATGATCTTGGATGAGTGGCCCGCCGGGGCTTCCGCGCGGGACTTTCTGAACACTGTTGTCCTCGACCCGACCTCAGCGCTGGCAGTGAGCGGTGAGCGCGCCATGGCGGCGGAGTTCCCGCCAGAGGCGCAGGCCAGGCGCCTGCTCAAAGCGATCGGGTCAGGGCAGCGCACCTTCTCCTCCATCTCCAAGTCCTCCGGCGGGATGCCCGCCACGTCAATCCAGCGTGGCCTGCAGATTCTCATCGAAAAGCGCATGGTCACGGCCGAGCTGCCGCTGTCCGCCCACCCGTCCAAGGATCGCCGGTACCACATCGCGGACACCCACCTGCGGTTCTGGCTCTCCTTCATCGAGCCGGGCATGCCGGAGATCAACCGCAATCGTGGCGATCTCGTGCTGCGGCGGATAGAGCGCTCCTGGACGGCTTGGCGCGGCACCGCCGTGGAGCCCGTCATCCGCGAGTCTCTGCGTCGCATGGACGGGTTGCCCGAGGCCACCGGGGCGATCGGCGGATACTGGACGAGGACCAACGACCCTGAGGTCGATCTCGTGGGGGCCGATCGGGAGCCGATCGCGAAGAAGGTCACGATGGTCGGCTCGGTGAAGTGGCTCGAGAATCGGCCCTTTGACCATCATGATCTGAGCGAGCTCATCGTCCATCGCGCCAAGATCCCGGGCGCTGACACCTCCACTCCCTTGTACGTGGTTTCGCGCAGCGGGTGTGAGGTGGATGGGGTCAGGCACATCACGCCGGAAGAGTTGCTGGCCGTCTGGCGGTGAGGGCTGTTTGTCGGCCTGCGCGTCTTTGTGGGTCAGGCGGCCCATGGCAGGGGAGCGCGAGGGGACGGGAGTCCCCTCGCCGGGGGTGTGGGGCCCCACAGGGTGCTGTCTGAAGCACCCGACGCGCGAAGCGCGCCCGTCGGGAAGGCGATGCAGGTGAGCCCCGAGCTCCCGGGTGCTCTGGGCCCGAGCACCCCGCGTGTTCCCGGTGTCTAAAGGCCGAGGTGGGTGGTCAGGTCCGTCTTCAGGGCGTCGAGGTGCCGGCCGGCCTGCGCCCGCGCGTCCGGCACCGTGCCCGTCACCGGCACCACCACCTCCAGGTAGCACTTCAGCTTGGGCTCCGTCCCCGAAGGCCGGACGACCACGCGGGCGTCCCCGGCCAGCAGGTAGCGCAGCCCGTCCGTCGGCGGCAGGCCCCCGTCACCCTTCGCCAGGTCGTCCGCCCGCGCGACCGCGCGCCCCCCGAGCGTGCTCGGCGGAGTCGCGCGCAGCCGCCCCATGGCGTCGGCGATCAGCGACAGGTCGTCGACCCGGAAGGAGAGCTGGGACGTGGCGTGCAGCCCGTACCGCCGGGCCTGGTCGTCCAGCAGGTCCAGCAGGGTGCGTCCGTCGCGCTTGGCCGTCGCCGCGATGCCCGCCAGGGTCAGCGCCGCGCCGATCCCGTCCTTGTCCCGGACCGGGAGGCCGGCGTCGGAGCCGACGCTGTAGCCGATGGCCTCCTCGTAGCCGAACACCAGCCCTGGCCCGGCCTTGATGATCCACTTGAAGCCGGTCAGCGTCTCGCCGTATCGGACGCCGTGCGCGTTCGCGATCTTGGAGAGCAGGGTGGAGGAGACGATGGTGGTGGCCACCATGCGGTCTCCGGTGGTGTGCGTGATCACGTGCTCGGCGAGCAGGCCGCCGATCTCGTCGCCGGTCAGCATGCGGCAGCCGCCCCCGGGGAGCGGGACGCCGGCCGCGCATCGGTCGGCGTCCGGGTCGTTGGCCAGGACCAGGTCGGAGCCGAGCTTGGCGGCCAGGGCGACGGCCAGGTCCATCGCGCCGGGCTCCTCCGGGTTGGGGAAGGAGACCGTCGGGAAGTCCGGGTCGGGGTTGCGCTGCTCCTCGACCGCCATCGGGGTCTCGAAGCCGGCGGCCATGAAGGCGCCGGTCAGGGTGGCCGCGCCCACCCCGTGCAGCGGCGTGTAGGCGATCCGCAGATCGCGGGCGTCGCCGAGGGGGAGTTCGAGCACGGCGTCGATGTAGTCGTCCACGATGCTCTCGCCCAGCTCCGTCAGTGTGCCGGGCCCGTGGAGCGGGAGCTGGTCGACCCGGCCCACGGAGTCGATGGCGGCCGAGATCTCGCTGTCGATCGGCGGCACGATCTGGGAGCCGTCGCCCCAGTAGACCTTGTAGCCGTTGTCCCTGGGCGGGTTGTGGCTGGCGGTGACGGTCACGCCGGCGTCCGCGTCGAGGTGGCGTACGGCGAAGGCCAGGACGGGGGTGGGCAGCGGGCACGGCAGGAGCGAGACGTGCAGGCCGGCCCCGGTCAGCACGGCGGCCGTGTCGTGGGCGAACTCGTCGGACTTGTGCCGGGCGTCGTAGCCGATGACCACGTGCTTGCCAGGACCGAGCACCTTGGCCAGGCCGGCGGCGGCGCGCATGACGGTGACGCGGTTCATCCTGTTGGGGCCGGCGCCCAGCTCGCCGCGCAGGCCCGCGGTCCCGAACTCCAGCTTGGCCCCGAAGCGCTCCTCCAGAGCGGCCAGGTCGGCGCGTTCGATCAGGTCGGACAGCTCGGTCCTGGTGTCGGGGTCGGGGTCCTGAGCCAGCCAGTCGCGGGCCTCCCTGAGCAGGCTCACAGCCGGTCCACCACCTTGGCCAGCAGGACGCCCATGCGGGCCGCCGTCGCGCGGCCGACCTCCAGGACCTCCTCGTGGTTGAGCGGCTCGCCGGCCAGGCCCGCGCCCGGGTTGGTGACGAGGGAGACGCCGAGGACGTCCAGGCCGGCCTCGCGGGCGGCGATGGCCTCCAGGACGGTGGACATGCCGATCATGTCGCCGCCCAGCGTGCGGAGCATGCGGATCTCGGCGGGCGTCTCGTACGTGGGCCCGCGGAAGGCGACGTAGACCCCCTCGGCGAGGCTCGGGTCGATCTCGCGGACCAGGTCGCGCAGGCGGCGCGAGTAGACCTCGGTGAGGTCGATGAAGGTGGTGCCGGTGATCGGGTTGGCGCCGGTCAGGTTGATGTGGTCGCTGATCAGGACCGGGTCGCCGACGTTCTGCGTCTCGGGGCGCAGGCCGCCGGCCGCGTTCGTCAGCACGAGGGTACGGACTCCGGCCGCGGCCGCCGTACGGACGCCGTGCACGACCGCGTCCACGCCGAGCCCTTCGTACAGGTGCGTGCGCCCGAGGAAGACCAGCACGTGCCGCCCTGCGGAGGTGCGGACGACGCGGATCTTGCCGCCGTGCCCGGCCACGGCGGGTGCGCTGAAGCCGGGCAGCTCGGTGAACGGGATCTCGCTCACCGTCTCGCCGAGCGCGTCGGCGGCGGGCACCCACCCCGAGCCCATGACGAGCGCCACGTCGAAGGTGTCGAGGCCGGCGGCGCTGGACAGCGCCGCGGCGGCCTCGCCGGCGAGGGTGTACGGGTCTTTGCTCACACGTCAGTAGTGTAGGAGCAGCTTGTCCAGCACCCGCACCCCGAACTGCAGCGCGTCGACCGGAACACGCTCGTCCACGCCATGGAACATCGACGCGAAGTCCATGTCCGCGGGCAGTCGCAGCGGCACGAACCCGAATCCGCGCACTCCCAGATCGGCGAAGAAGGTCTTGTTGTCGGTGCCGCCCGACATGCAGTACGGGATCGCCCGCGCCGCCGGGTCCTCGGACTTCAGCGCCGCGATCATCGACTCGACCAGGTCGCCGTCGAACGTGGTCTCCAGCGCGATGTCGTGGTGCACGAACTCGCGCCGCACCGACGACCCGAGCAGCGAGTCGACGGTCTTGAAGAACTCCTCCTCGTAGCCCGGCAGGAACCGCCCGTCGATCACGGCCGTGGCCTGGCCGGGGATCACGTTCGACTTGTAGCCGGCGTTGAGCTGGGTGGGGTTGACGGTGTTGCGCAGGGTCGCGCCGACGAAGCGCACCAGGGGGCCGATCTTGGCCAGGACCGGCTCGGGGTCGTTCTCGTCGAACGGGATCCCGAACGCGTCGGCGACCTCGGTGAGGAAGCGGCGCACGGTGGGCGTGTAGGTGAGCGGCCAGTCGTGCTCGCCGATCCTGGCCACCGCCTTGGCGATCTCGGTGACGGCGTTGTCGGAGTTCAGCATCGAGCCGTGCCCCGCGGTGCCGTCGGCGATCAGCTTCATCCAGGCCAGGCCCTTCTGGGCCGTCTCGATGAGGTAGAGCCGCAGCGACGGGTCCACCTCCAGGGAGTAGCCGCCGACCTCGCTGATCGACTCGGTGACGCCCTCGAAGAGCTCGGGGTGGTGGGCGGTGAGGTATTTGGCGCCGTACACGCCGCCCGCCTCCTCGTCGGCCACCCAGGCGAACACGATGTCGCGGCGCGGCTTGCGCCCCTCGCGCTTGAGCTGGCGCAGCACGGCCAGCATCATCGCGTCCATGTCCTTCATGTCCACGGCGCCGCGGCCCCAGATGTAGCCGTCGCGCACCTCGCCGGCGAACGGGTCCACCGACCAGTCGGCGGCGTTCGCGGGAACGACGTCCAGGTGGCCGTGGACGAGCAGGGCCGGCAGCGACGGGTCGCTGCCCTCGACGCGGGTGATCACGTTGCCGCGGCCCGGCTCGCTCTCGATGTAGGTGTGCTCGATGCCGGCCTCGGCCAGCCTGGCCATGACGACCTCGGCCGCGGCCCGCTCGCCGGGGCCGCTGCCGTCCCCGTAGTTGCTGCTGTCGGCGCGGATCAGCTCCACGCAGAGGTCGGCGACCTCGTTCTCGGCGGGTGTCATGGCGTTCTCTCCCAACGGTGATCCAACGGGTGGTCCAGCGGGTGGTGCAGCGAGTTGTCCAGCGGGTGGTGCAGCGGATTGTCCAGCGGGTGGTGCAGCGGGTCGTCCGGCGAGTCCAGCGTGAGCAGGCCGGATTTGTGCAGGTGCCCGCGTTTGTAGGCGCGGGTGATCAGGGTGAGGTCGCTGTCGGTGATCTCGTCGTGCCGGCCGACGACCCCGGTCATGAAACGGTAGAGGTCGGCCTCGTGCGCGGCGACCACCTGGACGATCAGTGAGTGGGTGCCCGAGGTGGCGGCGCAGTAACGCACGTTCGGGTGCGCGGCCAGTCGCTGGCCGACCAGATCGAGCCCGTACGGGCGGACCTTCAGCCACAGCATGGCCTCGACCTCCAGCCCGAGCAGGGCGGGCTCGACCTCGGCGCGCGGGAGCAGCAGCCGCCGCTCGATCAGCGAGGTCACCCGCCTGCGCGCGGTCGGCACGGAGATGTCGAGGCGTTCGGCGACCGCGGTGAAGGCGATCCTGCCGTCAGCGGCGAGCAGCTCGGCGATCTCCTGCTCCAGAGGTGAGAGGCCCTCCTCGTCGGGCAGGCAGTCGGGCAGCGGCGCGGGCCGCAGCTCGGCGATCTCCTGCTCGGTGAGGTACGGCGCGTGCCACTCGGCCACGGTCCTGAACGTGTGGAGCACGACTTGCGTCTGCGTCTGCAGCACCCCGTCGATCTCGCTGATCTGCGAGGACAGGATGTGGTGCAGGTCGTCCCTGGACGGGGGGACCAGCTCGCAGCCCAGGTCGGCGGCGCCGGTCAGCGAGTAGACCGAGCGCGTGTCGGGCCGGTCGGCCAGCGCCTTGGCCACCTGCCCCGCCGTGCCCGGGCGTACGTGGACGTGCAGGTGCGCGGGCCGCCCGTGGCCGGTGCGGAGGTCGTCGTAGATGGCGGTGACCCGCACCATCCCCTCGGTGATCAGCCGTTGCAGCCGCCGGGCGACCGTGCGCTCGTGCTCGCCCACCGCCCGGCCGAGCTCGCCCCACGAGGCGCGTGGGCTGACCTGGAGCGCGGCGACGAGTCGCCGGTCGAGAACATCCACATGCAACCGTTTCTGTGTCGGGTTCGTAAATTTGTGCCCAGACATTTGACTGTTTCGGTCGTCCGCTTGCACAGTAGGCCATCACCGCACTTGTCAGCAAAGGAGCCCACGTGGCGACCTCCCCTGTGGCTCAGTCCCCCCTCGGCATCCCCAAGAGCCGGGTTCGCCAGCTCATGGCGGCCAGCATCGGCAATGTCGTCGAATGGTACGACTGGTACGCCTACACCTTCCTGGCCATCTACTTCTCGAAGCAGGTCTTCCCCGCGGCCTCGGGCAACAGCCTGGTGCCGTTGCTGAGCTCGTTCGCCGTCTTCGCGGTGGGTTTCTTCATGCGGCCGCTCGGCGGCCTGCTGGTCGGCGCGTTCGCCGACCGATACGGCCGCAAGGCCGCGATGACCTTCACGATCGTGCTGATGGGAGCGGGCTCCCTGCTCGTCGGCCTGACCCCCACCTACGCCGCGGTGGGCGTCCTGGCGCCGATCATCCTCACCCTCGCCCGCCTCATCCAGGGCCTGTCCGTCGGCGGCGAGTTCGCCGCCGCGACCACGTTCCTGGTCGAGTCCGCCCCGCCCGGCCGTCGCGGCCTGTTCTCCAGCTTCCAGTACGTCAGCACCACCATCGGCCAGCTCCTCGCCTCCGGTCTGGCCGCGTTGCTGGCCACGAGCCTGGTCGAGGCCGACATGGGCTCCTACGGCTGGCGCATCCCGTTCATCGTGGGCGCCGTGCTCAGCCTCGTCGGCCTGTGGATCCGCAAGGGCGCCGACGAGACCTCGGCCGTGGCTGAGGAGATCCGGCGGGGCGAGGCCGAGCGGCCCAAGATGTTCGAGTTCCTCAAGTACCACCCGAGGTCGGCGCTCACCATCGTGGGCATCACGATCGCCGGCACCGTCGCCTATTACACGTGGACCAGTTTCCTGCCGACGTACGCGCAGATCACCGTCAAGTTCGACAAGGCGGAATCGCTCCAGATCGGCACCATCTCGCTGGTCTTCTTCATGATCCTGCAGCCGCTGCTCGGCATGCTGTCGGACCGCGTCGGGCGCAGGCCGCTGCTGATCACGTTCGGGCTGGGCTTCCTCATCCTGCCGGTGCCGCTGCTCAGCACGCTGTCCGCGTCGTACGGCAGCCTGTTGTTCGTGCAGCTCGTCGGCATGGTCTTCCTCGGCTGCTTCACCTCGATCTCGGCCGCGGTGAACTCCGAGCTCTTCCCGACCCGGGTGCGGGCGGCCGGAGCCGGATTCCCGTATTCGCTGACCGTGGCCCTCTTCGGCGGCACCGCCCCGCTGATCGGGACCGCGCTGCAGGAGGCTGAGAACCCGGGCCTCTTCCCGTGGTACATGTCGGCGCTCGCGCTGATCTCGACGCTGGTCTACGTCTTCGTGCTGAAGGAGACCAAGGACCAGCCGCTGCGTTAGCCGAACGAGGTGCAGGGGCGCTCCCGCAGCTCCTTGACGTAGTCGTCGGGGGCGCCCGCGCGCTCGGCCGCCTCGGCCAGGGTGCCGAGATAGCGGGCCGAGGGCAGGCCGCCCTCGTAGCCGTCGAGCACGTAGAACCAGGCCACGACCGCGCCTTCGAGGGTCTGCACCCGCAGCCGCACCTTGTGGTAGCCGCCGCGGTCGGCGCCCTCCCACTGGTCGAGCGAGGACTCCTCCCAATCGGGCACGTCGTAGAGGACGACGAACACGTGCTCGTCGGGATCCTCCACGATGGTGGCGATCGCGCCCTCACCGGTGCGGTCGGTCTTGCCGAAGGTCAGTCGCCAGCCGGGCAGCCAGCCGGAGCCCCAGATCGGCGAGTGCGGGGCGCGCATGGCCATCTGCTCCGGGTCCATGTTCAAGCCGTAGGAGGCATAAAGCCGGGGCTCATTCGGCTTGTCTGAATGATCCGATAGCCACGCCACGATCCACCCCTCTCACCGAGTGCCGCTTCGTCATCCGGCTACCGCGCCATCCTGTCACGCCGGAGCGCCGAGTCGGTCCATCGGCGTACGGACGCGAGCACGACGTGTCCGGCGCGCGTGGTAATGGCCCAGTTGCAGCTTGGGTGAGCGCGTGCGGGACAATGGGACACGTGACGAGGATCGTGATCATTGGCGGCGGACCAGGCGGCTACGAGTCGGCGCTGGTGGCCGCTCAACTAGGCGCGCAGGTCACGATGGTGGAGCAGGACGGCCCCGGTGGCGCGTGCGTGCTCACCGACTGCGTGCCGTCCAAGACCCTGATCGCGACCTCGGTTCGCAAGCAGGCGCTGCTCGACGCGCCCTCGCTCGGCGTGGCCTTCTCCGGGGGCCCCGACGGCGACGCGGGCGTGGTGGGCGTCGACCTGCCGCTGGTCAACAAGCGGGTCAAAGAGCTGGCCCAGGCCCAGTCCGCCGACATCGCCACGCGGGTGGAGGCGGAGGGCGTCGAGATCATCAAGGCCCGCGGGCGGCTGGTGGATCCGCAGGTGGTCCGGGCGGGTGACCGTACGGTGCGGGCCGACGTCGTGCTCGTGGCCACCGGCGCGACCCCGCGCGTGCTGCCGGGCGCCGAGCCCGACGGCGAGCGCATCCTCAACTGGCGTCAGCTCTACGACCTGGAGGAGCTGCCCGAGCACCTGATCGTGGTCGGCTCGGGCGTCACGGGCGCGGAGTTCGCCGGAGCCTACCGCTCGCTGGGGGCGGAGGTCACCCTGGTCTCCAGCCGTGACCGGATGATGCCCAACGAGGACGCCGACGGCGCCGAGGTGCTCGAAGAGGTCTATCGCCGCCGCGGCATGAACGTCATGGGCCGCTCCCGCGCCGCCTCCGTCAAGCGCACGGCCGACGGCGTCGTCGTGACCCTGGAGGACGGCCGCACGGCCGAGGGCTCGCACGCGCTGATGACGGTCGGGATGGTGCCCAACACCGCGGGGATCGGCCTGGAGGAGGCCGGGGTCCAGCTCGACAAGGGCGGCTTCATCAAGGTCGACAAGGTCTCGCGCACCTCCGCGCCCGGCGTCTACGCGGCCGGCGACTGCACCGGCGTGCTCATGCTGGCCTCGGTGGCGGCCATGCAGGGCAGGATCGCGGTCTGGCACGCGCTCGGCGAGGCCGTCCAGCCGCTGCGGCTGGCCACGGTGGCCTCCAACATCTTCACCGACCCGGAGATCGCGGCGGTCGGCGTCGC
This sequence comes from Nonomuraea rosea, assembly GCF_039539705.1. NCBI lineage: Bacteria > Bacillati > Actinomycetota > Actinomycetes > Streptosporangiales > Streptosporangiaceae > Nonomuraea > Nonomuraea rosea. The sequence continues at coordinate 286,964 of NZ_BAABDQ010000001.1, read as the reverse complement.
GCAGCGCTCGATCGAGGCGGGGGAGATCGAGGCCAACGTCGTCAAGCTGCCCCTCGCCACCAACGCCAGGGCCAAGATGCAGGGCTTCAACGACGGGTTCGTCAAGCTGTTCTGCCGTCCGCACACCGGGATCGTGCTGGGTGGCGTGGTGGTGGCGCCGCGGGCGTCGGAGCTGATCCTGGCCGTGTCGGTGGCCGTGCAGCAGCGGCTCACGGTCGATCAGATCGCCCACACGTTCGCGGTCTACCCGTCGCTGTCGGGCTCCATCACCGAGGCCGCCCGCCGCCTCATGCAGCCGGGCGTCTCCATCTGACCTCTCACGCGGCTCTTGCCGCGGCGGCCAGACGGCGGATCTCTCGCATGGCAGCGAGACGGCGGACCGCCTCGCGGAACCCGGCGGGGTCCATGGCGGCGGCGAAGCCCAGGCGCACGTACGGCCCCGAGGGCTCGGCCGGGAAGTAACGCGTGCCCGCGTCCACCGCCACGCCGGCGGTCCGCGCCGCCCGCGCGACCGCCGCGTCCTGATCACCGGGCGGGAGCTCGGCCCACACGTGCAGGCCGCCCGACGGGCGATGGGCGAGCCGCCAGCCGGTGAAGAAGTCGTCCACGAACCGCATGTCCCGCAGCCGCCGCAGCACAGGACCACGGGCGATCACCGCGCCGATGCGCAGGCTCGGCGCGGCCGGCCTGGTCAGCGAGGCGAGGTGGATCACCGTCCCGTCGCGGTCGCCGGCCACGAGCGGGCGGGGCAGCGGGCGGCCATGGCCGAGCTGCCGAGCTGCCGCGCGAAGTCGTCGGCGTCCGTCGGGCCGGGGACCGGGCGCACGCCCGCATTGGCCGCGCGGTTGCGTGACCGGCCGGCCGGACTCCCCGGCGTGCGCCTGCTCGACCGCGGGCCCGCGCCGGTGGCGCTGGTGACGTTCGCCGTCGAAGGGTGGCAGGCGCGGGCGGGGGTCGCCGAGCTGACAAGGCGCTGACCGGCGGGGGCGACTGGGCGTCAATGGTTGACCTTTGTTGGTATGGCCACCAAACTAATTCACGAGTTGGCGCAGCGTTCGAAGGAGCTTCCATGCCCTATCGCCCCCCATTGGTGCCGCACGAGTATTTCGTCGCGGACCCGCCCGAGTTGCCGGTGCGCGCGCACGGCGAGGGTGGCCTGTCGGCGCTGAGCGCCGCCGAGCTGGTCGCGGCCGACGGTGCCGAGGTGCTGCTGAAGGCGGTGACCACCGCGGAGGAGTCGCTGCTCGTCCAGGTGGGTGTGGCGGGCGAGGGCGTCATCAGGGTGCGGTTGTCCGAGGACGCGAGCGCCAGGCCGCGCTCGGAAGGGGCCATCTCACTGGTGACCCCCGGCACGTATCCAGGGGCACGTGCCGGGGTCGCGCCAGGTGAGCCGATCGTGATCGACGCGGGCTCGCTGCGGGCCGAGATCAGCCTCGCGCCGTGGCACCTGCGCTTCACCGACGCGTCCGGGGCCACGCTGGTCGAGCAGGACCGCGGGCACACCGACATCAGCGGCCGGCTGCGTACGCTGCCCTTCGGCCGCTCCACCTCGAACGGCGCCCCCGTGGCCTACCACGAGAGCTTCGCCGCGGCCCCCGACGAGGCGTTCGCCGGGTTCGGCGAGTCGTTCACCCGCCTGGACAAGCGCGGCCAGCGCCCCCTCATGTGGAACTTCGACGCCTTCGGGGCCGAGTCGCAGCGCGCCTACAAGAACGTCCCCCTGTACGTCTCCAGCAAGGGCTACGGCGTCCTCGTCGACACCGGGGCGCCGGCCGAGTTCGACGTGTGCCAGTCCACGCACAGCGTCGTGCAGATCGTGGTGCCGGACGACGTGCTGGACTACTACGTGCTCGCCGGGCCGACGCCGTCCGACGTGCTCAACCGCTACGACCTGCTGACCTGCCGGCCCGCGCTGCCGCCGAAGTGGGCGTTCGGGACCTGGATCTCCTCGGGCTTCTGCGTGGACAGCCAGGAGCGGGTGCTGGCCAGGGCGCGCACGATCAGGGAGCGCGGCATTCCGTGCGACGTGCTGCACCTGGACACGTACTGGCAGACCGACGGGCACTGGTCGGACCTGCGCTGGGACCCGGTGAACTTCCCCGATCCGGACGCGATGCTGGCCGAGCTGGACGGGATGGGGTTCAAGGTCTGCCTGTGGATGAATCCCTACATCTCCCATTTGAGCCCGGCGTTCAAGGAAGCAGCGCAAGCCGGATATTTCCTGAAAAATCAGGAGGGTGAGGTCTACGTCGCCGACTGCTGGCACGGGTCCTTCCCGGCCTGCGGCATCGTCGACTTCACCAACCCCGACGCCGTCGCCTGGTTCACCGGCCGGCTGCGCACGCTGCTGCGCCAGGGCGTGGCCGCGTTCAAGACCGACTTCGCCGAAGGCGTCCCGAGCGACTCCGTCGCCTTCAACGGCATGTCCGGCACCGACCTGCACAACGTCTACACCCTGCTGTTCAACGACGCGGTCGCCGCCGTCACCCGCGAGGTCAACGGGCACGACCTGGTCTGGGCGCGCTCGTCGTACCTGGGCGGGCAGCGGCACAGCGCCCAGTGGGGCGGCGACACCTACACCAGCTACGCCGCCATGGGCAGCACGCTGCGCGGCGGGCTCGCGCACGGCCTGTCCGGCGTGCCGTTCTGGAGCCACGACGCCGGCGGTTTCACCGGCAGGCCCACCGACGACCTGTACGTCCGCTGGACCCAGTTCGGGGCGCTCTCCCCGCTGCTGCGCCTGCACGGCACGACCACCCGCGAGCCGTGGGAGTTCCCCGAGGTCGAGGAGCAGGCCGTGGCCGCGCTGAAGCTGCGCTACCGGCTGATGCCCTACATCTACTCCGCGGCCGTCGAGGCCGCGCGGACCGGCGCCCCGATGATGCGGGCGCTGTGCGTGGACTACCCGGACGATCCGGTGGCCTGGCAGGCCGATCTGCAGTACCTGCTCGGCCGCGACCTGCTCGTCGCCCCCATGACCGCACCTGAGGGCAACCGCCTGGTGTACCTGCCGCGCGGCGAGTGGGTCGACTACTGGACGGGCGAGGTCCTGACGGGCTCCCGCTACGTCCCGGTCAGCAAGCCGCTCGACCAGATCCCCCTCTTCGTCCGGTTCGGCGCGCTCATTCCCGTCACGCAGCCAGGTGACACCGTGACCGTGCCGGCCGAGATCACCCTCGTCGCCTTCGGGGGCGGCGACGGCACTGCGGAAATCCACGACGCCGACGGCCTGACGGTCGCCGTCGCCACCAGGGACGGCGATGAGCTGCATGTCGCCGTCACCGGCCCGAAGCGTGTGACCGGGGTCGAGATCGCCCCGGTGACCGGAGCCCCCGCGCGGGCCGTCATCTCGTAACACCCCCTGGAGGGATCATGGTCAAGTTGAGAGGCGCTGCGGCACTGGCCGCCGCGGTTCTGGTTATGTCGGCCTGTGGCTCGGGCGCCGGTTCCGGCTCTGAGGCCTCGCCCGCGACGAGCTCCCAGCCCCGGGTGCTCAAGCTGTGGCATTACGAGACGGCCGACAGCGCCATGGGCAAGGCGTGGGCCGAGGCGATCAAGAAGTTCGAGGCGTCGCACCCGAACGTGACGGTCAAGTTCGAGGAGAAGGGCTTCGAACAGATCCAGAAGACGGCGAGCATGGTGCTCAACTCCGACGAGGCGCCGGACATCATGGAGTACAACAAGGGCAACGCCACCGCCGGGCTGCTGTCGAAGCAGGGTCTGCTGACGGATCTGAGCGAGGAGGTCACCAAGCGCGGCTGGGACAAACTGCTGCCCGGCGGCCTGCAGACCACCGCCAAATATGACGACCGTGGCGTGATGGGCTCCGGCAAGTGGTTCGGCGTGCCCAACTACGGCGAGTTCGTCATGGTCTACTACAACAAGAAGTTGTTCGAGAAGAACAAGGTGGCCGTTCCGACCTCGTTCGAGGAGTTCACGGCCGGGCTGGACACGTTCGTCAAGGCCGGGGTGACGCCCATCGCGAACGCCGGCGCCGAGTACCCGGCCCAGCAGATCTTCTACCAGCTCGCGCTGTCCAAGGCGCAGAAGCCGTGGCTGGACGCCTTCCAGTCCTACAAGGGCAAGGTGGACTTCCACGGTCCCGAGTTCACCTACGGCGCGGACACGTTCGCCGACTGGGTGAAGAAGGGCTACATCGCCAAGAACTCCTCCGGGCTCAAGGCCGAGGACATGGGCGTGGCGTTCATGAACGGCAAGCTCCCCATCATGATCAGCGGTAGCTGGTGGTACGGCCGCCTCGCCTCGGAGATCAAGGACTTCGAGTGGGGCCACTTCCTCTTCCCCGGCGCCACGATGTCCCCGGGTTCGAGCGGAAACGTCTGGGTCGTGCCGGAGAAGTCGAAGAACAAGGACCTGGCCTACGACTTCATCGACATCACCATGAGCAAGGACGTCCAGAACCTGCTCGGCAACTCGGGCGGCGTCCCCGTGGCCGCCGACCCGGCCGCGATCACCGACGCGAAGAGCAAGGAGCTCATCGAGACCTTCAACAAGCTGACCACCGGCGACGGCCTGGCCTTCTACCCCGACTGGCCCGCGCCCGGCTACTACGACGTGCTGGTGGCCGGGGTCCAGAACCTCATCAACGGCAGCAAGACCTCCGCCCAGGTGCTGGACGAGATCGCCAAGCCGTACGAGGACAACCTCGCCGACATTGGCAACTAGATGAGGATGCGCACCAAGGGGTACTGGCTCTATCTCGTCCCCAGCCTCCTGCTGTTCCTGGTCGTCATCGTCGTGCCGTTCCTGATGAACGTCGGGGCGAGCTTCACCCGCTGGTCAGGGGTGGGCACGCCGCGGTGGATCGGCTTGGACAACTACACCAGGCTGCTGGCGGACGAGCGGTTCTGGCAGTCGTTCCAGCACAACGTGGGCCTGATCGTGGCCATGGCCATCGTGCCGACCGCGATCGGCCTCGTGCTGGCGGCGGCCCTGTTCGACTACATCGGCCGCCGGTTCGGGCCGCGTACGGCCTCGGCGCTGCGGGCGATGTACTACCTGCCGCAGGTGCTGCCGGTGGCGGTGGCCGGCGTGGTGTGGGGCTGGATGCTGCACCCCTCCTACGGCGCGGTCAACCAGATCTTCGGGCTGGACCTCGACTGGCTGGGCGATCCCGGCCTGGCGCTGGCCACCGTCATGGCGGTCATGGTCTGGTTCCAGCTCGGCTATCCGGTGGTGATCTTCATGGCGGGGTTGCAGCGCGTGGACCCCGCGTACTACGAGGCGGCCGAGATCGACGGGGCCTCGTGGTGGCGCAAGTTCTGGCACATCACGATCCCGCAGATCCGGCCGGAGATCTTCGTGGTGCTGCTGACGTGCACGATCGCGGCGCTGAAGGTGTTCGGGCCGATCTTCGTGCTGACGCGGGGCGGTCCTGGCAACGCCACGATGGTGCCGTCGTACTTCTCGTACCTGAACTTCTTCCAGAAGAGCAACGTCGGGTACGGCTCGGCCATCGCCACGGTGCTGGCCGTGATCATCATCGTGGTGACGTTCCTGTTCCTGCGTGTGCAGGAGCGTGACCAATGAGGGGCCCGGGCCGGTGGGCGGTGCTGTTCGCGCTGGTCGTGCTGGCGGTCGTGATGGTGTTCCCGTTCGCGATCGTGGCGATCAACGCGGTCAAGTCGCCGGCCGAGTACAGCTCCCAGGGGCCGCTGAGCCTGCCCGACGGGCTCTATCTCCAGGGGATCGTCGACTTCTGGAACCGGGTCGACTTCGGCACCAAGCTCTGGAACAGCTTCGTCATCAGCGCCTCGGTGTCGGTGCTCGCGGTCGTGCTGTCGGTGCTCAACGCGTACGCGCTGGGCATCGGCCGGGTGAAGGGGCGGCTGTCGATCCTCGTGCTGTTCCTGGTGGCCAACACGCTGCCGCAGGAGGCCCTGGCCTACCCGCTGTACTACCTGGCCAAGGCCGCGGGCCTCTACGACACCCAGCTCGCGGTGATCATCGTCATGACGGTGATCCAGGCGGCGTTCGGCACGTACCTGCTGAGCGCGGTCCTGAGCCAGTTCCCGAAGGAGATCCTGGAGGCGGCGGCGATCGACGGCGCGGGACGGCTGCGCTCGCTGTGGCGGATCGTGGTGCCGATCAGCCGGCCCACGCTCAACGTCCTGCTGATCTTCTTCTTCATCTGGACCTGGAACGAGTTCTTCCTGCCACTGATCTTCCTCATCTCGAACGACACCCAGACGGTGCCCGTCGCGCTCGGTGTCCTGCAAGGCGAGAAGTACATGGACGCCACCATGTCCAGCGCCTCCGCCCTGCTCGGCGTCGTACCGGCGATCGCCTTTTTCCTGATCTTCCAGCGCACGCTGACCCGAGGTGTGACGGTCGGCGCCATCAAGTGATGGAGACCCATCCATGCGTTCAAGAACCCCCCTGTTAGCCGCCCTGACCCTGGCCGCCGCGCTGCTCGCGGCGCCGCCGGCCCAGGCGGCGGACTACCCCTTCCAGAACCCGGCCCTGCCGCTGGAGCAGCGCGTCAGCGACCTGCTCGGCCGGCTGACCCTCCAGGAGAAGCTCAGCCTGCTGCACCAGTCGCAGCCGGCGATCCCGCGGCTGGGCATCGGCTACCACAAGAACGGCACCGAGGCGCTGCACGGCGTCGGCTGGTCCAACCACCTCAACGACAACTGGAACCAGAAGTTCGCCAGCGGCACGGTGTTCCCGCAGGCGGTCGGGCTGGCCAGCACCTGGGACCCGGCGCAGATCAAGAAGGTCGGCTCGGCCGTCGGCGACGAGGCGCGCGGCTACAACGCCGTCGATCCCGTGCTGTGGGGCCTGCAGATGTGGGCTCCCGTGGTGGACCTGCTGCGCGACCCGCGGGCGGGCCGCAACGAGGAGGGCTATTCGGAGGACCCGCTGCTGACCGGGGCCATCTCGACCGCCTACGGCAAGGGGCTGCAGGGTGACGACCCCTTCTACCTGAAGACCGCGCCGGTGCTGAAGCACTACCTGGCCTACAACAACGAGAACAACCGGAGCCTCAGCTCCTCCAACCTGACGCCCAAGCTCAAGCACGAGTACTACGAGCCCGCCTTCAAGGCCGCGATCTCGGCCGACGCGGTGACCGGGGTCATGGCGTCGTACAACCTGGTCAACGGGCGCCCGAACCATGTCAACACGGACCTGAACACGCAGGTCAGGTCGTGGACCGACAAGACGCTCTACAACGTCAGCGACGCCTGGGGGCCGCACGCGCTGACCGACCTGGAGAAGTACTACGACGACAAGCCCGAGGCGTTCGCCGCCGTGCTCAAGGCCGGGCTCGACAGCTACACGATCGACGGCAGCGACATCGGGCCGATGATGCAGAACCTCACGGCCGCGCTGGACCGGGGCCTCATCACCCAGGCGGACGTGGACCAGGCGGTGCGCAGCGTCCTTTCCATCAGGACCCGGCTGGGGCACTTCGACCCGGACGGCGGGCCGTACAAGAAGATCACCAAGGACGTCATCAACAGCGCCGCGAACCAGCGGCTGAACCGTGAGACCGCGGGCAAGGCGGCGGTGCTGCTGCGCAACTCCGGCGTGCTGCCGCTCGCCAAGCCCGGCTCGGCGGCCGTGGTCGGCCCGCTGTCCGGCAAGCTCTACCGCGACTGGTACGCCGGCCAGCTGCCCTACCAGGTCACCCCGCTCGACGGGATCAAGGAGCGGGTGGGCAACGTCGCCACCGGCCAGGGCCTGGAGCGGATCGCGCTCAAGCACCTGGACTCCGGCAAGTACATCACCGCCACCGGCACCGGCCCCGACGACAACGCCGCACTGACCGACACCGCGCCCGGCGCGGCCTCGCAGTGGGACCTGACGGACTGGACCGGCGGCGTCTCCACGCTGCGCAACGCGGGCAACGGCAAGCTGCTCGGCGGCGACTGGCGCTCGCTCGACACCGACGACGCCGAACCCGACGGCTGGTACGTCTCCCAGCAGTTCGCGCTGGAGAAGCAGTCCGACGGCAGCTACCTGATCAGGTACGCCGGGTACGAGACCGTCGAGGGCTGGTACGCGCTGCCCGACCCGTACGTCAGCGTCGCCGCCGACGGCACGCTCGGCCTGGCCCCCAAGGCTCAGGCGTCCCGCTTCGGCAAGGAGGTCGTCTCGGACGGCGTCGCCGAGGCCGCCGCGCAGGCCGCCAAGGCCGAGGTGGCGGTCGTGGTCGTGGGCAGCCACCCGTTCGTGGCCGGCCGCGAGTTCCACGACCGCGACAACCTGCAGCTCGGCGAGGGCCAGCGGCGGCTGATCGAGGCCGTGCGCAAGGCCAACCCGAAGACCGTCGTCGTCCTGGAGACCAGCTACCCGGTCATCGTGGACGCGCCGAACCTGCTGTGGACCACCCACGCGGGCCCCGAGACCGGGCACGCCGTCGCCGACGTGCTCTTCGGCGACGTCAACCCGGCCGGCCGGATCACCCAGACCTGGCCCGCCTCGGACGACCTGCCGAGCATCTTCGACTACGACCTGGCCAAGACCGGGATGACCTACCTGTACGGCAAGGCCAAGCCGCTCTACTCCTTCGGCCACGGGCTCAGCTACACCTCGTTCGGCTACCAGGGGCTGAAGGCCCAGGGCGACAAGGTGAGCGTGAAGGTCAGCAACACCGGCAAGGTCAAGGGCGACGAGGTCGTCCAGCTCTACACCCACCAGCAGAGCTCCCGCTTCAAGCAGCCGGTCAAGCAGCTGCGCGCCTTCCAGCGGGTCACGCTCAACCCGGGTGAGAGCCGTACCGTGACCTTCACCCTGAAGAAGTCCGACCTGGCCGTCTGGGACTACACCCGCAACACGTGGGCCGTCGAGAGCGCCACCCACGACATCCTCGTCGGCTCCGCCTCCGACCGGATCCGCCAGTCCACCACCCTGCGCGTGTCCGGTGAGACCATCCCCGTGCGTGACCTGACCAGGACCACCAGGGCGATGGACTTCGACGACTATTCGGGCGTCGCCTTCGCGGACGAGACCAAGATCAGCGGCGACGTCGTGGAGGGCACGGCGGGGGACTGGATCTCCTTCACCGACACCTCGTACGGCTCCCGTCTCACCGCCTCGGTGGCCTCGGCGTCCGGCGGCTCCTTCGAGGTGCGTTCGGGCTCGCCGACCGGCGCGCTGCTCGCCACCGTCCAGGTGCCCGCCACCGGCGGGATCTACCAATGGGGTACGGCCGGCGCCACGCTGAAGGCCGGCAAGGGCAACCTGTACCTCGTCTTCAAGGGCGACCTGCGGATCAAGGACTTCTCGTTGACCCGCTCGTGATCAAGGTACGGCAGAATCTGCGATCCACTCCGCATCCTCAGAAGGGACTTCCATGCAGCGGATGATCGCAGGTGCCGTCGTGGCGGCCATGACCGTGCTCGTGGCCGCCACACCCGCCCAGGCCCAGGCCGCCGACCCCCTACAGGCGCTGAAGGCGAAGCTGGGGGCGGGCAAGGGGGTGAAGTTCACCGACGTCACCTCCTTACTGCAGGACTCGGAGAAGACGACGTTCCTCAGGCGTACGGGGAAGGCGCAGTTCGGCAAGTCCGGCATCGTCGCGTCCGACATCTCCGCCGATGTCCGGTCGCACACGGGCGGCATCTTCGACTACATGCAGAACGTGACGTCGGGCCGCACGATCTGGATGGGCAAGAAGAGCTATTCCACGGCCCCGTTCTTCAGCGCGGTGCCCGAGGGCAAGAAGTGGGTCAGGGAGCCCATCGCCACGACCGGCGGCTGGACGGGCACGTACTCCCAGCTGGTCAACCCGGCCGAGCCGGCCACGCTGAAGGTGCTGCTCAAGGGCAAGAAGCAAGGGCGCAGCTACTCCGGCAAGCTCACCTACGCCGCGCTGGAGAAGGTGTCGCCGTGGTTCCGTGCCTCCTTGCCGTTGGGCAGGGGGGACAAGACGGTGCTTGAGTACGAGCTCACGCTCGGCCCTGACAACCTGCCCCGCCGGCTCGTCACCGCGCACCTGGCCGCCAGCCATGTGGCCGAGAACGTGGCGGTCGGGGACGGCAAGATCAGCACGGAAACCCGCTACACGGGATGGGGCGCCAAGGTCAGGATCAGTGCTCCGCCGAAGGGCCAGACGGCCGGCTGAGCTCCGGCGCTTCCCCTTTCGCTTATTGGATAGTAGTGTTATCCAACAAGCGGATAGTGCTGCTATCTATTAAGGGGAAGCGATGACCGTGATCGTGCTGCTGGTCGCCACGCTGGCGTTCCGGCTCCTGGGCGTGCTGGGCGTGGGCCGGTTCGGCGGCTGGCGGGTGAGCGCCGCCCACGGGCTCGCCGTGATGCTCGTGATGACGGCGAGCGCGCACTTCGTGCCGGCCGGCGTGACCTTCATGCCGAACCACGCCGACATGCTGGCCATGGTGCCGCCGTTCGTGCCGCTGCCGGCTCTCATGGTCTACCTGACCGGCGTGCTGGAGCTGGCGGGGGCCGCGGGGCTGGTGCTGGCGGGCACGCGCAGGGCGGCGGGGGTCTGCCTGGCCGTCCTGTTCGTGCTCCTGCTGCCCGCGAACATCTACGCGGCCGTGGCCGACGTGGCGTTCGCGGGCGGGACGGCGACGCCGCTGTGGGAGCGGATCCCCGAGCAGGTCCTGTACATCGGGATCGCCGTCTGGGCGGCGGCGGGCGAGCGTGAGCGCGCCAGGGTGTGACCCTTCACCGGATCGTCCAGCCGCCGTCGACGACGAGCGTGTGCCCGGTGACCAGCGAGGCGGCGGGGGAGACCAGGAAGAGCACCGCGCCGGCGACGTCCATGGGCGCGCCGATGCGGTGCAGGGCCGCGATCCGCTCGACGACGTCGGCCTCGAACGCCGGGTCGGACAGGGCCGGCGCGGTGCCCGGCGTGCGGATGAAGGTGGGGGCCACGTTGTTCACGGTGACGCCGTGCGGCCCCCACTCGATCGCGAGGCAGCGGGTCAGGTGGGCGACGGCCGCCTTGGTCATGCAGTAGACGGACTCGCCGGGCAGGGCGACCTCGCCGGCCTGGGAGCCCACGTTGACGATCGTGCCGCCGCCCTGCTCGATCATGATCCGTCCGGCGGCCTGGCTGGCCAGGAACGTCCCCTTGAGGTTGACCTGGAGCGTGCGGTCGAAGTCCGCCTCCGTGACGTCCTCCGCCGGATTGCCCGGCGCGACGCCCGCGTTGTTGACCAGGATGTCGATCCGGCCGAACCGCTCCCGCGCCGCGCGCACGGCCCCGGCGATCTGCCCGGGGACGGTCATGTCCATCTGGAGCGGGAGCGCCTCCCGCCCGAGCGCGGTGATCTCGCCGGCCAGCCCTCCGTCCGCCTCGGCGTCCCGCAGGCCCAGAGCGACGTCGGCTCCCGCGTTGGCCAGGGCGAGCGAGATCGCCCGGCCGAGACCTCGCGCCGCGCCCGTGACCAGGGCGATCTTGCCGTCCACGCGGTATTCGGGAAATGCTTCCACGCCTGCCTCTTTTCAGCGTTAATTCGTTGTCTATCCAAACTATTGACCTTCGATGCGCCGGTGTGTGAGCCTGCTGGTGAGCTCATGCGCGGAAGGCGCGGTGACGGTCAGGGTCCTGCACTCTGCTCGTGCATGGCGGTCATCTGAAGCCTTTGGGGCGCCTGCTGGCGTGCCTGGAAAGGGAGAGCCGCGCATGCGAAGAAGATTATTCGTCATGCTCACGATCGCCGCAGTCCTGCTTGTGGCGGCGATCGTGCGGATGTCGCCGGTATCGGCCGTCGCCTCGGATCCGTACGCGTACAAGAACGTCAGGATCGATGGCGGCGGCTTCGTGCCCGGCATCATCTTCAACCAGACGGAGAGGAACCTCATCTACGCCCGCACCGACATCGGCGGGGCGTACCGGTGGAACCAGTCCACCAAGTCCTGGACCCCGTTGCTCGACTGGGCGGGCTGGGACAAGTGGGGCTACAACGGTGTGATCAGCATGGCCACCGACCCGGTGCAGACCAACCGCGTGTACGCCGCCGTCGGCATGTACACCAACACCTGGGACCCCAACAACGGCGCAATCCTGCGCTCGACGGACAAGGGCGACAACTGGCAGGTCACGCCCCTTCCCTTCAAGCTCGGCGGCAACATGCCCGGCCGCGGCATGGGCGAGGCGCTGTCCGTGGATCCGAACAACAACAGCATCCTGTACTTCGGCACGCCCAACGGCAACGGCCTGTGGCGCAGCACCGACTACGGCGCGACCTGGGCCAAGGTGGCGAGCTTCACCAACCCCGGCAACTACGCCCAGGACCCGAGCGACCCCAACGGCTACCTCAGCCACCGCCCCGGCGTCGTGTGGGTGACCTACGACAAGCGCTCGTCCACCGCGGGCACCGCCACCAAGACCATCTACGTGGGCGTCGCCGACAAGGAGAACACGGTCTACCGCACCACGGACGGCGGCACGACCTGGTCACGCGTGGCCGGGCAGCCGACCGGCTACATTGCGCACAAGGGCGTGCTCGACACGGTCAACGGCTACCTGTACCTCGCCACGAGCGACACCGGCGGCCCGTACGACGGGGCCAAGGGCGACGTGTGGCGCTACGCCACCGCGACCGGCGTCTGGACGCAGATCAGCCCGATCCCGTCCTCCAGCGCCGACGACTACTTCGGCTACAGCGGCCTGACGATCGACAAGCAGAAACCGGGCACGCTGATGGTGGCCACCCAGATCTCCTGGTGGCCGGACGTGATCTTCTTCAGATCGACGGACTCGGGCGCCACGTGGACCCGTGTGTGGGACTGGACGTCGTACCCGAGCCGCAGCTTCCGCTACACGATGAACGTCACCGAGAACCCGTGGCTGACGTTCGGCACCAACCCGCAGCCGCCCGAGGTCACGCCCAAGCTCGGCTGGATGACCGAATCGCTGGAGATCGACCCGTTCGACTCCAACAGGATGATGTACGGCACCGGCGCCACGCTCTACGGCACCGAGAACCTCGCGCAGTGGGACACGGGCGGCCAGTTCACCATCAGGCCGATGGCCAAGGGCCTGGAGGAAACCGCCGTCCTCGACCTGATCAGCCCGCCGACCGGCGCGCCGCTGGTCAGCGGCCTGGGTGACATCGGCGGCTTCCGCCACAACAGCCTGGACGCCGTACCGGCGATGCTGTTCACCGCGCCGAACTTCACCTCCACCACCAGCCTGGACTACGCCGAGAAGTCGCCGTCGGTGATGGTCCGCGCGGGCAACTTCACCGACGCCGACCGCCCGAACGACAGCCACGTGGCCTTCTCCACCGACGGCGGCGCGAACTGGTTCCAGGGCACGGAGCCCGGCGGCGTCAACGAGGGCGGCACGGTCGCCGCGGCGGCCGACGGCTCCCGCTTCGTCTGGGCCCCCAAGGGCGTGACCCCGGTCTACTCGGTGGGCTACGGCAACTCCTGGCAGCAGGCGTCCGGGCTGCCGACCGGCGCGATCGTGGAGTCCGACCGGGTCAACGCGATGAAGTTCTACGGCTTCAGCGGCGGCCGCGTCTACGTCAGCACGAACGGCGGCGCCACCTTCACCGCCACCGCCGCCACGGGGCTCCCGGCCACCGGCGGCAAGATCAAGGCCGTGCCCGGCATCGAAGGCGACCTCTGGGTGGCCGGCGAGGGCGGCATGTGGCACTCGACCAACAGCGGGGCCTCCTTCACCAAGCTGTCCGGCATCACGAACGCGGTCAACGTCGGCTTCGGCAAGGCGGCGCCCGGCGGCACGTACCAGGCGGTCTTCGCGGTGGCCACGATCGACGGCATCACCGGCCTGTACCGCTCCGACACCGGCGGATCGAGCTGGGTGCGGATCAACGACGACAAGCACCAGTGGGGCAACATGGGGGAGGCCCTGACGGGCGACCCGCGCGTCTACGGCCGCGTCTACCTGGGCACCAACGGCCGGGGCATCCTGTACGGCGACCGCACCGGCCCCACGCCCACGATCACGCCCACCCCGACCGTGACCCCCACCGTCACACCCACCGTGACCCCGACCCCGACCGTCACCCCGACCGTCACTCCCACCACGGGCAGCGGCTGCACGGCGACCTACCAGGCCGGCAACTCCTGGCCGGGCGGTTTCCAGGCGGACGTCACGGTCAAGAACACCGGCACCGCCCAGTTCACCGGCTGGAAGGTCTCCTGGACCTGGCCGGGTGATCAGAAGGTCACCCAGCTCTGGGGCGGCACCCCGGCCCAGACGGGCACCAGCATCGGCGTCGTGAACGCGCCCTACAACGGCACCCTCGCGGCCGGCGCCTCGACGTCGTTCGGCTTCAACGGCAGCTACACCGGCACCAACACCCCGCCGGCCACCCTCACCTGCAGTCCCGTCTAAGGAGGAGCTCGCGCGCGAGAGGGCCTGCGAGCCCTCTCGCGTTACTCGACGAAGATGTCCTCCGGCAGGAACGCCGACACCAGGAAGCTCGGCACGTCCACGAGCCGGCTGACCTTGAGATCGACGGCGACGCTGCGTTCATCAGCCCTTGATGGCCCCCACGATGACGCCCTTGGTGAAGTGGCGCTGCACGAAGGGATAGATGATCAGCGCGGGGATCACCGCGATCACCACGATGGCCATCTTGATCGCCAGGGTCGGCGGCGCGTCGCCCGTCACCCCGGCGGTGGCGCTCGGCAGCGGATTGGAGTCCACGACGTACTGGCGCAGGATCAGCGCCAGCGGCCACTTGCGCGTGTCGTCGATGTAGAGCATCGCGTTGAACCACGCGTTCCAGTAGCCGACCGCGTAGAACATCGCCACCACGGCCGTGACCGCCTTCGACATGGGCAGGACGATCCGCCACAGGATGCGGAACTCCCCGGCTCCGTCGATCCGCGCGCTGTCCAGCACCTCGCCGGGGATGCTCATGAAGAACGAGCGCAGCACCACCACGTTGAACGCGGAGACGGCCGTCGGCAGGATCAGCGACCAGAGGCTGTCCTTCAGGCCGAGCCCGCTCACCATCAGGTAGACGGGGATGATGCCGGGGAAGAAGACGAACATCAGCAGGACGCTGAACAACAGCGGCCGGTGCAGGAACGAGCCGGGCCGCGACAGCGAGTACGCCCCCAGCACGCTCACCCCCGCGCTGATCAGGGTCCCGACGATCGTCACCCCGGTGCTGACCAGCACGGCCCGGCTGACCACCGTGTCGGAGAAGATCTGCCGGTAGGCGTCGAGCGTGAGCCCGTCGGGCACCAGCACGAGCCCGCCCACGCGGTTGACGGTGGCGGAGGAGCTGAGGCTGGTCAGCACGATCGTGTACAGCGGGCCGAGCACGATCAGCACGATCAGCGCCACCAGCCCGCCCTTGCCGGCCTGACCGGCGGGCGACGGCCGCTCCTCCCACGGCGCCAGCCCGGCGGGCTTCCTGGCACGCGCCCCTGGCCTGCGGGGCCTGGACGTCAGCGTGGTCATCTCGAATACACCCCTCGCTCACCGAACGCGTGCGCCAGCCGGTTGGCCGCCACGATGAGCAGCAGCCCGACCAGGCCCTTGAACAACCCGGCCGCCGCCCCGTACCCGAGGTCGCCGGTACGCAGGCCCGACCAGTAGACGAACGTGTCGAACACCTCGGACGCCGCGCTGCCGACGGCGCTGCGCTGCAGCATGAACTGCTCGAAGCCGACGTTCAGCGCGTCGCCCAGCCGCAGGATCAGCAGCAGCACGATCACGGGACGGAGCCCGGGCAACGTGATGTGCCACATCCGCCGCCACCGGCGGGCGCCGTCCACGGCCGCGGCCTCGTACAGGTTCGGGTCGATGGTGCTGAGCGCGGCCAGGAAGATGATCGCGCCCCAGCCCGCGTCCTTCCAGATCGTCTGGGAGGTGATGAGCAGGACGAACGTGTCCGAGTTCGTCATCCAGTCCACAGCTTCGCGGCCGTTCTCCCGCAGGATCTGCGCCAGCAGCCCGGCCCCGCCGAACATCTGCTGGAAGATGGCCACGACCAGCACCCAGGAGAAGAAGAACGGCATGTAGACCACGCCCTGCACGAACGCCCTCAGCCGGGCCGAGGCGATGCTGTTCAGCAGCAGCGCCAGCATGATCGGCACGGGGAAGTAGAAGACGAGCTGGAAGGCGGTGATGGACAGCGTGTTCACCACCGCGCGCAGGAACTGCGGATCCTCCAGCAGCAGCGCGAAGTTGGTGAACCCGATGATCGGGCTGCCGGCGATGCCGCCCGTGTACGGGTTGTAGTCCTGGAACGCGATGACGTTGCCGAGCGCCGGGATCCACCAGAAGGCGAGGACGATCAGCAGCATCGGCAGGTTCATCACCAGCAGCGGCCAGTCCCTGCGCAGCTTGGCGCGCCAGGTCAGGGCCGCCGGCTTGGCGGTGGTGGTACCGGGTCGTACGGGGCGCTTGGTGGTCACCACGCCCATGACAGGCTCCCAGCGCCCTGGCGTCGCCTCACTGGTGTCACAGCCTGCCGTTCTCGCGGGCGACCTTCTGGTAGAACTCGCGCGCCTCGTTCCCGCCCTGGTCCTGCCACTCCTTGAGGATCTTGGGCCATTCCGAGACCGGCCGCTTGCCGCGGAAGATCTCCTGCATCTTGTCCTCGGTGGGCGTCACCAGGCCGGCCATCTTCGACGGCGTCTCGACGCGGATCCCCACGAACGGGTCGTTCTCCAGGAGCTGCGCGGCCTGCGTCGACCAGTCGTACAGGGATTGGACGAGGCCCTCGTACTGGCTCTTCTCGTTGGCGTTCGGCCGCCCCGACAGGAACATGTACGTGGGCGCGACCTCCTTGCGCCCGAGCGCGGTCTGCTGGACCTTGCCGCCGTCGACCTTGTAGTGCTTGCCTTCGACGCCGTTGAAGACCAGCTCGTACTCCTGGGTGCCGAACGGCGCCGACGTCCAGTTGGCCAGCGCGAGCAGCTCGCGGGTGCGGGCCTCGCCGAGGCCATTCTTGATGAAGGCGAACATGCTGGCGGGCTCGTTGCGCCACATGATGGCCTTGGCGCCGGCCTGCGCCGGGTAGGGGGTGACGATCTGCTGGCGGAACTTCGGGTTGTCGGGCTGGAAGCGGCCGAGGTTCTCGTGCCAGGATCCGAGGCCGTCCCGGTAGACGACCATCTGGCCGCTGCCGAAGATGCCTTTGTTGTCGGCGTCCTTGTTGGCCACGACGTCGGGGTGGACGTACCCGGCCGCGTAGAGCTTGGTCATGAACTCGATCGACGCGGCGAACTCGGGGGTCTCGTACTTGTAGATGAGCGTGCCGTCGCCCTTGTTGCGCCACTCGCGCGGAGCGCCGTAGGCGCGCTGCATCTCCTGCTCCATGCCGCCGCCGAAGGCCCAGCGCTTCTTCTTCTCGTCGGTGATGGCCTTGCCGAGCGCCATCAGGTCGTCGCCGCTCTTCGGGTGCTGCAGGCCGAGCGCCTCCAGGATGTCCTGGCGGACGAAGGTGGCGAACGGGAACGGGTCGTTCTGCCACGGGATGCCCTGGAGGACGCCGCCGAAGACGCCGTACTGCCAGGCCGCGGTGTCGTAGTTGGCCAGCATGGGGAATTCCTTGGCCTTGTCCCCGGCCACGTAGGGCGACAGGTCGGCGAAGAGCTTGTTGGCCGCCTCGGTGAAGCGGGCGATCTTGATGAGCTCCCAGTTCGGGACGCAGACCATGTCGGGCACGTCGCCGCTGGCCAGCACCGTGCTGAGCTTCTGGCCGTAGGTGTTGCCGTCCGAGATGTTGAACCGCACGGAGCCGCCGAGGCGCTCGTTGACGATGTCGTAGTAGGAGTTGCTGCCCAGCCCCGGCGGCACCGTGCCCCACAGCGGCGTCATCGCGGTCACCTCCTTGCCGCTGGTCAGCGGCTTGGTGGTGATGGCCTGGACCATGGCGGCCGGGCGGGTCAGATAGCCGGGCTGGACGAACTCACCGCCCGGCAGGTCGGGCTTGAGGCCGGGGATCGCGAACGGGACCTTCGTGGGCACCAGGCTCTTCAGCTTGTCGGCCGCGACGGCCGTGCCCTTGGACAGCTCTTTCTTCTCAGCGCAGCCGGCTACCAGAACGCTCGTACCGACCAGACCGAGGAACGCCCGGCGAGTCGTGATATTTGACATGGCTCGCTCCCTTCTAAGGGTGGGGATGGCCTCTGTAAATTAGTTGGTATTGCGACCAAACAAATTAGTAGACTGTGACCGCGGCCACAAGGGACCATGGCGGTCACAGGTTGGTGAAGGAGGCCCGTCGATGCGGCATGCTGGGGTCATCTCTTGGTGGGAACGGGGCTGATATTGATCACTTCCACGACCGGCCCTCAGCCGGCCGACTTCGCCGACGTGCGCGCCACCAACCTGGCCGTCGTGCTGCGGTTCGTCCGTGAGCACGCGCCGTGCTCACGCGCCGACATCGCGGCCTCCACCGGGCTGAACAAGGCGACGGTGTCCAGCCTGGTCGCGGACCTGATCGACCGGCGGCTGGTGCGTGAGACGGGGCTGACGGAAAACCGGGTGGGCAGGCCGGCCACGATGCTCGTGCTCGACGGCTCCCCCTACGCGGCCATCGGGGTCGAGATCAACGTCGACTACGTCTCCGCCGTGGCCACCGACCTGGCGGGGCAGCGGCTGCTGACGTGGCGGCGCTCGTTCTCGGGCGGCGACTCGGTCAACCAGGGGGTGGCCGGCGTCGGCGCGATCATCCGGCGGGTGGTCGGCCGGATGGCCAAGGAGGAGCGCCAGATCCTGGGCCTGGCCGTGGCCGTGCCCGGCCTGGTCGACGTGCAGGGCACCGTACGCCTGGCGCCCAACCTCGGCTGGCGCGACGCCGACCTCGGCGGCGACCTGGCCAAGGCGCTGCGCGACCCCGGCTTCCCGATCCAGGTCGACAACGACGCCAACCTCGCGGCCCTGGCCGAGCAGCGCTTCGGCGCGCACGCGGGCGCCTCCGACCTGATCTACCTCACCGGCGAGGTGGGCGTGGGCGCGGGCATCATCCTCGACGGGCGGCTGCGCCGTGGCGGGCTCGGCTACAGCGGCGAGATCGGCCACGTCCAGCTCGACCCCGAGGGCCCCGAGTGCCACTGTGGCCGGCGCGGCTGCCTGGAGGCCATGGCGGGGATCGGCGCCGTGCTGCGCAGGATCCCGCCTCCGGCGGAGATCCAGGTCGAGATCGAGGAGTGCGCACGCCTGGCGCGCGCGGGCGACGCCGGCACCCTGGCCACGCTGGAGTCGGCGGGCCGGAGCCTGGGCCAGGGCGTGTCCATCCTGGCCAACCTGCTCAATCCGGAAGTGGTGATCCTGGGGGGCTATTACGTGCCGCTGGCGCCCTGGCTGCTGCCCGCCGTCCAGGAGGAGCTGAGCGACCGCGTCGTCGCCTCGGCGGCCGGTGGATGCCAGGTCGTGGCCTCGACGCTGGGTCACGACGCGGCCGCGCTGGGGGGCGCGGCACGGGTGCTCGACTCCGTCGATTCGGGAAGATTGCCGGGAGGATTGTCGCGAATCCCTTGACCTTGGTCACCGGGACGTGCACCCTTCAGTCAACCCACCGAAACGTCCGCGTAACTTCCCCAGACCGGTCGTCGAAGCGCTTCGACACACTCAGAGGGATGACCATGCACGAACCCCCCTTCCGCGACCCGGCGGTCCCCCTGTCCGGCCGGATCGACGACCTGGTGCGCAGGCTCACCCTCGCAGAGAAGGTGAACCTGCTGCACCAGTACCAGGCTCCGGTCGAGCGGCTCGGCGTCGGCGCGTTCCGCACCGGCACGGAAGCGCTGCACGGCCTGGCCTGGCTCGGTCCCGCGACGGTGTTCCCGCAGGCCGTGGGCCTGGCCTCGACCTGGGACCTCGACCTGGTGCGCAGGGTGGGGGAGGCGACCGGCGACGAGGTCGTGGCCTTCCACCACAAGGACCCGGCGGGCGCCGGGCTCAACGTGTGGGCTCCCGTGGTCAACCCGCTGCGCGACCCCCGCTGGGGGCGTAACGAGGAGGGCTACTCGGAAGATCCGTGGCTGACCGGCGTCACGGCCGCGGCCTATGCCCGTGGGCTTCGTGGGAGCGCTCCCGAAACTTTCAAGACGGCCCCCACGCTCAAGCATTTCCTCGCCTACAACAACGAGACCGACCGTTGCACGACGTCCAGCAACCTGCCGCCGCGCGTGCTGCGCGAGTACGAGCTGCCCGCCTTCCGACCGGCCATCGAGCAGGGCGTCGCGGTGGCCGTCATGCCCTCCTACAACCTGGTCAACGGCCGTCCCGCGCACCTCAGCCCGCTGATCGAGCAGGTCCTGCGGGCCTGGGCGCCCGATGACCTCCTGGTCGTCAGCGACGCGTACGCGCCGGGCAACCTCACCGCGCTGCAGGGCTACCACGACACGCTGCCGGAGGCGTACGCGCACGCGGTCAAGGCCGGGCTCGACAGCTTCACCCAGGACGACGACCGCACGGAGGCCACCCTCGGTCACCTGCGCGACGCCCTCGCGCAGGGCCTGCTGGGTGAGGCGGACGTCGACAGGGCCGTGCGGCACGCGCTGTCGGTCCGGTTCAGGCTGGGCGAGTTCGACCCGGCCACGCCGTACGACGACATCACCGACAGCGTGGTCAACTGCTCCGAGCACCAGCGGCTGGCCAGGGAGGCGGCGCGGCGCTCGTTCGTGCTGCTCAAGAACGACGGCCTGCTGCCGCTGAGCGGCGCGGTCACCAAGGTCGCGGTGCTCGGGCAGCTCGGCGACACGCTGATGGAGGACTGGTACAGCGGCACCCTGCCCTACGCCGTCACCGCCCGCGCGGGGCTGGGCGAGCGGTGCGAGACGGTGTTCTGTGAGGCCGTGGACCGGGTCACGCTGACCTCGGACGCCGGGCCCGTGGCCGCCGACCCGGCGGGCGGTCCGCTGAGCGCGGGCACGGAGTTGGGCGAGTTCGACCTGTTCGACTGGGGCGGCGGCGCCTACGCGCTGCGGGCCGTGACCACCGGCCGTTTCGTGTCGGTGGACGGCTCCACGGATGGGGCGCCTCTGGTCAACGACCAGCCGGGGCCGAACGGGTGGGAGGTGCGCCAGACGTTCCGGATGGAGGAGCGCCCGCGCGGCACGCTCGCCCTGCGCCACATCTCGACCGGCTGTTACGTCGGCGCGGGCGAGGACGGCGTGCTGCGCCTGGTGGACGACGCCGACCAGGCCGTGTGGCTGGCCATGGACGTGGTCAGGAGCGGCACCGAGCAGGCCGCCGAGCTGGCCGCCGCCGCCGACGTGGCGATCGTCGTGGTCGGCGACCACCCCCTCGTGAACGGCCGCGAGACCGAGGACCGCATGAGCCTGGCCCTCGCCCCCGCCCAGGACGCCGTGCTCCAGGCCGCGCGCAAGGCGAATCCGCGCACGGTCATGGTCATAAGCAGCGGCTACCCGCTCACGTGGACCGACGACGAGGTCCCCGCCGTGCTGTGGTCGGCGCACGGCGGCCAGGAGTACGGCCACGCCCTGGCCGAGGTGCTCTTCGGCGACGCCGACCCGGAGGGCCGCCTCACCCAGACCTGGTACCGCTCCGAGCAGGAGCTGCCCGACCTCCTCGACTACGACATCATCGCCTCGGACGCCACCTACCTGTACTTCCGCGGCGTCCCGCTGCACCCGTTCGGCCACGGCCTGAGCTACACCACATTCGACTACGCCGATCTGCGCGTCGACGTGGACGGCGACGTCCTGCGCGCCGAGGCGACGATCACGAACACGGGCCGGCGGCCCGGCGTCGAAGTCGTCCA
Source organism: Nonomuraea rosea (assembly GCF_039539705.1). Taxonomy (NCBI): domain Bacteria; kingdom Bacillati; phylum Actinomycetota; class Actinomycetes; order Streptosporangiales; family Streptosporangiaceae; genus Nonomuraea; species Nonomuraea rosea. The sequence continues at coordinate 265,299 of NZ_BAABDQ010000001.1, read as the reverse complement.
GTTCTACACCCACCAGCAGCGCTCCCGCGTCAAGCAGCCGCTGCGCCGCCTGCGCGGCTTCGAGAAGGTGCGCCTGGAGCCGGGCGAGAGCCGTACGGTCACGCTGACGCTGCCCGTCCCCGACCTGGCGTTCTGGGACGTGACGCGGAGCAGGTACGTCGTGGAGAGCGCGCCGCACCAGCTCATGGTCGGCCGCAGCGCCACCGACGTGCGCCTGAGCGCCCGCTTCGAGATCTCCGGCGAGACCATCCCGCCGCAGCCGGGCCCCCTGTACGCGGCGAGCCACGACGAGTACGACGCGATCACGTTCGTGGACGAGACCAAGGCGGACGGCGACGCCGTCAGGTCCGACGTGGAAGGCGCCTGGATCCTGTTCAGGCAGGTGGACCTGACCGGCGCCGCGGCCTGCGTGGCCACGGCGGGCAGCACGGAGGGCGGCATGATCACTCTCCGCCGCGGCGACCCCCTCTACGGCCAGGTGCTGGCCGCCTTCCCCGTGCCCAGGACCGACCGATACACCTATCACGCCATCACGTCATCCCTTGCGGCGGCGGACGGGGTGCACGATCTTTATGTGGTGTTCGAGAACGACGGGGTGACGCTGGCCAGGCTCGATTTCGGGGCCGGGGCTTGAGCGGGCGCACGGTCACGATCTCCGAGGTCGCCAAGCACGCGGGGGTGGCCGTCAGCACGGTCTCCTACGTGCTCAGCGGCAAGCGGACGATCTCGGCCGACACCAGGCGGCGGGTGCTCGACAGCATCAGCACGCTCGGCTACCACCCGAACGCCGGCGCCCGCGCCCTGGCCAGCAAGCGGTCCAACGTGATCGCGCTCGTGCTGCCGCTGCGCGCCGGCATGCACGTACCCGTCCTGATGCGCTTCGCCAGCGCCGTGGTCACCGCCGCCCGCCGCTTCGACCACGACGTGCTGCTGCTGACCGCCGACGAGGGCACCGCCGGGATCCGGCGGGTGGCCGCGAGCGCGCTGGTGGACGCTCTGGTCCTCATGGACGTCGAGCTGGACGACCGCCGGGTGCCGCTGCTGCGCGAGCTGGCCGAGCCGAGCGTGCTCATCGGCTTCCCCGCCTCACCGGCCGGGCTGACCTGCGTGGACCTGGACTTCGCCGCCGCGGGCGCGCGCTGCGTGGAGCACCTCGCCGACCGCGGCCACGAGGAGATCGCCCTGCTCGGGGCCCCTTCCGTGGTGTACGAGCGGGGCACGGGCTTCGCCAGGAGGACGCGCGAGGGGTTCGTGGAGGCGCTGGACGCCCACGGGCTCAAGGGGGCCGCGCTGCCCTGCGAGGAGACGTTCGACGAGGTGTACGAGACCGTCCGCGACCTGCTGCTCGACCGGCCCGGACTGTCCGGCCTGGTCGTGCACAACGAGGCGGCGGTCAGCCACGTCCTGGCCGCGCTGCGTCAGCTCGACCGGCGGGTGCCGCACGACGTGGCGGTGGTGGCGATCTGCCCGGACGACGTCGCCGAGCGGGCCGGGCCGCCCCTGACCTCGGTGCTGATCCCGGCGGAGGAGGTGGGCAGGGAGGCGGTGCGGCTGGTCATGGACAAGCTGGAGGGCCGCGTCGTCCCGGAGTCCACGCTCCTCACCCCGCTCCTGACCGCCCGCGCCAGCACCTGACGCCGTTGTTGCCGGGGCTCGGTCAAGCGGCCCGTACGGCCAGTCCCGGGTAGTCCAGGACCAGGCCGGACTCGTCGTAGACGAGGCGGCAGGAGACGTCGAAGACCGGCGCCGCATAGTCGTAGCGCGGACCACCACGCGCATCTCCGTCCGGCTCGTCAGGGATCCGGGTGTAGTGCTGGTCGAGCCGTTCGACGGCGAGGTCGGCGGCCCGGACGAAGGCGGCGGGCGCGGCGGACCCGGCCCCCACCGCGAGGCGCATCCTGTGGACGGGGAACGCGTTGGTCAGCGCCGAGGACTCCAGGTCCACGTCCAGGCAATCGCCCAGATGCGGCGCCGGAGCACCGTCGATCAGCCAGTCGCCCCGGCCGTCGGCCTCCAGGAGCGTGTGGCGGACGCCTGCCGCGGACCTGCTGGTGATCCGGGCGCGGCGGGTGGTCCAGCCGTCGTCCACGTCGATGGCGTAGTCGACGACCCAGGTCCGGAGGTCCTCCACCGCCGTCGTACACCCCTCGATGCGGTGTCCGCCTTCGAGTGGCCCGCTCTCCAGCGGACGGAAGAAGACGACCTCGAAGCCCGTACGTGCGGCGACGTGCCGCCAGGCCGCGGTCTCCGGGGGCGGGGCGAAGGTCATGATCCGATCGTGTCAGCTTCTGCGGCAAACATCCCCTCGGATCAAGATTGCGGCAGGTAATCAGCGGCACTCCCGGGGCGCGTCAAGCCTGCCCGTTATTTCGCTTTATGTAGTTCTGTGTCGGTTTTTCGCGGGCAGGCTGGCGGAAGGCGAGGGGGGAAATATATGACTACGTCTGTGCAGCCCGCGGGCGCCAGCCAAGCGGCCGGACGCGGGGGACCGACGGGCCTGGCCGACGTCATCGACACGATTCTCGACAAGGGTCTCGTGATCGACGCGTACGTCCGGGTCTCGCTCGTCGGCATCGAAATCCTGACCATCGACACGCGGGTGGTCATCGCCAGCGTGGACACCTATCTGCGTTTCGCGGAAGCCGCGAACCGGCTCGACATGAACGCGTCCGGCCCCAAGGGCCTGCCGGGGCTCCTGGAGCAGAGCAAGGCCGCCAGTGCCATGAAGCAGGCCGGGCAGCAGGCCGAGCAGCAGGACGCCGAGCAGGACCAGAACGTGATCCAGGGGGAGATCGAGCGGTCGGACGACGAGCTGGACCGCCTCGCCGACGACGCCACGAACCCAGAGGCCGCGGAAGAGCCAGAACTGAAGCCCAGCCGGAAGCGACAGAAAGAGTAAGTGAGATGGGACGATCCACCAAGGTTTCCGGAGCCTCCGTACCCAAGCAGGGCACCCGCCGCACCCAGAACCTCGGGGCCTACGTCTACGGGATCGTGCCCGCGGACACCAAGGGCGCCCCGCAGGACGGGCTGGGCGACCCGGCGGGCAAGGTCAAGCTCGTCCGCCACGGCGAGATCGCCGCCCTGGTCAGCGAGGTCGATGTGGATCAGCCGCTGGGCCAGCCCGGCGACTACCTGGCACACGAGAGGCTGCTGGACGCGGTCGCCGCGAAGGGCCCGGTGCTGCCGTTCCGCTTCGGCGGCGTGCTGGCCGGTGCTGACGCGGTCGTGGAGGAGCTGCTCACGCCGCACCACGACGAGTTCCTGGCCGCGCTGAACGAGGTCAAGGGGCAGGCCGAGTACATCGTCAGGGGCCGCTACGTCGAGCAGGTGGTGCTGGGCGAGGTGCTCGCGGAGAACCCGGAGGCGGCCAATCTGCTGGAGGCCATCCGCGACCAGTCCGAGGACGCCACCAGGAACGAGCGGATCAGGCTCGGCGAGATCATCGCCGCCGCGCTGGAGGCCAAGCGGGACGCTGACACACAGATGGCGGTCGACGCGCTGGACGGCCACTTCACGAGCGCGCTCATCCGGGAGCCGACCCACGAGCAGGACGCCGTGCACATGGCCATGCTCGTCAAGACCGGCGATCAGAAGGCACTGGAACGCGCCATGAGTGAGCTGGGCAAGCGCTGGGAGGGCCGCGTCGAGCTGCGGCTGCTCGGGCCGCTCGCGCCGTACGACTTCGTCACGGCGCAGGCAGAGGAGGCGTGACCGTGGGCCTGCTGACTTCGATCATGGGCTGGCCGCTCCTGCCCGTGCGTGGGGTGGTGTGGCTCGCCCAGCGCATCCAGGAGCAGGCCGAACGGGAGTTCAACAACCCCATGGCGGTCCGGCGGCAGCTTGAGGAGATCGAGGCCGCCAGGGCCGCCGGGGAGATCACGGAAGAGGAGCAGAACCACCTGTACCAGCAGGTGCTCCAGCGGGTGACAGGAAACAGGAGGTGATCACGTGCCCACCAGGCGCCTTATGGCCACGCATGAGAAGCGCGCTCCCACACTGACGGCTCCCACGCTCACGGCGGCCACGGCCGGAGGCGCCGGGTTGCGCGCCATCGCCGAGCTGACCGCGAAGGACACCGAGGGCGTCACCTCGGTCGAGCCCGCGGACGGCGGCTGGGTGGTGAACGTCGAGGTCGTCGAGGACCGCCGCATCCCGTCCTCCGGCGACATCCTCGCGATCTACGAGGCCCAGCTCGACGCGGGGGGCGACTTGCAGTCCTATCGACGGCTCCGGCGATACCGGCGGGCCAACGGCGACTACGGACAGGCGTTGTGAGATGGACAGAACAGCACAGAGTGGGTCCGTTCTCCGCCAGTCCTCCGGCGCGGTCCCGATGGGGAGCCGCGAGCCGGCCAACCTGGGCGACATCCTGGAGCGCGTGCTCGACAGGGGCGTGGTGATCGCCGGCGACATCCGGGTGAACCTGCTGGACATCGAGCTGCTCACGATCAAGCTGCGGCTGCTGATCGCGTCGGTGGACACGGCCAGGGAGCTGGGCATCGACTGGTGGGAGCACGATCCCTGGCTCACCGGCAGGGATCGCGAGCTGATCGAGGAGAACCGCAGGCTGCGCCGCCGGCTCTCCGCCGTGGAGGGGCGGGACACGGATGCGTGACGTCGGCGAGAACGGGATGAGCGACGTCGGCACGTACGTCTACGCGGTCGCCCGCGACGACGTTCCCGTCAGCCGGATGACGGGCGTGGCCGGTGCGCCGGTGCGCACGATCGCCGGCGCGGGCCTGATCGCGTACGTGAGCACGGTGCCGCTCGCCGAGTTCGGCGAGGAGCCGCTGCGCCGCTCGCTGGAGGACATGGACTGGCTGGCCGATACGGCCCGCGCGCACCACGGCGTCGTGGAGGCCGTGGTGGCCGCGACCGCGACCGCGCCGGTCCGGCTCGTCACGGTGTACGGGGACGACGAGCAGGTGGGCGACCTGCTGGAGCGGCGCGGCGACGACTTCGTGGCGGTGCTCACCCACGTCACGGGCCGCAAGGAGTGGGGCGTACAGGCGTACGCGGGCCGGTCCGCGCCACCCGCCATGAACGGCAACGCCCGAACGGGCGGCGGCACCGCCCAAGGTGGCGGCACCGCCCAAGGTGGCGAGATCGCCCGAGGTGGCGAGGCCGCCCGAGGTGGCGAGGCCGCGCGAGGTGGCGAGGCCGCGCGAGGTGGCGAGACCGCGCGAGGCGGCGAGGCCGCGGAGCCTGCGGCGCCCGCCGCGAAGGGCGAAACCCGAGGCGGCGAGGCCGCGGAGCCCGCCGCGAAGGGCAGTGCCCATTCGGGCGGCGGCACGGCGACCGAGCGGCCGGGGACGTCCTACCTCAAGCGGCGCCAGGCCAGCCTGCGCGTCCGGGAGCAGGCCCGCAGGCAGGCCGCCAGGCGCGCGGAGGACATCCACGCCGCCCTGGCCGCCGTCGCCGTTGCCAGCCGCCGCCACCGGGCACAGGACTCGCGGCTGTCGGGGCGCGAGGAGTCGATGCTGCTCAACGGCGCCTACCTCGTGGACGAGGGCCGCGTCGAGGAGTTCGCCGCCGTGGCGGGGGAGCTCGGCGGGAACGGGGTGGACCTCCGGCTCACCGGCCCGTGGGCCCCCTACTCCTTCACGATCCTGGAGTCGCGTTGAGACGGGACGTGGTGGTCGACGACCGCCTGCCGCCCGAGCGCGTGGCCCTCGTGGATCTGCTCGACCGGCTGCTGGCGGGCGGCGTGGTGGTGACCGGCGACCTCGTCCTGTCGATCGCCGACGTCGACCTCGTACGCATCTCGCTCAGGACCATCCTCGTGTCAGTGGACGACTCAGTGGACGATTCAGGGGACGATTCAGGCGGGAGCATGAACACGTGAGCACGTCGACGGGCGAACACGTCGAGGTGACAGCGCCCCGCTGGCGCATCGCCGCCGACACGGAGACCATCGAGCGCGACCTGTCGCGGCTCGTCCTCACCCTGGTGGAGCTGATCCGCCAGCTCGTGGAGCGGCAGTGCGTGCGGCGCATGGACGGGGGCGGGCTGTCCGACGAGCAGATCGAGGTGCTCGGGATGACCCTGATGCGCCTCGAAGAGGCGATGGAGGACCTCTGCGAGCGCTTCGGCCTCACCCCGGAGGACCTCAACCTCGACCTCGGTCCCCTCGGCACGCTCCTGCCCACGTCATGACCTCGACGCCGCTTTCCGCACCGGATCAGCGGTGATTTAGCATCGGGTGAGTGGATCTGCTCGGTCGCGATGAACCCCCGGACGCCGGTTGAGTTGTTCGAGGGGCAGCGGCCGCGGCTGTCCGGCCTGGCGTACCGGGTGCTCGGCTCCGCCGCCGAGGCCGAGGACATGGTGCAGGAGGCGTACCTGCGCTGGAGCAAGGCGGGACCGGTCGAGGTGCCCGCCGCGTGGCTGACCAAGGTGGCCGCGAACCTCTGCCTGAACCAGCTCGCCTCGGCACGCAGGCAGGCGTTCGGGCACAGCCATGCGGAGATCGCCGGCCTGCTCGGCATCGGCGAGGCGCACTCCCGCCGGCTCCACCGCCGGGCCAGGGCGCACGTGGGGAGCCGCGTAAGCGGTTCGAGAGCGACCGCGAGCAGCATCGGCGCATCGTGCGGGGCTTCATGAAGGCGACGCTGAGCGGTGACGTCGCCGCGCTGGAACGGCTGCTCGCCGACGACGCGGTGGCCTGGGCGGACGGCGGCGGCACGACGGCCGCGCGCCGGCCCGTGCGGGGGCGGGCGACGGTGGCGCGCTACCTGCGCGGGCTCAGCGGGCGCCCGCAGGCGGCCGGGGCGGCGATCGAGCTCCTGGAGGTCAACGGCGAGCCCGCCGCGCTGATCCGCGACGCGGAGGTGTTCGGCGTCGGCGACGCGGCCGCACCGGACAACGCCGCCCGGCCGGTCCGGAATGTCGTGCCAGACGCCGCTGGACGCCGTGCTGACCGGCCGCGCCTCCGCCGCCTTCAAGAAGGCCATCACCCGGGGCACCGTGTGGGCGATGCGCCACCCGGGTCCGTATCGTCCCGTCGTCAGATCATCTCGGCCGTGATGGCCCAGCGCTCGTGGTCCCGCCAGGCGCCGTCGATGAGCTGGAAGGCCGGCGAATAGCCCTCACGCCGGAACCCGAGCCGCTGGATCAGGCTCAGGGAGCGTGTGTTCGTCGGCTGGATGTTGGCCTCCAGGCGATGCAGCCCCATCTCGCCGAAGGCGTGCCGGACGAGCAGCTTGAGACCCTCGGTCAGATAGCCGTGGCCGGTGGTGCCCGCGTACGCGCAGTAGCCGATGGTCGCGCTCTGGCGCGAGCCGCGCAGGATGTCGTTGACGTTGACCCTGCCGACGATCGCACCGGTGTCCCGCAGGCAGATGAGGAAGCCTTCGTGGGCCGGGTCCTCGAACCGCGCGAGGTACGTCACGAACTCCTCGCGCGTGGTCAGCGGCGGGCCGGGCATCCAGCGGCCGAGCAGGTCGGCACTCTCCCGATGCAGCGTGGCGAGCTCTCCGGCGTCTCCGGGCGAGACATGGCGCAGCGCCACCCGGGGCCCTTGGGCGAGATGAGTCGCGGCCGACATCCAGATGATCTTACCCGGCGCCCCGGCGATCAGGCCACCACCGGGATGGCGCGGCCCAGGCCGGTGACGCGCAGCAGGTTGGACATGTAGGGGGTGGGCGAGGCCAGGGCCAGGGTGATGCCCATGGACTTGGCCCGGCGCTGCACGCCGACCAGGATCGCCAGCCCGGAGGAGTCGCAGAACACCAGCTCGGACAGGTCGAGGACGAGCAGCCTGCGGCTGGCGTAGAGGATGTTCATCAGTTGTTCGCGCAGGGCTTTGCTGGTGAAGATGTCGATCTCGCCGGACAGCCGGACGGTGGTCGCGGACTGGCCGGGCGCTGATATGGCGAGAGCGGTCAAGCGATGCTCCGATTCGGTGAGGAGACAGAAACCATGAGGACTCGTGCCCTCCGGCGGCCCGGCGGGTAACTCCGTGCGGCTGGAGTCAGCCGTGCTGGTGGACGGGCCGGTAGGCGGGATCGCGATGACGATGACGCTGGGTGGCTCAGGATGCGTGCGCAGTCGGGGCATCATGCTTGCCAGGCCTGTCAGGCCCCTTCGCGGGGGCCGGGGAGGTGTATCGCCGCGGGCGACGCCAGCCCAAATGCCAACGCACGAGGTGTCCTCGGTGGCCTCAGCCTACCCTGCCGCACCGTGGTCACCGAAATTCTCAAGATCAGAGTTCCCACAGGACACGCCGCGAATTCGCCCCGCGGAGGGCCCTCTTCTGGCCGATCCGGCGTACGGTGCGCCCATCGCGTGTGCTACCTTGTGAGCGTTGCATTGTGGTACCCATAAAGACTTTGTGCGCGCCTGACAGAGTTGATCTTCAGGAGCGTTTTTTTGTTTGCCGGTATCTCCGGATGGGCTCATCGCGGCGACACGGAATTCGCGCGGTGCGGATTTCATCTCTGCAATTATCTAGAGGAGATAGACATGGCAAGCGGAACCGTGAAGTGGTTCAACAGTGAAAAGGGCTTCGGCTTCATCGCGCAGGACGGCGGCGGCGCCGACGTCTTCGCCCACTACTCCAACATCGTCTCCAACGGTGGCTACCGCGAGCTGACCGAGGGCCAGAAGGTCTCGTTCGACATCGTGCAGGGCCAGAAGGGCCCGCAGGCGGAGAACATCGTCGCCGCCTGACGTAGCGCATGCTCGGAGCCGGGGTTCGCACCTGATCGGTGCGGGCCCCGGCTGCCGTTTTCCAGGGTTTCTAGCCCGCGGGCAGCCGCACGGCGAGCAGCGCGATGTCGTCCTCGTTGGCCGTGTCGTTGGCGGCGAGCAGCTCGTCGCAGATGGTCTGCACATCCGCGCCCGCCAGGCCGCCCATCTGCCTGCGCAGCCGGGTCATGCCCCGGTCCAGCGGCTCCTTCCTGCGCTCGATCAGCCCGTCGGTGTAGAAGACGAGTGTCGAACAGGGCGGCAGCGGCTCCGCGCCGTCGCCGCGTGGCAGCTTGGGATCGAGGCCGAGCAGCGGTCCGCGTCCCGCCTCCAGGAACCGGGTGCCGCCGTCAGGGGTGACCAGCAGCGGCGCCGGATGTCCCGCGTTGGTCCAGCGCAGCCGCCAAGGTCCGGCCTCGCCGCCTTCCACCCTGGCCAGCACCATGGTCGTGAGGAAGCTCTCACCCAGCCCCACGAGTGCCCGGTCCAGGCGGGCCATCACCCGGGCCGGCGCCTCCCGCCCGTCGAAGGCCAGGCCGCGCAGCATGTTGCGGACCTCGCTCATCTGCGTCGCGGCGGTGATGTCGTGGCCGGCGACGTCGCCGATCACCAGGGCGGGGGTCCCGTCAGAGAGCCGGAACGCGTCGTACCAGTCGCCGCCCACCTGCGACGACTCCCGCGCCGGCAGGTAGCCGGAGGCCAGGCTGAGCGGGCTGAGGTCGGGCAGTCTCGGCAACAGGGAGTGCTGGAGGCGGCTGGCCATCTCGTGCTGCAGGCCGTACAGGCGGGTGTTGTCGACGGCGAGGGCCGTGCGGTGGGCCAGATCCTCCACGAACGGCAGGTACGCGGCCGTCAGCGGCGCGCCTGGATGCACCCGGACGAGGGTCAGCATGCCGAGCGCGTTGCCGCGCACGCGCAGCGGCGCCACGATCGCCGAGTCGGCGGCCAGCAGCAGGTGCAGCCGCTGTCTGATGTCGCCCGGCACGGCCCCGGCGGGGGCGTTCGCGGTGGCCGTGCTGATCAGCAGCGCGCTGGACGTCCGCAGCATGCGCAGGAGCAGGTCCTCCATCTCCAGCGGCAGCGCCCCGATCGCGCCCGGCAGCTCGGCGCTCAGCGTATGCACGCCGGCCGCGGCCACGCTCACCCGCCGCAGGCTCTCCCCTTCGACCAGATCGACCGCACACCAGTCGGCCAGCCTGGGCACGAGGATCCTGGACAGCCGGCGCAGCGCGGTGTCGGCGTCGAGACTGCTGTTCACGGCCGCGGACACCTCGGAGAGCAGCCCCAGATAGTCCAGGTCAGCCAGCTCCATGACGCTCCTCATCCCCGCGGACACTCACCGAGATCATCGCACTTCAGGCCACCGTCGACGCTCGTACGACACAGGCGCCGCGCGGGGGGAGAACGACGTCAACCGAGGGGCGTATGGTGGATTCACCTGGGCTCTTCCGTATGCCGGCAACCACGTCGGCATCACCTCAGGCACGACCGGTCAGGCACCGGAGACGGGCGGCACCAGATGCCGATTCACGACCTACATCCCGCACCCATCGCGCTCCGCCCGGCCCGTGTGTTCCTTGAGCCGACCCTTGCCAGGGACGGAACCCTCGACGGTGCCTGGTGGCCCCGCACCACCGACCTGCACCGTGAGCTGCCCGCGCTCGTCACCATCCTGGAAAACCAGCTCGGCCCCATCATGCGGGTCAGGCTCAACCTGGCCGCCTGGGACGACACCCCCGCCCACCTGCTCGTCCGCGGCCGGTTCCTGCGTGTCAGCGGCTTCACCGGCACCGCGAACACGATCAGGGTGATCCGCGGCGACCAGGACGGCTATCTGCTCCTGGTGGTCCCGCCCGAGACCGCCGCACCCGCCGCCACGGCCGCGATGCGAACCGCCGCGCGCACCGGCAACACCCTGTCCGCGAGCGAGATCCTCGCCCACTGCCGGGCCCCCGCCCACATACCCGCGCCGAGCATGCGGATGCGCCCCTACCGGCCCGCCGACCAGCAGGCCGTCCTCGCCCTCGTCGAAGCCGACCGCCTGCCCGGCCAGCCGGAATGCACGCCCGGCATCCTCGCACAGGCCATGGCCGGCACCTCACGCCGCGAGCCCGTCCTCTGGTCCGACCTCGAACGCCCCAGGACCGACGTCCTGGTGGACCAGGAAGACCACATCATGGGCGTGATCTCCTACGCGGCGCATCAGACGGAGGATTCGGGGGAGATCCTCTGGCTACACGGACAGGAGATACCGGACATCGTCGAAGCACTCGTCGCCCATGCCCTGCTCGAACTGAGCGGCGGCAAGGTCATGCACGCCTTCACCGCCGCGCTCGGCCTCGGCCTGCCCGCCCTCCCGACAGGGCGCCGGCCCGTGACCCGGAAGGTGCTGGAGCACGCGGGCTTCTCCGGCCGCAACTCCTGGCGCTACCTGCGCCGCACGAAAGCCTGCGACCACGCCGCCGACTGCCCGCCGGTCGAGGTCGTCGACAGCCAGTCGCCGCCCGGCTGGTGGCTGAAGGCCAAGGACGACGACTCCTCCGCCGAGGTCGTCGCCCAGGAGCCGGTGAACGGCCTCGGCGTCCTGTGGTGGTTCAGCGCCGGCCCCCGCCACGCCGACGAGGCCCTCGAACGGGCCCTGCTCCAGCGGGCCGACCTCCTGCTGCGCGAGCACGGGGCCGCGGAGACGATCCTGTACGCCGCCGCCGACCCGGCCAGCGGGAAACCGGGCTGGGCGTTCGAGGACGCGGGCTTCACCGAGATCGACCACCTCGTCTCCTACACCCGGCGCAACGTCCCCGACCATCCGCTCCTCGGCGGTCCCGCCTGACGACCAGCCTCAGCCCTGTCGCAGCCGCAGTTCCTGGTCACCCGAGCGTCCTTGTCACCCAAGCGTCCATTACCCAAGTGTCCTTGCCGCCCGAGCGTCCTTCACCTGAGCATCCTTGCCACCAGAGCTTCCTCGTCACCCTGAACTTCAACGTCACCCGAGCTTCTTGCACTCTTACTCCTGCTTCTTCCTTGCTACTCCCGATTCCCCAGCCACAGCTCTCCCTCCAGCCTCGTCGACCCATCCGGAGGATCCGATCACCGTCAACGCCCACGCTTCCTGGCCCGAGCCCCCGCCACGACCGGTGCGCCGCCGCGTGACCGAGACGGCGAACCTGAGCGTCCGCAACCAAACCCACGCCGACATCGCCCGCTGGACCTGCCCGCACGGCAGGCACGCAGGCGACGGCTGCGTCACCTGCTACCACGCCTCCGCATCCGACGACCCGGCGCTGCCGCAGTGGGAGGTGGCGGCGTGGTTCGTCTCGGCGCGCCCGATGCCCATCAGGGCCTTGCACGACGTCCACCGCCACGGCCGCCGCTTCGCACTCGACCAGCCGTCCACCCCGCTGGTGTTCCTCCTCAGCGGTCAGGTGAGAGCCGCTACGGGGACGGAGGCGGTGGCCGGGCTCGTCGGGTTCCTGGTGGACAACCGGCACATCGTCGACGATTTCACCGTGACCGAGATCCGCGCCGTCCACTCCTGACCGCACACCGCGTGGTCCTCGCAGGGGCGCTACGCGCGCGGGCTCCGGGCAGCACCGCCCAAAAGGCTTGGTCCTTCGCAGCGGAGGCGCTACGCGCGTTCGGGCTTCGGGCAATGCCTCCCAGAGGGCCAGCCCCTTCGACCCCCGGAAGGCATGGTCCTTCGCGGTGGGGGCGCTACGCGCCATGAAAGCTCGGGCTGTTCTGTGTGGGGGACACCCCCACACCCCCGGGCGGGGGTCTGCCGACCCCCACACCCCCGGCCGTGAGACGAGTCCGGCGGCAAGTCTTCGCCATTTGCTCATGGAGCCGTCGATCCCCAGCGCCGCTCCTCCAGGCATCGCAGGCATGGAGCCGTCGAGCATTTTGCGCAGTTAGTGCTGTGACCGGAAACGATCACCAGGTGGTTGGGTGGGAGGTTTCAGGCGGCGGGTGCCAGTGGTCGGCTGCCCCAGCGGATGGTCGGAGTTGGCCAGGGGTGATTGGCGCAAGGGTCCGAAGTGGGCCTCGATCGGGTTGGCCAGGAGGCGCAGGTCGGCGTGAACAGTAGCTTGACCTTGTGTTTTGCGACCCACGCGCGGATGCTTTCCGATCTTTATTTCGATCTTGGGTGATGGTGATCCAGGTGCTTGCCGCTCATGCTCGCCGTGACCGCCCACGACAACAGCAGTCTTGTTCGCTCCGAACTTATCGTTTATCGTTGTTAACGAAAATCGATATCCGAGCGAGGGGCTAGTCATGGCCAGACCGCCGGTGAGCATCCGCATCCTCGAGGTGACCGTGTGGTTAGGGCTCGGTTTCGCTCTAGTCATGCTCCTGGCCAGCCTCTTCGCAGTCTTCGGCGGGTCCAGGACCGACACGCGTTACGTTTCCGTCAATCCCTATGCGACCGTTACCACCGCCGACAACCCGGCGCCCGCGCCCACCGGCCCTCCGGGAACGGTCAGCCTCGTAGAGCCCGCATTCAATGCCACGCTGACCATCGCTGAGCCGAGCCCTTGGCAGAGCTTCCTTCTGATCCTGCCCGAGTTGCTGCTCACGCTGGTGCTCTGTGTCGTCGCGGTGTTTCTTCTCCTGATGATGCGCAGCTTCCACACGGGTGATCCCTTCACGCCGAAGAACGCCAGAAGGCTCGCCGTGATCGGCGTGCTTCTGATCTGCGTCGCCGTGATCCCGCAGGTGGACGAATGGGTCCTGCACACATTGGTCTCCGGCACCCCGCTGCAAGGAGTAGCCCTGCACGCCGCGGAAGACTACCGCTGGGCGCCGGTCGTCGGCTTCAGCGTCCTGGCCCTGGCCGAGTTCTTCCGCCAGGGCAGCAGACTCCGCTCCGATGTCCAGGGTTTGGTCTGATGCCGCCGGAAGACGACCACCGCATCACCGTCCACCTGGACAAGCTGCTGGCCGAGCGTGGACTGACCCTGACCGAGCTCTCCGAACGGGTCGGTGTGACGATCGTGAACCTGTCGATACTGAAGAACGGCCGCGCGCGAGCGATCCGCTTCTCCACGCTCACCGCGCTCTGCCGCGAACTGGACTGCCAGCCCGGCGACCTTCTTCACTATGACCCATCCCATGCATCCGATGGGCCGGAACATCCAAGAGGCTGATCAGGTCTACTGTGTGCGCGCCTTGGTATTGGCCCAAACGCGTTCGAAGCTGGCTGGTGGTGCTGTGACCAGAAACGATCACCGGGTTGGGTGAGAGGCTTCAGGCGGCGGGTGCCGGTGGTCGACGCTCTTGAGGGTCCAGGCAGGCCAGCCCGATTCTCGTTGAAATGTGGATCACATCGCGCACAGCGTTCTCATCGGCGTGCACCAGGCGCGCGATGAGCGGCACGGTATCGCCGTCGGCCGAGGCCAGGAGGATCATCGCCCGCCAATAGGCCACCGTACTCATCGTGCCTCGCCGCACGATCCGCTACCGGTCTTCTAGACCGCTACGAAGTGCTCAGTGCGAAGAGTGGCCCGAAGGTTCGACGGTGGCGCGAGTGGTTGACGAGCACGTTCCGCCGGACTCGTCCCACGGCCGGGGGTGTGGGGGTCGGCAGACCCCCGCCCGGGGGTATGGGGGTGTCCCCCACACAGAACAGCCCGAGCTTTCATGGCGCGTAGCGCCCCCACCGCGAAGGACCTTGCGTTTCGGGGGTCGAAGGGGGCTGGCCCTCTGGGAGGCATTGCCCGAAGCCCGAACGCGCGTGGCGGGCCTATGCGGTGTTGGTTGTTCATCCGGTCTGGAAATGCGAAAGCGCCCCCCGTGGAACGAATCCACGGGGAGCGCTTGTCGGGTTTACCAGTCGCCGCCGCCGAAGTCTCCGCCCCCGAAGTCTCCGCCGCCGCCGAAGTCGCCCCAGCCGCCGCCGCCAGCGTCGCCGCCGCCGAAGTCTCCGCCGCCGCCGGAGTCCGCCGCGCCGTCCGCGTAGCCGGCGCCGTAGCCGCCGTAGCCGAAGCCGCCGCTGAGCATGCTGCCCATCATGGTGCCGATGAACATGCCGGTCATGACGTCGCCGAAGCCGCCGTAGTAGCCGTAGGCGTACGGCTGGTAGGCCGGGCCGGCGTCGTAGTAGGGCCTGCGCTGGCCGTCGACCATGACCTCGCGCATCTGCGGGTCGAAGCCGCGCTCCACGGCTTCCGCGTCCATCTTGCACGCGGGTACGTCGCGGACCGCGCCGCCGGGCGGGGCCCAGCGGACGTCACGGAGCGAGGGGCCGTGCTGCGGGTTGAAGAAGCAGGGAGCGCGCCGCTCGGGGATCGGCTCATTGTCGACCCTGGCCTTGACCACGGCCAGCGCGTAGCGGCCGTCCTCGAGGGTCTGGGTGACCTCGCGGACCTGGTCGGCGCGCTGCACGGTGGCGAGCTGGGTCTTGGACTTCTCGTAGGAGTCGAGCGCCGTCTGCCACTCGTCGATGTGCTTGCCGCCTTCGCCGGAGAGCACCACGTCAGAGTCGAGCGCGGCAATCTCCTCGCCCAGCTTGGTGACGTCCTCCTCGACGGTCTGCTTGACCGCCGCGAGGTCCTTCGCGTCCTGGATGGCGCGCTTCTTCTTCTTGTTGCTGGAGTAGAGGAAGTAGCCGCCGCCGCCGACCACCACGAGGCCGCCGAGGGCGATCAGCGCGGCGGTGCCGCCCGCGCCGGGGTTGGCCTGGCTGCCGGAGTCGAGCGCCGAGCGCTTGCCCTTGACGGCGAGGTCCACACGGTTGGTGAAGTCCTTCATGCCGGCCACGACGTCGCCCTCGTTGGCGGTGACCGCACGGTTGGCCAGCTCGCCCGCGAGACCCGCCTGGCGCAGAGCGCTGGAGGCGGCGAACAGCGTCGTGCCGTCAAGCACCGCGTACGTGGCGCGGTTGCGGCCCGCAGCCGTCAACGAGGTGTTGAGCTGGGTCATGTAGGACTCAATGCTGGAGTTGTCCACCGTGCCGTCGGGCAGTGCGACAGCGTAGACCTTGCTGTCGGCCCCCTTCAGCGCGTCACGGATCTCATTCTGCTGGTCTGACGTCAGTGGCGAGCCCGACTCGACATAAAGCGGGTCCTGCTTGTCCTTCCAGAAGGACACCACCGAGTTGGCGTCAGGGGGAGCCGCCGCGTGAGCGGCAGGGGACAGCGCAAGAACGACGAATAGACCGGCGATCAGAGCCGCGATCGCGGCCCCTGCTCGGCGCAGCGAATGGGTCATTGGCAGCAAGCCTCCTTCGCCCATGAAGACGAACGGGCGGTCGGCAAAGTTCCTCACTGCCGACGTTACCCGGCGGAGTGGCCGAGGGCGCACATGTGATGGTCTTCCCCCGGCCACATAACCCGTCAGCTGTCCTTGATTTCACAGATCGTCGCGCCCGAGGTCACCGTCTGCCCGACTGCGGCCGTCAGGCCCGTGATCGTGCCCGACTTGTGCGCCGTCAGCGGCTGCTCCATCTTCATGGCCTCCAGCACCACGACCGTGTCGCCCTCGCTGACCTCGGTCCCGTCCGAGGCCACGACCTTGACGATCGTGCCCTGCATCGGGCTCACGAGCGCGTCGCCGCCGGCTACCGCCTTCTTGGCGCTGCTGCCGCCGTGCCTCGGCGCCTTGTTCGCGCTCGGCGCAGCGGAGGACGTACCGAGACCCGCGGGCAGGACCACCTCCAGGCGCTTGCCGCCGACCTCGACGGTCACCGTCTCGCGCCCTGGGGCCTCCGCCGTGGCGGCGTCCCCGGCGTACGGGGTGATCGTGTTGTCCCACTCGGTCTCTATCCACCGCGTGTGTACGGCGAACGGCGCGGAGGTGAAGGCCGCGTCACTGACGACGGCCCGGTGGAACGGCAGGACGGTCGGCATCCCGTCGATCTCGAACTCCGCCAGCGCCCGCCGCGACCGCTCCAGCGCCTCCTGCCGGGTGCGGCCGGTGACGATCAGCTTGGCCACCAGCGAGTCGAACGTCTGGGGCACCGTCATCCCGGCCTCGTAGCCGGCGTCGAGCCGCACGCCAGGCCCCGACGGGGTGCGCATGACGGTCAGGGTGCCGGGGGCGGGCAGGAAGTTGCGGCCCGCGTCCTCGGCATTGATCCGGAACTCGATCGAGTGCCCGCGCAGGACCGGGTCGTCGTAGCCCAGCGTCTCGCCGTCGGCGACCCTGAACATCTCCCGCACCAGGTCGATCCCCGAGACCTCCTCGGTGACCGGGTGTTCGACCTGCAGCCGTGTGTTGACCTCGAGGAAGGAGATGGTGCCGTCCTGCCCGACGAGGAACTCACACGTCCCCGCCCCTACGTAGCCGGCCTCCTTGAGTATGGCCTTGGAGCTGGTGTAGAGGATCTCCATCTGCTCGTCGGACAGGAACGGCGCGGGCGCCTCCTCCACCAGCTTCTGGTGGCGGCGCTGGAGCGAGCAGTCGCGGGTGCTGACCACGACCACGTTGCCCTCGTGGTCGGCCAGGCACTGGGTCTCGACGTGGCGCGGCCGGTCGAGGTAGCGCTCGACGAAGCACTCGCCCCGCCCGAACGCGGCGACCGCCTCGCGCACGGCCGACTCGTACAGCTCGGCGACCTCCGGCAGCTCGCGCGCCACCTTGATGCCGCGTCCGCCGCCGCCGTACGCGGCCTTGATCGCGATCGGCAGCCCGTGCTCCTCCGCGAACGCCACCACCTCGGCGGCCCCGGACACCGGGTCCTTGGTGCCGGCGACCAGCGGCGCGCCGACCTTCTGCGCGATGTGCCTGGCCTGGACCTTGTCGCCGAGCGCGGCGATGGCGGCGGGCGGGGGCCCGATCCAGGTCAGGCCGGTGTCGATGACGGCCTGCGCGAAGTCGGCGTTCTCGGCGAGGAAACCGTATCCAGGATGTACGGCGTCCGCCCCGGCCCGCCGCGCGACGTCGAGCAGCTTGCCGATGTCGAGATAGGTCTCGGCGGGAGACTGTCCGCCCAGGGCGTAGGCCTCGTCCGCCACCCTGGCGTGCAGGGCGTCGATGTCCTGGTCGGCGTAGACGGCCACGCTGCCGATCCCGGCGTCCTTGCAGGCGCGTGCCACCCGCACAGCGATCTCGCCACGGTTGGCGATCAGAACCTTCCGCACCGACCTTGTCCTTCCTGCGCGAGTTGCGGCTCGGCGACCCGAGTCGCCGCGGCCCGGGTCTGGGTGGCCCGGGTCTCAGCGGCCCAGATACGCGCCGCCGTTGACGTGAAGCACCTGCCCAGTGACGTGCCTGGCTCCCGCGGAGGCCAGATAAAGAACGGTATCTGCCACGTCAGCGGGAGTTCCAGGGCGCCCGTTGCGCGTGTTCTCCACACGGGCCCTGATTCCGTCGTCCGTCAGCCTGCCGCGGAAGAACTCGGTGTCCACGACGAGACCGGGGGAGACGATGTTCGCGGTGATGCCCTTGGGACCCAGCTCGGCGGCCAGGTCGGCGGTCCAGGACTCCATGGCGGCCTTGGCGGCGCCGTACGAGCCCGAGCCCGTGCCACGTGCGGCGATCGAGCCGATCGAGATGACCCGGCCGCCCTTGTTCATGCGCGGCGCCAGCGCGGTCGTGACGAGCACGGCCGACATCAGGTTGGCGTTGAGGTTGGCCCACCACGCCTCGGCCACGTCCATCAGCTCGCCGGACTGCCTGCGGTCCAGGTTGGTGTTGCCACCGGCGTTGTTGACCAGTACGTCCACGTTCGGCGGCAGGTCGGCGAGCGCTTCCTTGACGGCGACGGGGCTGGCGGCGTTGAAGGAAGCGTACGCCGCGCCGATCCGCTCCGCGGCCTCTTTCAGCACGTGGTCGCGACGGCCCGTGATCGTCACGTGGTCGCCGAGTGAGGTGAAGGCCCCGGCGATCGCGTATCCGATGCCGGTGCCACCGCCGGTCACCACTACCTCGCGCATGCCCCGACCGCTTCCGATCGATCCGAATAATCCTCGGGACGACCATAGCCGCTGGGCATAACACCGGCGACAGCCCGTAGGCACCCTTAGGGTGAAGCCGCTTTCACATGGTCCAGGAGGTATGCATGAGCCAAAGTATGCTCGGCGGCGACCCCGCGGAAATGCAGCAGATGTCCACCCAGTTCACCCAGCAGTCCGAGGCGGTCCGCACCACGATGACCGCGCTCGATCGCGAGGCCGCCAAGGTCGGCACCGCGTGGACGGGGCCCGGCGCACAGCGTTTCCAACAGGCTTGGCAGAACTACCGCACGGCTTTCCAGCGGATGACCGAGGAGCTCCAGGAAGCGTCCCGGGTCATCGGCACCTACCGGCAGAACATCGAGTCCGCCACGAAATGACCACGGTCGGAGGCCCTGGCGAAGGCGCCGGGGCTTCTCTCCGTCGACCGGGCCTTCCCCATCGCGTCGGCCCGGCTTCCCCATCGCGTCGGCCGGGTTTCCCCGCCGAGCCCACGGGGCCTTCTTTCCGGCTAATCGGGCAGGCTACGCTTTTCGCCCATGATTGGTCGCGCCCTCGTGGCGAGTGCGCTCGCCCTGCAGTTCCCGCTGATGCCGGCCGCGGCAGCAGCCACGGCCTGCGAGCCCGCGAGGGGCACCCTGCAGGTCGGGGAGTCGTGGGCGCAGAAACGGCTCGACCCGAAACGCGTCTGGTCGCTGTCCACCGGCGCCGGTGTGTCCGTGGCGATCATCGACAGTGGGGTCGACCTGCAACATCCACAGCTCAGGCTGGCGGGCAAGGCCGATCTCACCGGCACCGACGACCGCGACTGCCTCGGGCACGGGACCGCGGTGGCGGGCATCATCGGCGCCCAGTACATGCAGGGCGTGCTGTTCTACGGCATGGCCCCGGGGGCGCGGCTGCTGTCGTACAAGCAGACCACCTCCGAACGGGAGGGTGACCCGGCGCTGCTGGTCAACGCCATCAAGTCCGCCGCGGACGAGGGCGCCGACGTCATCAACGTGTCGATCTCGACGCAGGACCAGCCCGCGCTGAAGAGCGCCGTGGAGTACGCGCTCGCCAAGGACGCGGTGATCGTGGCCGCCGCCGGGAACGTCAAGAAGGAGGACGGCACCCCTGTTCCCGCCTATCCGGCGGCCTATGAGGGGGTGCTCGCGGTCGGCGCCGTCAACCAGAGCGGCGCGCTCACCGACTTCTCCAACGCCAAGACCCCCGTCGCCGTGCTCGGCCCCGGCCAGGACATCACCTCCACCTGGCCCGGCCGCGCCTACAACACCGACCTCGACGGAACGAGCTACGCCGCCCCCTACGTGGCCGGGACGGCGGCTCTCGTCCGCGCCAGGTTCCCCACGCTGGACCAGGCCCAGGTACGCCAGCGCATCATCGCCACGGCGGACGGCGCCACGGGCACCGGCAAGGGCGCGGGCATGGTCAACCCGATGCAGGCGGTGAGCGCCATCCTCCCCTACGAGCCGGCCAACGCCCCCGTGGTCGCGCCCCCTCCCGCGAGCCCGCTCCCGGCGGGCGCCGTGGCCGGGGTCCCGCCCGTGGACCAGGGCGCGATCGACCTTGCGCTGATCATCGCCGGTTGCGCGGCGGGGCTCTCGCTGCTGGTGGCGGTCGCGCGCGTGATGCTCCCGATGGGGCGGCGCAGAGGCTGGCGGCCGGGCCGCGCGGAGTGACCCTCACTGGGTCTGCAAGGAAACGGGACAGTGAATTGTCGGGGACGGCCCGAAACCCCTGATGCGTATGTGACAGATCTGGTTGAATGTAACGAGATCATGCTTTGCTGTGAAAGGTTTGGCCATGAACCCTTTGCGCCCTGGTGACCCAGAGCGGATCGGCGATTACAGCGTCGTTGGGCTGCTGGGAGAAGGGCCGCGGGGCGAGGTCTTCCTCGGGCAGGAGTCCGAGGACGGTCCGATCGTCGCCATCAAGCTGCTCCCCGCCGTGCCCGACGCGGGTCCTGATGCGCTCGCCCGGTATATGGGCGCGACGCGCGTTTCGAGCTCGTACGTCGCGCGGGTGCTGAGCGCCGGATTCCTGGAAGATCGCCCGTACGTCGTCCGTGAGCACGTCGAGGGCAAGAGCCTGGCCGAAATGGTGGCCGAGGACGCGCCGCTGAGCGGGGACGCGCTGGAGCGGGTCGCCGTCGGCGTGCTGACCGCGCTGTCGGCCGTGCACCTCGCGGGCCTGACGCACAGGTCGCTCACGCCGCACAACGTGATCATCGGGCCGGACGGGCCGAGGGTGACGGACGCGGCGCTCGGTGAGCCCGTGGGCGAGGTCGTCTACCAGGCTCCCGAGCAGATCGAGGGCCTGCAGTACGGCCCGTACGCGGACGTGTTCGCCTGGGCCGCGACGATCGTGTTCGCGGGGACGGGCAAGCCGCCGTTCGCCGACCGGGACGCGGTGCTGAACGCCGAGCCCGAGGTGGGCATCCAGGCCGAGCCGATGCGCAGGGTGCTGCTGTCGGCGCTGGCCAAGGAGGTCGGCGGGCGGCCGACCACGTACAGCGCGCTCATGCAGGTCCTCGGCGACACCAGCGCGGCGAAGGACCCAGAGGCTAAGAACACAGCGGCGAAGAGCACAGCGGCGAAGAGCTCGGAAGCCAAGGGTGTCGAGGCGCCGCCGCTGGAGGGCGTGCCGCTCCAGGGGCTCGCGATCCCCAGCCCGGGCGGCCCGGCCAGGCAGGATCCGCCGACTCTGCTGGAGGTCCCGCCGCTGGTCCAGGGCGCACCCATGCTGCAGGGGCCGCCGATGCAGGGCCCGCCGCCGGGACCGTTCATCCAAGGACCCCCGATGCAGGGCACGCCGATGCAGGGTCCTCCCATGCAGGGCCCGATGCAGGGTCCGATGCAAGGCCCGCCCATGCAGGGCATGCCCATGCAGGGCGGCCCAGGACTGCCGGTGCCGCAGCAGCCCGAGGCGCCGATGTGGGGGCCTCCGGAGGCGGAGCCGCACCCGCCGCACCAGATCCGGCTGGAGGCGATGCCGTCCAGGCCCGCCTCCCAGACGCCGCGCCGCGGCTTCCCCATGGCGCTGATCGCCGGCGTCGGCGTGGTCGCGCTGCTGTCCGGCGTGGGCCTGTGGGGCGCGAACAACTACGTACGGCTGCAGCAGGTCAACCCCGCCTCCGTGGCGCAGGCCAACGCGAACGGGATCCCGGTTCCGGCCAGCGCCGATGTGACGCCCGCCCCGCCGGGGACCGACCCCGCCGGGACGGACCCGCAGCAGGCGCAGCCCCAGCCCACGGTGCCCTGGGGCACCACGGCCAGCCCCGATGACGCGGGCGTCGGCCCGTTGCTGCTGCCCACCGAATGGGCGTCGGGCACGCCTGGGGTGCCGGTGCCCGACCTGACCAGCGTGCCGACCACCCCGGCGCCGGTGCCCACGCAGCCGGTCGCGATCCCGACCGCCCAGCCGACCGTCACGCAGTCGGCCACGGCGCAGCCGACCAAGACCAAGAAGCAGCGCGCCAAGCCGACGGCGACCGTCACCAAGACGGTGCCGCCCACCAAGACGCCGACGCAGGAGCCGACGAAGGAGCCGACGCCGACCCAGGAGCCGGATCCCACGCCGACGAAGACGACGGCCAAGCCGACGCCGACGAAGACGACCGCGAAGCCGACGCCGACCAAGACGACGGCCAAGCCCACCCCGACGAAGACGACCGCGAAGCCGACGCCGTCGACCCCGGCCAAGAACCCCTACACGGCCACGCAGGTGTGCGGCTCGGGCTTCTCGATCCAGCGGACCAGCGCGTTCTCGGGCGGCACCACGTACCAGCTCTGGAACAACAGCACCAGCCAGAACTGCGTGGTCACCATGAAGTCCGCGGACGTCGGCAAGAAGACCCCGGTCAGTGCCACGCTGGAGGTTCAGGGCGGCGGCAGCCAGACCGACAGCGGCAGCTACGAGTACTACGCGGGGCCGATCAAGCTGACGGCGAAGGGCAAGTGCGTGCGCTTCTCCGGCAGCGTCGGCTCGCAGAGCACCAGCGCAGGCTGGGCCAACTGCGGCTGAGCAGAACCGACGAAGGCCCGGACCAGAGGTCCGGGCCTTCGGCCTTTCTCATCACGCGCGGTCAGTAGCCGACGTAGCCCGAGCCGCTCTTGCTGCCGACCACGCCGGGCACGTTCGAGACCGAGCCGTAGCGGGAGATCGCGTACCGCACGCCCGCGATGATGTTGTCCACCGGGTCGTAGATGTTCTTGTGCCCGGCCAGCGAGTACGAGCTGAACGTGGGGTCGATGGTCTGCATCAGCCCCTTGGACGGCGTGCCCTTGGCCGCGTTGGAGTCCCAGTTGTTGATGGCGTTGGGATTCCCGCCGGACTCGTGCCGGATGATCATGGCGATGTCGCTGGCGTTCATCTTCGAGGCCGGGACGCCGTTCTGCGCCAGGATCCTCATGGCCTCGTCGATCCACTCCTTGAGCTTGCCCGTCGGCGCGGGCCCGCCGCCGGCCGGTGGCGGGCCGCTGGGGCCGTAACCGCCGAAGCCGCCTGAGGTGCCTGAGGTGCCCTGCGTGCCGCCGCCGGAGTAGGACTCCGTGGAGGTACGGTTCCGCTCCTGGTAGCTGGGATCCCGCTGCCAGTCGATCGTGCGCCCCTTCTCAGGGGTGAAGTCCTGGGTGGACACCTCGGGGATGCCGTGGAAGGTCAGCTCGCGCTCGTCCATGACCAGGTTGATGGCCTTCTTGGCCTTGGTCACGGCGCGGTCCGCCGAGTCCACCCACGGCTGGGCGTCCGTCTTCGCCTGGTTGACCAGCTTGGTCAGCCCCGGCTTGACGTCGTCCTCCGTGGCGTCGGGGTTGTTGGCGAAGTAGCGGGTCCGGTAGTTGCCGGCGTTGGTGCTCAGGTCGCGGCAGATGGAGCTGATCTCGGTGTGCGACTCGCGCAGCGCACTGGCGGCGCCGTCGAGTGAGCCCGCGGCGTTGGACAGCGCGTTCTTGAGGCCCTCGGCCGCAGTGCCGTACTTGCGCATGTAGGTGTCGAACTGGTCGGCTGAGCGGCCCTGCCACGCGTCGTCCACCGTCTGGACCGCCGCGCCCAGCGCCCCGGCGAACTCGTTGATGTCGCCCGACACGCTCCGCCAGGCGGTGGCGAGGGTGTCGATCTTGCCGGGATCGCCGGTCACCTTGCGCAGCATCGCGTCGAGCGCGTCGCCTCCTGGCAGGTGCGCGACGCTCATGAGGTTGCCTTGTGGGTCTTGCGGATGTTCTCCTCCACGTTGCTCAGGCCGCGCTCGGTCCCTGCCAGCTTCCTGCGGGCCTCGTCCATCTCGCCGATGACCGCGGACCAGACGTCGTTCGCGGCCGAGGCCAGGGTGCCGGAGTCGGTCAGGTGGCCGAAGGTGTCGGCGCCGACGGGCGTCCTGTTGTTGTGCGGCTCGCCGTTGTCGCCGTACGTGAGCTTGCCGGGGTTGCGCTCGGTCAGGGTGTCCTCGTACTGGCCGGCGGCCGTGTGGATGGCCGTGCGGCACCTGTCCAGCGCGGACAGATGAATGTCAAGATCCGCCATTGCCCGGCAGTCCTCCTCGCGAACGGTTGCGGACGATCATTCCCGGCCGGCGTCCATGAACGCCGTCTGCATCAGGCGGGCCCCGTACCGGCGGTCCACCAGGTGACCGCGTCCCTGGGGGAGCGGCTGCGGGCGGACGTTGCCGAACAGGTAGCCCTCGTCCTTGTTGCCGGACATGAGCAGCGCCGGGGTGGCCATGTCCTTCATCCGCTGGATGATCGGGTCGAACATGGCACGGCTCGCGCCGCCCATCTGGCGGGACAGCACGAGGTGCAGGCCGATGTCGCGGGCCTGCGGCAGCAGGTCGGCCAGCGCCAGCAGCGGGTTGGACGACGTCGCGACCAGGTCGTAGTCGTCGACGAAGATGTACAGGTCGGAGCCCTGCCACCAGCTGCGCTCGCGCAGCTGCTCCGACGTCAGGTTCGCCGGGGGCAGCCGGTTCAGCAGGGCGCCCTTGGCGTCGTTGATCAGCTCGGCGGCGGCCGTGCTGGAGGCGGCGTAGCCGATGCGGTGCTCGGTGGCCGCGGAGTCGAGCAGCGACCTGCGGTAGTCGATCACGATCAGCATGGCCTGGCTCGGCTGCTTCCTGCTCACCAGGCCTTCGGCGATGAGCTTCAGCAGGTTCGACTTGCCGCTCTCGTTCTCGCCGAACACCACGAAGTGCGGGTCGGCGTCGAAGTCGAGCGACACGGGCGACAGCGTGGCCTCGTCGATGCCGATCGGGATCCGCTCCGGGTCGTCCGGCAGCGCGGAGACGGGCAGGATCGCGGGCAGCAGCCTGACGGGCGGCGCGGGCGGTCCCTGCCACGACTCGCGGACGGCCTGCACCATCCCGCGCGCCCCGGTCCCCAGATCGGAGGAGTTCTGGACCCCGTCGATCCTGGGCAGCGCGGACAGGAAGTGGAAACCGTCCTTGGTCAGCCCGCGTCCCGCCGCGCCCTCGGGCACGGCCAGCGCCTTCTTCCTGCTGACCTCGGACTCGTAGGCGTCGCCGAGCTTGAGCTCGATCTTGGTGCCGAGCAGGTCGCGGATGCTCGGCCGGAACTCCGACCACTTGTTGGTGGCCGCGACGAGGTGGATGCCGTAGCCGAGCCCGCGCGCCGCGATGTCGGTGATGATCGGCTCCAGCGTGTCGAACTCCTGCCGCAGCGTCAGCCAGCCGTCCACGACCAGGAACACGTCGCCCCAGCCGTCGCCCTCGATCGCGCCTTCCGCGCACAGCCGCCGGTAGGAGGACATCGACTCGATGCTGCGCTCGCCGAAGTCCCGTTCGCGCCGCTCCAGGATCCCGCTGATCTCGGCCACCGTGCGGCGTACCCGGTCGGTGTCGAGGCGGGTGGCCACGCCGCCCACGTGCGGCAGCCCCTCCAGCGAGGCCAGCGCGCCGCCGCCGAAGTCGAGGCAGTAGAACTGGACCTCGCGCGGGGTGTGCAGCAGCGCCATGCTGGCCACCATCGTCCGTACGACGGTGCTCTTGCCGCTCTGCGTGCCGCCCGCGATGCCCACGTGTCCCGCGCCGCCGGACACGTCCAGCCAGAACGGGTCGCGGCGCTGCTCGAACGGCTTGTCGATGATGCCGACGACCGCGTGCAGCCGGCCCCTGCCGCTCCAGCCGGTGGTGGTCAGGCCGTACTCGGGGGTGACCGAGAGCGGCGGCAGCAGATGGGCCAGCGTGGGCGGCTCGGACAGCGGCGGCAGCCAGATGCGGTGGGCCGCGGGGCCCTGCCCGGCCAGCCGGCCCACCACGACGTCGAGCAGGCTGCGCTGGCTGGTGCCGGCGGGCTCGTCGTCGGACTGCGGGCCCACCTGGACGGGGGTGGTGATCTCGGGGAGCGGCACGTGGGCGGGGCCGTACTCGACGACCTCGCGGATCGTCGCCTGGCCGTCGGGCACAGGGGCCTGGGCCGGGTCGTCATGGTGGGCGGCCGAGACGTACGCGGCCTTGAACCTGGTCATGCCGGTCGTGTCGAACTTGAGGTAGCCGTTGCCGGGCGCGGAGGGCAGCTCGTACGCGTCCGCCACGCCCAGCACGACCCGGCTCTCCATGGCGGAGAACGTCCGCAGGCCGACCCGGTACGACAGATGCGTGTCCAGGCCGCGCAGCCGCCCCTCCTCCAGCCGCTGGGAGGCCAGGAGCAGGTGCACGCCGAGCGAGCGGCCCAGCCGGCCGATCATCACGAACAGGTCGATGAACTCCGGCTTGGCCGCCAGCAGCTCGCTGAACTCGTCCAGCACGATGAACAGCGTCGGCATCGGCCGCAGGTCCACGCCCTGCTCACGGGCGCGCTCGTAGTCGCGCAGCGAGGCGTAGTTGCCCGAGGAGCGCAGCAGCTCCTGACGGCGCACCATCTCGCCGTGCAGCGCGTCGTGCATGCGGTCGACGAGGGGAAGCTCGTCCTCCAGGTTGGTGATCACGGCCGAGACATGGGTGAGCGTCTCCAGGCCGAGGAACGTCGCGCCGCCCTTGAAGTCGACCAGGACGAAGTTGAGGATCTCGGAGGAGTGCGTGATCGCCAGGCCGAGCACGAGCGTGCGCAGCAGCTCCGACTTGCCGGAGCCGGTGGCTCCGATGACGAGCCCGTGCGGGCCCATGCCGCCCTGCGCCGACTCCTTGATGTCCAGCTCGACCACCCGGCCGTCGGCGCCCAGGCCGATCGGCACGCGCAGCCTGTTGCGGCCCGCCCTGGCCTGCCAGGTGACGGTGGTCTGCAGCCGGGCGGGGTCGCCCACGCCGAGCAGGTCGGTGAGCGTCGTGTTGGTGCCGAGCAGGTCGTGCGACTCGCCGCCGGAGTGGGCGGAGGCGCGCAGCGGGGCGAGCTGCCTGGCCAGGCCCTCGGCCCGCGCGTAGTCGAGCTGGTCGGGGTCGCCCAGCCGGGTCGTGGACCGCTTGCCCGCGTGGTCGATCTTCACCATGTGGAACCCGTCGGGCAGGATCTCCAGCCTGAGGGTGCTGGCCTCCTCGACCGGCCCGGACGAGTCCGACAGGTCGATCACGGTGACGCCCTGGATGGCGTCCGTGCCGAGCTGGGAGTCGTGCGGCACGTGCCCGCCGTCCACGATCACCAGGTGGTACGGCAGCGCGTCCGCGGCCGTGCCCGGCCGGAACCTGGCCCGTTCCTTCAGCTCGTCGCCCACGAGCTGGTCGAGCTGCGCCAGGTTCTCGCCCATCAGCCGCACCTGCCCGGCCGCGTCCACCTCTTCCGGATGCAGCGCGTGGGGCAGCCACTTCACCCAGTCCCAGTGCGGCATCGACTCCTTGCTCGCGCACACCAGGATCCGCATGTCGTCGGGGGAGTGGAACGTCGCCAGCTGCGCGATCATGGCCCTGACCAGGCCGCGGACGGCCCGCTTGTCACCGCTGAGCCGGATGCGCGCGAAGGAGTTGAGCGCGACCGCCACGGGCAGGCCCGACACCGTGGAGTGGGCCCTGACGAACCTGCGCAGCGCGCCGGCCGTGAGCGCGTCGAGGTCCTCGACCGGCTTGGAGTCGGGCGGGACGAGCTGCACGGCCAGCTTCTGCACGCCCGTGCCCAGGCGTACCGTGCCGAAGTCGTCGTCGCGCGGCCTGCGCTCCCACAGCCGCGGGCCCATGGCGACCCACCAGAGCGTGTCCGGGGCGGGCCCGCTCCATTCCAGCGCCTCGCGCTGCTGGACGCCGGCCTTGCGGACGCGTTTGCGGATCTGGGAGAGGTAGCGGAAGTAGTCTCTGCGCAGGCCGTTGAGCCGGTTCTTGCGCTCGCCGGCGTTGCGGCCGAACTGGCCGACCGTCATGCCGAGCATCGAGACGGCGAACAGGCCGCTGGCCACGTACATGATGGGGCTGGAGTTGCCGCCGGCGGTGAACATCAGCCCCATCGCCGCGCCTCCGGCCAGCATGGGGACGTACATGAGGATGCCCATGAGGCCGGCGGGCTGGATCTCGGGAATCTCCGGTGGGGATTCCAGCAGGATCTCGCCGCGCGGCGGCTGTGGGCTCGGCCTGCGCTCAGGACGTCGTACGACAACAATGCTCACTGACGGGACAACCCTCCTGTCACCTGGAACACTTTCTTACCAGACCCGCCGTCCCTATATGTTCGGCGTGTCGGATTTATCCAGCCGTAACTGGAGTAACCGTGACTTCGCTCGCACATCAGCCGATGCAGCCGATGCAGCCGACACCGTTCCCGCAGGGCGGTCAGCCGCAGATGCGCCCGCCGCTGGCGCCGCTGTGCCACGTCACGATCGTGGCCCCGCGCCGCAGGGTGGATCTGGCGTTGCCGGCCGACGTTCCGCTGCCGCACGTGCTGCCCGGGCTGCTGCGCGCGGTCGGCGAGGCGGGCGGCGACGCCTCCGGCTCGCCCGGCTGGGTGCTCCAGCGGCTCGGTGGCGCGCCGTTCGACCTCGGGCAGACGCTCGCGTCCCTGGGGGTGCTCGACGGCGAGCTGCTGTACCTGCGGCCCCGCGAGTTCACCTTGCCGCCCGCGCTCTACGACGACGTGGCCGACGTGGTGGCCAGCGGTGTCAAGGAGAGCACGGGCAAGTGGGAGAGCCGCCACACCAAGGCCATGGGCACGGGAGCGGCGGCCGTCATCCTCGCGCTCGGCGCGCCCGCGCTGGTCCTGTCGGGCAGCGCGCCGCTGGGCGTGACCGTGGTCGCGGGCATCCTGGCGGTGCTGCTGATCGGCGTCAGCGCGGCCCTGTCCAGGGCGGTCGGCGACTCCTCCGCGGGCGCGCTGATCGGCTACGCCGCGCTCCCGTACGCCTTCCTGGCCGGCCTGTACGGCCTCGTCAGCGGCTCCACGCTGGCCGGGCTCGGCGCACCACACCTGCTGGCCGCGCTGACCTGTACGGCCCTGGTGGCCACGATCGGCGGAACCGTGGTCGCCGACGGCGTCGCCGGCTTCCTCGGCACGGCGATCGCGACAGTGGTGGGAGCGATCGCGGCGGCCGTGGTCATGGTGACCGGCGTGCCCGCCGCGGGCGCGGCCGCCATGACGGTCACGATCCTGATCGCGCTCAGCCCGCTCATCCCCGGCCTGTCGTTCAAGATCGCCAGAGTGCCGCTGCCCGCCCTGCCCACCAGCGCCGAGGAGCTGCGCGCCGACAACCAGCGGCTGGACAGCGAGGCCGTCATCACCCGCACCGCGCAGGCCAGCCGGTACGCCACCGGCATGGTCACCGGCATCGGCCTGACCGCCATCGGGGCCCTGGTCTACCTGGTCACCACCCCGAGCTGGATGGCGATCTCGATGGCGATCGTGCTCTCCCTGGTCCTGCTGCTGCGCGCCCGCGTCTTCCACGGCCTCGGCCAGCGCCTCTGGCTGCTGTGCGCGGGCCTCGGCGGCCTGATGGCGGTGGGCGTCGCGATCAGCACGGGCGCGGGCACGGTGGCCGCCGCCGCGGTCGTGATGGGCGTGCTCTGGCTCGCCATGCTCGTCGTCGGCCTCGGCCTGTGGCTGCCGTCCGGGCGCCTCTCGCCGTTCTGGGGCCGCGCGGGGGAGATCGTGGACGTCATCCTGCTGATCGCGCTTTTCCCGCTGGCGCTCGGCGTGCTGGAGGTCTACACCTGGATCCGCGGCCTGGCCGGATAGCCACCCGCGGACGTCAGTCGTCGCGGGGGTCGCGCTCGGCCAGCCGCCGCAGCCGGTCGTTCCGGCCGGCCGTCTCCGCGCCGAACATCTCCTGAAATTCGGTGAACTGTCGCTGGATCTCCGCCAGCCCGATCTGCTGCGATCCCGGTACGGCCAGCAGCTCGCGAGCCTGGCGGTCCTGGTTCTCCTGCGCCTGCCGGACCGCCTGGACGACCTCTTCGGCCAGGGCCCCCACGTCCATGCGCAGCACGCGGGGCGAGAGGGTCAGGCTCTGCAGGCGGCCGTCGGCGTCCACGACGGCGGTGGCCAGCCCGCTGCGGCTCTCGCCCTTGCCGATGATGTCCCGCAGGCCCGCGGCGGCGTCGGCCAGGCGGGAGAGCTCGCGCTCGTTCTCCTTCAGCAGCTCTTCCACGTCGTGCTCGCTGTAGTCCATGGCACGCCACGTCATCGGCGGCCGGTTAATGAAAGGCGAGCCTGAGCTGGCGGGTTGCTGAACCGCCCATGAAGATCACGGCAAGCCCGCCTGTCCCCGCCGAAATATGGACAACAATCACGTTTGTGTCGAATACTCAGCAGGGTCCTGGCCAGGAGATCTACGTCACGTCATCCACGATCGCGCACACACGCAAGCGCGTCGACGAGGAGCTGCTGCCCTCCGTCGAGTTCGTGCACGGGCTCCAGCCGCTGACGGTCGTGGACGGGCTCGGTTTCGGAGCGATCGGCGGCATGATGATCGGCCCCGCGTACGAGGAGTTCCGCCGCTGGCTCGACACGACGATGACCGACGCGGAGAGCGCGGTGACGAGCTGGACGGAGTCCCTCGACCGGGCCAAGCGCAACTGGCGCGCGGCCGAGGAGGCCAGCATCGTGCGGTACCGCGGCTGATGAGCACCCCCGACCCCTGGGCACACACCCGCGCCACGCCGAACCAGCCGGTGCCCGGCAACCCGTACGCCACCCCGGCGGGCACGCCGACCACGCCGCCGAGCAGCGGCGGCTTCGGCGCTCCCCGGTATCCGGGCGCGCAGGGGTTCGGTGCGCCGAACCCCGGCCCCTACGCCACCCCGGCGCCGCAGCAGGCGGTGTCCGCCTGGCGCAACCCCTACATGACCTCGATGGGGGACCGGGCGCTCAACGTGCTGAAGCGGGCCGGCAAGCTCGCCCTGGGCCTGGCCCCGGCCATCGCCATCGCGGGCGGCATGCTGGCCAACGAGCCCGGCATGGCGCAGGCGGTCAGCGTCCTGGACAGCGGCATGGCCGCGCGGCTCGACGACGGCATCAAGCAGCTGCTCCCGCAGATCCTCAACACGGCCAGGGACGGCTGGATCGCCCTGGACCGGGACGAGTTCGAGCGGGTGATCTGGACGTTCCACCGCGAGATCGGCGCGCTGCGCAACGTGATCGCCAAGGGCAGCGGCATGCTCGACGAGGTCGCCGCGTCGTACCGGAGCTTCTGGACCTGGGTCATGCGGATGAGCTTCGCCGCGATCGGCCTGCTCGTGATCGCCAAGAGCCTGCAGCGGGTGCCCAACACGTCGGTGTGGGGGCTGCTGCTGGAGAGGTACATCACCGCCGAGGTCAACATCGCCACGCTCTTCCTGGCCACCTCGCTGGCCAGCACGCTGAAGGAGGGCGGCGACGTGCTCTCGACCATGGTGAAGAAGAACCACCAGTTCAGCTACATCACGCCGGGTGGGGACGCCGCGATCGACTTCAAGACGATCACGATCGACGCCAGGGAGTACCCCTCGTTCGAGGAGCCGGCCCAGAACACCGGGCTGCCTCCGCGCTACCAGGACTTCGACTGGATCGAGCCGAAGCGGGAAACTTCCGCCGCGACCCCCTAGAGTTGCCGAACGAAACCGTCTTCTGGGGCATTTGGGGTGTGAGGATGATCGAGCGCGAGTTCGGGGCGTTGGACCTCGGCAGGATCCTCAAGAACGCCGACGCGCAGATGGCGCGCGCCGCGGAGCTGCGGACGTCCATGGCCGAGCTGGTCGGCCGGGCTGAGGACGAGGACGGCCTGGTCAAGGTCGAGTTCGCCAGCGCGGGGCTGAAGGAGCTCATCCTGCACCCCAAGGCCATGCGGCTGACCTCGGGCGAGCTCTCCGAGCGCATCAAGGACCTCGTCAAGGAGGCCGCGGCCGACCTGCAGCGCCAGGTGGCGGCGATGATGGCGGAGACCTTCGGCGAGGAGAACCCCATGCGCTTCGGCACCGACGCCGACGGGGCCATGGAGCAGGTACGCGAGTCCGAGGCGGCCTACAACAGGACCGTCGGGGACCTCATGGGCGAGCTCGACAAGATCCGCCAGCGCATGGAGGGCTGACCCCGGATCGCGAATCGCGGGGCCGGCCCTGCCGCGGGCGTGCTAGCCGATCTTCTCGGGGCTCGTCTGGTGCGGTGAGGACCAGATGTCGCCCTCCGGGTCGTAGATCTCCCGGTCGCGCTCGCTGCTCTGGTCGGCGGCGCCGCCGCCCATCCCCATCCCGGGCGGGTAGGCCATGAAGCCGGAGCCGGATGCTGCCCCGCCCCTGAGCACCGCCGGGCTCGCCGTCGGCCCCGTGCCACCCGTCCCGTACCACGTGCCGGTGCCCGGCTGTCCCGGCGCGGCCGAGTACGGGTTGGGCGTGGTCGTGGTCGTGGGCATCTGGGTCGTAGGGGTGACCGTGGTGGTCGGCGTGGACTGGTACGGGTTCGACGTCGTCGGCGTGGTGGGGTTGGCCGGGTTGGCGTCGGCGAGCTGCGTCTGGTTGTCCGCGCTGATGACCGGGGGCACGCTCTGCTGATCGGTGCTGTCCTGGGTCCCCGGCTGGTTCTGCGACGGGTTGTCGGTGCCGTTCTGCCCGGGGTTGGACGGGTCCTGCGGATTCGTGGCGGAGTCGTCCTGGCCGGGCGTCTGGTCCTGGCCGGAGTCCTGGCCCGGGTTCTGGTCCTGGCCCGGGTTCTGGCTCGGGTTCTGGCTCTGGTCCTGGCCCGGGTTCTGGCTGGACGGCCGGTCCCCTGAGGTGCCGCTCTGATCGTTCCCGGTGCTGCCGCCCGTGCCGGTGCCGTCCGTGCCGCCGCCGGTCCAGTACGTGGTCTTGCCCGTGGGCGTATCTGTGCCGCTGCCCGGGTTCAGCTTCGGCGCGTTCTCGGTGTCGACCGAGATGGGGTTGATCTCGGGCACTTCGAACGCCAGGCCCTCGGAGATCTTGGCGTTCAGATCGAGGATCTCGTTGTTCAGGTTCTCCAGGTGCTTCCTGGCGCGCGCGTCCGGGGTGAGCGACGGCAGCGTCGGGCTGCCGGTGAGCCCGCCTCCGGTGTTCTCCGAGGTGATCAGCGGGCTCGTCCCGTCGGGGCCGACGCCCGTGCCACCGGCCGAGCCGCCGTTCAGGCTCTCCTGGATGGAGGGGGCGGGCATCGTGGACTTGTAGTGCCTGACCCGTGCGGCGTACTGGGTCATCGGCTCGCCGGTCTGGTGCATGGCGGTGCCCAGCGCGCCCGCGCTGGCGTGCAGCAGCCGCAGCGCCTTCAGCGCCTTGGTGGCGCCCTCGCCCTGCCACACCTTGGCCAGCTCCTCGGCCGCCTTCATGAAGGCGGCCTCGACCCCGTCGTCGCCCCTGACCAGCTTGGCGGCGTCCAGGTAGCTCTGACCGGCACGCTCGATCCGGTCCGGGTCAGCGCTGTTCAGCCAGGCGGCGACCTGGGCCCTGGTGGTGTTGCCGCCGGGAGCCGTGGCACCGAGATAGTCGTAAATCCTGATCGGCTTCCACTGGTCAGCCATCTATGTCATCCCTGCCGCTTCTCACGCACTGCTGTCCTGGTGGCCTTTTTCGTAGTTCACGATGGCCTGCTCCACCGCGTCCGCCCACTTGTCGGCCTGCTCCTGGAGCTTCGAGTAGCTGTCCACGAACACCTCATAGGCGTTCTCGACGTTCAGGCCGAAGTAGTTGGCGACCTCCCACGAGCCGGAGGACTCCGGCCCGACCATGGCCAGTCCCGCCACGTTGGGCACCGTGCCGGGGCCGCTGTAGGTGGCGCTCATGTTCGGGAGCGGGTTGCCGGACAGCGCCCCGAGATTCTCGCGCAGCCGCCCGATCACGTCCCTGACACCCTTGTGATCGACGTACGGCCCGCGGCCGTCGTCGTCGCCGAGCCCGGGGAAGTTCCTGGCCAGCTCCAATTCCGGTGGGGGCGAGCCCCCGTCTGCTGGGCGGCTCATGCCTTGCCTTTCGATTCACCGCGGATGTAGGGATTCGTCGTCGCCTCGTCGCTCCTGAAGTACTCCTCGTCTTCGAGCAGCCACGTGGACCTGGTCCTCTCCTGCTGCTCCTGGCCGCCGCCGGAGCCGCCGTGCGGAACCATCGGGATCATGGAGGAGCCGCCGCTGCCGCGCATGGCACTCGCGGCGTTGGCGGCGTTGGCGGCGTTGGCGGCGGCGTTGCCGGCGCCGGGCACCCCGAGGTTGCCCGTTCCCGCATTCGGTCCCGCGTACGGGCTGCCGATGCCCGTGGTGGCGTTCGGCAGGCCGGTGGTGCCAGGGGCGTTGAGGGCCGTCGGGTCGGGGAACCCTGCCAAGGAGGTGTTCGGGCGGTCCACGCTGGTGTCCGGCGCGGCCGGGGTGGTCGCACCGGGGGTGGTGACGCCCGGGGTGTTCAGCCCGTTCGTGCCGGTCCCCGGTCCGGTGCCGATCCCGTCGAGGTTCGTGCCCGGGCCCGTTCCCGGTCCCGTGCCGGTGTTCGAGCCGGGGAACGTGCCGTCGGGGAGCCCGCCCGGCAGGTTCGGGTCGCCGAGCCCCGGGATCTGGTGCTGACTCGGGTCCTGCAGGCCGTCCTGGTTCGGGTAGCCCAGGTTGCCTGGGCCGGTGCTCGCCGGCAGGTACGGCTGGCCCGGCCCGGTCGGCAGGCCGTTGGTGAGCCCGTTGCCGTTGTTCACGGGGATGGTCGGGACGTCCGGGGGGAGGCCGCCGAACTGGGGGATCTCGGTCCTGAGATTCGCGGGGAAGACGTTGTTGTTGAGCTTGGTCGCGTCCGTCAGCAACCGGATGTGCTCTTTCGCCTTCTTCCTGTCCTGCTCCTCTTTCGAGTCGCCGAAGAGGTTCTGCATCGGGCCGTCGGTGAAGATGGCGGTGACGCCTCCGGCTATCGTGCCCACGACGGCGCCGATCACCGCTCCGGGCACGGCGCCGATCATCGCGCCGCCGGCCGTCCCCACCATGCCTCCCTGGAACGCGCCCTCCAGGATGGAGACGTCGCGATCAGGTGACTCGGGCAGCTTGTCCCCGCTGAACGCCGCCAGCGTGTGGGCCTGCAGAAGCAGCGCGGGCGCGACGCCGGAGGGGTTCTTGGGGCACTGCTCGGCGTTGACGGGCTGGTCGGTGATCGTGGTGGACACGTCCGCGGCGGCGTCCCGCAGCCTGCGCAGCGAGGACTTGACCGTCTTCGCGTCGTCGCCCACGGTCCAGTGCAGGTCCAGCTCCCGGAGGTGCTTGTCGATCACTCCGACCAGGTTGTCGAGGCGCTGCTTGGCGGTGAGGAGCTCGGAGGCGGCGTTGCGCAGCAGCTCGGGCTTGTTCTTGGAGAGAGTTTCCCGAAGCATGTCGAGCGTCGCGCCGTCGAATTCGTCACCGTCGATCTGCGTCCTGATCGGCTGCTCGTATTCGGCCATCAGACCTGCCGCCGATCCTCGCCGCCCTCGGCGTTGTCGTAGTTGCGCAGCGCCGCGTTGAACAGCTCGATGACGCTCTCCACCTGGTCGGTGATGTTGGTGTAGGAGGTGGTGACGGCGCGGATGCCGTTGCCCGCGCTCGTCTGGAAGCCGAGGGCGGCCGGCCAGAACCCGCTCATGGCCTCGGCGTCGTCGTTCAGCTGGACGACCGACCCCGACTGAGCCAGAACGGGCGCGGCGCTGCCGCCGCCCTTGCCCTTGCCGCTTTCGGGGCGCAGGAGCGCGAGGGCCTCTTCCAGATCGGTCCTGGCGGCCTTGATCGCTCGTCGGCTGAGGTCTACCCCACGATCGGTGCCCATGCGCCCTCTCTGCTGTCAGCGCCCCCCGGCGGTACCACCCCGGCTGTCCTACTTGCCGTCGAAGATCTGGGCGTTGACCCGCTCGACCTGCTGCATGTTCATGTTCGTGATGTTGATGTTCTTCTTCATCAGGTCCACGAACTGCGACATGTCCCTGGCCTCGGTCTCCCAGACCTGCCGGACCTCGTCGAAGACGGTCTTGGTCTGGCCCTGCCAGATCGCGCTCTTGGCCAGCAGGTCCCGCTCCAGCTGCTCCAGAGTCGTGACCATGTCGTTGAACGCCCTGGCGAAGGCGTCCTCACCCTCTCCGAGCCCGGAGAAGTTGACCTTTGTGATATCGAAAATGTCATCAGCGGGCATTGCGGCCTCCAGTGCTGCTTAGTTGGTCACCTGCGGCTGGTGGTCAGCGCGACATCGGGGCGGCGTTGATCAGCGCGGCGATCTGGTTGATCGCCTCCGTCCGCTCCTGGTTGAACGCGGTGTAGTTGGTGTTGCTCGTCCCGATGTTCTCCGCCAGGCGGCGCAGGCTCCCGAGGATGACGTCCATGCGCTCGTGCCACTTCTTGTGGACGGCGTCGAACGCGGCCTGGGACTGACCGACCCAGTGCACCTTCAGGGTCACACCCGCGGTGTCGAGGTTCATCTGGATCGTGCGCAGGCGCGTGGCTGCGTCCTCGATGAGGGTGATCGCTGCCTTGAGATCGGCTTCACTTACTTGAGTCTGCGGTTCGGCCCCCACAGGGTCTCCCTTGCTTGCTGGTCGGCTGACTCCTGCCGACACCTAGAGTCGGCAGGTTCGTCACATTAGTGAACTTCAGTCTCTAGCGTCGCACGTGCTGACGTTAATTTTCCATATCATTGGGGCGGATGGTGGGTGTATTCCCAGAACGCAGTGATTTAGGACCCCTGGTGGGCGTAGGCGACGACTGACCGTAATGTCGCGCTATCTGCCTGTACGACGCCTGTGAGACTGGCGTAGCGTATGGGGGCGAAGTGACAAGGGGGGCACATGGCCGACACATCCGCGAGCGACAACCCCTTCGGGGACTACGCGAACCTGGGCACGAGCATGGACCCGGGCTCCATCGACCCCAACTTCAAGATGCGCCATTCCAGCGTCAGGACGCTGGGCACGAACGTGGGCAGCTACGGCCAGGACTTGACGCACATGAGCGACAAGACCCGGTCCATCGACATGCACACGATGACCTTCGGCGTGATCGGCGGCGGCCTCAACGTCGCCCACCGCTCGGTGCGCGATCACGCGGCCGACGCGCTCAAACAGGGCAAGGACGTGCTCGACTCCTGGAAAGAGGCGCTCGCCACCGCGGCCGACAACACCCAGCAGGCCGAAGAGGCCGGCAAGACCGACAAGACGCCCAAGACCCCCCAGCTTCCGAAGACGCCCACCACCGGCATGGGCAAGATGCCCACCGCCGGGATGGGCAAGATGCCGACCACCGGGGCGGGCGAGATCCCGAACACCGGGCTGGGCGATCTCGGCAAGGACAAGGTCGATCCTGGGGACCTGGGGATCGACACCCCCAAGCCGGGCGATCTGGACACGCCGGGCCTGGATCCGTCCGACGTGGACACGCCGGATCTCGACCAGCCCGACCTGACCCAGCCTGACGTGACGCAGCCGGACCTCACCCAGCCCAATGTGAACCAGCCGGATCTGACCACCCCGGACCTGTCCTCGGCGCAGCAGCCGAACACGGCGGTCCCCGATCTGAGCAGCGTCAATCAGCCCCCGAAGACCGATCTCGCCGGCGTGGACCCGAACCTGGCCAACACCGCCATCCCGCAGGTCCGCACCCCGGACACCACGGCGTACGATCCGCGCACGTCCGCCTCCATCCCGCGGACGACGGTCGGTTATCCGGAGGGCACGCTCGGAAGCGCCGGCCCGGCGACGGGCGTGGGCGCGCCGGGAAGCATCGCCCGCGCGCTCAACACGGGCACGCCGATCTACCCGCCCCCCATGGGCGGCGGCGCCGGCGGCGCGGGCGGCGAGGACAAGGACCGCGAACGCGGCGCGCACGTCCCCGAGGAAGAGGGCGTGTGGGGCATGGACGACGACTACGCGCCGGCGGTGCTCGGCAGGGAGGAATAGGCGAGGCAAGTGGCGTCTTACGACGGGGATCTAGAGCTCTTCATCGGAGCCCAGGCGACCGCGACGACGGCCGCGGTGGTGATGCCGTACGCGTGGCCGATCGTCGGGCTCATGGGGATGCTGATCGCGGATCCCGCGGAGCAGCACCGGGCGGCCGAGCAGTGGCTCGACAAGAACTCCGTCAGCATCGCCGCGGCCCCGGCCGCGACCGGGTCGCCGTTCGTCCAGCAGACGCGGCAGGAGTTCCACCCGCCGATGGTGGAGCCGGCCCGGCCCGACGCGGGGACCAGCGACCTGGCCTACCTCCGCAGCGAGCTGCGCCGGTTGAGCAAGGACATCGGCACCTCGGACGACTGGGCGGGCCGGGCGTACTCGTCGTTCCTGGAGAAGGTCGAGGTGCTCGACGGGCACCTGGCCACGCTCGACAGCAACAGGGAAGGCACCGGCAACACGCTCAAGGCCTCGGCGCAGGGGTTCCACGCGCTGATGGTGTTCTGTGTGGCCATCGCGGCGGCGCTGGCGGCGCTGGCGGCCTACGTCTCGCTGGCGCGGGCCTCCGTGGCGTGGGCGGCGCCCGCCGAAGGACAGGCGTTCAGCTTCGTGACCACCATGCACACGACGATGAAGGAGGTGTTCGCCAACCACTGGAAGCTCGTGCTCAAGGCCAGCGTCATCCTCGGGCTGGCGGGCGTCGCCTACAACCAGTTCGCCCAGGACCTGCCGGGCCTGCAGGCCGTGTCGGGCAGCAAGCCGAACCTGATGGAGGCCAGCGCCATCTACAACCCGGCGGAGGCGGACATCGGCGACTCGCCGGAGAGCCAGTTCGACACGAGCCAGCTGGAAAGCGCCTCGCCTTTGCCCGAGTTCGGCTGGTGAGGACCGGGCGCTACCTGCTGGCGGCGGTCAGGGGCGATCTGGCCGCCACGGGGTCGAGCGCCGGTCCCTGCGGGATCGAGTGCATGAGGCTCGCGGGCACCGGTGCGACGTCCGTGGCCTCGTAGCCCAGGCTCGTGAGCGCGTCGGCCGACGGCACCGGATAGCGCACCCCCTGGTCGGTGATCAGCGACAGCGCGCTCGTCACCGCGGCCAGCTGGCCCTCA
Source organism: Nonomuraea rosea (assembly GCF_039539705.1). Lineage (NCBI taxonomy): Bacteria > Bacillati > Actinomycetota > Actinomycetes > Streptosporangiales > Streptosporangiaceae > Nonomuraea > Nonomuraea rosea. The sequence continues at coordinate 226,398 of NZ_BAABDQ010000001.1, read as the reverse complement.
CCGGGCAGGACCCCGGCCACGACGGCGCTGCCCGGCGGGAGCAGAACCTGGTCGAAACGATCCTGAACGCCTCCGTTCGACGGCGTCGGAATCGCGATCTTGCTGCCGACCGTCACCTTCGTCGCGACCGAGCCCGCCGCCGTGTTCGGGTAGACCGAGCAGAGCGGCACCGTGGCGGGCACGTTGATCACCTTGGGCATGGACGCCGGCAGGGTGTTGTCCATGACCGTCTGGCGCGAGGGCGACGCGTTGGCCGAGGCGGCGTCGATCTGTACCGCCTGCACCGGCTTGGTCCCGTACGCCTTCTTGCTGGCCGGGTCCTCCAGCAGGAGCCTGGCCTGCACCGCGGAGATCGGCGCCAGGCCGTCGTTGAGCAGCACGTACCAGCGGGCCGCGGTGCCCGGCAGGGCCGGCACCGTGAAGACCTGGCCGACCACCGCCGTGACCTTGCCGTTGGCCCGGACCTTGCGGCCCAGGTTCGCCACTCGCGGTCCCCTGAAGTCGTGGCCGGCGGGCAGCGCGCTCAGCCAGGCCGCGGGCACCTTCCTGGGCTGCGCGTTGAGCGCCCGCACGCCGTGCTCGTTCACCCGCAGCCGGCGATCGCCCCAGATCACCCAGTTCTGCTGCCCGTCGGAGACCACCATCGCGTCCCCGCCCACGGGCCTCCCGCCGACGTCCGTCCCGCCCACCAAGGTCGTGTACGGCTTACGCCCGCCCAGGTTGTCGGGCCCTTCCACCACGCACACCGACCACGGCGCCTTGACCAGCTTCTTCTTGACCGGCAGCGAGTCTGGCGCGCCGGAGATCCCGATCAGCGGCCCCCGCGTGAGCTCGGCCAGGGAGGCGGCCGCCACGTTCCGGGTCTTGATCTCGCCGCCGCCCAGCACCAGGCGGGCCGAGACGTAGTTCGCCACCGGCAGCAGCCTCTGTTGCTGCTGGTTGTAGACGAACTTGGCCCCGCTCTCCTCCTCGACCAGCAGCTGGCCCGGGTCGGTCAGCTTGGTGGCGTTGCCGGGGCTGACCAGCCCCCAGATGCCGAACACCGCCATCACCAGGATCCCGATCAGGATCCCGCCGAAGGTGGCCACGTTCTGCCGCCGCATGGGCGACTCGGCCACGTCCGGCTCGGCCTGCAGGAGCGCCATGCCGAGCCGTTGCTGCATCAGGCGGTGCGCCTGATAGAGGTCCTTCTTGGTCTGCACAGCGCCTCCCCGCGGTCAGAACCCGCGCATCAGCATAAACGCCCTTTTGTCCCGACAACCTCTCGCGCACCATATCGACAGCCCGGCTAAGGAAGCAGCAAACCCCAGTACAACGCCCAGGGAACGAGCACCACACCCCCCGCGACCAGCACCCCGACCCGCACCCGCTCACCACGCGACACCTGCTCAGGCTGCCGCCGCACCGTTTCGCCGCGCGGCGCCAGGTCATCCCGCTGGGGTGCGGTCTGAGGTGCGGTCTGGGTTGTGGTCTGGGTTGTGGCCTGGGTTGTGGTCGCTTTGCGCAGGCGCAGCACCGTCAGCGCGGTGCAGACGACGGTCACCACCGTGAGCGCCTGCAGAACCAGCCAGACGAGCGGCCTGCCGGCCACCAACGGTCCTGGCGCGGACAGCTTCCCACCCGTCATGATCAGGTAGAACAGGTAGGCGAACCCGCCGAGCACCACGGCCAGCCCACCGGCGCTGACCACGCGGGCCACCTTGATCGGCGGCGGGCCACCCCGGCGCCGCACCCGGCGAACCGCCGCGACCACGGGATATCCCCCGAACGCCACCAGGAACAGCACCAAAGCCGCCGCCTGCACCCCGGACGACTCCCACCACGCGACCGGCGGCACCCCCACGGAGTCGTCGGCCTGCACCGGCGCGGGCCCCGACACCTGCGCCTCGGGCGCCTGACCGGTGGTCACCTCGCCCACCCAGCTCCCGACCAGCTCCGCGTAGCCGGGAGCGAGCTCCGGCAGCCGGGTGACCCCGCCGTCCGGCGTCCGGTGCGCGGCATGATCGGCGTCCGCGAAGAACCGGAACGTGTACTGCCGGTTCCCGCCCTTCTCCAGCGCCGCGGCGAAGATCGGCGGCGTCTCCCTGGGCGGCGTCAGCAGGTCGTGCACGCCCCAGATCCCGAGCACGGGCTGCCGAACATTCGCGAGGACTCGCTCAGGGTCGTAGTAGGGCTCAGGGGTCATCCCGCCGTCCGCGATGACCCGGTAGAGATTCGGCTCCACCCTCTCGACGAGAGGCCCGCCCACGCCCGCCTTCCGCAGCCCGGCCGCCACCGCCCAGGACTGCTGCCGCAAGGGGTGCAGCGCATTGGCGCCGACGACGATCGCGAAGGCGATGTCCTGGGATCGCGAGGCCGCGAGCGGTGCGACCCATCCGCCCTCGCTGAGCCCCCAGATCCCGACCTTGGCCGGATCGACCCCCGGCTGCTTCCGCAGTGCTCCGACGGCGCCCAGCGCGTCGTCGGCCAGCTGCGAGTAGGACCGCTTGAACAGCGAGTACCCCTCGGAACGCTTGTCGTAGATCAGCACCGACAGCCCCTGCCGGGCGAAGGCCACGGCTTCACCCAGCAGCTTCTCCCGCGGGGTTCCCGTACCCGCGCCATGCACGAGCACGACGCCGGGCCGCCCGCTCTTGGCGCCTACCGGACTGACCACGCTGCCGTGCAGCACGAGCCCGCCGCTGCCCGGAAAGCTCACCTCGCCGGCCACCAGATCTGCGGGCAGCGCCAGTGGCTCACCGCCATCCGCCAGCGCGGGAGAGGACACCAGCGCTAACAGTGCGACCACCAGGGCCGCGATCAACGTTCGCATACCGCCGACACTAGTCTGCAGAGACTTCTCGGCAAAGACATGTCTGCAGATATCCTTCTCAAGGACTAGCCTTCTCCTCATGAAGGACGACGAACCGTTCGTGCTCGACGACCCGGACAGGCTCAAGGCGCTGGCCCACCCCATGCGCCGGCGCATGCTGACCCACCTGAACATCCACGGTCCGGCCACCTCGACCACCCTCGGCGAACTGCTCGGCGCCAAGACCGGCACCACCAGCTACCACCTGCGCCAGCTGGAGAAGTACGGCTTCATCGAGGAGATCCCCGAACGCTCGTCGGGCCGCGAACGCTGGTGGCGACGCGCCGAGATCCCCCGCGACATGCGCCTGCCCAAGCCCGACGACGTCGCACCGGAGAACCGGGCGGTCCTGGCCGAGTTCCACCGAATCGGCTTCGAGGAGGACCGGGCGCTGCTGGACCGCTTCCCAGCCGCCTACCGCGCCGACCCGGACTGGGCGAGGGGCTCACGGGGGATGGCCCGGATGACCAAGCAGGAGCTGAACGAGTTCCACGACGAGTACGTCGCCCTGCTCCTCAAGTACAGCCGCCGGGCGGAGGACGCCCCACCCGACGCCCGCCCCCTGTACGTCCGCTTCTTCACCCTCCCCGCCGACGACTGACCCCACCCAAGGCAACCGCCCGAGCCACCGAGGGAACGCGGCCCGAAACCGAAACGCGCACCCCAGACCGGCCCCGGCCGCCCGGACAACGCGGAGCGGCAGCGCCCCAACCCTTCGCGGGCCGTCCCACACCCCCCGGCCGTCCCACAAGCCTCCGGACCTCCCGAACCCCCTTCGGACGTCCCACACGGCCCTTCCACGCGACCCACACGGCCCTTCCAGGCGGGGGGCCTCCAGGCGGCCCACACGGCCTCTCCACACGACCCACACAGCCCTTCCAGATGGCCCGCGCCGCCCACACACCACGGGAAGCGGTCGGGAAGGCCTCAGCCGTTGTCCGGGAAGGCGGTCTGGATCGGGGTGAGGTTGCCGGTCGTCACCAAGAACCCGCGCCCCGGCGGCCCGCCCACGGTCCCGCGCGGGAGGCGGATGGTGAAGATGTCCCCATCAGCTTGGCTCTGAACCGCCAGCAACAGCCCCGTACGGGACTTGCGCGTCTCGGCCGCGAAACCGCGATAGGCCACGGCCAGATCCCCAGTCGTCCCAGCGATCAGCAGCCCGTGATCACCATCCCGCCCAGAACGAAGCACCTCCTCCAGCGCCGTCCCCAGCGGCGCATCCGGATTGATCAGCTCAGCGTCGTCCACCAGCACCACATACTGCTGCAGGTCGGCGACCAGCTCGGGCAGGTCGGTGGCGTTACCGTCCAGCACCGCCACCGCCCCGGCCAACTCGCGCAACGGGCTGCGTCTCGGGGCGACGGCGATGACCGGCGTCCCCTGGGCGATCAGCGAATAGGCCGCCGTCATCAGAGCAGACGAACGCCCGGACCGCGACGGACCCGCGATCACCGCCCCGGGCCCGAACGCGAGCAGATCGAGCCCGAGCGGCGCAAGGGCATCGCCACCGGCGCCGATCAATCCCCACAAGGGCGATGGGGGGCTGAACGCCGGATCCAGGGCGAGCGTCTGGGACGCCGTGATCCGCATCGGCAGGGCGTCCACCCGCAGGGGTGGTTCACCTGCCCAATGCCACCCGCCCGTGCCGGCCGCAGGCGCCCGACCATGAGCCGGGCTCGCCCCACGGCGCTCTCCCAGCCCATCACCGCCCCCGCTCATGCCTTGCGCGGCGAGCTCCGAATCCCGGCCATAGCGGCCGGGAGGAGCGGTGGCGGTACGCGCCAGCGCCTGGAGCGCCGCCACCTGCGCCGGGCCCGCCGGGTCGGCGGACAGCAGGGCGATGTGGTGCTCGACGATGCCGTGCTCACCTATCGAGAGTGCCCGGCCGGGTGGGACCGACGCAGGCAAGCCCTTGAGCGGGAAACCGGCCAGGCCGTAGTCGGACGGGTCGGAGAGTCGCAGGAGCAGACGGTCGTCGAAAACGGTCGAAACCTGGCCGAGTAGTCCGGATCGGTCGCTGGTGACCACCGCCCTGAGCCCCACCGCCGGCCCTTCCCGCAGGAGCTGCATCAGCGCCTCGATCAGGCGGCCGTAGTCGTAGCTCTCGAAGGCGGCGACGAAGCCTTCCCAGCGGTCGAGCAGCAACACCATCCAGGGGAGACGGTGACCCGCCTGGCGGTATTCGGCCAGGGAAGCGTGCCCGGCTTCGGCCAGGAGCTGCTGCCGACGCCCCACCTCGCCCCTGAGCCGGGTGAGCAGGCGCTCTACCCGGTCGAGCTGGTCGCGCGTCACCACGGCGCCGCAGTGCGGCATCGCCACCAGCGGCAGGAGTGCTCCCGACCCGCAGTCGACGGCGTGTACGTGGACGTCCTCTGGAGAGGCGAGCGCCGCGATGGAGCCCGCGATCGTGCGCAGCGCCGTCGATCTGCCGCTGCGCGCCGCCCCCGCGATGAGCAGGTGCCCTCCGTGGGGCAGGTCGAGCGCCAGAGGACGACGGTCCTGAGCCCACGGCCGGTCCGTGACACCGAACGGCAGCGGCGCCACCTCGACGAACGCCTCCGATTCCGATGCCGGGTCGCGGCCGGCGGGGAAGGGATGGCTCGGGGCCGCCGACGCCGGATGGATCCCATCGGCCTGGCCGGCGACGTGATTCGGCGTCCCGGGCAAGGAGCGATCGCCGTGATTCGGGGCCCCAGGCAAGGAGCGATCGCCGTGCCGGGGGGCCCCAGGCAAGGAGCGGTCGCCGTGCCGGGGGGACCCAGGGGAGGAGCGGTCGCCATGGTCAGGCGTGCCAGGTGAAGAGCGATCGCCGTGGCCCGGAGCCCCGAGGGACGGCTGGCCCGAGCCCTTCAGCGAGGCCGGCCTCGGGTCCGAGGCAGGTGCGCCGTGAGAGCCGTCCAGCGGGCGATGAGCGGGATCGCGTGGCTGGCGATACGCCGAATCATCCGATGGGTGATGGACGCTGCCACCCGACAGGCGGCGGGCGAGGTCACCCGGCAGACGCTGCGCAGGGTCGCCCGAGTGGTGCGCGAGATCGCCCGGCGAGCGGCGTCCGGGGTCGTCCGAACGGTGTGTGAGATCGCCGGGCGAGCGGCGCTCGGGATCGTCTGAAGGGTGTGTGAGGTCACCGGGCGAGCGGCGTCCAGGGTCGCCTGAGAGGCGTACGGGATCGCCGGGAGAGTGCTGTGCCGGGTCGCCCGGCAGGAGGTGTGCGGGGTCCCCTGCCGGAGGGTCCTGGGAGGAGGTGAGTGCCGGGAGGTCGAGGACGAAGTGGGTGGGGAGGGGGTCGAGCCACGGGCTGGGCTGGCTGGGCACTCCGGCCAGGCGGGTGGCCTCGATGAGGGCGTCCGCGACGAGGGTGAGGTCGGTGATCGACGAGTCCTCCGCCGGCTCGGGCGGCGGCGGGAGCGCCTTGCCCAGGGTCCACCACTCCACGTTCAGCACCCGTACGCGCGCCTGTGCCCCGCCGAACGGGTCCGGCGACGCGGCCGGGCTGCGGCCCCCCACCCTGGCAGTCTGTACGGCGGTCGCCGCCCCGACCCCCGAGCGCACATAGCACCGGCCTGGCGTCGACTTGGAGATGTGCGCCGCGTCGGGCAAGTCGATGACATCGGATGATTCGGCAGGCTCGGTCACCCGCAGGGCGATCCGCAAGGAGGTGTTGGCCTGGATGTCGGCGGTGACCACACCGGCCGGCCGCTGCGTGGCCAGGATCAGGTGGATGCCCAGCGAGCGGCCCCGGCGGGCGATGTCGACCAGGCCCGCGACGAAGTCGGGCAGCTCGGCCACCAGCGCGGCGAACTCGTCGATGATCAGCACCAGGCGCGGCATGCCGGTGCCCGTGTAGTCGTCGATATCCTTGGCCCCGGCGGCCAGCAGCAGGCGCTCCCTCCGGCGGATCTCGGCCGCCAGCGAGTCGAGGGCCCGCTGGGTCAGATGGCCGTCGAGGTCGCTGACCATGCCGACCGTGTGCGGCAGGCGTACGCACTCCTTGAAGGCGGCCCCGCCCTTGTAGTCGATCAGCACGAACGTCAGCTGGTCCGGCCGGTTGGCCACCGCCAGCGAGCAGATCAGCGTCTGCAGCAGCTCGGACTTGCCCGCGCCCGTCGTACCGGCGATCAGGCCGTGGGGGCCGTCGAGCTTGAGATCCACCGAGAACGGGCCGTCCGGCCCCACGCCGATCAGCGCGCGCGTGGAGCCCCGGTCCTGCCACTTGGCGGCCAGCGCCTGACCCGCCGGGCTGGGCATGCCCATCAGGTCGAGGAGGCGGACCGCGCCGGGGAGGTTGCCCCCCGGGTCGTCCCTGCTGACGTCGCGGATGGGCGCCAGCGCCCTGGCGAGGCGATCGCACCAGGTGGGGGAGACGAGGTCGGCGAGCACCGGGCCGATGACGTCGAGGCCGCCGCCGAGCAGGCGTACGAGACCGTCGTCGCCGCACGCGGCCACGGTCTGGCACTCCTCGGGAAGCAGCCGCTGGTCGTCGTCGATGGCCAGGGTGAACACCCCAGAACGCGGCCCCTGCCGCAGCACCTGCGGCATGTTGGGCAGCCCGCGCAGCACCTGGGCGCCGTCGAGGATCACCAGCACGTCGTAAGGGCGTACGTCATAGGAGGAGAACGTGGGCTTCTCCGGCCCGCCGAGGTCGTCCCACCCGGTGGGGATCTTGCCGAGCTCGGGGATGGCGGTGTTCTGGCGTTCGTCGATGAGGGCGGCCAGCTCGGAGACGCGGCGGGCCGCCGACTCCGGGTCCGTGCCGACCAGCGCGACGCAGTCTTCGCCGGCGCGCGGCGCGCAGTGCGGCAGCCAGCGCATCCAGCCCCAGCGCCGCTCGCCGTCCGCGTGCGCGGACACGACCACGATGGCCAGGTCACGGGGGCTGTGCAGGGTCGCGGCCTGCGCGATCAGCCAGCTCGCGAGGCTCGTCGCAGGGGTACGGGGACCCGTGACGCCCGCCACCCCCAGCCTGCGCATGGCCAGCGCCACGGGCACGGAACGGCAGATCGGCGGATCGATGGGCCCGCCCTGCTCCTCCGACAGCTCCAGGTTGGCGGGCAGATCGGCCAGCCCGACCCTGAGCCTGAGCGCGTCGGTGTCGTGGATCCTGCGTTCCCACAGCCGCCTGCGCGGGCCCGTGGCCGTGAGCAGCACCTGAGCCGGGTCGGGAGCGTCCGCCCGGCGCGCCGCCTGGTCCGCCACCCTGGCTCGCTCGACCGCCTCGTCGTACGCCTCGACCTGCTCCTTGAACTCCTTGATCGCCTTCTTGTGCTGCTTCTTGCCGTGGCGACGGTCGCTCCACCACTGGCCGATCATGATGACGGGCGTCATGAGGGCGACGAGCAGGTAGTACCACTGATTCAGTGCGAAGGCCAGCGTCACCCCGAGGACGGCGGGCAGAAAGGCGGCGAGGAGCTGGAGCCGCAGGCCCTCGTTCCTGCCCGGCTCCTTCGGCTTGACGAACTTGCGCTCAAGCTCGGGACGCCGGAGCCTGGGCGGGCGGTTGTAGGCCACGCCGCCCTCGTTCCTCGGCGCCAGGTGCGCGTCGCGCGGCTCGATCGAGGTCAGCACGAACACCGACGCTCCGCAGGTCAGCACCGCGCCGTCGGGCCATTCGACCGGCTCGGTGAGCGGCTGGGCGTCGAGCTCGGGGATCTCCTCATAGCCCGCGGCGAACTCGGCCGCCTCCCGCTCCGCGACCCGCGCCGTGAGCTCGGCGACCTCCTCGGCCCAGCGGCCCTTGAGCTTGATCCTCGGGGCCTCACCCGGCTGCTGCCAGGTCCGTTCGACGGTGATCGCGTCCGGAGTCACGCGTACGGTCGCCGCCTCCGGAGCGAGCGCCGGATCGTCGGCGGCCACCGCGCACGTCGGATCGGAGCCGATGACGTGGACGCCCAGCCCGAGCCGGTGCACAGCCCCCGCCGCGGGACCGCCCACCACCCGCACCTCGGCCACCCCGCCAGGCTCCTCGATGAGGGTGGCGCGGGCGAGGCGGGGGTCGAGCGTGACGATGTCACCGTCGCGCAGCACGGTCGCGGCGCGCGCCCGCGGATCGAGCGGCCGCCCGTTGCGCCACAGCACGTCCCCGAACTCGCCCGGGTCCGTCCCAGCGCTGAGACCACCTCCGTGGCGGCCACGCGAGCCACCACGGGGAGCTTCGCCGAAGCCACCACGGGAACCGTCCCAGGAAGCGTCGCGGAACCCGTCCTGCGAAGCGTCGCGGGAGCCGTCCCGGAAACCGTCACGGGGAGTGTCGCGGGAGCCGTCACGGAAACCGTCACGGGGAGTGTCGCGGGAGCCGTCGCGGGAGGCATCACGGAGTCCACCCCAGGAGCCATCACCGGGAACACCGTCGTGGGGCACGCCTCCAGACCCGCCGCCATGGCGGCCGCCGCCGTGGCGGTCGGCGGGGTCGTTCCCCCTGCCGGTGAGTTCGGGCCGTCGCGGACGGGGCACACGGGGCGCGGGCTGCTCTTCCAAGGGCGCGCCGTCGGCCGACAGACCGTAGGGCGCACGCGCTCTGGGCAGCCGGACGACCTTCGCCAACGGCCCGCGATCGCTGAGCGCCTCGCTCACCGCCGCCACTGTGGCGCCGTCGTCGCCGTCGATCACGACGTCACGACCGCTCTGCCCGCCGAGCACGGTGAGCATGATCCGCATGGTGCAGTCTCCTCGCTCGACCTCGGGCCGCCCAAGGTAGCGCCCGAAGCGAGGCTAGGCCCGCTGGATGACGGCAATGGCATGACAAGCCGCCGCTGTGGACGAGGAGGGGATGGAGCTCCGGCTGCCTGTGGACAACTCAACGCGCACGCCGCCGCACCGGGCCCCGGTGAGGCGTTGGGGCGGGGGTGATTGGGGGGTTTGGGTGGGATAAATGGGCGCAAGTCGTAAATAGAGTGACTGGTGTGAATAAAGTGGCGACTAGCCGTAAAAATCAACACCCGTCAACTCGATAGAAACAATAAGCATCGATTATTTCCGGTTGACATCCTGTCACCTGCGAAACGAGCATGGGTCCTCGCATTCCGCCTCCGCCGCGCCGATCAACCCCACATAATGGCGTGAATTCCCCAATTCACAATGGGAGCCCCCCACCCATGAGGACCAGTGAAAAGCCTGCCGCCAACGCGGCGGCGGGGTTGTCCGGCCCGGCCTCGCGCAAGCTCCCCGTGCCCCCCCGAGAACGCAAGCCGGCCCTCGCCGCGCTCGCGGTCCTGCTCATCCTGGGCGGCGCGCTGGCCACCACCCTGCTCGTGCTGCGCAGCGGCGACCGCATCTCCGCCATCCGCATCACCCAGCAGGTCGGCGCAGGCCAGAAGTTCACCGCGCCGGCGCTCGAAGAGGTCAAGATCGCCGGAACCGGCATCGAATACGTGAGCTGGTCCCAGCGCGCACAAGTGCTCAACAGCTTCGCGGCCGTCACGATCCTCCCCGGCACGCTCCTGACGAACGAGATGGGCCTGCGCGCCAGCACCGAACTCGGCCCGGGAAAGGCCACCGTCGGACTTTCCCTTAAGCCCGGCCAAATGCCCGCGGGCGTGCAACAAGGCGACCGCGTCCAGGTGATATTCGTACCGAGCCGGTCGAGCCAGGGACAAAGCCGCGTGCTCGCCGAGAGCGCGCTCGTGTTCGCCGTGGGCGACAGATCGAGAACGGGAAATTCCGGTCAGATGACAGTGATCGTTGATTCGTCGGCCTCGCCGGAGATCGTGGCCTTCGCCTCCAGCGGCGAGGTCGCTGTGGCCGAGCTCCCGGGGGCACGCTGACGTGGCGCTGATCGTACTGGCCGCCGACAAGGGCGCGCCGGGCGTGACCACCGCGGCGACGGCTCTGGCCGCGGTCTGGCCACGGCCCGTGCTGCTGGCCGAATGCGACCCGGCGGGCGGCGACCTGGCCTACCGGCTGCCCGCCCCTGACGGCGGCGTGCTCAACCCGGGCAAGGGCCTGCTCACCCTGGGCGCCACGGCGCGGCGCGGCCTGGAGCCCGCGCAGATCCACATGCACACACAGAAGATCATCGGCGGGCTCGACGTGCTGGCCGGGCTCACCCACGGCGAGCAGGCCGCCGGGCTCACCTGGATGTGGGGCCCGCTGGGCAGGGCGCTGGCCGCCATCCCGAACGCCGACGTGATCGCCGACTGCGGCCGGCTCGGCGCCCACCCGCAGCTCGGTGACCTGATGGCGGAGGCCGAACAGGTCGTGCTGCTCACCAGGGCGACCCTCGACCACGTCGCCCACCTGCGCGAACGCCTCCAGATCACCAAGGCCCACGGCGTCGTCGTGATCGCCGACCCACGCAACTACCGCGCCTCGATCGACGATGTACGCAGGATCGTCGGCCCGAGCGTCCAGTTCGTGCACGGGCTCGCGTACGACATCAAGGGTGCGGAGCTCCTGCGCGGCCAGTGGGGCGGCCGCCTGGACCGTTCACTCCTCATCCGTACGGCCCGCGACCTGGCGGCGAGGCTGGTGAGTCACCGATGATCGATCACTCGCTGGTCAAGCGGTTCCGCCAGGACGTCGGCGACCGCCTGGCCCACCAGCGCCGCCTCGACCAGGCCAACGGCCTGCCCGCGATGACGGGCGAGGACGAGCGCCAGTTCGCCAGGGCGCTGATCTCCCAGGTGCTGGAGGATCACGCCCGCAGCGAGATCGGCCTCGGCCGTACCCCGCCCACGGTCGAGGAGGAGGAGGGGCTCGCGGCCGGGATCCACGCCGCGCTGTTCGGCGTGGGCCGCCTGCAGCCGCTGCTCGACGACACCGAGGTCGAGAACATCGACATCAACGGCTGCGACAAGGTCTTCGTGAGCTACGCCGACGGCCAGGAGATCATGCAGGACCCGGTCGCCGACTCCGACGACGAGCTGATCGAGCTGATCCAGATCCTTGCGGCCTACTCGGGGCTGTCGAGCAGGCCGTTCGACACCGCGAACCCCCAGCTCGACCTGCGCCTGCCCGACGGCTCCCGGCTGAGCGCCGTCATGGACGTGACGGTCAGGCCGTCCGTCTCGATCCGCCGCGCCCGCCTCGGCAAGGTCTTCATGTCCGACCTAGTGGGCAACGGCACGATAAGTCCGGACATTGGGAGGTTTCTGAGCGCGACAGTCGCCGCCCGCAAGAATCTCATGATCGCCGGATCCACCAACGCCGGCAAGACCACCCTGCTCAGAGCCCTGGCCAACGAGATCACGCCCACCGAGCGCCTCATCACCGTCGAACGCGCCCTGGAGCTCGGCCTCGACCAGTTCCCCGAGCTCCACCCCAACGTGGTCGCCTTCGAACAGCGCCTGCCCAACTCCGAGGGCCAGGGCGAGATCACCATGGCCGAGCTGGTCAGACGCTCGCTCAGGATGAACCCCAGCCGCGTCATCGTCGGAGAGGTGCTCGGCGACGAGATCGTCACCATGCTCAACGCGATGACCCAGGGCAACGACGGCTCCCTGTCGACCATCCACGCGAATTCCAGCATGGAGGTCTTCAACCGCATCTCCACCTACGCCCTGCAGGCCAACGAGCGGCTGCCCATCGACGCCACCCACATGCTCATCGCGGGCGCCATCGACTTCGTCGTCTTCATCGAGAAGCGCAACGACTATCACGTCGGTGGCACCCTGCGCCGCTACGTCTCCAGCATCCGCGAGGTCAACGGCTGCGACGGCCGTGTCCTGTCGAGCGAGGTGTTCACGCCGGGCCCCGACGGCACCGCCGTCCCGCACGCGCCGGTCTCCTGCCTCGAAGAGCTCGCCGCCCACGGCTACAACCCGGGAGGCTGGTGACGGATGCCGATCACCTTCGATCCGCTGGCGATGCTGGCGGGAGCCGTGGCCGGCGGCGGCCTGTTCCTGTTCTGCATGGCCCTGTACGGCCTGCGCCCCCGCCCGTCCAGGCCCAAGCGCCACCTGATCAAGATGCTGACCACCCGCACCGCGATAGCAGCGGTGGCCGCCACCATGGTCCTGATCATCACCGGCTGGCCGGTCGTGGCGGTGGGCACGGTGCTGCTCGTGTTCGCCTGGCGCGGACTGTCGGGAGGCGCCGCAGAGGAACGCGCCGCGATGCACCGGCTCGAAGGGCTCGCCGCCTGGACGGAGTCGCTGCGCGACACGATCGCCGGCGCGGCGGGCCTCGAACAGGCCATCCCGTCCTCCATCAGGGCCGCCGCCCCCATGCTCAGACCTCATCTCCGCGCCATGATCGACCGCCTGCACACCAGGATGGCGCTGCCCCAGGCGCTCGCGCTGTTCGCCGACGAGCTCGACGACCCTTCGGCCGACCTGGTGATCGCCGCCCTGATCCTCAACTCCAGGCTGCGCGGCCCCGGGTTGCGCGACGTGCTGGGCGCGCTGGCCGTCTCGGCCCGCGAGGAGCTCGACATGCGCCGCCGCGTCGAGTCGGAACGCCGCGCCACCAGGCGCAGCGTCCAGATCGTCGTCGGCACCGCGCTGGCCTTCGCCGGGATCCTCGTCGTGTTCAACCCCGAATACGTCAAGGAGTACACCTCCGTCCTCGGCCAGGCCGTCCTGGTGGTCGTGGCGGGGTTGTTCGGGGCGGGGTTCGCCTGGATGCGGCGGCTGGCCAGGTTCGACAAGCCGACGCGGCTGCTCATGGGAGGAGGCGGCAATGGTTGAGGGCGCACTGGCCGGCGCCGTTCTGGGGCTCGGTCTGCTCGTACTGCTGAAGGCGCTTTTCCCGGCCCGCCCCGGGCTGGTGGCGCGGCTGCTCGCGCTCGACGCCGTGCGCGAGGACGCGGGCGCGCCCCGCATCCAGCTCCTGCTGCCCGAGGAGGAGGTCAGCGCGTTCCGCCGCGGTCTCGGCGCCCGCCTGGCCCGCCTGTACGGCGCCCGCGGCTGGGAGGTCAGATCCGTCAAGGCGGACCTGGCACTCATCGGCCGCTCGTTCGAGGCGTTCCTCGCCACCAAGGTGCTGCTGGCCGCCAGCGGCCTGCTCGCGTTCCCGTTGCTGCTGGGCTGGCTGGTGCTCATGGAATGGGGCACCTCGCTCGCCATCCCGTTCTGGGCCGCGGTGCTCGTGGCGATCCTGTTCTTCTTCCTGCCCGATCTGCAGGTGAAGAAGGAGGCCGCGGCCAGGCGGCGCGACTTCAGGCACGTCGTGGGCGCGTTCCTCGACCTCGTCTCCATGAACCTGGCCGGCGGGCGCGGCGTCCCCGAGGCACTGATGATGGCTGTCTCGGTCAGCGGCGAGCAGCCCAACTGGGCGATGGGCCGCATCCGCGACGCGCTGCGCGGCGCCAGGATCGTCGGCATCACCCCATGGCAGGCACTCGGCCAGCTCGGCGAGGAGATCAACGTCGACGAGCTGCGTGACCTGTCCGCCGCGCTCGGCCTGGTGGCCGACGACGGCGCCAAGGTGCGTGCCTCGCTGACGGCCAGAGCCGCCACGTTGCGCCGCCGCGAGCTGGCGGAGATCGAGGGGCGGGCGGGCGAGCGGTCGCAGTCGATGCTCGTGGCCCAGCTGCTGCTCTGCGCCGGTTTCGTGATCTTTCTTAGTTTTCCTGCCGCAATGAAGATGTTGGGGGCCTGATGAACCATCCCTGGATCGTTTACCTCACCGCCTGCCTGAGCGTGCGCGTCCACCGCGCCCGCACCGCGCCCACCAGAGGCGCGTCAGCCGTCGAATGGGTGATCATCACGGCGATCATCGCCGGTGTCGCGCTCGGCCTGGCCACGTTGATCAAGACGCTGGTCGAGCAGAAACAGAGTGATCTCCAAGGCACCTTCGGCGGCGGCGGTGACGGCGGCGATGGCGACCCGGCCGGCTGACCGCTCCCGGGGTGCGCGCGGCCGGCCGGGCGGCGGCGAGCGCGGTGTGACGGTGATCGAGCTGGCCTTGCTCATGCCGGTCATCCTCGCCGTCTCGCTGCTCATCGTGCAGGTGGCGCTCTGGTTCCACGGCCGTCAGGTCGCGGAGGCGGCGGCACAGGAAGGCGCGCGCGTGGCCAGGTCGGCCCCGTTCGACTCGGGCGCCTGGGAGGGCGAGGCCGCCGCGAAGGCCACGGAGATCATCAAGGCGATCGGCCCGAAACTGCTCGGGGACGCCACCGCCACGACCTCCGAGAAGGAGCCCGACGAGCGCTTCGTCACCGTGACCGGCAGCGCCGTACAGGTCATTCCGCTGCTGCCGCCGCTCACGTTCACGATCACCGCCACCGCGGGCGGGCCCGTCGAGTGCTTCCGCCCCGACAACGGCGGAGAGGACTGCGAATGAAGGCGGCCGAGCGGGGCTCGATGGCCGTGGAGACGGTGATGCTGGCCCCGGTCTTCCTGCTGTTCCTGATGTTCCTCGCCGGTGCGGGGGTGCTGGTGGAGTCGCAGGGGCGGGTCAACGGAGCGGCCAGGGACGCCGCCCGCGCCGCGTCGGTGCAGCGCTCGCTCGAAGACGCCGAGGGCGCGGCCGAGACCATCGCCACGGGCGCGCTCGAGGGCCACTGCCAGACCCCGTCGGTCTCCCTGGACGAGTCCGAGTGGGAGCAGGGCGGCCAGGTCCAGGCGGAGGTCACCTGCCAGCTGGACCTGGGGTTCCTCGGGTTCGGCGGCACGAAGGAAATGACCGGCACCGCGGTCGTGCCGATCGAGCAGTTCAGGAGGGTCGATGAGGCGCGGTGAGCGGGGGTCCATGTCGGTGTTCACCGTGCTGTTCTCCGTGGTCGTGTTCCTGCTGGCCGGGCTGCTGGTGGACGGCGGCTCGGCGATCAACGCCAGGCTGCGCGCCGCCGACGTGGCCGAGCAGGCCGCGCGGGCCGGCGCCGACCAGATCGACGTCGACCACCTCCGCACGACGGGGCAGACCCGGCTGCTCGGCGACGACCAGGTGTGCGCCAGGGCCGACGAGATCGTCCAGGCGCAGGGCGGCGACGACGTGGCCAGGGGCGAGTGCGCGGTCGGGGAGGGCCGGGCACAGGTGACGGTCACCGTCACGGTGCGGTGGGAGGCGTTCTTCCTGAGCGCGATCGGGTTCCCGGGCTCCGAGATGACCGGCGAGGCGAACGCCGCGCCAGAAGCGAGATAGACCGAATCCCACCACTCGATGGATGCGGGACGCACGAGACACCACGCTGGATCGGAGAAGGGAGAGGCGATGCCCACGCGAGAGCCCGCGCGCCCGCCCAGACGTCATGTGCCCGCGCGCGTACCGGCCCGGCGCACGACCGGTGACGTGCTGGCCGGGCTGGCTTCGCTGGCCGTGCTGGTCGGGCTCATCGGTGGCGTCCCGTACGCGCTGCTCATGTTCGTCGGGCCGCCGCTCTCCTCCGAGCTGCTCAGGCTCGACCTGATCACCAGCAACGTCGGCCCGAGCACGATGCTGGCCCTGCTGGTGCTGCTCGTGTGGCTGGCCTGGTTCCAGCTCTTCGTGTGCGTGCTCGTCGAGGTGTACGCCGGAGTCCGCCGGGTCGGCATGCCCGCCCGCGTGCCACTCTCCGGCGGCACCCAGGCGCTGGCCAACAAGCTGGTCTCGGCGGTGCTGCTGCTGTTCACGGCGGGGGCGATGGTCGCGCCGATCGCCAAGCTGACGCCCACCCCGGCCGCGCCGCCCGTGACGGCGGTCGCGTACTCGGCGCCGATCGTCGAGCAGAGCCTCGAAACGCACAAGACCAAGAAGGTGTACGTGGTGCAGCCCCCGCACGGCCGCCACCACGAGAGCCTGTGGGAGATCGCCGAGAAGTGCCTGGGAGACGGCCGCCGATATCCCGAAATTTACCGGCTTAACCAGGCGAAGGCGCAGCCGGACGGCACCCGCCTCCGGATGGCCGACCTGATCAGGCCCGGCTGGGTGCTCGACATGCCGGACGACGCCCGCAATGTCCACATCGTCCCCTCCGGCCAGGCGCGCGAGCAGACGCTGCGGGAGCACCCGGGCCGTGCGCACATCCCCCACGACACCGACCAGAAGGACCACAAGGCCGGCAAGAAGGCCGAGACCCCCAAGCGGGGCGAGGCCAAGCACCGTCTGCCCGAGCAGCAGCAGGACGACAAGCGGGCCGACCAGCAGCCCATCATCCAGGAGGGCCGGCGGGCCGACCTGTTCGACTACCTCGCGCCGGCCTCGCTGGCCGCCGCCGGGCTGCTGCTCATCCTGGCCAGGCGGCGTCGCGAGCAGCTCTGGCGCCGGGTGTTCGGCCGCCGGATCGTCCGCCCGCGTGACGACGCCGCGCAGGCCGAGGTCGCGCTCAGGCTCGGCGGCGACGCCCCCGGCGCCCGCATCCTGGACCTCGGTCTCAGAGTGCTCGGCGCCGAGCTGGCTGCCCAGAACCGCACGCCGCCCACCGTGTACGGGGCCCACCTGTCGGCGCGCTCGCTCGACCTGTGGATCCATCCGCCGGACGACGACCCGCCAGAGCCGTGGACGGCCCAGGACGGCGGCCAGGTCTGGCGGCTGCCCGCGCACGAGGGCCGCCTGCTGCCCGAACGGCGGATCATGGAGGGCGACGGCGATCCCCGTACCGGCTCGCACCACGCGCAGCCGGGCGGAGCGCCGTACCCGGGGCTGGTCTCCATCGGCACGGACGACGGCGGGCGGGTGCTGATCGACCTGGAGGCGGCGCAGGGCCTGATCAACGTACGCGGCCCGCAGACCACCGCCGCGCTGGCCGCCATCGCCGTCGAGCTGGCCACGAACCGCTGGTCCGACCGCATGCGCATCACGCTCGTCGGGTTCGGCGAGGAGCTGACCGTGATCGCCCCCGACCGGATCAGGGCGGTGGGCAGTCTGGCCGAGGTGCTGCCCGAGCTGGAGGCGACGGCGGCTCCGCGCAGGGAGGTGCTGACCGGCCGCGTCACCGGCAGCCCGCGGCCCGCCCACTACCTGCTCTCGGCGGTGGCGCCCACGCACGAGGAGGCGCGCCGCCTGGCGCTGCTGGCCCGCAAGGACACCGCCGGATATGTCGTGACAGGGGAGATTCCGCACGCCACCTGGACCCTGGAGATCAGCGAGGACGGCCGGGCCAAGATCGCGGAGCTCGGCTTCGAGGTGGAGGCGCAGCTCCTGCCCAGACGCCACTACAAGGCGCTCATCGACCTCTTCCGCGCCGCCGGTCGGCTCGACGGCGAGGCCATCCCGGAGGCGGAGCCGCTGGAAGGGCTGCATCCGCCCGTCGTCGAGGTGAGAGTGCTCGGCCCCATCGAGGTGGCCGGCCTCCGCCCGCTGGAGGAAGGCCGGATGGCGCTGGCCACCGAGCTGCTGGTGTACCTGGCCACGCATCCGGGCGGCGTGCATCCCGTGGTGCTCGGCGGGGTGCTGTGGCCGCGCGGCGTGCAGGACATGGTCAGGGACGCGACGATCGCGAGGGTCGCCGAATGGCTGGGGCCCGAGCACCTGCGCGCCGACGAGGCCGGCCGGCTGCGGCTGGGGCCCGAGGTGCGTACGGACTGGGCGCTGTTCCGCGAGCTCGTACGCCGCTCGCAGGGCGACCCGACGGCCAGGGCCGTGCTGCTGGAGAAGGCGCTCGGCCTGGTCAGAGGCCCCCTGCTGACCGGCCGCCCGCCCGGGAGATACGCCTGGCTGGCGGCCGACGACCTGGAGTACGACGTCGCCGCCGCGGTGGCCGACGTGGCGCACCAGCTCTGCGAGATCAGGCTCGCGCACGGCCAGCCGGACGCCGCGGTGGCCGCCGTACGCGCCGCGCTGCTGCTGGCGGCCGACGACGAAGGGCTCTGGCGCGACCTGCTGCGGGCCACGCACGCGACCGAGGACAACGTACGCCTGCGCGCCGTCGTCGAGGGGCTGACCCGCAGGGCGTCCTCGCACCCGTACGGCGGCGGGATGGCGCCCGAGACGGAGGCGCTGATCGAGGAGTTGCTGCCTACCTGGCGCATCCACGTGGTGAGGGAGTCGACGGCATGAGACGAACGGCGACGACGTTGGCCCTGCTCCTGGTCATGGCCGGCTGCGGTCAGGCCGAGCAGCCGTACGAGCCGAAGAGCGCGTCCACGGCGGTGCAGAGCCCCGCGAAGGACCCGCCGAAGAGCCCGGACCAGGCCGATCCCGCTGAGGAGGAGGACCTGCCGTCCGGCCCCCAGACGATCCAGGCGGGCAAGAACCTGCGGCTGCGCATCGAGTGGCCCGCGAACCCGGACCCGCTGCTGAAGGTCATGGTCGACCAGTACATCGGCACCCGCAAGGCGATCGCCGAAGGCGAGACGGTCTACAACCGCAACATGGAGATCGAGGCGGAGAACCAGTCGAACGGCTGGATCCGCGAGTTCGTCGAGCAGGGTCAGTCGTGGCGCGGGGTCGGGCGGATCTACAACCTGCGGGTCTTCGCCCGCCGGAGCAAGGGCGCGCAGATCAACGCGTGCATCGACGAGACGGGGATCCGGGTGATCTCCGCCACCACCGGGAAGGCCGTGGCGCGCCAACCCGCCTGGCTCCGCACCCCCTACCCCAAGGCCGTGGTCGCGCATCGCGGTGACGACGGGGTGTGGCGCATCAGAACCTACCTGGACATATCCGAACGGTGTAGCTGATGAAACCCCTCATGGCATTGATGACGGCGGGACTCCTCCTGCTCGACCCCTCTCCCAAGACCGTTCCCGGCGGTCAGGTCGGCGTGGACCAAAGCGGCAAGGGCGGCCGTCATGTCGACTTGTTCGTGAAATCCGCCCAGGGCGTGCGCCTTTCCGGCACCGGCACCAAGGGCGGCAAGGGCGACGGCTTCCGCATGAAGCGCCCCTGCTGGTACGAGCCCTTCCTGAACGCCGAAGAGATGTGGGCGTTGCAGACCGATCCCCGTAACCAGACGCACACCGCCGTGGCCCAGGACAAGCACTTCGAGGACTTCCTGAAGCAGTTCGACGAGCGGAGGGGGCAGGAGGGGCTCTGGTGGCTGCCGTCCTACAACAAGGGCGACCCTGCCGGAGCCGCCTGCTGGGGAGAGCTGCAGTCGTTCGTGTTCGTCCCGCCGAACACCACGCCGGCCTCGGGCATCACGCTCGAACAACTGGCGGAGATCGCCAGGGCCGCGATGACCGTCCCCGAGCACACGATCAAGCTGAGCCCCGACGCCAAGAGCTTCGTGAACCTGCCGACCTACGTCTGGCTGGAGGGCATCGGCGAGCCGACCCGCACGGTCACCGCGGAGGTGCCCGGCTTCATGAGCGTGACCGTGGTCGCCACGCTCCAGAGCATCAAGATCGACCCTGGCACCACGGAGGAGCGGGCGGAGAAGAACGAGGAGGGCTGCGGCACCAGCGGCAAGCCGTACGTCAAGGGCAGTGCCTTCACGTGTGGAGTGCGTTACCTGCGCTCGTCGATCGACCAGCCGCGTGAGACCTACCCGCTCACCGTGTCGGCCGTCTGGCCGGTCACGGCCCAGGGCAGCGTGGTGCCGTTCCAGTTCGCGCCGGTTGAGCTGGAGGCGACCAGGGACGTCCCGGTCGGCGAGATCCAGAGCAACGTCAAACCTTAGGCGATCACCGCGGCGAGCGGGGCCAGCTCCGGCTGCTCCGCCGCCTCGGCCAGCACCTCCTTCAGCACGGCGTCATGCGCCGGGCTCGCCTGCTCCAGCAGCTCGCGCCCGGCCGGCGTGACCTCGGAGTAGATGCCCCGCCGGTCGTCCTCGCACAGATAGCGCTTGAGCAGCCCGCGGTTCTCCAGCCTGGTCACCAGGCGCGTGGTGGCGCTCTGGCTCAGCACGACCGCGCGGGCGAGCTGCTGCATCCGCATGTGCCAGCCGTCCTGCCTGGCCAGCACGTCGAGCACGGTGTACTCGCTCACGCTCAGCTCGTGCTCCTTCTGCAACGTCTTCTCCAGCCGCTCCTCGATCTTGGCGTGCAGCGCCGCGAGGGTGCGCCAGCCCTGTGCGCGCGCTTCGACGGCGTCATCGGCGATGGCCATGTGGCGACCTCCACGAAGGTGGTTGTATGGTCAGTTAGTCGGCGTGTGCAAATAATGCTCACGCTCACTAACGTCGTCTGAGGAGTATTCTATGCCTCTCGCCCTGTTCGCCCTCGCGATCAGCGCCTTCGGCATCGGGACCACGGAGTTCATCATCAACGGGCTGCTGCCCGAGCTGGCCGCGGACTTCAGCGTGACGATCCCGGCCGCCGGGCTGCTCGTCTCCGGGTACGCCCTGGGCGTCGCCGTCGGCGGGCCGCCGCTGACCATGCTCGGCGGGCGGCTGTCGCGCAAGACCATGCTGCTGTGGCTGATGGTGCTGTTCATCGCGGGGAACCTGCTGTCCGCCCTGGCGCCCTCGTACGGGGTGCTGATGGCTGGCCGGTTCCTGGCCGCCTTCGCGCACGGCGCGTACTTCGGGGTCGGCTCGGTGGTGGCCGCCGACCTGGTCGCGCCGCAGAAGCGGGCCAGCGCCATCGCCCTGATGTTCACCGGCCTCACGCTTGCGAACGTCCTGGGCGTCCCGCTCGGGACCTGGATCGGTCAGGCGTTCGGCTGGCGGGCCACGTTCTGGGTCGTGGTCGTCATCGGGTTCGCCGGGTTCGCCGGCGTGCTGGCCCTCGTCCCTCGTCAGCCCCGGCCCGCGGGGGGCGGCATCCTGCGGGAGCTGGCCACGTTCCGCAAGGCCGGGGTCTGGCTGGCGCTGGCGATGACCGTCTTCGGCTTCGCTCCGGTCTTCGCCGTCATCACGTTCATCGCGCCCATCATGACCGGCGTGGGCGGCTTCTCGCCGGGCGCCGTGCCGGTGGTCATGGCCCTGTTCGGGGTGGGTCTCGTGGTGGGCAACCTGATCGGCGGCAAACTCGCGGACCGTGCGGTCATGCCCAGCATCTACGGCTCGGTGGCCCTGCTCACGCTGCTGGCCGTGGCGGTGGCGCTGGTGGCGGGGGACCAGGTGGCCTTCGTGATCGCCATCACGTTGTTCGGGGTGGCCGCCTTCGCCACCGTGCCGCCCCTGCAGACCCGCGTCCTGGACGCCGCGGCGGGCGCGCCGACGCTCGCCTCCGCGGCCAACATCGGCGCCTTCAACCTGGGGAACGCGATCGGCTCGTTCGCCGCCGGTCTCACCATCGACGCCGGCCTCGGCTACACGGCCCCCGCCTGGACCGCCGCCCTCCTGGGCCTGGCGGGCCTGGCGGTGGCCGGCGCGGCCGGCCTCCAGGCCCGCCGCCTCGTCCCCGCCTGACCAGCCGCCAGGGACGGCCCTCGCGCGGTGCCGTCCCTGCGCCCGCTCAGCCGAACAGCTCCTCGACGCTTTCTGCGGCGGCCGCCTTGACGATCCAGGACGCGAGGAGCTCCTGGTCCGTGCAGGTGAGAATGCGTTCTTCCGCTTCGCGGGAAACCGGGATGCCCCGGTTGTCCAGGAGGATCAGAACAGCCTTGGCTTCCCCGCGAGCTTCCCCATGAGCGACCCAGCTGCGGACCCATGGATGCTCGATCTCATCGACGATGGCCACTGCGATCTCCCTGAACTTGGTGACGACGGACTTCGGTAGCAGGGCGAGTACCACCTCCCGAGAGGGCGGTGAGCTCGGGGTCGGCGATCGCTCGGGGGATATCGGTGATCATGGACACCTGATCGGGACTCAGGACGATCGGGTGCAGCCTTCCTTGTAGGCCGGAACCGTCACGCCCGTCTCGGCCAGCAGCGTGGCGACCAGAGACGGGCGATGTTGGACCAGCTCGATGAGGAGCTCGTGCTCCTGCGTGGGCATATCGAAAACATTACCGAACGCAGTCGAGCCATTACGTTGGGTTTTACTTTTGTCCGGCTTCGTGGTGAAGGAGCCATTCCTTGACGGGTACGCCGTAGTAATAGCCGCCGTAGCCCCCGCCGCTAGGCAGCACCCGGTGGCAGGGCACGAAGGGGGCGATGAGGTTCTGGGCGCAGGCCGAGCCCGCCGCGCGAGCGGCCGTCTTCGGCATCCCGGCGCGTACGGCCAGCTCCGCGTACGAGACGGTCGTCCCCGCCTCGACCTCGCGCAGCGCCTCGTGCAGCCGCTTGCGCGTGGCCGTGCCGGGCTGCGAGACCGGGATGTCGTCCAGCGCGAAGAGGTCGCCCGCCAGATACGCGCGGACGGCCTCCGCCGGCGCCCCGAGGTCGGACACCACGTCCAGGCCCTCCGACTGCAGCGCGGGCGTGAGGCGGACGAACATCTCCTTGGGCTCGGCGGTGAAGCCGGCCGCGACCAGCACGCCCTCGCGGGTCAGCAGGGCCAGCGGCCCGACGGGAGTCGGTACGAGCTGAGCAGCGATCATGAGGAACTCCAGAGGTGCAGGGCGGCGTACGCCCGCCATGGGCGCCACCGCTCGATGTGGTCGTCGGGGATGCCCAGGGCGGCCATGCGCTTGTTGAGCACGAGGTCGCCCGTGGGCCAGGCGTCGGGGTCGCGCAGCGCGCGCAGCGCGATGTAGCTGGCGGTCCACGGGCCGATGCCGGGGATTTCGAGCAGTCCGGCCACCGCCTCGGCCGGGTCCTGGCCGCCGTCCAGGTCGATCAGGCCCTCCGCCAGGCGTGCGGCCAGGACCTTGAGCGTGGCGATCCTGCGGTTCGTCAGGCCGAGGCCGGTGAGGTCGGTCTCCAGCAGCCGGCCGGGAGTGGGGAAGAGACCCTCGGGCGCGGCGGCCTTGGCGACGATGCGGCCCAGCAGCGTACGGGCGCCCGCCACCGAGATCTGCTGCCCGACGACGGCCCGCACGGCCAGCTCGAAGCCGTCGAACGTGCCCGGCACCCGCAGCCCGGGCCGCGCCGCGACCAGGGGGCCGAGCGAGGTCTGGCCGAGGATCTCCGAGATCGCGTCCGGGTCCGCGTCGAGGTCGAGCAGCCGGCGGCAGCGGGCGACGACGCGGGCGAGCTGCCGCGTGTCGTCCACGGCCACGTCCAGGGCCACGTGGTCGCGTCGCGGGGTGAGCGTGATCGTCCCGCCCGGCACGGCCCTGGCGTACGACGTCCGATCCGCCACCTCCAGCCCGGGAATCGCCCGGGACGCGAGGAAGGCGAAAACCCCTTCGACGTCGTACGGTTCCCGCCGGTGCAGCCGGAGCCGCAGCGACGCGGGTCCGGCCGCCACGTCGACGGTCAGGGGCGTGGCGGCCGTGGCGCGCAGTTCGCTGGGCGTGAAGCCGTACGTCTCGCGCATCGTCGCGTTGAACTGCCGCACGCTCCCGAACCCCGCCGCGAACGCCACCTCCGTCACCGGCAGCCTGGTCTCCGTCAGCAACTGCTTGGCCAGCAGCAACCTCTTGGTACGCGCCACCGCCAGCGGCC
Source organism: Nonomuraea rosea (assembly GCF_039539705.1). NCBI lineage: Bacteria > Bacillati > Actinomycetota > Actinomycetes > Streptosporangiales > Streptosporangiaceae > Nonomuraea > Nonomuraea rosea. Next base: position 202,375 of record NZ_BAABDQ010000001.1, on the reverse strand, counting down.
CGACGCCCAGCTCGGCCACGAACAGCCGGTGCAGATGGCGCTCGGTGATGTGCAGCCGGGTGGCCAGCCCGGCGACGCCCCGCTCGTCGGCCGCGCCGTCGTCGATCAGCCGCAGCGCCCTGCCGATGAGGTCGCCGCGCAGGTCCCAGCCGGGATCGCCGGGGGACAGCTCGGGGCGGCAGCGCTTGCACGGGCGGAACCCGGCGGCCTCGGCCGACGCGGCGTGCCGGTAGAAGCGCACGTTGCGCGACGAGGGCGTGCGTGCCGGGCAGATCGGACGGCAGTAGATACGTGTGGTCGTCACCGCCGTGTAGAACCGCCCGTCGAACCGGGAGTCTCTGGCGGAGACGGCCCGGTAGCAGGAGTCGAAATCGAGCTCTAGTGGCGACATGACTCCGAGATTATGCGTTCGCCCGGGGTGCTGACTGGCGGAAATCGGACTCCAACGTCATCTGCCAAGTCAGCAGGTCAGAAGGGTCGACCAGCGGGAATCAGACACGGCCGCCGTACGGGGCGATACACCCGTACGGCGGCAGCCGGCCGCTACTTCGACGAGACCCCGACGCCCAGGTCGAACTCCCGGTAGACCCGCGCCCAGAACCCGTCACGCAGCCAGACCCGGGCCTCCGGGTAGGGCCGCAGCGAGTGCCCGAGCTCCTTCTCCGCCTCGATGAGCAGCTCGGTGTCGATGACGGTCGGCAATATCGGGCCGGGAAGCAGGTCCCTGATGTTGTCGCGGCCGCGGGTGAGTATCCACTTCTGCGCCACGTGCTCGCCGACGTCCTCCACGCGCGGGCGGCTCGGCCCGAGCTTGGCCACCTGGCCCGGCTTGGCGTGCGGCTTGACCGGCGCGCGCCCGGCGAACACCTGGGCGGGCGAGGGAGCGGCGGCCGGCGGGGTGACCGGAACGGGCTGGGGAGCACGGCTGAAAAAGGGTCTTAGAAACTCAGCAGAGATGACTTCCACGGTGTCGGACTCCCAGACCAGGCGTTCGGCCTGGTTGGTGCCGTAAGGAGGTTCGACGCCCCACAGGTGGATGCGCACGCCGTACGCCTGCGCCGCCTCGACCGCCGGAACCATGTCCTCATCGCCGGCCAGCAGGATCGTGTCGGTCACCGCGTGGTGCCTGGCCAGCGCCTCCAGGTCGCTCCTGATCTGCGCGTCCACGCCCTTCTGCTGGCCACGGGCGTTCAGGTTGCCAAGCCGGACCTTGACCCAGGGAAGCTGGGCGATGACCCGCTGGTCGACGGTCGGCACGCGGTCACGGGCGGCGTCATACCAATAGATCCGCAGGAGTTCGCCGGAAATACGTTCCTCTGCATGTTTCTGTAGACTCTGGATGAGCTCATCGGCGGCCACCCGATATTCCTTGCGTTCCTTCGCGCCGAGCAGCACTTCACCTGCCGCCGCGTACAGATAACCGACATCCACTAGGACGGCGTACTTGGCTGCCACAGGATGCGGCATGAGGTCTGGGATGGCCATGTCGTCCTCCAGGCCGCGGTGTTAGTTGATCGGCTGACTATATACGCCTACTTTCTCTAGATAGTCCCAACTCCCGGGGAACTTGACACCCGATTCCCGGGATCTATCTAGGGTAGAGCGCTCATCCGCCATGCCGACTTCCCTGGGACGACAGGGTTACGCATACCTCTAGCCGGGTTTCGCCACGTTTGTCGTCGCGGTGTGCGAGGCGTCTCCGGTTCGGCCCGCGAGCTTCCCCGTGCGGCGAGTACGGCCACGAGAGCCGCGATCTCCTCGGGCGTGGCGTCGCCGCGGACAATACGCAGGTGAGCCGTCATAGCGGGATGTTCCCATGCTTCTTGGGCGGCAGGGTGGCGCGCTTGTTCCGGAGGGCCCGGAGGGCCTTGACGACTTGACTCCGGGTTTCGGCCGGCCGAATCACCGCGTCCACGTATCCGCGCTCCGCCGCGATATACGGGTTGGCCAGCGTGTCCTCGTACTCGGTGACGAGCCTCGCGCGCTCGGCCTCGGGATCGGCGGAGGCGGCCAGCTCGCGCCGGTAGAGGATGTTGACCGCGCCCTGCGCGCCCATGACCGCGATCTGCGCGGTCGGCCAGGCCAGGTTCACGTCCGCGCCGAGGTGCTTGGACCCCATGACGTCGTACGCCCCGCCGTACGCCTTGCGCGTGATGACCGTGATCAGCGGCACGGTGGCCTCGGCGTAGGCGTAGAGGAGCTTGGCGCCGCGGCGGATGATTCCGTTCCATTCCTGATCGGTCCCAGGAAGGAATCCCGGTACATCAACAAAAGTCAGGATCGGAATATTAAAAGCATCACATGTTCGAATAAATCTGGCGGCCTTCTCGGCGGCGTTGATATCCAGACATCCGGCGAAATGCATGGGCTGGTTGGCCACGATCCCGACCGACTGGCCGTCGACGCGGCCGTACCCCACCACGATGTTCGGCGCGAACAGGGCGTGGACCTCCAGGAACTCCCCGTCGTCCAGCACGTGCTCGATCACCCGGTGCATGTCGTACGGCTGGTTCGCCGAGTCGGGGATCAGCTCGTCGAGCTCGGGATCCGGCTCCAGGTCGGCGGCGGCCTCGAAGATCGGCGCCTCGTCCAGGTTGTTGGACGGCAGGAAGGACAGCAGCCCCTTGACGTACTCCAGCGCGTCGTCCTCGTCGGCGGCCTGGTAGTGGGCCACGCCGGACTTGGTGTTGTGCGTGTGGGCCCCGCCGAGCTCCTCGAACGTGACCTCCTCACCCGTCACCGTCTTGATCACGTCGGGACCGGTGATGAACATCTGCGAGGTCTGGTCCACCATCACGATGAAGTCGGTGAGCGCGGGGGAGTAGACGTGCCCGCCGGCCGCGGCGCCCATGATGAGCGAGATCTGCGGGATGACGCCGGACGCGTGCACGTTGCGCTTGAAGATCTCGGCGTAGAGGCCGAGGGCCACCACGCCCTCCTGGATGCGCGCGCCGCCGCCCTCGTTGATCCCGATGATCGGGCAGCCGGTCTTGATCGCCATGTCGAGCACCTTGACGATCTTCTCGCCGTACACCTCGCCGAGCGAGCCGCCGAACACGGTCACGTCCTGCGAGAACACGCACACCTGCCGGCCGTCCACGGTGCCGTAGCCGGTGATGACGCCGTCGCCGTACGGCCGCCGCTTCTCCAGCCCGAACATCGAGGACCGGTGCCTGGCGAACTCGTCGAACTCCACGAAGGAGTCCTCGTCGAGCAGCGCCAGCACTCTTTCCCTGGCGGTCATCTTGCCCTTGGCGTGCTGCTTCTCCACCGCGGCCGCGGAGCCCGCGTGAACGGCTTCGTCGAGGCGCCGTTCCAGATCGGCGATTTTGCCCGCCGTGGTGTGAATATCCGGCTTTTCCGGTATCGACTCAGCCGCTGTACTCATGCGCGCAAGGCTAGCCCGTCCTCCTAAAGTGGTTCTATGACGGATGCGGTTCGCACCGAAGGCCTGTTAAAACGCTATGGTCCGCAGATCGCGGTCGCGGGGGTCGATCTCGTCGTCCCCGCCGGGAGTTTCGCCGGGCTGGTCGGTCCCAACGGGGCGGGCAAGACCACCACGCTCAGCATGATCACCGGGCTGCTCCGTCCCGACGGGGGCTCGGCCGAGGTCGACGGGTTCCACGTCTGGCGCGACCCCATCGCGGTCAAGGCGCGCATCGGGGTGCTGCCCGAGGGGCTGCGCCTGTTCGAGCGGCTGTCGGGCCGCGAGCTGCTGATCTACAACGGCCGGCTGCGCGGCATCCCCAAGGCCGACGTCGAGGAGCGCGCGGGCGAGCTGCTGGCCGTCATGGATCTGACCGACGCCGCGGACAAGCTGGTCGTCGACTACTCCACCGGCATGCGCAAGAAGATCGGCCTGGCCGCGGCGCTGCTGCACAACCCCTCCGTGCTCTTCCTCGACGAGCCGTTCGAGGGCGTCGACCCGGTCAGCGCCAACACGCTCACCGACGTGCTCCAGCGCTTCACCGCCTCCGGCTCCACCGTCATCTTCTCCAGCCACGTCATGGAGCTGGTCGAGCGGCTGTGCGACTGGGTGTCGGTGATGAGCGCGGGCCACATCGTCGCGCAGGGCGCGCTGGCGGACGTACGCGGTGGTCGCAGCCTCAACCAGGCGTTCCTGGAGCTGGTCGGCGGCTCGCGCGACAACGGCGAGGGGGGCCTGACCTGGCTCGGCTCCCGGCCCAGGGAGAGCCAGTGAGCACGGTCGTGCTCTTCGCGCAGCTCAAGCTGCGCCTGCTCGCGGGCAACCTGCGCGGCGACCTCCAGCGCAAGCTGGGCTTCATCTTCACCCTGCTGATGGCGACCGGCCTGGCCGTGCTCGGCTTCTTCCTGATGAGCCTGCTGCGGTTCGCGCCCGACGACATCACGACCTCGCTGGTGATCGTCTCCTTCACGTTCTTCCTGGTGGGCTGGATGATCGTGCCGCTGCTCCTGTTCGGGCTCGACGACACGCTGGATCCGGCGCGGCTGTCGCTGTTCCCGCTGCGCACGCGGGAGATGGCGGTCGGCATGTTCACGGCGTCCGTGACCGGCGTCTGGCCGGCGGCGATGCTGATCGTCACGGCGGGCGCGCTGGTGGCCCTGGCGACGAGCCCGGGGGGCGTGCTGCTCGGCGTGCTCGCGGTGCTGCTGCAGTTCGCGCTGTGCGTGGTGACGTCGAGGCTGATCACCACGGCGCTGTCCGGCGCGCTGCGTACCCGGCGCGGCCGCGACGTGCTGGCCGTGGCCGCCGTGTTCGTGGTCGTCCTCGCCCAGCTGCCCAACCTGCTGATGAACCGCGGTTTCAGCGACCCGACGGCCATGCTGCACCAGATGGCAGGGGCGCTTCGGTGGACCCCGTCCGGCATGGCGGCGCACGCCATCGCGGACGGCGGCCTGGTCGGGCTGGCCGAGCTGGCCGTCGTGGCGGTGCTGGTGGTGGCGCTGGCCTGGCTGTGGATCAAGGCGCTGGGCCGGGCGCTGGTCACGCCCGACTCCTCCAGTCAGGCGGCCTCCGTACGCAGGGAGAGCGGTCTGGTCGACAGGTTCCTGCCGGACGGGCCGCTGGCCGCGGTGGTCACGAAGGAGCTGAAGTACATCAGGCGTGAGCCGAGGTTCCGCGTGGGCTGGTTCAGCGCCATCGCGGTCACGGCCGTGCTGGCGTTCTCGATGGGCGGGCAGTCGCAGGGCGGGCCGGGGGCCGGGATGCCGATCTTCCTGAGCGCGATCGGGGCGCTGATGATCGCGCTGCAGTCGGGCAACGCGTTCGGGATCGACGGCCGCTCGCTGTGGATGAACGCCGTGGCCTTCGGCTCGGAGCACGGCCTGCGCACCGATCTGGCCGGGCGGCACCTGGCCAACGCGGTGATCGCGCTGCCGCTGCTCGCCGCGATCGCCGCCGGCGCCGGTCTGTTCGCCGGGCATCCCGAGACGATCGTGCCCGGGATGCTGGCCGGTTGGGGCGCGCTCGGCATCGGGCTCGGCGTCGGCTCGATGACCAGCGTGATCGTCCCCTACTCCGTGCCCGAGCGGATGAACGCCTTCAGCGGCGCCGTCCCGGGCCAGGGCGGGCAGGCGTTCGCCTCGGCGTTCGGCGCCACGCTCGGCATCGGGCTGCTGTCGCTGCCGTTCGTGATCCCGCTCATGCTGGGCCTGTACTGGGTGTGCGTGCTGGCCCCGTTCTACGGCCTGCTCGCCGAGGTCTTCGGCCGTCGCCTCGCCGCCAAGATCGGCTACGCCAGACTCCCGGACCTCCTCGGAGCCGTCTCCAAAGCTTCGTGATAAGTGGTCTAGTCCAATTGGTGAGACCGGGCTACGGGCGCGGGAATCGACTCGATATCGTCGAAGCATGATTGACCAGGGGCTCGAACGTCGCAGCGCGGCCGTGGAGATGCCGGACGAGTTGCGCCATGATGTGCGCTTGCTCGGCAAGCTGCTCGGCCAGGTGCTCGCCGAGCAGGGTGGTGAAGACCTGCTGGCCGACGTCGAACGGCTGCGCAAGGCCGTCATCGCAGCGCGAAGGGGTGAAATCTCGGCTGACGAGATCACCGCCATGGTCTCCGAATGGGAGATCGAACGGCTGGTGGAGATCGCCCGCGCGTTCACATGCTATTTCCACCTGGCGAACTTGGCCGAGGAGCACTACCGCATCCGCACGCTCAGGGAGCGGGACGCAGGGGGGTGGGTTCAGCGGGAGTCGCTGGCCCAGGCCGTACACGAGCTCGGGCACGATCGTGTCACCGAGCTGCTGGAAGGCCTGGAGCTGCACCCGGTGCTCACCGCACACCCCACGGAGGCGCGCAGGAGGGCGGTGGTCACCGCCATCCAGCGGATCAGCGGCCAGCTCACGGAGTACAACACGCCCGGCCGCGGCGCCTCCGAGCGCGCGGACAGCAAGCGGCGCCTGCTGGAGGAGATCGACCTTCTGTGGCGCACCGCCCAGCTCCGCTCCACCAAGCTCGACCCGCTCGACGAGGTCCGCACGGCCATGGCCGCCTTCGACGAGACGCTGTTCCGCATGGTGCCGCAGGTCTACCGCGCGCTCGACGCGGCGCTCGACGACCGCACCGGCACCCGTCCGCCGCAGGCCAGGCCCTTCATCCGGTACGGAAGCTGGATCGGCGGCGACCGTGACGGCAACCCCAACGTCACCTCCAAGGTCACCCGCGAGACCATCCAGATCCAGTCGGAGCACGTGCTGACCGCCCTGGAGACCGCCTGCACGCGCATCGCGCGCACGCTGACCGCCTCCGGGCAGTTCGCCCCGTGCTCGCCCGCGCTGAAGTCGGCGCTGGCCGCGGCCGTGGACGCGCAACCTGAGCTGGTCTCCGAGCTGGCCACCCGGTCACCGCGTGAGCCGCACCGGCAGTGGTTGCTGTTCGTGGCCGCGCGCATCGCCGCCACCCGCCGCCGCGACCTCGACCTGGCCTACCGCTCGCCCACCGAGCTGCTGGCCGACCTGCGGCTCGTACAGGACTCGCTGGCCGAGTCCGCGCCGCGGCAGGCGTACGGCGAGCTGCAGCACCTCATGTGGCAGGTGGAGACGTTCGGCTTCCACCTGGCCGAGCTGGAGGTGCGCCAGCACTCCCAGGTGCACGCGTCGGCGCTGGAGGAGCTGCGGGCCGGCGGCGAGCTGTCGGAGCGCACCGAGGAGGTCCTGGCCACGATCCGGGTGATCGGCTGGATCCAGGAGCGGTTCGGCGTCACGGCCTGCTCCCGCTACGTGGTCTCCTTCACCCGCTCGGCCGACGACATCGCGGCCGTCTACGAGCTGGCCGACTTCGCGCTCGGCGAGCGCGCGCCCGTGCTCGACGTGGTGCCGCTGTTCGAGTCGGGCCAGGACCTGGCGAACTCGCCGGACGTCCTGTCGGGCATGCTGGCGATCCCGCAGATGCGCCGGCGCCTGGCCGACACCGGCCGGCGCATGGAGATCATGCTCGGCTACTCCGACTCCGCCAAGGAGCTCGGCCCGGCCGCCGCCACGCTGCGGCTCTACGAGGCACAGGAGGCGCTGACCGCCTGGGCGGCGAAGCACGACGTGCGGCTGCGGATGTTCCACGGCCGCGGCGGCGCGCTCGGCCGCGGCGGCGGTCCCGCCAACCGCGCGGTGCTGGCCCAGGCCCCCGGCTCGGTGGCCGGCCGGTTCAAGGTCACCGAACAGGGCGAGGTCATCTTCGCCCGCTACGGCCACATCGCCATCGCCCGCCGCCACCTGGAGCAGGTGGCCAACGCCGTGCTGCTGGCCTCCTCGCCCACGGTCGGCGCCCGCACGGCGGCCGCCGCCGAGCGGTTCCGCGGCCTGGCCGGGCAGGTGGCCGAGGCCTCCGAGCAGGCCTATCGGGCGCTGACCGAGGCGCCGGGCTTCCCCGAGTGGTTCGGGCTGGTCAGCCCGCTGGAGGAGATCGGCACGCTGCGCCTGGGCTCCCGTCCCTCGCGCCGCGGCCTGGGCGCGCCGCGCTCGCTCGACGACCTGCGGGCCATCCCGTGGGTGTTCGCGTGGGCGCAGACGCGGGTCAACCTGCCCGGCTGGTACGGCCTGGGCACCGGTCTGGCCGCCGTCGCCTCCCTCGACGAGCTGCGGGCCGCGTACGCGGAGTGGCCGCTGTTCAACGCGATGCTGGACAACGCCGAGATGTCGCTGGCCAAGACCGACCGCTCGATCGCCGAGAGCTACCTGGCCCTGGGCGGCCGGGATGACTTCGCCAGGCAGGTCCTGGAGGAGTACGACAGGACGCGCGAGCTGGTGCTGCGGATCACGGGCCACACGCGGTTGCTGGAGAACCGCAAGGTGCTCTCGCGGGCCGTCCAGCTCCGCGACCCGTACGTGGACGCGCTGTCGCACCTGCAGCTCAGGGCGCTGCGCTCGCTGCGCACCGGCAACCCGTCGGAGCAGGAGCGCGAACGGCTGTCCACGCTCCTGCTGCTGTCGGTCAACGGGGTCGCCGCGGGCCTGCAGAACACCGGCTGATCAGGGGACATCCGCCCTTCTGAGCAGACTCAGCGGAGGCTGTCGAAGAAGGCGCGGATGTCCGAGGTGAGCGTCTCGGTGGCGGTGTGCGCGGTGTAGTGGCCGTGGGCCGGGGCCGCCAGCGTCTTCCAGGAGACGATGTTCGCGTGGTCCCGGTCGGCGAAGCGGCGGATCGAGGCGAAGTCGCCCGCCGCCATGGCCAGCGCGGTCGGCACGGTAGTGGGCTCCTTGGGCTGCTCGGCCCGGGCGTTCTCCCAGTAGAGGCGCAGCGCGGAGCCCGCCGTGCCGGTGAACCAGTGGATCGAGGCGTTGGTCAGCACGAAGTCGTCGTCGAGGTCCTCGTCGAAGAGCTGCGCCAGCCAGCCCACCAGCCCGGCGGGGGAGTCGGCGATCGCGTGGGCGAGGGTCTGCGGCTGCTGCGACTGCAGCACGTTGAACGCGCCCTTCTCCTTCCAGAACCAGTCGAGCACGGCCAGCCCCGCCTGCTCCTCCTCGCTCAGCCCCGCGAACTCGGCCGGGTCGCCGGAGGGGAAGGAGAACAGCTGCGTGACGTGCACGCCCACGACCCGGTCGGGGGCGATCCTGCCGAGCTCGGGCGAGATCATCGAGCCGGCGTCGTTGCCGACCGCGCCGAAGCGCTCGTAGCCGAGCCGGGTCATCAGCTCGGCCCACGCCCTGGCGATGCGCAGGTTGTTCCAGCCCAGCTCCTTGGTCGGGCCGGAGAAGCCGTAGCCGGGCAGCGAGGGGACGACCAGGTGGAAGTGGCGCGACAGGGGCTCGATGGCGTCGAGGTATTCGGCGATCGAGCCCGGCCAGCCGTGGGTGAGGATCAGCGGCAGGGCGTCGGGGTTGTCGGAGCGTACGTGGATGAAGTGGATGTTCTGCCCGTCGATCTCGGTGGTGAACTGCGGGTACGCGTTGAGCCTGGCCTCCTGCGCCCGCCAGTCGAATCCGTCGCGCCAGTGGGTGACCAGCCGCCGGACCCGCTCGACGGCCACGCCCTGCTCGGCGCCGGGGATCTCGTCGGTGAAGCGGGTCAGCGCGAGACGCGCCTGGAGGTCGTCGAGGTCGGCCTGGGAGATCTCGACGCGGAAGGGGGTGATGCTCATGGCGGATCCTCTCGAAGCTGCGGAACGGTTCGTTCTGTTCCAATACTAACAGAACGGAATGCTTCATTCCATAGTTAGCCGAGAATTCGCTCCTGACCCGCGTAGATGTTGCAGCGCTCGCCGCGCAGGAAGCCCACCAGCGTCATGCCGAACTCCCTGGCCAGCTCCACGGCCAGCGACGACGGCGCGGACACCGCGCACACCACCGCGATCCCGGCCGCCAGCGCCTTCTGCATGATCTCGTAGCTGGCCCGCCCGCTGACCATGAGCACGTGCTCGGCCAGCGGCAGCCGCTCGGTCAGCCCCGCCCAGCCGACCAGCTTGTCCACCGCGTTGTGCCGGCCGACGTCCTCCCGCAGCGCGAGCAGCGTCCCGGCGGCCGTGAACAGCCCGGCCGCGTGCAGCCCGCCCGTCTTGCCGAACACGCCCTGCGCCCCGCGCAGCGCGTCCGGCAGCCCGTACAGCAGCTCGGGGGTCAGCTCCAGCAGGCCCCTGGGGATCGGGACGCAGCGGTCGCGCAGCACGTCGAGGCTGGCCGAGCCGCAGACGCCGCACGCGCTGGAGGTGAGGAAGTGCCGGTCGAGCGCGGGCAGGTCGGGGATGGGGCCGTGCAGGCGGACCGTCACCGTGTTGTAGCGGGCCTCGGGCGGGAGGTCCTCGTCGGTGCAGTACGCGATCGCCGCGATCTCCTTCGGCCCGGCCAGCCCTTCGCCGTGCAGGAACCCGGCGGCCAGCTCGAAGTCGTGCCCGGGGGTGCGCATGGTGATGGCCACGGTCCTGCGCGCGCCGTCGGGCGCGGTGAGCCGGATCTCCAGCGGCTCCTCCGTGGCCAGGTCGTCGCGGCGGTCCCGGCCGACGGCCCCGGACAGCTCCCTGATCCTGATGCGGGTGGTGGGACCCGGCCGCCCCTTCACAGCGGCCGCACGGTGACGAGGGCGTTGTAGTCGGGGATCCGCGCCTGCGCGGAGCGGCGGGCCTCGTCCAGCAGGACGTTGCCCTCCGGCCAGTGGACCTGGAGGTTGCCGGGCATCAGCGGGGCCCGCAGGACCTTGCCGTGGTAGGTCCGCTCGCCCGAGCGCAGCTCGACCGCGGCCCCGTCGGGCAGCCCCAGGCGGTCGGCGTCGTACGGGCTCATCAGCACGGCCTCCCGCGTCGCGCCGTTGAAGCCGTCGAGCCGCTCGTGCACCATGCTGTTGAACTGCTTGCCGCGCCTGGTGGCCACCATGAACGAGCCGTCGGGGCGCTCCAGGGCAGGCGGCTCGACGACGGAGAACCTGGCCAGCCCGTCGGGCGTCTGGAAGCGGCCGTCGGCGAACAGGTGGCGCCCGCCGTACTGGACGTTGTCGCCGAACTTCGCGAGGCCGGCGATGCCCTCGTAGAAAGGGACGGCCCGCTCGATCTCCGCACGGATCTGCGGGGTCCCGGTGAACCGGACTTTTGCGGAGAGCTCGGGTCGGGCCCTGGCGGCCAGCTCGGTGAAGATCTTCCACTCCGGCCACGCCTCGCCGGCGCGCGGGCCCTCGACCTCGGGCGAGAAGATGATCCGCCGCTCCGTGGAGGTCTCGGTCACGCCGCCGACCATCTCGTAGCGGGTCTGCGCGGGCAGCAGCAGCACGTCGCCCGCGCCCGGCACCAGCATCTGCGACGACAGCACGATGTCGATGTGCACTCTCAGCCTGAGCCGGGACAGGGCCTCGCGGCAGTAGGCGGGGTCGGGCAGGACCTCCAGGAAGTTGCCGCCGGAGGAGACGAGTGCGTCGAGGTCGCCGCTGTGGGCCGCGTCGATCATGTCGGTCGCGGTCAGGCCGGGCGTCGCCGGCACCTCGAATCCCCACATGTCAGCAAATTTCGTGGCGTTCTCCGGCGTGATCGGCAGCCCGCCGGGCAGCCCGGTCGCGTACGCGCCCATCTCCGCCCCGCCCTGCACGCCGCTGTGCCCTCTGATCGGCATCAGCCCGCACCGGTCGCGCCCCAGGAAGCCCCCGGCCAGCGCCAGGTTCACGATCGAGCGGACGTTGTCCTCGCCGTAGGTGTGCTGCGTGACGCCCATCGACCACACGAACACCGCCGACTTCGCCGCGCCCAGCAGCTCGGCCAGCCGGAACATGTCGTCGCGCGAGGCCCCGGACAGCGCCTCCAGCTCGGCCCAGGTCTGGCCGGCCAGCGCCGCGCGCATCTCCTCGAAGCCCGTGGTGCGCTGGTCGGCGAACTCCTTGTCCACCCAGTCGTTCTCGATCATGTGCTTGAGCACGCCGTTGAGGAAGCCGATGTCGCCGCCCACGTTCACCCCGAAGAACTCGTCGGTGATCTTCGTGCCGAACAGGGCGGACTCGGCGTTCGAGGGCACCCAGTACTTGTCCATGCCCGGCTCGCGGTAGGCGTTGACCATGGCCACGCGGGTGCCGGCCTTCTTGGCGTGGTAGAGGTATTTCATCGCGACCGGCTGGTTGTTCGACGGGTTGGAGCCGATGAACACGATCAGGTCGGAGCCGATCCAGTCGGTGTAGGAGCAGGTGGTGGCCGCCGCGCCGATCGTCTCCTTGAGTGCGACCGTCGAGGGCGAGTGGCAGATGCGGGCCGCGTTGTCGATGTTGTTCGTGCCGAGCGCCCGCACGGCCTTCTGGGCCGCGTAATAGTTCTCGTTGGGCATGCCGCGGCTGGTCAGGTACGCGCCGAAGCGCGACTCGCGCAGCTCTCCCGCCGCCAGCCCCAGCGCCTCGTCCCAGGAGATCCGCCGGAAGCCGGGCTCGCCCGCGCGCCGCAGCATCGGGTACGGCAGCCGCCCCAGGTCCCGGAGCTCGGCGCTCCGCTTGCCCGCCAGCCCGGAGACGTCGCTCAGCAGGGAGACGTCCAGCGCGGGCATCGTGTTCAGCGGCAGCAGCCGCAACCTGATGTTGCACAGGTGGATCTCGTCCATCGTCCAGTCGCGCATGCCCTGGGTGCCGAGCGCGCAGCCGTCGCAGGTGCCCTGGTTGAGAATCCGCCAGGCGTAGCGCCTGTTGCCCTTCACCGACCTGAACGCCTTCCACAGCTCCAGGTAATTGTTCGGCTTGCGCAACCCGATGCCGAACGGTCGCAAAGAGGCCCAGTTGGCTGGGTTCAGACGCTTGCTCATCCTCCCATCTTGCCCCCAGGTGTGCCCTCGAACAGCCGGTCATCAGCCAAGATGGGTGGATGCCCAACTCGCGCTACTCCGACCTCGACCGTCCGCCACTGTCCGCGGCGGCGCTCAACCGCGCCCTGGTCCATCCCGGCTCCCTGTGGAGCGGCGTCACCGTCGTCGAGAGCACCGGCTCGACCAACGCCGACCTGGCCGAGGCCGCCAAGGAAGGGGCCGAGGAGGGCACGGTGCTGGTGGCGGAGACGCAGCTCTCCGGCCGCGGGCGGCTCGGCCGCGTCTGGTCGGCGCCGCCGCGCTCGGGCCTGATGGTCTCCATCCTCCTCAAACCGGAGGTGCCGCCCACCGCGCAGGGCTGGCTGCCCCTCCTGTACGCCGTCGCCGCCGCCTCGGCCGTGCGCCGGCTGGCCGAGGTGGACGTACGGCTCAAGTGGCCCAACGACCTGCTGATCGGCGAGCGCAAGCTGGCCGGCGTGCTGGCCGAGCGGACCGACGACGGCGTCGTGATCGGCATGGGCCTGAACGTGTCGCTCAGGACGGACGAGCTCCCCGTCGAGACGGCCACGTCGCTGGGCATCGAGGAGGCGGCGTGCGTCGACCGCGATCCGCTGCTCAGGGCCGTGCTGCGCGAGGTCGAGAGCCACTACCGCGACTGGGCGGCCGCGGGCGGCGACGCGGAGGCGGCCGGGCTGCGGGCGGCCTACCAGGCCTCCAGCGCCACGATCGGCCGGCAGGTCAGGGTGGAGCTGCCGGGCGGCCAGGCGCTGACCGGGACGGCGACGGGCATCGACCACGCCGGGCACCTTCAGGTGGATTCCGGGCATGAGCGATACACGCTGAGCGCCGGTGACGTGGTGCACGTCCGCAGCGCGGAATGACCCGTTCTGCCGTCGCCGTAGCAGCCGGGCGGCGATGGTGGCACGATTTGCCCATGACCCTTCCCGACCATCACCTGACGCAGGGTGAGCGGCGAGTCCGATCCTTCCACCCCCACTGGAAGCGGCTCATCGTCCCCCTCATCGCGCTGGTCCTCATCGCCGCCGCCTCAGGCGCGGCGATCTACTTCGTACCGGCCGCATGGGAGCAGAACGCCACCTACGTCAGGATCGGGATCGGCGTCATCGCCCTCATCCTCCTGACGATCTGGTCGTTCGTGCCCTATCTGCGGTGGAAGAACACCGGCTACGTGCTCACCACCCACCGCTTCACGATCAGCACCGGCGTGCTCAACAAGTCGACCGACGAGATCCCGATCACCAAGGTCAACACGGTCAGCTCCGACCAGTCGTTCGCCGAGCGCCTGCTCGGCTGCGGCACGCTGACCGTCGAGTCCGCGGGCGATCGCGGGGAGATCGTGCTGCGCGACATCCCGCACATCCAGGACGTACGCACCGAGCTGTTCAGGCTCGTCGAGGACGCCTCCGACGGCGAGGTGGACGGCCGCTGAAGTAGCCTCCTCCCGTGGACGAACCTCGTCGCGGCCAGCCGACCGCGGAGGAGATCGAGCGCCAGCTGCTCGGCCGGCCGCCCCGCTTCACCGGAGAACAGGTCGCGGCCCAGGCGGGCGTGTCGCAGGAGCTGGCCGAGCGCATCTGGCGCGCGCTCGGCTTCGCCCAGAGCGCCGCCGGCACCGTGGCGTTCACCGACGACGACATCAAGGCCCTGAGCAGGGTACGCAGGATGCTCGACGGCGGGCTGCTCGACGAGGAGACGATCGTCCGCATGGCCCGCGCGCTCGGCCAGACCACGGCCAGGCTGGCGCAGTGGCAGGCCGAGATCATGATGGGCGCGATCCTGCCGCGGGAGCCGACGGAGGAGGACCTGGCGCGGGTGCTCGACACGGCGCAGCGGCTGATGCCCGACTTCGAGTTCGTCCTGGGCCACGTCTGGCGGGCCCAGCTCGCCGCGGCCGGCACCAGGCTGCTGGCCATCGCCGACATCAACGACGAGCTGGTGCCGACCCGCGTGTCGATGGCGGTGGGCTTCGCCGACCTGGTGTCGTTCACCAGGCGGGCCCGCGAGCTGGCCGAGAAGGCGCTGGCGAGCCTGGTCGAGGGGTTCGAGTCGCGCGCTTCCGACGTGGTGGCCTCGCACGGCGCCCGGCTGGTCAAGACGCTGGGCGACGAGGTGCTGTTCACCGCGCCGACGCCGGCCCAGGCGGCGGCGATCGCCCTCGATCTGGTCGAGAGCGGCGAGGAGCTGCGCATCGGCGTGGCCTACGGCCCGGTGGTGCCCCTCATGGGCGACGTCTTCGGCACCACCGTCAACCTGGCAGCCAGGCTCACCGCCATCGCCAGGCCGGGCACGATCCTGGTCGACGCGGCGCTGGCCGAGGGGCTGGCGGGGCTCGGCGGGTTCGAGCTCCACCGGATCAGGCGGCGGCCCGCGCGCGGCCTCGGCGTGGTCCAGCCTCATGTCTTGCGGAGATCATCCTCCTGACACAAGATGGCTGGCATGCCGTACGAAGTGCAGGGCGTCATCGCCAGAGGCAAGGGCCAGGAAGTTTCGCTAGAGACGGTCATCGTGCCGGATCCGGGGCCGGGCGAGGCGGTGGTGAACGTGCAGGCCTGCGGGGTCTGCCACACCGACCTGCACTATCGGGAAGGCGGGATCAACGACGACTTCCCGTTCCTGCTGGGGCACGAGGCGGCGGGCGTCGTCGAGGCGGTCGGCGACGGGGTGACCGGCCTTGAGCCGGGCGACTTCGTGATCCTCAACTGGCGGGCCGTGTGCGGCCAGTGCCGCGCCTGCCTGCGCGGCCGCCCCTGGTACTGCTTCAACACCCACAACGCCGCCCAGAAGATGACGCTCGCCGACGGCACCGAGCTGTCGCCCGCGCTGGGCATCGGCGCGTTCCTGGAGAAGACGCTGGTCGCCGCCGGCCAGTGCACGAAGGTCTCCGCCGAGGCGCCCGCCCAGGTCGCGGGCCTGCTCGGCTGCGGTGTCATGGCCGGACTCGGCGCCGCCATCAACACCGGCGGCGTGACGCGCGGCGACAGCGTGGCCGTCATCGGCTGCGGCGGGGTCGGCGACGCGGCCATCCTCGGCGCGCAGCTCGCGGGCGCCGCCAAGATCATCGCGGTGGACGTGGACGACCGCAAGCTCGAATGGGCTCGCGGATTCGGCGCCACCGACACCGTCAACTCGCGCGAGAGCGACCCCGTCGAGGCGATCCGCGACCTGACCGGCGGCTTCGGCGCGGACGTGGTCATCGAGGCGGTGGGCCGGCCTGAGACGTACAAGCAGGCGTTCTACGCCCGCGACCTGGCCGGCACAGTCGTGCTGGTGGGCGTCCCGACGCCGGAGATGACGCTGGAGCTGCCGCTGCTGGACGTGTTCGGGCGCGGCGGCGCGCTCAAGTCCTCCTGGTACGGCGACTGCCTGCCCGCACGCGACTTCCCGATGCTGATCGACCTGTTCCTGCAGCACCGGCTGCCGCTGGACAGGTTCGTGTCCGAGACGATCGGGCTGGACCAGGTCGAGGAGGCGTTCGCGAAGATGCACCGCGGCGAGGTGCTGCGCTCGGTGGTGGTCTTCTGATGGATCCGCTCAAGGATGGGGAGGCGCTGTGATCGACCGGGTCATCACCTCGGGGACGTTCTCGCTGGACGGCGGCGCTTGGGAGGTCGACAACAACGTCTGGCTGATCGGTGACGCCCGGGAGGTCGTCATCATCGACGCCGCCCACGACGCCGCCTCGATCGCCGAGCGGGTGGGCGGCCGCACGGTCAAGAGCATCGTCTGCACGCACGCGCACAACGACCACATCAACGCCGCGCAGGGCCTGGCCGAGCTGACCGGGGCGCCCATCAGGCTGCATCCGGCCGATCAAGTGCTGTGGGAGCAGGAGTACGGGGACGCGGTGCGCTATGAGCCGCTGAGCGACGGCGAGCAGATCGCGGTCGGCGGGATCGCGCTGGAGGTGCTGCACACGCCCGGCCACTCGCCCGGCGCGGTCTGCGTGCACGCGCCGGATCTGGCGGCCCTGTTCAGCGGCGACACGCTGTTCAAGGGCGGCCCCGGGGCGACCGGCCGGTCCTACTCCTCCTTCGACACGATCATCGAGTCGATCAGGAAACGGCTGCTGACACTGCCCGCGGAGACCGTCGTGCACACCGGCCACGGCGACTCGACCTTGATCGGCGCGGAGGCCCCGCACCTGGAGGAGTGGATCGCCAGGGGGAGCTGAGCGCGGGCCGTTCACGCAGAGGGGTAGACGAGTGTGGCTTACCTAACGTAGGCAAGCCTTACCATAGTGAGCTACCTTAGGTGTGCCTAACCTTATGGTGCCCGCCCTGCGTGAGAGGTCTATCCCTGGATGTACGTGTGCATATGTCGTGCTGTGACCGAGAACGAGGTCCACGACTGCATCGCCTCCGGGGCGACGAGCGCCAAACAGATCCGCGACACTACCGGTGCTGGTGGGGACTGTGCCCGATGTGTGCGGAAGATCTGTGCCATCCTGAAACGGTCTGACGAATTGACGACCGCTTAGCCGGATAGCAACGAGGGGCCCGTTCATGCAGGGCGACAAGCAGATCATCGAGTTGCTCAACGAGCAGTTGACCGCCGAGCTCACCGCGATCAACCAGTACTTCCTGCACGCGAAGATGCAGGAAAACTGGGGGTACACGAAGCTCGCCAAGCACACCCGCGACGAGTCGATCGACGAGATGCGCCACGCCGAGCGCCTCACCGATCGCATCCTCTTCCTGGAGGGCCTGCCCAATTACCAGCGCCTAGGCACCCTGCACATCGGGCAGACCGTCGAGGAGCAGCTCAGGGCGGACCTGGAGGTCGAGCTGTCGGTGGTGCAACGGCTACGGCCGGCGATCCAGCTCATGCGGGAGAAGGGTGACGTCACCTCGGCCCGCATCTTCGAGGAGATCCTCGAGGACGAGGAGCAGCACATCGACTACCTGGAGACGGAGCTCTCGCTGATCCGCAGCCTGGGCGAGCAGCTCTACCTGGCTCGCTACGCCGAGCCGCCGTCCGTGGACGACTGACAACCGGTGACCGGGCGGGCCTTCCGTGCCCGCCCGGAACCTGCCGCGCGCCCCCCTGCTTTGAGAAGCCTGCTTTCCGCTGCCTCGGAGTCCCCGAGTGCCCCGATCCCGACGAGCGGTTGATCGTACGGAAGGCCTGAGGGCTGGAGCCATCAGTTCGTATACCGAATCATGGCCGGAAAACCTGGTGATTTAGTCCGGAATAATCGATATTTAACTGTGTTTGCCCAGGTCAATGGATGGGTCAACGACAAGTCAAACCGCGCGCTGCGCCCGGGAAACGATCGCCTAAGGTCCTACGATCGCTTTATGACCTGCGTACTTCTCGCCGAGGATGACACCTCGATTTCCGAGCCACTCGCGCGTGCGCTACGCCGCGAGGGCTATCAGGTAGAGGTGAGCCCCGACGGCCCGCAGGCCCTGGAAAGGGCCCTGTCGGGCGGCATCGACCTCATCGTTCTTGACCTTGGCCTGCCGGAGATGGACGGCCTAGAGGTCGCCCGCCGCATCCGGGCCGAGGGCCACGGCACTCCGGTGCTGATACTCACCGCCCGCGTCGACGAGGTCGACACGGTCGTCGGCCTCGACGCCGGCGCCGACGACTACGTGACCAAGCCGTTCCGGCTGGCCGAACTGCTCGCCCGCGTACGCGCCCTGCTGCGCCGCGGCACCTCGGAGACCCCGGTCGTCCAGGGCGTGCGCATCGACGCCGACTCCCGCCGCGCCTGGATGGGGGAGAAGGAGCTGCACCTGACGACCAAGGAGTTCGACCTGCTGCGGGTCCTGGTCCGCGACGCGGGCAAGGTGGTCACCCGCGAGCAGATCATGCGCGAGGTCTGGGACACGAACTGGTGGGGTTCGACCAAGACGCTCGACATGCACATCTCCTGGCTACGCCGCAAGCTCGGGGACGACGCGGCCAAGCCCCGCTACATCACCACTGTCCGGGGGGTCGGCTTCAGGTTCGAGCGCGAGTAGGGGATGCGCCGCCGACTGCTCTCCTCCACCCTGGTCGTCGCGGTCATCGCGGTCCTGCTGCTGGGGGTCCCCCTGGGCGTCGTCGTCAGCCGCCTGATCGTCGATGAGGCGGCTCAGGAGCTCGGAGCGGAAGCCAAGCGTCTCGTGGGAGAGGTGGAGTACGCCCGCGTCCAGGAGACGCCGCTCGACCCCCAGCAACTGGAGCAGAAATACCCGGGCCGGTACATCCAGATCTGGGAACGCGGAACCCCTCTGAGGGTGACCGTCGTCGGAACCCCCCCGGCGTCGGGTCACCTGATGACCGAGGACGCCCAGACCAACACCGGCGTCTACGTCCGGATAAGTCGTGACCGCGACCAGGTCGAGCGAGACGTACGCGCCCGGCTCCTGCTCATCGTGGCGCTGGCCGTGGCCGCCCTGGCGGTGGCCGTGAGCCTGGCCGTCGTGCAGTCACGCCGGCTGACGCTGCCCCTGCAGGACCTGGCGAAGATCGCCGACCGGCTGGGCTCGGGCGACGCGCGGCCGAGCAAGCACCGTTACGGGATCCCGGAGCTCGACCGGGTGGCCCAGGTGCTCGACCGCAGCGCCACCCGCATCTCCGACCTGCTCACCCGCGAACGCGAGTTCGCCACCGACGCCTCCCATCAGCTTCGCACCCCCTTGACCGGCCTCACGATGCGCCTGGAGGAGATCGTCGCCGCCTCGGACGAGCCGGACGTCGTACGCGAGGAGGGCGAGGCGGCGATCGTGCAGGCCGAGCGGCTCACCGCGGTGATCGACGAGCTGCTGGCCGCGGCCCGCCGCCAGCGCCATGCCCAGGCCGAGCCGGTCGCCATCGACGAGGTCCTCATCCAGCAGATCACCGAGTGGGAGCCGGTCTTCCGCGACGCGGGCCGTGCCCTCCAGCTCGAAGGCTCCCGCGGCCTGAAGGCGCTGGCCACCACCGGCGGCTTCGGCCAGGTCATCGCGTCCCTGCTGGAAAACTCGCTGCGCCACGGCGGCGGCGCCGTGAGCGTCACCACCACCAGCGGTGACAACTACATCGTGATCGAGGTCTCGGACGAGGGTCCGGGCATCGCCGACGAGATCGCACCCAAGATCTTCGAGCGGAACGTGAGCGGGGGCGGAGGCACCGGGCTCGGGCTGACCCTCGCCCGCGCGCTGGCCGCCGCCGACGGCGGCAGACTGGAGCTGGTACGCCGGAGGCCGGCGACGTTCGCCATCTTCCTGCGTCCCGCGGAGGAGGACGGCAGGAACCGGGTGGTCAGCGGTCCTGCTTGATCCCGGATTCGGGCAGCTCCACCGGAATGGGCTCGGTGGCCTCCAGGAACACCCACTTCTTGTACGACCAGTATCGGAAGAGGGTGCCGAGCCCCACTCCGACGAAGTTGGCGATGTTGAGGCTCAGGCCGTCGTGCAGGTGGAGCGTGTATTTGGCAAAGCCGATCATCAGCAGCCCGAACAACAGGGCGATGCCGTTGAGCAGGAAGAACAGGAAGTATTCGCGCCCCAGACCGCTCTGCTCGCGATGGCGGAAGGTCCAGTAGCGGTTGCCCGCGTAGGCGAAGGTCGCCGAGATCGTGGTGGCCAGGACCTTCGACGTGAGCGGCCCCCACTCCAGCCCCAGCAGGAAGACGTTGTAGAGGCCGGTGTCGATGACGAAGGCGATGGCGCCGATGCTGCCGAACTTGGCCAGCTCGTGTACGAGAGACTCGAACCGCTCGTAGAGGCGCTTAACGAAGTCCACGTCTCTGCTCGGTCCTCTCCGTAGTCGCGCTTGCCCAACCAGCGTACCGGCCACGATGTGGCTTCGGCGTCAGACAGATGAACATACCGCGCAAAGAACATCTTTAGAAATATCGTCCTATGACCGGCATTCCGGAGGGGCGGGGTTTACGCTGCGGTGCAGATCGCGCCCTACCGCTGGGCGGTCGTGCCTGCACGGCAACCCGGAACGGCCGCCCAGCCCCCACACGACGCCGCTACGGCGCTCCCACGCTCCCAGGCGACGCCGCTGCGGCGCTCCCACGCTCCCACGCGACGCCCCTACGGCCTGTCCCCGTCAGGGCAAGTCGGTGCGTCCCGGTAAGCTCACCTGGCGTGAGTTCTTACAGCCCCATCGGACCGGTCGTCGGCATCGTCGGCGCGGGCCAGCTGGCCAGGATGTCGCAGCCGCCCGCCATCGCGCTCGGCGTCGAGCTCCGGGTGCTGGCCAACTCTCCTGACGAGAGCGCCGCGCGAGTGATCGTCGACACGCGCATCGGAGACTACCGCGATCTTGGCGACCTCCGCGATTTCGCCAAGGGATGCGACGCGATCACGTTCGACCACGAGCACGTGCCGACCGAGCACATCCGGTCGCTGGCCGCCAACGGCTACGTCGTGCACCCCGGAGCGGACGCGCTCGTGCACGCCCAGGACAAAGCGATCATGCGCGAGCGGCTGACCGCGATCGGCGTGCCCTGCCCGGCCTGGTCGCGGCTGTCCTCGGTCGACGACGCCACGGGTTTCGGCGACGAGCACGGCTGGCCGATGGTGCTGAAGGCGGTGCGCGGCGGCTACGACGGCCGCGGCGTGTGGGTGTGCCGGACGGCGGCGGACGTCGCGGAGGCGTTCGGGACCGGCGTCGAGCTGATGGCCGAGGCGTTCGTGCCGTTCGAGCGGGAGCTGGCGGTGCTGGTGGCCCGCTCGCCGCACGGGCAGGGCGTCAGCTACCCGGTCGTCGAGACCGTGCAGCAGGACGGCATCTGCGTCGAGGTCCTCGCGCCCGCTCCCGGGCTCGACCCGGAGAAGGCCGCCGAGGCTCAGCGCATCGCGCTGCAGATCGCCCACGAGCTCGGGGTGACCGGGCTGCTGGCGGTGGAGATGTTCGAGACGGCGGCCGGGTTCGTGGTCAACGAGCTGGCCATGCGCCCGCACAACAGCGGCCACTGGACGATCGAGGGCTCGACGACCTCGCAGTTCGAGCAGCATCTGAGGGCGGTGCTCGACCTGCCGCTCGGCTCGCCCGCGACGACCGCCCCCGTCGTCGTCATGGCCAATCTGCTCGGGGGCGACGACCCCGACCTGTTCAAGCGCTACGAGCACGTGCTGGCCCACGATCCGGGCATCAAGCTGCACTTCTACGGCAAGGAGGTGCGTTCTGGCCGCAAGATCGGCCACGTGACCGCCCTCGGCGCCGACCTGGAGACCGTGCGGGCCCGCGCCCGCCACGCCGCCGTCTACCTCACCACCGGGGAATACACATGACCGAGACTCCCGCTCGCGTGGGCATCGTGATGGGCAGCGACTCCGACTGGCCGGTCATGAAGGCCGCGGCGGAGGCTGTCGCGGAGTTCGGGGTGCCGTTCGAGGCCGACGTCGTGTCCGCGCACCGGATGCCGGTCGAGATGATCGACTACGGTCGTCAGGCCGCTTCCCGGGGCCTCCAGGTAATCATCGCGGGCGCCGGCGGTGCGGCCCACCTGCCCGGCATGCTGGCCTCCGTCACGCCGCTGCCGGTGATCGGGGTGCCGGTG
The DNA here is from genome assembly GCF_039539705.1 of Nonomuraea rosea. Taxonomy (NCBI): domain Bacteria; kingdom Bacillati; phylum Actinomycetota; class Actinomycetes; order Streptosporangiales; family Streptosporangiaceae; genus Nonomuraea; species Nonomuraea rosea. The sequence goes on along the minus strand of NZ_BAABDQ010000001.1, from coordinate 180,197 downwards.
CCGCTGAAATACCTCGACGGGATGGACTCCTTGCTGTCGATCGTCCAGATGCCGGCCGGGGTGCCGGTGGCGACGGTGGCGGTGGGCGGGGCTCGTAACGCCGGGTTGCTGGCCGTGCGCATCCTGGCGGCTGCCGATGCTGGGCTGCGGGAGCGGATGGAGGAGTTCCAGGTGCGGTTGAAGGAGCAGGCTTACGCCAAGGGCGAGAAACTACGCGCCGAGGCCGCCGGGCTCTGAGCCTCTGGCTTACCTGAGCTTCGGCCGTCCCTGAACCGCCACCGTCACCTGAGCTTTCGCCGTTCCTGGGCTTCGGCTGTTCCTGAGCCGCCACCATCACCTGAGCTTCGGCCGTTCCTGAGCCGCGACCGTCACCTGAGCTTTCGCCGTCCCTGAGCCTTGGCCGGGCTCAGGGACCGGGACTGGGGCCGGGACTGGGATGGCAACCCCGTCGCTGGCCTCTGGGGCCTTCTTCGCGGGGCGTTCCGGGGGCTAGGGTTCCGGGATGGACGACGTGATCAGGGACCATGCCGCTCGCGTACGCGCCGCGGATCCACTGGTCGCGGGCCAGGACGAGCTGGCGGAGCCGAACGCCGCGCCGATCGAGACCCGCGCCGCCGCCGGCCTGGCCACCGTCGACCGGATCGATCCCGGCAGCATGCGAGCCTCCTGGTCCCCGTTGCTCGTGCACCGGCTCCAGGCCAGGGTGAGCGGCCCCGACCCGGAGGCCGCGCTCGGCGGCCTGCTCGACCGGTGGACGGCGGGCCTGCGGCTCGACCGGTGGGCGGAGCAGGCGCTCGCGGTGACCTGGCCGAGCCGGGACACCGCCCCCGTACGCGCGCTGGCGGTGCGCGGTTTCGCGCCCATCGCCGTGGCCGGGGTTCGCCGGCTGCGGGAGCGCACGGTGAGCGCCCCGTCCGTCCGCCGGGCCGGCGAGGGCGATCTGGCTGGCGTGGCGCGGATGTACGAGCGCCTGCTGGCGTACGAAGCGCAGTTCGGCTGGGTGTCCGTACGGGCGTCGACGTCGGCGCGGATCAGGGAGTTCCTGGCCACGGAGGTGCTGTCCCTGGAGTGGTGCTGGATCGCCGAGCTGGACGGCGAGCCGGTGGGGTGCGTCATCGTCCAGCCGCCCGCCCGATCGTCCTGGATGGCCAGGACCGTGAGCGTGGGGCCGGTGGCGTACCTGAGCGCCATGTACGTGGAGCCGCACGTACGGGGGCAGGGCGTGAGCGCCGCGCTGGCGGCGGTGGCGCACGGGTACGCGGCGGCGCAGGGCGTGACGTGGATGACGCTGCACCACGCTCTTCCGAACCCGCTCTCCACCCCGTTCTGGGCCCGCCAGGGCTACCGCCCCTTGATCACCCAGTGGGCCCGCCACGAAAGGTGAGCCGGGCTCGGTGGGCCCGCCACGGGAGGTGAGCCAAGCCCGGGACGCTACGGGCGTCCCAGCGCCCGGTAGTGCCAGCCGGCCGCCCGCCAGGTCTCCGCGTTGAGCGCGTTGCGCCCGTCCACGATGCGCCGGGTGGCGACCACTCCCCCCAACTGCTCCGGGTCGAGCTGCACGAACTCCTGCCACTCCGTGAGCAGCAGAACCACATGCGCGCCTCGAACCGCTTCGACGGCCGATCCGCCATAGTTCAGCTCAGGGTGCGCCTTACGAGCGTTGTCGAGCGCGATCGGGTCGTAGACGGTGACCTGTCCGCCTTGGTGGCCGATGGTCACGGCGACGTCGAGGGCGGGGGAGTCGCGAATGTCGTCCGAGTTCGGCTTGAACGCGGCCCCCAGCACGCCCACGGTGCAGCCGTGGAACGAGCCGCCGGCCAGCTCCCTGGCCAGGTCCACCATGCGGGCCCGGCGGCGCATGTTGATCGCGTCCACCTCGCGCAGGAACGTCAGCGCCTGATCGGCCCCCAGCTCCCCGGCCCGCGCCATGAAGGCCCTGATGTCCTTCGGCAGGCAGCCGCCCCCGAACCCGAGCCCGGCGTTCAGGAACCGGCCGCCGATCCTGTCGTCGTACGACAGCGCCTCGGAGAGCTGCTTGACGTCGGCGTGGGCGGTCTCGCAGACCTCGGCCATGGCGTTGATGAAGGAGATCTTGGTGGCGAGGAAGGCGTTGGCCGCCGTCTTGACCAGCTCGGACGTGGCGAAATCCGTCACCACGAACGGAACGTCGCCCAGCGGCTCGTACAGCTCGCGCAGCACCTTCTCCGCACGTTCGGTGCGAACGCCCAGGACGATGCGGTTGGGGTGCAAGGTGTCTTCGACGGCGAACCCTTCCCGCAAGAACTCCGGGTTCCACGCCAGCTCGGCATCGCCACCGGCCGGAGCCAGCCGGGCGAGCTTGTCGGAGAGCCGCTCGGCGGTGCCGACGGGCACGGTGGACTTGCCCACCACCAGGCACGCCCGATCGAGACGCGGTGCCAGGGCCTCGATGGCGTTGTCCATGTAAGTAACGTCTGCGGCATACTCGCCGCGTTTCTGCGGAGTGCCCACGCAGACGAAGTGCACGTCCCCGAACGCGGCGACCTCGTCGTAGGAGGTCGTGAAGCGGAGGCGGCCGGATTGGAGGCCGCGGCGGAGCACCGGTTCGAGGCCGGGTTCGTGGATGGGGAGCTCACCGTTGTTCAGCCGGTGGATCTTGTCAGCGTCGATATCGAGGCCCAGGACGTCGAATCCGAGATCGGCCATACACGCCGCGTGCGTGATGCCCAGGTATCCGGTCCCGATCACCGTGAGGCGATATGGCACGAGGGAGCTCCTTTCGATCGCGCAGGCATGCTACCGGCCTCCGCTACCTCCTACGTGCCACCTGCACCTACCCGCAAACCGTACTGACTGGTAACAAGATGGTCGGACGTCCTAGGATCTGACGCATGAGCTTCCCTCTTTACGCGCCCGCCGAAGAGCACGACATGCTCCGGGAGAGCGTCCGTGCCCTGGCCGACGAGAAGATCGCCCCGCATGCCGCGGCGGCCGACGAGAACGAGGAGTTCTCCTGGGACGTCTACAAGGCGCTCGTCTCGGCCGACCTGCACGCCGTACACGTGCCTGAGCAGTACGGGGGCGCCGGGGCGGACGCGCTGGCCACGGTGATCGTCATCGAGGAGGTGGCCCGCGCCTGCGCGTCGTCCTCCCTGATCCCCGCCGTCAACAAGCTGGGCACCGTCCCCCTCCTGCTCTCGGCCTCGGAGGAGCTGAAGTCCCGCTACCTGCGGCCGGTGGCGAAGGGGGACGGGATGTTCTCGTACGCGCTGTCGGAGCCGGAGGCGGGCTCCGACGCGGCGGCGATGAAGACGAAGGCGGTGGCGGACGGCGACTTCTACGTCCTCAACGGCACCAAGATGTGGATCACCAACGCCGGGGTGTCGGAGTACTACACGCTGATGGCCGTCACGGACCCGTCGGCCGGGCCGCGCGGTATCTCCGCCTTCGTCGTGGAGAAGTCGGACGAGGGCGTCTCCTTCGGCCCCAAGGAGCGCAAGCTCGGCATCAAGGGCTCGCCGACCCGCCAGGTGATCCTGGACAACGTCCGGATCCCGGCCGACCGCATGATCGGCGCCCCTGGCACCGGCTTCAAGACCGCCCTTGCCACCCTCGACCACACCCGCATCACCATCGCCGCCCAGGCCCTGGGCATCGCGCAGGGCGCGCTCGACTACGCGATCGGCTACGTCAAGGAACGCAAGCAGTTCGGCCGCCCGATCGCCGACTTCCAGGGCCTGCAGTTCATGATCGCCGACATGGCCATGAAGCTGGAGGCGGCCAGGCAGCTCACGTACCACGCGGCGGCGAAGTCGGAGCTCGCGATGCACGGCGAGCCGCAGAAGGACCTGACGTTCCTGTCGAGCGCCGCCAAGTGCGCCGCCTCGGACGCCGCCATGGAGATCACCACGGACGCGGTGCAACTCCTGGGCGGGTACGGCTACACGAAGGACTTCCCGGTGGAGCGCATGATGCGAGACGCCAAGATCACCCAGATCTACGAGGGCACCAACCAGATCCAGCGGATGGTGATGGCCCGGCAGCTCCTGAAGTAGGTGGGCCTGACTACACCCACCCGTCGCCCGTCTGGGTGGTTGCCTGGCGGGATCCCACCCCGAGCGGTCCTCGCTCCGCTCGGGCACCCTTCCTGGGCGTGCCTACGGCCCGCACAAAGGTCTTCGCGGGAGGCGCTTCGCGCTGGCGGCTCAGGCGCTCTCATTGAGGCGCCTTCGGCGCAACCCACGCACCTTCGGCGCCATCGGCAACCCCCGCGCCTTCGGCTCGCACAAAGGTCTTCGCTTGGGGCGCTTCGCGCACTGGGAGCTCAGGCGCTCTCATTGAGGCGCCTTCGGCGCACCTCCCGCGCCTCGGCGCCGTTGGCACCCCCGCGCCTTCGGCACCATCGGGCCCACCCGTTGCCTGGTTACTGGCTGGCCGGCGGCAACCCATCCCGATGTCGCGGTGATCGTGATCAGCCGAGCAGGCGGATCGGTCCGCATGAAAAGCGACGGTCGTGCTGGTCGCGGAGGGAATTATCCCCGCATGAAAGGGACGTCGTAGGCAGGCGGCTGGCCGTTCATCAACTCGGTCAGGTCACTATCGGTGAGTGCAAGGTCGAAGGCGTTGCCTGCTTGCCGCGGACCCCAGCCGTGACCGAGCGCCATGCGTACGGTCGCCGTCACAAGCGCCGGCCGAATGGCGATCGTCCGCTCTCCCAACCACGCGTCCGGCCGGGAGCAGGGAAGCGACGCCAGGAGTACGCGACCCGGCGCATCGGCTAGCTCCACCGAGAACGTCATCGGGCCCCAACTGTTCCCCTGGCAGTACGTGGGCTTACGACGGACGCGCCAGCGGAAGATGGTGCCGTCGACGGTGATGAGCCGCGAACCCTTCTTCGGGATCGCCATGAAGCAACCTCCTGCCCTGTTCCGCTGCCGTTCAGTGGGATGGCCGAGAGTGGCGAGAAACGACGAGAGCCAGTTGCAACCGTAACCCCTGCTCAGGCTCTTGATCGACAGGTTTCTACAGGTGGCCACGGAGAGTATCGGAGATCACCCAGATCGACGAGGGCACCAACCAGATCCAGCGGATGGTGATGCCCGGCAGTTCCTGAAGTAGGTGGGTTGGGCTACACCCACTCGTTGCCCGTCTGGGTGGTTGCCTGGCGGATCCCGCCCCGAGCGGTCCTCGCTCCGCTCGGGCGCCTTCCTGGGGCGTGCCTTCGGCCCGCACAAAGGCCTTCGCGGGAGCGCTTCGCGTTCTGGGGCTCAGGTGCTCTCATTGGGGCGCCTTCGGCGCACCCCTGCGCCTTCGGGCACACCCGTTGCCTGGTTACCGGACTGGCCGGCAGTAACCCATCCCAGATGGCGCCGCAGGCTGATGAGACGCAGAATGGCGAGCCCGGAACGGCCGATCAGACGGATAGCGGTGGCACGTTCGGCGCGCGCTGTTCAAGCCTGCCGGCAACCAGACGCTCTGCACATACGTTTATGCCCCCACTCGGTCGGCCAGTCCCCGTAGCTCTGCCGACGCCGGGTCCTGCATCGACAACAGATCGGACGCGAGCTGCCGCACCACCCGATGGTTACGGATCTGCTCAGGCGTGATGCTTTCCGCCTCCAAAAGCTGCGCTACCGCCTCATCCACCTGACGACGCTGCGCGTGCGCCCGCGCGAGGTCGATGGCCAGCCGCGCCCGCCGCTCAGCCGACAGCGTCGAGGTGTCCACCGTGGCCCCGACCCGCAGGGCATGCCCTGCGTCGCCCACCTCCACCGCCACGGCCACCTCATGCAGAGCCACATTGGCCGGCCCGAACTCGGTGTTGTAGTCGTTGCGCCCCTCGCCCACCCGCGCCGCCATCTCACGGGCTCGCGACAGATGCTCGTACGCCACATCGGCCTGATTGAGCCACGAGGCAGCCAGCGCCCGCTGCAAGGTCAGCCCGCCCCACAGCGACATTGCCTCCACGCCGCCCTGCTCGGTCAGGAACCACAGCGCCTCAGCAGCCGTGCGTGCCGTTTCCTCCACCTGATCGAAGTGACGCGCCCCTAGGAACGTGATGCCCAGCCGGAACGCCCCGGCCGCCATCATCAACGGGTTGCCCGCCCGCTCAGCCGCGCCGATGGCCCGATCCGCCGCGATCCACGCCGCCTCCGGCTCGCCGAGTTTGGCCAGCGACGCCGAACACGCCTGATACGTCACCGCCAGCAGCTCGAACAACTCGGCCTGTTGCTCAACCGGCGCGGACCGGACTGCGTTCTCCAAAGTGGGCACCAAGCCACGCAGCAAGTCGGTCAGCTCGACATAGCGGCTTTGGTGTGTCAGCTCCCAGGCGTGATCAGCTCGCGGTTTGAGCTGGTCGGTGGCCGGCACCGGCATGGCGTGCAACATGGCCTGCAGCGAGTGGGCACCGGAGAGCACCAGTCGTAGCCCGGCCACCCCCGGCATCTCCTCGTTGGTGGCGGCGACCACGGGCGCTTCGGCGGCCAGTTCCGACAGCGGCAGGCCCAGTGTCTCGGCGACCTTCTCCAGCACGGACATGCGATCGACTTTGCGCACGCCCCGCTCCACCTGCGAGATCCACGCCACCGACCGATCCACCAGCCGGGCCAGCTCGGCCTGCGAAAGACCGCGCCGCTTACGGTCCTGGGCGATACGCCGTCCGAGCGCCCGCTGATACTCCATGCTCACGACGTCGTGCCCTTCCCGCTCAGCAGATCCAGCCAGTCGACCTCCACCGAGGCCAGCAGATCCTCCCGGGCCGTCAGGAAGCGCCTGGTGTGCTCGGTCCGCTCGTGGGCGTCGAAGGCGTCCCGGTCCCGGTACAGCTCGTAGAAGATCCGCTGGAGCGGCTGACCGTCCACCCGGTGCGAGGCGTACACGATCGTTCCCGGCTCGTGCCGGCGGATCGCCTCGATTGTCTCACCGACGAGAGTGTCGAACGCCGTAGTGCTCGCCTCGTCCTTGCAGGTGAATCGAACCATTAGTCCGAACATGTGCACCCTCCTGGGTTGCCGCCGGTGTCTGGGGATCCCGGTTCTTTACTCGACCAGTACTTTTTGTGCGGCGCAAGTACATCAAGTCGCTTGTACTCGAAGTATAGCACTAGTACTTTAAGTACCGATGGCGGATCGCAGTGCTTTGACCTGCATGAACGCGAGGAAATAGCGATGTCCCCAGCACTCAACGGCTCCGCAGAGATCCACCGGTGGTGTCGCAGCTTTCCTGGCGCGAGGGCCCAGATCAGCGAGGCACGCCAGTTCATCGCTGGCTATCTCGGCGACCGCTGCGAAGCCGACACCGCACAACTCGTCGTCTCCGAACTCGCCACCAACGCCATCCGCCACACCCGCAGCGGTCTACCGGGCGGACGATTCGGCGTCACCCTCCACGCAGGCAGCACCCTGCTGATCGTCGCCGTCCACGACGAAGGCAGCCCCACCACCCCACACCTGCGCGAGGCCGATGACGAGGACCAGAGCGGCCGCGGCCTCTACCTCGTGGAGACGCTGAGCGCCCGCTGGGGCGTCCACGGCGACCACGCCGGCCGCACTGTGTGGGCACTCATCCCTTTCGCACCCGCCGACCGGGCAGTATGAGCGACTGCCTGTCTCCCCACCTCCCAGAACCGCAGCCGGGTTGTAAGCGCCTGATCTGGCTCAAGTCACGGAATGAGCCACGGCATGGGGTGCTGCTCTGGACCTGCCACTGCGATGACATCGTCTACGAGCTGCGCGCCACGGGCGGCCAAGCCTTCCTCTGGCGCACAGACCCAGCGACGGAGAAGGGCGTGGAGACCCACCGCATGAGCATGCGACAGGGGCACGCAAATGTGGCAGGCCCTACTCGAAGGACGCGTCCGGTAGCCACGGGCGCGAGCGACCGCATGATGAGACGGCAGCCTATCGCCACCAGTCCGTCGTGCAGCGGGGACTCGCTCCGCCGAGACTCGGCGTCGTCGCGTAGGCACCGCACCTGGGTAGAAGTCCGCCTGCGGCGGTCTGTGCGCGTTGGGCCGGTCGCTGGACGCGCTGTGGCTCTGCGGCCGGTCGCGGCGCCAGGAGCGTGGGATGTCGCATACCGATTCGACGGTTGGGCTCACGGTCAAGCGACCCGTACCGAGTGAGGTCCGACGCTGATCGTCACATCGACATGGCCACCGAGAGCAGCTGCGTAGGCGCGGATGGTCTCGAGTTTCATCGAGTCCAGATCACCGTTCTCGATCTGGGAGACGCGTGCTTGTGAGATCTCAAGGGCAGCCGCTACCTCGGACTGCGTCTTGCCGACAGACTTGCGCAGTTCCTTCAGATGGTGGCCGGCGACGTAGGCATCCAGCTGCGCATCGGCGACGGCCTGTCGCTGAGGGTCGGCCATCTCGGGGTACAACCGGTGTGCTTCCGCCTTGACCTCACGCCAGTTGCGTCCTGGGCTCATCACCTGTCCTCCCTCTTCGTCTCCGCCGACTTCGCGGCGCGGTACTCGGCGTAGCGTGCCTTGGCCGATGGGGGTCGCTTCCTCAGACCAGCGCGATCATCTGCCAGCCTTGAGGCGTAGCCCGGCGATCGCTGCCGAACGACTGCAACCCAAGCACCCTCCCGCGTGGCCTCGGTCATTATCGACTGTTTCCCGCAGGCGGCCACCGTGATGGCCGTAAGAGGGCCCAGGGAGGACGCGGGCTCTGCCTGCCGGTGGGCGTGTCCGGATGTGGCCGGTTTCTCAGCGGGCGGGTGTCTAAGCTGCTCGGCATGAGCTCTGAGCGGAATCGCGAGCTGGTGAAACAGGCGTGGCGATCATTCTCGACCCGGGACAAAGACCTGATCGCGACCTTCTTCACCGAGGACGCGGAATGGCTGGCACCACCTGAGAATGCGACCGCCGTGACGCTCGGTGTGACGCATCACATGGTGGGGAGGGACGCCATCCTCCGCTTCCTCACGGTCGACTTCGGGCGCATGTTCGTCGCCGATGTCGCGTTGGAGTTCCATGGGTTCTATGCCGATGGCGATGTGGTCGTGGTGGAGGAGAGCATGCGGGCCACGCTGGCCAACGGGAACGCGTACCGCAACGACTACTGTTTCGTGTTCGTGCTGCGGGATGGGTTGATCCATCGGGTGCGCGAGTTCATGGACACCGCCAGGGCGCAACGCTTGGTGTCCGGCAGCGGGTGAGCCCCCTGCGGTCAGGTGTCGTATGAGCCGTCCCACGGGTCGTAGAAGCCGATGCGGTTCGGGTAGAACTCGGCGTGGTCCTCGCCCTCGAAGGTCTCGATGACGAGACCGAACACCACTCCGTCGTGCAGGTGCCGGAATGGGCGGATGGCGATGTCGTCGAGGCGGCGAGCGGGGAGCTCGTCGAGCCAGCGGTCCAGTCGTGCCTGTGCGTCGTCTACGGCGGCCCGATGGTGGTCGTCGGTGCCGGTGTGCTCGATGCGGGACCCGAGGTGGTGGCCGGTGGTGTCGAAGGTGTGCAGGACGGCGTACCAGCGTTTGTGCGACAGCCAGTCGTCCGTCGCGGTGTAGCCCTCGCGGAAGGCGGAGATGACGGAGCCGAAGAACTGCCCGCCCGCCCAGTGGCCGATCGTGTCGGTGTGATAGCCGGGCTCGTACATGATCGGGATGATTCCCGGGACTGTCATGCACCGGAGGTTAGCCAGCAGGAGTGACAGCGAATCGGCGGGGTGTATTGGGCGGGCTGGGTAGTTTGGTCGCTCTTCACGGCTAGTTCACTCGTCTGTCAGACATCGGCACTTGATCGGTATAGCGTCTGGTTTCGGTCTGTTCCTTAACCCGAGAAACCCGAAGACAGGTACTGCAACATGCGCAACCTCCTGACGCTGGCCCTCGCCGCCACCACGACTTTCGGCCTGCTCTCCGCCCCTGCGGCAGCCGCCCCCGCCGACCGTCCGCAGCCGTTCCCGACCGAGGTCAACGGGGGCGCCTGGGCCGAAGGGCACGTCCAGGGCATCGCCATCGACCAGCGCAAGGGGTACATGTACTTCTCCTTCACCAACGTCCTGGTCAAGACGGACCTCAAGGGCAATCCGGTCGGCTCGGTGACGGGCTTCACCGGGCACCTCGGCGACCTGGACTTCAACACCAAGGACGGCCGGATATACGGCTCCCTTGAGTACAAGGAGCAGGAGTCCTTCTACATCGCGATCTTCGACGTCGACCGCATCACCAGCATGAACATGGACGCCCAGACCACCGACGTGGTCAAGACGGTCTACCTCAAGGAGGTCGTGGCCGACTATGCCGCGGACATGAACGGCGACGGCAAGTTCGACGGCAACATCGCGAACACACCCGACCACCGGTACGGCTGCAGCGGCATCGACGGCGTGTCCTTCGGCCCCGAGTTCGGCAGGAAGCACGGCCAGCAGAAGCTGACCGTGGCCTACGGCATCTACTCCAACCTCAACCGGACCGACAACGACTACCAGGTCCTGCTTCAGTACGACATCCAGCAGTGGAAGAAGTACGAGAAGCCGCTCACCGAGAGCGCCCCGCACAAGAGCGGCCCCGAGCAGGTGGACGGCAAGTACTTCGCCTACACCGGCAACACCACCTACGGCGTGCAGAACCTCCAGTACGACGAGCACACCGGCAACTGGATGATGGCCGTCTACAAGGGCAAGAAGCCGCAGTTCCCCAACTACTCCTTCTTCATGGTGCCGGCCGCCGAGCGGCCCAAGACGGGCGACCTCGTCGGGCAGCCCCAGCCTGAGCAGGGCAAGCTGCTCACCCTGGCGCCGGGCGGCCTCCAGCACGACGCCACGGGGGTCAGGGGATGGGAGTTCACCGGTGAGTACGGCCTGATCTCGCTCGGCGGCGGGCGCTACTACGTCTCCAAGGCCGGGACGACCACTGAAGGCGGCGTCACCAAGCACACCGGCGCCGCGCAGCTCTACCGCTGGACGGGCCAGGTGCCGACCCCCTTCGAGAAGGTCGGCTGAGCGAGCGACCACTCTGGCCCCCAGAGGCGCGGGAGCTCGAAAGCTGAGTGCGCCCGTCAGGCGTCGGCGTAGTGGCACTCGGCGGTCTGCGGCTTCCGGATGACGTTCGTGTCCGTGTCCGGATCGCCGCCGGCCTGCGCCGGTGGGGTGGCCAGGGCCAGGGTGACGAGGATGACGGCGGCGGACGCGGCCACCCGCCGGACCGGCCCGCGCTGCTGAGCCTTCATGCGGCCTCCAGGGCGATCAAGGGCGATCAAGGGCGATCACTCGACTGCCCCATCCTCGGCGCCGATCCGGTGGATGTCCACTGCCTCGGTGGCCACGAAATGAAACGTTCAGCAGCCGTTTTCCGCCCCCGTCGGCCTGCCAGCGGACAGTCAGTAATTGCTGTTAGGGTCGTCCCTCACCCCTTGAACGAGTAAAGAAACCTGCATGGGAGGGTCATGCTGACCGCCAGGAAAATCGCAGTTGTCGCGTCCGTGCTGGCCGGAGCGGCAGCGCCGGTGGTGGCGGTGGCGCCTGCGGCCAGTGCCCAGACAGCCCCGGCCTGGGTCGCGTACCACAACCTCAGTGCCTCCGACAGCGTGGCGCGGGTCAAGCAGCTCAAGGGCCAGGGGTATCGGCCGATCACGGTAAACGTTTCGGACGGCGAGCGGTACGCGGCCGTCTGGGTCAAGGACAGCTCGTCGGCGGCGTGGGGCATCTGGCAGGGCATGTCGCCCGAGGCGTTCCAGCAGCGCTTCGACGCGGCGCTGAAGGAGGGGGCGCAGCCGATCTCCGTCTCCGCCACCGGCTCGGGCGACTCGGTCGTGTTCACCGCCATCTTCCAGAAGAAGAGCGGAAGCTTCGTCACCAAGTCGAACCTCACCGGGGACAAGTTCGCCGCGCTCAACAAGGAGGCGGTGTCCAAGGGGCTCGCGCTGGCCTCGGTCGACGCGTACGGCACCCCCGGCGACATCCGCTACGTGGGCGTGTGGACCGCCAACAAGGGCGGGGCCTGGTACTACTCCTACGGCAAGTCCCGGGACGCGCACGAGGAGTACTTCTACGCCAAGAAGAAGCAGGGCTTCCGGCCGGTCGGGGTGGCCGTGGCGCCGGACGGCACGTACTCGGCGATCTGGCGCAAGGACGGGGTCAAGTCCTGGGCCCACTACGTCGACATGTCCAGCTCCGGCTACCAGAAGCGGTTCGACGACCTCAAGAGCAAGGGCCTGGCGCCCGTCCAGGTGAACGCCGAGAACGGCAGGTACGCCGCCATCTGGCAGTAAAGCGGAAGCCGCCATCTGGCAGTAAACGAAAGCAGGGTGGTCGCCCCGCCGTCACGGTCTGCGGGCCAGGATCCGGATGTCGCCGGACGTGCTGCGCGCCACGATCGTCCTGCTGCTCCCGGCGTCGTTCTTGATCTCAGAACGTTCGCCGCCCTCCTTGCTCCTGACCGTCACCGCGTAAGACCCCGGCGGCACGGTAGCCGTCACCCGTCCCTCCCGGGACTGCAGGTCGAGCCCCGTCGGCGCGCCCGCGAACGTCAGGTCGATCGCCCCGTCGGCGGTCCTGCACCGGACGTTCGCGGACGTGAGCCCGTCGCCGGTGATCGGCCCCTCGCTGAGCAGCCGCAGCCGTCCCGAGGTGCCGGACACCTGGATGCGGTCCCGGCTGGACACGTCCACGTCCTGGCCGAGGTCCTTGAGGATGACGCCGTCCGCCGCGTCGATCGACAGCCGCACCCCCGGCGGCACCTTGATGTGGTAGCGGGCGCCGCAGTCGCCGAAGACCATGGAGCAGTTCGCGCTGAGCCGCAGCGTTCCGTCCCGTAATGACCAGGCGGGGGAGTCGGCCGCCTTGCCGCGTACCCACCGCTCCACCTCGACCTTGCCGCCGCTGCCGGGCAGGACGCGGACCCCGCCCAGCGAGGAGCTGATCTTCAGCTCGGTCCCGGTGTAGGGGAACGACTGGGCGGTGCTGACCTCTTCGGCCTCCAGCCGCACGCCGCAGCCGGCCGTCGCCGCCAGTGCCGCACTCGCCGCGAGTGCCACGACTCGCTTCATGGGTCGCCTCATGAGAGTGATCGTGGCCGAGGGCGGAATGCCCGCCATCGGCCATCCGACCGACCACCATCGACCATTCGGTCAGAGCCGCGAAAAATCTACAGGGCCGACAGGACCGCGTGCACGTGCCGCAGCGGGTCCGCCCCCAGGGGCCGCAGGGCCACCGTGTACGCCCCGGCCGCCCAGAACGCCTTCACCTGAGCCGCGGCCTCCGCGGGCGTCCCCGCGGCCATCACCACCTCGTCAGGGCTGATCCCCAGGAACTCGGCCTGCCCCGCCACCATGGCCCCGGTCGCCTCGGCGGCGCCGTCGCCCGTGTGGAGGTAGGTGAACACCACCAGCTCGTGCTCAGGGCCGCCGTCGATCTGCTCCAGGATCCCCGGCACCTGCGCGGGCCCCACGCCCTCGGGCACGATCGTGCCCTGCGCCACGCGCCCGGACAGCGCCAGCGAACGCGGCCCCTTCACCCCGGCCAGCACGGGCGGCGGCTCGGCGGGCGGATGCACCAGCGAGACCCCGTCCAGCCGGACCGACTTCCCGTCGAGGGTGACCGTCTCGCCGCGCAGCAGCGCGCGTACGGACGTGATCGTCTCCTCCAGGAGCGCGAGCGGCGACGACGCGGCCACGCCCACCTGGCGCATCCAGTCCTGTACGCCGTGCCCGATGCCGGCCGCCAGCCGCCCGGGGTGCACGCGGGCCAGGTTGGCCAGCTCCATCGCCAGCAGCATCGGGTTGCGCAGGGGAGCGGGCGTGATCCCGATGCCGACGCGCAGCCGGGAGGTGACGGCGAGCGCGGTGGCCGCGGCCGAGATGCCGCCGGTCCAGCCCAGGTCCTCCACCACCCACAGGTCGTCGACGGTGGTCTCGTCGAGCTCCCTGGCGAACGGGATCAGCTGCTCGGGCGGCAGGTCCCTGTCGAACATGACCCCAAGTCTCACGATGTCCTCCAGTAATAGCGATACAGCCGGCCGACCTCCGAGTATCCAGCACGCAGGAACGCGTTCGCCGTCGGGACGTTGGCGAGGTCGGTGGCCGCGACGATGCGCTCCAGCCCGGCCTCGGCCAGCGTGCGGGTGCCCCTGGCCAGGAGGTCGTCCACGTAGCCGTGGCCGCGGTGCTCGGGGACGACGCCGATGTAGGCGATCGAGTGGTCGTCGGGGGCCACCAGGCCGACGGGGGAGTCGCCCAGGTGGCCGACCACGAACCAGTCGGGCTTGCCCTTGCGGTTGACCAGGTCGTCGTACATCCAGCGGGCCTCGTGCGCGGCGCCCGCCGTGGCCACCTCGATCTGCGTGTCGTAGTCGAGGGAGCCTTCCGAGATGCGTACGAGCAGGTCGAGCACCTCGTCGGGCGCCATCCGGCGCGCGGGGCGGTAGGTGAGCCGGCCGGGGTCGGCGGGGAGGTCGGTGCCCGTCACCCATTCGAGTCTGAGCCGCTCGACCTCCATGGCGAACCCGGCCAGGGTCAGCGCCTCGTGCTCCACGGCGCGATCGACGACGGGGGTGAGGCCGGGTTTGAGGGAGATGTCGTGGATTATCTTGGTCAGCCCCATCGTGGCCAGGCTGCGGCGCAGGAGCTCCGCGGCGGCGACGGGGTCGTGACCCGGGTCGAACTGCCAGACGATCACTGGCTCCGAGCCGGCGAAGGGCGCCCAGAACGCGAGTCGGGCCTGCCCCTCAGCGAAGCACCATTCAGGCCGCGTCCTGCCCTCGTCGAAGGCGGACGCGAGCTGGGTGCGCGCGGGCTCGGGGAACTGCTCGAACAACGTGCAAGCCTCCACACGTGAGGGGGCTCTCCCGCGACGTCATGGTGCCGTGAGGAGGTGTGCCCGCGATGACATGAACATGTTCTCGCACACCTCCCATCCCTGAAGCCCGCCTACTTACGCGGCGCTGCCGAGGGCCGCGCGCGCCTCCACGAGTGATCCGCTGGTCTCGAAGTGCCGGTCGAGATTCGTGATGACCAGCAGATGGCGGATCATGCCGGGCGCGAGCACGAGGATCATGCGCCCGTTCATGTGGTGGACGTAGTTGAGTGTGGCCACGAGCACGCCGAGTCCGACGGAGTCGCAGAACGGGACTTCGCTCAGGTCGACGACCAGGTTGAGCGGGTCGGCGGCGGAGATCGCCTGGTCGATCTCGGCTCGCAATCGCGGGGCGCCCGCCACGTCGAGGTCACCCACGACGTGGAGGACCGTACAAGGATCCTCCTGCCAACACCTGACCACCATGGGCCTCACCTGCCCGAACTGCAGAAAGATATGTCTATTTCTTACATATGTTCTGCATTGCCGTTTTGGTCGTTGGTGTAACACTGGGCTTCGCAGTTGGTGTGCCAGTGGACTTGTGTTTCTGGATTTTCGGCTGGTCGCTGCCGATGATCACTTCGATGCCCTCAAGGTCGGCCTTGCGCAGCTCGGCCCCGGGGATCGCGCCGGCCACCACGCGGGCCGCGGCCTCGTTGTCGCCGCCGTAGCGCACCAGGGTCTTCTTGTAGTCCTTCTTGGTGGTGTTGCCGGGCTCGCCGGTGACCTTGAAGCCGTACGCCTGCAGCGCCGTCTTCGTGCGCGCGCCGAGACCCGTGACGAGCGTGCCGTTCTTGACCTTGAGCGAGATGCGCTCGGGCGGGATCGCGGACGGCTTGGCGGACGGCTTGACCGTGGCCGTCGGGGTCGGCTTGGCCGGGTCCTGGTCCGCGTCGATCTTGGTGAACAGGTCGCGCGCCGCCTGCTTGTCCCACAGCACCGCGGACTCGCCCGTGGGCGCCTTGAAGTCGACGTTCGACAGCGGGACCTCGGCGAAGCGCACGTTCTCCAGCGAGACGTCCCGCAGCTGCGTGGCCAGGCCGATCAGCCCGTCGTCGGGATCGACCTTGACCGTGCTCAGCGTCGTGTTGACGAACGAGGCCAGCTTGCCCGGGTTGGCCAGCGTGTCGGCGCTCAGCGCGCGGTTGAGCAGCGCCGAGATGACCTGCTGCTGCCGGTCGATGCGGTCGAGGTCGGAGCGGGCGGTGGCCCGGGTGCGGGCGTAGCCGAGAGCCTGCACGCCCGCGAGCTGATGGGTGCCCGCGGGCAGGTTGAGGGCGATCTTGGGGTCGTTGATCGGCACCGGCGTGCAGACGGTGACGCCGCCGAGGGAGTCGACGACGTCGATGAAGCCGAGGATGTTCACCTCGATGTAGCGGTTGATCTGCAGCCCGGTGGCCGCCTCGACGGTCTGCTTGGCGAGCTTGGGCCCGCCGAACTGGTACGCCGAATTGATCTTGTGATCGCCCTTGCCGGGAACCGTCGTCCAGGTGTCGCGCGGCAGGCTCACCACGGTGACCTGCCTGTGGTCCTCCGACAGATGGATCACCATCATCGTGTCGGTGCGCTGACCGGACTCGCGGCCGAGCTTGAGCTGATTCTGCTGGCGGCGGCTGAGGTCGTCGCGCTTGTCGACGCCGACCAGCAGGATGTTCTCGGCGCCGCTGCTCGACGCGGCGGTCACACCCGCGTCGACGGTGCCGATCTGGCGCGGCGTCGCCCACACCACACCGGTCGTGACCAGGACTCCGGCGGACAGGAAGCCGGCCAGGAGCACGTTGCGGCGGCGGGCCTTCGCGCTCCTCTTCGGCGGCTTGCGGGCAGGGCCGGGTGCGAGTTTGACGCCTCCGTAGGCGTCCCCGCCCACGAGTACACCGGCGTCCTCCTCGTCCGGGTCGCTCATCCCGTCCCCCTTTGTCACCCCGGAAGATCGGGCTTTCGATTGCCCTCCTCCCCTGGTCGTACAGTAGCGTGAGCCCCGCCATGAAGCAGTTCCCCGACTCGCCGCACGCGCCCGCGGAGACGCGCGGCTGGCCCCCCATCTCCGTCGTCATGCCGGTCCTCAACGAGGAGCGGCACCTACGCGAGGCCGTCGACCAGGTCCTCGCCCAGAGCTACCCGGGCGAGATCGAAGTCGTCCTCGCCGTGGGTCCATCCCAAGACCGAACCCAGGAGGTCGCCGACGCCATCGCGGCGGCCGATCCCCGGGTGACCGTGGTGCCCAACCCGACGGGCCGCACCCCCAACGCGCTCAACGCCGCGATCGCCGCCTCGCGCAACGGCATCATCGCCAGGGTCGACGGGCACGCCATGCTGCCCTCCGACTACCTGCGCGTCGCGGTCGAGACGCTAGGGGAGACCGGTGCCGACAACGTCGGCGGCATCATGGCGGCGGAGGGCATCACGCCCTTCGAACAGGCCGTCGCCTGCGCCATGACCTCCAAGATCGGCGTGGGCGCCGCCGCCTTCCACGTGGGCGGCACGCCTGGTCCCGCCGACACCGTCTATCTCGGCGTCTTCCGGCGCTCGGCGCTCGACCGGGTGGGCGGCTACGACGAGCACTTCCAGCGCGCCCAGGACTGGGAGATGAACCACCGCATCCGCCAGAGCGGCGGCCTCGTCTGGTTCCAGCCGCGCATGCGGGTCTCCTACCGGCCGCGGCCCAACGTCAAGGCGCTGGCCAAGCAGTATTTCCACTACGGCAGGTGGCGGCGCGTGGTCTCGCGCACCCACGAGGGCACGATCAACCTGCGCTACCTCGCGCCGCCCGCCGCCGTGCTGGCGATGCTGCTCGGGCTGGTCGTCTCGCCGTTCTTCCCGCTCGCCCTGATCATCCCCGGCGGCTACGCCGTGGCCATCGTGGCGGGCTCGGCGCTGACGGGCGGCGGGCTGACCGCGGCGGCGAAGCTGCGGCTGCCCATCGTGTACGCGGCCATGCACTGCTCCTGGGGCTGGGGCTTCATCACCAGCCCGAAGAAGCTGGCCAGGCCGCCACGCTAAGACCCTGACACGACCCGCTCGACCGCCGCGTCGAAGCGGGTCAGCGCATCCGGATACTCCGGCCCGAGCAGGTGGCTTCTCAGCTTGATCCTCGCTCGGGCCAGCGTGTCCTCTCCGTCCAGGAGCTCCGTGAGCCCGGCCAGGTCCTCGCCGAGCAGCACGCCCGCCTCGGCGCTCGGATAGCGCTCGTGGAAGGCGCGCTCGGGCAGGCTCGCGACGTTCGTCACCGCGTACGGCTTCTCGCTGGCCAGGAAGTCGGTCACCACACTGGAGATGTCGCTGATCAGCAGGTCGCACTGGTTGAAGCAGTCGTAGAGATGCGGCTCGGGACCGGTCACGATCAGGTGCCTGATCTGCGAGGTCTCGGCGGGCGCGCTCGACGGGTGCCTGGCCTTCGACTCGGCCAGCTCGACCGCCTCGATCATGGCCACGATCTTCCGGTGCGCGCGGGCGGCGGCCTTGGCGCGGTGGCCGGTCAGCGGGTGCGGCTTGTAGATCACGCGCACCGCCGGCCGGTGGTCGAGCAGGGCGCGCACGATGCGCGGGCCCATGGTGATCAGCGACGTGTGGAACAGGTCGTCGTTCCAGCCCTCCCAGGTGGGGGCGTACAAGACGGTCCGGTACGGCAGCGCCGGCCCCTCCGTCGAGATGCCCTCCAGCTGCGGCCGGCCGACCTCGTGGATGTCCTCGTCCCTGACGCCCACCTTGGCGCGGCGGTAGCGGTCACGTCCGGCCGGCCCGGCCACCCACACCTCGTCGTACACCCGGGAGAACGGGTTGAACGAGGCCTCCTTGTCGCTGTCGCCGTGGTTGAGGAACGCGCTGCGCAGCGCCGGGATGCGCAGCATGTGGACGTTCCTGCCGACGTTGGCGACGTACAGGCACAGCTTCGCGCTGGACAGGGCGCGGAAGCTCATCAGGTCGGCCGACGACGGGATGCACAGGATCGGCAGCGTGGTCGACTCCAGATGGGTGGCCATGCCGCGCTCGCGCAGCACGACGATCGCGCGCCTGCTGATGCGTTCGAGCGTGGGCAGCCACATCCTGGCCTGGTAGGCGGCCGCCGTGGCGCCGGAGAAGTACAGGATGACCTCGGGCCGGTAGGCCTTGACCTGCTCGCCCACGACCTCCAGGACCCTGGCGGTGTCGGTGAGCGGGGTGGCGCGCCGTACGTACGGGATGAGGGCGAGCGCGCCCGCCGCGCCGAGCGCCACCGCCAGGCCCGCGCCGAGCGCCGCGGGCAGCACGCCGACCGCCGCGCCCAGCACCGGCAGCGCGTCCAGGTAGAGGAAGCGCACGCTCCTGGAGTCGCGCAGGAATCCGGGCGGCAGCTTGGGGATGCGCAGCGCGGAGACGTCGAGGTTGCGGGTCGTCACCGGCATCCTGCTGAGCGTCTGCTTGAGCCGCATGGCCAGGCCCGTGTGCAGCGCCCGCACCACGTGGATCGCGAACAGGCCGGCCGCCAGCGCGGCGAACCACGGCGAGTCGGGTCCGGCCGTCCGCGCCACCAGCAGCAGCGCCATGGTCTCCCTGGCCGCGAACCGCATCGTGAGCCCGAGGTGCACCCTGCCGAGCACGTCGGGCAGCGGCCGTCCGGCGCGCGGCGCGGCGTATTCGACGGCGTAGGAGGCCGCGGCGATCAGCCCGAACAGCGCCGGCGCCGGCCAGAGCGCCGTCACCAGCAGTGCCGGGTAGCAGCCGAGCAGGGCGGCGATCACGATGAGTCTCCCCATGTGATCGCACGGTAACAAGCTTCAGGTCAAGGGGCGTCCAGGCGCACGTCTATGACGTGCCCGGATAGAGCGGAGATGAGGATGTCCAGTGAGGTCTGAGCGGCCAGGTGCGCAGACGCGGTGGTATTGACGCAGTTGACCCTGATGCCGTCGGCGGCCCACTCGGCGGCCAGCGTCCGGGTCAGCCCGGCCACCGCGCCCGCGGCCGAGGCGTGCAGCGCGCCGGAGCCGGGCGGGACGTGCAGCAGCAGGCTCTCGCGCAGGTGCGGATGGGCGGCGCGGGCCACGTTGAGAGCGCCCAGGAAGCCGATGCCCACGACGTCGGCGACGCTCTCGTCGGAGACCTCGGCGAGCCTGCCCAGGTGGCTCACGCCCGCCGCGTTCACCACGTGGTCGACGCCGCCCACCCCGGCCAGCGCCTTCGCCACCGAGCCCGCGTCCTCCACGCGCACGCCGTCGGCCCTGGAGAAGGCGTGCACCCGCGCTCCGTGCGCGGCGGCCAGCCCGGCCAGCTCGGCCCCCGCGCCGTAGGAGCCGAGGACCACCACGCTCTTGCCGTCGAGCGCGCCCGCGGCGGCGGCCGGCGGCCGGGGGGCGGCGAGCTGGAAGAGCCGCTCCGCGATGTGCAGGTCGGCGGGATGGGTGACCTTGATGTTGTGCTCGCTGCCCGGCACGAGGTGGATCGGCACCTCCGGCAGGTAACGCAGCACCACGCCGCAGTCGTCCGTGGCGGGCCGGCCGGCGAAGCCGGGGTCGGCCATGGCCCGCTCGTACGCCTCGCGGATCACCGACAGCCGGAAGCACTGCGGCGTCTGGCTGCGCCGCAGCCGCGACCGGTCCAGGACCTCGCCGATGACCTCGCCGCCGGCTCCGGGGACGGCCACGAGCACCGTGTCGGAGCTCGGGATCGCCACGTTGACGGCCACATGCGTCTCCAGCGCCCTGACACACTCGGTGATGATCCGGGGCTCCAGGAGGGGGCGTACGGCGTCGTGGAGGAGCACGTTGCACTCCGCCGCGCCGATCGCCCGCAACGCCCGCCAAGTGCTCTCGGTACGGCTCGCGCCCCCGTCCACGACCTGGGCGACCTTGTCATAGCCGCCCTTCGCGACGATCTCCCGCACCCGGTCGCCGAACCCCGGCGTCATCAGCACCACGATCTCGTCGATCTCGGGCGCGTCCTGGAAGACGGCCAGCGAATGTTCGATGATCGTCCGGCCCGCGACCTCGATGAGCTGCTTGGGCGTGTCGCGCCCGACCCGTTGCCCCACGCCGCCCGCGAGGAGCACTCCGACCGACCGCAGCCGTGAATCCATACCGCGAGCGTAACGGTCCTGTTCCGTGATATCGCGATGACCGGTCGCTACGCTGTGTCTACGCACCCCCCGCGTCTGAGCACTCCCAAGTCCATGCACTCCCGAGTCCAAGCACTCCCGAGCGACCGGGAGGAGGCCTGCGCTTTGCCCGACTCATTGATCCGCGAGAGCACGACCACGTCGGTGGTGCTGCTCGCCACGACTCCCGCCTGCAGACTGTCCTGTGCCGACGGCACCCTGCTCGACAGGATCAGCGACCAGCTCGCCGTCCTGCCCATCCGTGACGTCCAGGTGGTGACTCCCGGCGGCGGCCTCGGAGCCGATCTCCGGGGCGTCGCCAAGATCGCCCGTACGTCCACAGGGGCCGTCGCCGTGCTCCCCGCCGACCTCGTCGCCCACACCGAGGCGATCGCGCTGCTGCTCGAACACCCCGCGCGTGACACGGGCGCGCTGATCTCGCACGACCCGGCCGCCGCGCCCATGCGGCCGCCCGTACGCGTCGAGGGCGGCCGGATCGTCGCCGCGGGCAGCTCGTTCCACCTGGTGCCGGAGGCGAACGCCACGTTCAGAGGCGTGCTCCAGGCGGGCGAGGCCGACCTGGCCTCGCTGGCCGACATCGCCGAGGAGCTGGCCGAGCTGGCCGACACGGGCAGGCTCGGCCCCGTCACCGCGGTCGAGGCGGTCGACCTGCTGCTCGTCGGGCTGGTCAGGTCGGGCGTGCCGGTTCGCGCGGCCGGGCTCGGCCCGCTGCACGCCGATCGCGTCACCGGCCAGAACGCCGCCGACAGCGCGGTCACCCGGCTGGCCGACGTCGACGAGGCGAAGGTCAGGCTCGACACCTCGGTCAAGGAGGACGACGGCTTCTTCGCCACCTTCCTCGTCTCCTCCTGGTCCCGCTACCTGGTCAAGCCCGCCGTCCGGCTCAAGCTCACCCCCAACACCGTCACCGGGATCTCCGCCGGCCTGGCGCTGCTGTCGGCCGTCTGGTTCTCCGCGGGCACCCCGCTCGGGCGGCTGTCCGGGGCGCTGCTGCTCTACCTGTCGTTCGCGCTCGACTGCCTCGACGGCCAGCTCGCCCGCTACACCCGCTCGTTCTCGCCGCTCGGCGCCTGGGCCGACGGCATGTCGGACCGGTTCAAGGAATACGCCGTCTACGTGGGGCTGGCCTTCGGCTTCGGCGGTTACGACATCTGGTATCTCGCCGTGGCCGCGATGATCGTCCAGGTCGTACGGCACGCCATCGACTACACCTACGCGGGGGCCGTCACCGACGCGGCCCGCATCGGGGCCATGTGGGGCCGCCCGGCCCGCTCCCTGCTGGAGTCGGAGGACGCCCGCCGCGCCCCCGGGGTGCTCGGGCTGGCCCAGCTCATGGAGCGGGACACGATCGCGCGCTGGATCAAGAAGATCATCGTGCTGCCCATCGGCGAGCGCATGGCGCTGATCGCCGTCACCGCCGCCGGCTGGAACGCGCGGGTGACGTTCCTGGCCCTGCTCTGCTGGGGCGGCGTGGCGGCCCTCTACCAGCTCGCCGGACGGATCGCGAGGTCGGCACGATGATTTCGGTCCACATGACACCCGTCCCCAACAGCACCGTCGTGGCCTACCGCGACGACGGGCCGCTCTCGCGGGCCATGGGCCTGCTCGTGGCCGGCCAGCTCCCGCCGCTGCCTCCGGTGATCGCGGGCACGTTCGTCACCGGCGTCCTGCTGCTCATCGGCGTGGCGGGCTCCGACGGGCTGGCCGTGTTCGCGCCCGCCGTGACGCTGCTGCTGGCCGGGCCGGGCAGCTCGCATCCGCATGACGGGCGCTTCGACTGGCTGGTGCCGCCGATCCTGCGGCTCATCGAATACAGCTTCATCGCGGCCTGCGGGTTCGCCCACGCGGTGCATCCCGTGCTGATCTTCCTGCTGCTCGGAGCGCTGGCCTTCCACCACTATGATCTTGTCTACCGGTTGCGGCAGCACGTCTATCCGCCACCGTGGCTGGCCACGCTCGGGCTCGGCTGGGACGGCCGGATGATGGCGGTCTCGCTGGTCGCCCTCACGGGCTGGCTGACCGGTGGCTACCTGGTGCTCGCCGTCTACCTGTGGGGGCTGTTCGGCTGGGAGAGCCTGACCTGCTGGTTGGCCGCGCCCCGATCCGGGGTGGAAGCGACCGATATGGGAACGCAAGACTAACGCCGGATTACCCGCGGAGGGGCCAAAGACGAATACTCTTTGGGCTTACGGTGGGCTGCGCTGTGCGCTCGCCGCACCGAACGTAGACATGCTCGACTGAGGAGTGCACGTTGCTGGGAATGGTTCTGGCTGCTGGAGCCGGACGACGCCTGCGGCCGTACACCGACACGCTGCCCAAGGCGCTCGTGCCGGTCGACGGCGAAACCACGATCATGGACATCTCGCTGCGCAACCTCGCCGAGGTGGACCTGCGGGAGGTCGTGGTCGTCGTCGGGTACGCGGCGCAGGCCGTGCACGAGCGCAAGGACGAGCTGGAGCGGCGCCACGGCGTCAAGCTCACCCTCGTCCACAACGACAAGGCCGAGGAGTGGAACAACGCCTACTCCCTCTGGTGCGCCCGCGACTACTTCGCGCAGGGCGCGCTGCTGGTCAACGGCGACACCGTGCACCCGGTCTCGGTCGAGAAGACGCTGCTGTCCGCTCCTGAGACCAGCGACATCCTGCTCGCCGTCGACGACGTCAAGCAGCTCGCCGACGAGGAGATGAAGGTCACGCTGACCCCCGAGGGCTCGCTGCGCCGCATCACCAAGCTGATGGACCCGGCCACCGTCTACGGCGAGTACATCGGCGCCACCCTCATCAGGCCGGGCGCGGCCGACCGGCTGGCCGACGCGCTCAAGGCCACGTTCGAGCGCGACCCCCAGCTCTACTACGAGGACGGTTACCAGGAGATGGTCGAGCGCGGCGAGATCATCCACGCCGCGCCGATCGGCGAGGTCGACTGGGTCGAAGTGGACAACCACGACGACCTGGCGAAGGCTCGCACCATAGCCGTGCGCTACTGAGGGGGCGCGGATGCCGCTTCTAGCGAGGATGTTGCCGGCGCCCCTGACCATGGACGTCAGGCGTGGCGCGGTGGCGCAGCTCGGCGCCCTGCTGGCCGACAGCCGTGTGGCCACCTCCGGCAGGGTCGCGGTGGCCGTCGGCCCTGGGCAGGGCGACCACATCGAGAGCCTGATCGCGCCCACCCTGGGCGAGGCAGAGGTGTTCAGGGTGGCCGACGGGACGGTCGACGCGGCCGTCTCACTCGGCGCAGACCTGCGCAAGGCCGCCTACGAGGTCGTGGTGGGCGTCGGCGGCGGCAAGACGATCGACGTGACCAAATACGCCGCGTCGCTGGCGGGCATCCCGATGGTCGCGGTGGCCACCAACCTCTCCCACGACGGCATCTGCTCGCCCACGGCCTCCCTGGTCTACGAGGGCGGCAAGGGCTCCTTCGGGGTGCCGATGCCGCTGGCCATCCTGGTCGACCTCGACTTCGTGCACAGCGCGCCGCAGTCGCTGGTCAGGGCCGGCGTCGGCGACGTGGTGAGCAACCTGTCGGCGATCGAGGACTGGCAGCTCGGCAACGTCGAGCGCGGCGAGCCCATCGACGGGCTGGCCTGCTCGATGTCACGCACCGCCGCCGAGGCGCTGATCGGCCGTACGGACTCCATCGAGTCCGACGCGTTCCTGACCGTGCTGGCCGAGTCGCTCATCCTGTCCGGCATGTCGATGGTGGTGGCGGGCTCCTCACGGCCCGCGAGCGGCGGAGATCATGAGATCCTTCATGCCGTGGATCAGCTCTTTCCCGGCACCTCCAACCACGGCGAGCTCGCCGGGATCGGTGCCGCCTTCTGCTTCTTCCTCAGGGAGGACGAGGCCCGGGTCCAGCAGGTCGTCGCCTGCCTGCGCAAACACCAGCTGCCGGTCGTCCCGGCCGACATCGGGCTGACCAGTCAGCAGTTCGCCGAGGTCGTCGCCCTGGCGCCGGCCACCCGTCCCGGCCGTTACACGATCCTGGAGCACCTGCGCATGCAGGACTCCGAGATCCGCGATCGGGTGGAGGACTATGTCCGGGCCTTCGGTCACTGACCTGCGGCGGGTGGCCCAGCCCGAGGGCCACCTGGAGCGCAAGAACGGCGAGCACTGGGCCGGCGTCCTCTACATGCGCAGGCTGTCCATCTACGTCACCTGGCTGCTGTCCAAGACCCCCGTCACGCCCAACCAGCTCACCTGGGTGATGACGGTGGCCGGGGTGCTGGCCGGCGTCGTGCTGGCGCTGCCGGGCCTGTGGGCGGCCCTGGCGGCGGCCCTGCTCGTCCAGGTCTACCTGCTGCTCGACTGCTCCGACGGCGAGCTGGCCCGGTGGACGGGGAAGACCTCGCTGGCCGGCGTCTACCTCGACCGCGTCGGGGCCTACTTCACCGAGGCCGCCGTGCTCGTCGGCCTGGGCTGGCGGGCCTCGGCCGTGCTGCCCGACTGGTACACCGTCCTCGGCCTCGCGGGGGCGCTCGGCGCGATCCTCATCAAGGCCGAGACCGACCTCGTGGACGTGGCGCGGGCCAAGGGCGGCCTGTCGACGGCCACCGAGGCGTCCGTGGCGCAGTTCCGCTCCGGGCTGCTGGGGCTGGGCAGGCGGGTGCTGGGGGCGACGAAGTTCCACCGGATCGTGCAGCCGATCGAGCTGTCGATGCTCGCTCTCGTGACCGCGGTGATCGACATGGTGACCGGAGACCTCACGGCCACGAGGGTGCTCGTGGTCGCGTGTTTCGTCGCGGCCTGCCTACAGGTTGTCCTGCATTTGGTCAGCATCCTGGCATCGAGGCGGCTGGCGTGATCTCATGTCGGAACCGGAGGCGCTTCCCGTCCGTCGTATTCATCGGACGTCCTCCGTTCGGTGGGGGTTCACCATCGGTTCCGATACGCTTAGCTCCACCAATATCAGGAATTATGCATACCAGCAGACTCGGTGATCATGAAAGAATGCTCCGCCCGTGTTCTCGACGCGTCAGGACGATGATTCGTTGAAGATCTCGTGCGTCATCCTCACCATGGGAAACCGGGTCGCGGAGCTGAACCGGGCAGTCGAGTCCGCGCTCAACCAGATCGACGGCGACGTCGAGGTGGTGATCGTGGGCAATGGGGCAGACGTGCCAGCGGTGCCGGCGACGCCACCCGAGGGGTCGGCCGCGGTCGTGAAGACGATCCGGCTCGACCAGAACACCGGCATTCCTGCAGGCCGTAATCGCGGCGTGGAGGAGTGTTCCGGCGATGTCGTGCTGTTCCTCGACGATGACGGCTGGTACGCCGACCAGAAGGTCGTGGCCCACGTACGCGACCGTTTCGCCACGGAGCCGGACCTCGCGGTGATCTCCTTCCGCGTGATGGACCCCGACGGCGGCATCGGTCAGCGGCGGCACGTCCCCAGGCTGCGCGCGGGCGATCCGCAGCGCTCCTCGCCCGTCACGACGTTCCTGGGCGGGGCCTCGGCGATCAGGCGCTCGGCCTTCCTCCAGGTGGGCGGGCTGCCCGAGCGGTTCTTCTACGCGCACGAGGAGACCGACCTGGCCTGGCGGCTGCTGGGCGAGGGCTACCGGATCGAGTACGACGCCGAGACGGTGATGTACCACCCGCAGGTCCCGCCGACGCGGCACACCGACTTCTACCGGCTCAACGCCCGCAACCGGGTCTGGCTGGCCCGGCGCAACCTGCCATGGCCGCTGGCGTTCCTGTACCTGACCAACTGGGTCGTCCTCACCATCATCCGCGAGCGCGCCTCAGGGGCGCCGCTCAAGGCGTGGTTCACCGGCTTCTTCGAGGGCCTGCGGACCCCGGCGGGCGAGCGCCGTCCCATGGCCTGGCGTACGGCGTGGCGCATGGTCAAGCTCGGCCGTCCCCCCATCGTCTGAGCCGCCGGGTCAGAGGCGCGCGGCCTCGCCGAAGGTCATCGCGGCCCGCGAGACGGTCGAGCTGAACATGGCCCGCTTCGGCAGCCCCAGCTCGCTCAGCTCCTTGGCGATGGGGTGGTTGCCGAGCCGGATCAGCGCGCCGCTCGGGCGGATGCGGGCGCCGCGGGCGCGTACGGTCCAGGGAACGCGCCGCGTGACCCCCTCCCGGTGCGTGTAGGCGTCCCGCGGCGTCATGACCGTCGCGCCCGGCACGGGCGCGCCCGGCTTGATCAGCAGGTCGAGCACGAGCCTGCCGTCCTTGCGCAGGACACACCGCTTGTACGGCGAGTCCAGCCGCAGCTCGATGTCCGCCAGCTCCTTGGGGAACCCCCAGAGCGTCCGCCCCGCCTCCATCGTGAACGACTGGTCCACGGGCAGCCAGTGCACGAACACGCCGGCCTGCCGCAGGTCCCCGAGCCCCACGGAGCCGGGCACGCCGGGCGGGCGCACCAGGAAGGCCATGCCGAACTCGTGGTAGGTGTCGAGGTCCCCGTCCCGGTAGTCCACGAACAGCAGTACGCAGACGGCCTTGCCGGGAAGCACCTCGGCCACGTCGAGGCCGGAGTAGGCGATCACCGCCCTGGCGGCGTCGGCGCGCACGGGGTAGAAGGCGCTGCAGACCTCGGCATCCCTCACGCGCACAGGCATGCCCACCGTCCGGCCCTGGATCAGATGCGATGCCATGCCCCCAGTACATCAACCTCGAAGCCATGTGACCATTCCCGCCCTGGGGGCGTCTACGTGTGATGTGACAATCGGCAGAACACGGGGGGCGTCATCATCGAGGAGCTGTACCGCGAGCACTGGGCGCTCGTGTGCGGGTTCCTCCTGCGCAGGACGCGTGATCCCCATCTCGCGGAGGACCTGGCCCAGGAGACGTTCGTCAAGGCGACCAGAGCGCTGCTGGGCTGGCGCGGTGAGAACCCGGCCGCGTGGCTGCTCACGATCGCCCGCAACGTCCTCGTCGACCACGTCCGCCGCGGCCGGCGCGAGCTCGCCCTGCCCGATCCCGACGAGCTGGGCGTGCCGCCGCTCCACGTGGCCGCCCTCGACGTGCGCGACGCCCTCGACCGGCTTCCCGAGCAGCATCGCCGGCTGCTCACGCTGGTCTACTTCGAGGGCTTCTCGCTGGTGGAGGTGGCCGCGATGACCGGCAGGAAGCACGCCTCGATCAAGACCGCCGTGTGGCGGGCCAGGAACGCCTTCGCCGACATCTACGGAGAAACGCCATGACTGATGACTTTCCGGAAATGCCGGACTTTGACCCTAAGGTGACCAGGAAGGCGGTCCGGCGCGGACTCTTCAGGACCACCTTCAGCGCCTTGGCGATCATTCTCGTGCTCGTCCTGGCGGCCACGTTCGGCTCGGCGCTGGCGCAGCAGCGCGGCGACCGCGAGCAGCGCATGATGGACGTGCTCGGCACCGCCTTCAAGCTGTACAACCCGGCCTACACGGTGACCACGGGCGAATGCTGCGAGACCACGCCGGTGTCGATGTCGTTCGAGGCGTTCGCGGCCCCGCTGCGCGCCGCCGGCGGCTTCTACCCGGTCGGCAGCGACACCTACACGATCAGCCAGGACTTCTTCGGCCGTGTGGGCCACCTGCCCATGGGCAGCACCGCCAACACCCGGCTGGCCATCGCGCTCTACGACGTCGGCGGCACGCTGGCGCCCAAGGAGGACGTCCGCAAGGTGCTGGCCAGTCTGCCGGAAGGGCTCAACGCGCTGGCCGTCGTGGAGTTCGCGACGCCTCTCGCCGCGGCCGGCCTGAAGGCATTCCTGGAGCAGAACGAGTCGTGCGCCGCGAAGGTGGTCTACGAGCGCAGGACGGGCTCGCTGCCCATCACCTGGGGCGACACCACCTGGGACCGTGGGAAGTTCGCCGAGGGGAAAGAGCCGTGCGGCGTCGGCCTGGGCAACTTCCGCTCCTGGGTCGCCAAGCTCCGCGGCTACGACAACGCGAACCTGCGCCGCTTCGACCTGTCCCTGAGCCGGCTGCGCAAGGCGGCGGGCGACGGCCTGGCCTATGCGTACGTGGACTCGCGCGTCTCCGTGAAGCGGCTGCGCGAGCTCATCGAGGACCCGCGCGTCCGCACGATCCGGCTCGCCGACGCCACCTTCGACCTGGACCGCCCCTGAGCCGCCTAGACGGCCAGCGCGTGGGCGCCGAGTCCCGCCCACGTCTCGGCCTGGCCGGCGAAGGCCGCGGCGTGGTCCGGCCAGTGGTGGCGCAGCCGCGCTTCCGCGTGGCCCCGCGTGCCCAGCTTCAGCCGCCGCGCCGGGTCCTCCTTCAGGTCCAGCACGGCGTTCAGCGCCGCGTCCACGTCCAGGGGCACCACGACGCCGCAGTCGGCGGCCTCCACCATCGAGCCGCCCTGCGGCGTGGTGATCACCGGCAGCCCGCGGCCCATGTAGTCCATGATCTTCGTCGGCGGCGTCCGCACGGTCTCACCGGACAGCGAGAGCCCGGCCAGCGCACCCTCGGCCATGCGCAGGGCGTGCCGGTTGGGCACGTACCCGAACCAGTCGAGCAGGCCGACCCGCTGCGCGTCACGCAGCAGCGGCCGCACGCCGGGTGCGGCGGCGCCGATCAGGTCCATCCTGATCCCGTGCGGGACCAGGCGCTCGGCCAGGCCGATCAGCTCCGTCACGCCGCACTCGGTGGACAGGCGGCCGATGTGCACAACCCTGGTGTCGCCGGGAGGAGGCGGGCTGGACGACACCAGGGTCGCTTCGGGCACCACCGCGGGGCCGATCAGCCGGTGGCGCCGCCCGGCTCTGGCGAGGAGCCTGGACGTGACCCGCTCGCGGACATCCCAGACGACCGGCGGCCGCCGGTAGGGGAGCGCACGCAGCAGGCGGTGGTCGTGCACGATCAGCAGGTCCGCGTCGCGTACGCCGCGCCTGAGCGCCGTGCGCGCCCGGCCGTAGGAGGCGTGGTGCGGCACGTCGACCGCGGCGATCCCCATGGCGGGGGTCACGTTGAAATAGGTGAAAGGCGCGACGTAGGTCACCTCGTGGCCCGCGTCGATCAGCGCCCGGATCTGCCTGTGCATGATCCGGGCGTCCTCGGGATGATGGACGGTGGTGGCGACACATGCGCGCATGTGTCGATGCTCCGCGCCTACCAGGTCAAAGGCGTTAATGCGGGTGGAACGGTCGCTTAACTTCGGGAGGGGCGGCGATAGAGCCACACCAGGCGGGGCTCGAGCACCCACTTGAAAACGGTGCGGGTCTCCGGCAGGCACAGCACGATGGCCAGCGCGAAGCAGCTGAAACTGATCGCCAGCACGCCGAGCGGCCCGTGCAGCCACGGGAACTCCAGCCAGCCCTGATCCTTGGCGATCAGCACGGGGATGCCGTGCAGCAGGTAGCAGTAGAGCGTGCGGGTGCCGAGGTCGGAGAACCAGGTCTCGCCTCGCGGCACCAGCGCCAGCACGGCGAAGCACATGGCCAGCGCGCACACCAGCAGGCCGGTGCGCATGCCGAGACCCATCCACCAGGACAGGTCGAGGTCCTGGTAGCTGCTCTTGAAGTAGAAGGGGTCGAGCGGGGCCTTGGGCGCGACGACGATGGCCACGGCGGCCGCGCACAGGATCGTGACGACCGAGACGATCTTGATCCAGCGCCGGTTGAGCATCTCGAAGTGCTCGGGCTGCATCACCAGGCCGATCACGAAGAACGGCATGAGACCGAAGAAGCGGTCCATACTGAAGTCGCCCTCGATCTGCGAGAACCCGGCGAACAGGTAGATCGCGATGGCCACCGGCACGGGATGCTTCATCCGCTTCCACACCGGTGTCGACAGGCGCCAGAACAGCAGCGCCAGCAGATACCAGTTGAGCCACGCCGGGTCGATGATCGTCAGGCTCCACTTCTGGCCCAGCCCGAAGCGGAGTGCGGCGTAGCCGACCTCGACGATCACGTACGGGACGAGAAACGTGTCGACCAGCTTGTTGGTCTTCGCGTTGGAGTTCCAGAAATTTCTGGACAGGTAGCCACTGATCAGGACGAACAACGGCATGTGGAAGGTGTAGATGAAGATGTAGAGGGCCCTGGAGGAGTCGGCCGAGAGCGTCGGCACCAGCGAGTGGCCCACGACGACGAGCGCGATCAGGACGAACTTGACGTTGTCGAGATAGGGGTCGCGCTTGCGCTTGGCCGGCTCAGGCTGCTGCTGCGGCTCCGGCCGGGGCGCGGGTGGCGCTTCCTGGACGGCCTTCTGCGGCTCGGTGCGCTCGCCCGGCGCGACGCCGTGGGGATCGGTCTCCTCGCTCCAGAACGTCTCCTCCGGCAGCGGCCACCGGGCTCCGGTGTTGGCCGGACCACCGTCCTCCTCAGGGCTACGCGGGGTGGTGACCGGTGGGGAGGATCTGGTGTCAGACACAGGGGAGTCGCTCAGCTTCGCTCGGGGCCGGGGAACACGACGGCAACGCGACCGCCGGATGATCTTACTGCTCCGTGTCGCGCTGCGTCGCCGACCCGCAACACACTATCCCGCCGGGCGGCTCCTGTCTCTTGAGCGAGTCGAGAACGCCCGGTTACACAGGGAACTTGGAGGCTCAGGTGCAGACGTTGCGCTGTTCCGAGGCGGTGATCGTGCTGTTCTTCACGCTGTCGGGGAGCTTGGTCACCTTGATCGAATCGAAGTCCTCGCCGACCACGAGCTGGATCACCGGAGTGCCCTTCGTGGCGGCCCCCGCGGTGGTCACCGTGGTGGAGTAGGGCTGCGGGTTGGTCGCCGCGACCTTGCCGGCGGCGGGCGCGGGCTTGGGCAGGACGGCCCCGGCCAGGGTGTCGGCGTGGTCGGGCGCGGTGGTGATCGTCTTGGCGTAGTGGATCTCGCTCTTCGCCAGGCTCTTGCCCCCGGCGGCCGTGTAGTTGCCCACGCCGGTGACGGTGAAGCCCTGCTTGACGAGCTGGTCGGCGACCTCGCGGGCCTTGCCGAAGGTGGTGGTGCCGTTGAGCACCTGGACCCGCACCTGCTCGGGCTTGACGGTGACCTTGGGTTTGGCGCTCGCACTGGCGGACGGCGTGGGAGCGGCGACCTCGGTGTCGTTCTTGATCGAGGTGAAGAGCTCGGTGGCGTCCGGCTCCGTCCAGACCACGCGGTTCTTGTCCTGCGGGTCGGGCCCCCACGGGATCGTGGTGAACTGGACCCCCTTGGCCGTCAGGGCCTTGGCGCTCGTGGCGATCTGGATGAGCTGCTCGGTGTCGTTGGCCAGCTCGGGGTCCATGGTGACCGACCCGGCTACGGCGGCGATGAAGTCCGTCAGCTTGCCGATGTCGGTGAGCAGATCATTGCTGGTGGCCTTGGCGACGACCTTGCTGAGGAAGATCTGCTGGCGCTTGATGCGGCCGATGTCGCTGTTGTCGCCGTAGTGGCGCAGGCGTACGTAGCCCAGCGCCTGCTCGCCGTTGAGCGTGCTCCTGCCCGGTGGCAGGACCAGCTTGGAGGCCTTGTCGTTGACGCCCGACTTCAGGCAGATCTCGATGCCTTCGAGCGCGTCCACGATGTTCTTGAACCCGCTGAAGTCCACCTCGACGAAGTGGTTGACGCGGATGTCGGTGAGCGTCTCGATGGTGGAGATCGTGCAGGCGATGCCGCCGGAGTTGTACGCCGAGTTGATCATGTCCCGGCGCGGCGGCATCTCCTGCTTGGTGGTCTCGTTCTTGCACTTCGGGATCTGCACCATCGAGTCGCGCGGGAAGCTGATCAGGCGTGCCTGGTCCCGGTTGGGGGAGATGTGCATGAGAATGATCGTGTCGGTGCGCTTGCCGCCCGCGTCGGCCTCTCTGGCCTGCTTCTGGCCGTATTTCGCGTTGCCGTCGCCCGCGCGGGTGTCGGAGCCGACGAGCAGGACGTTGAGTGCGCCGGTGTCCAAGGGGCGTGGGTTGATGATGTCGCCCTTGACGTCCTTCTGGGTGATGTTGCCGAAGGCGTCGCGGTAGACGGTGTAGCCGGTCAGCGCGCCCGCGACCATGAGTGATGTGACGCCGATGCTGACCCAGGCCAGCACGCGCATCTTGCCGCCGCCGCCCCCGTTGCCGCGGTGGCCACGCGGGGGCCGGTCGTCCGGCGGTGGCGGCGGAGCCGCCGCGGCCGCCCTGCGGGCCATCCTGCTGCCAGGTTGCGTCGGGGCGGACCGGTAACCCTGCTCCGGATCGACCGCCGGCGCGTGCCTGTAGTCGCTCATACGCCCCCCAGCCTCACTTCTTGCGCCTGACGCGCTGGCTTGGTCGCTCCGCGCCACGAGACTAGGTCACGTACGGCGTGCTCAGAGTCCCGATCGCGGGAAGCGGTCGTGATCCGAGCGTGATGTTTCCGCGGCACAGCATACTCAGAGCCGGACATTGGGTGGAATATCATCGCCAAACTCTTTCTGACTACCGGACTGTTTCAGCACGTCAGGCCTGATACTGAGGGCCGCCGCCAAACAGGCCAGGGGTACGGCCGGCAACACGTACCGATAGTCGAACTCGGCTGCCGCGGCTGGCGTGATCAGCAGCACGACGGCCGCTGACCAGGGCACCAGCCAGGCCGGAGACTCCGCGAGGCGCATCCCCTTACGCCTGCGCACCATGGCCGCCACCGGCGGCACCAGCAGAACCCCCAGCAGCACCGGTCCGGGCAACCGCGCAATGCTCTGGTAGGCCCGCAGCCATCCGGCGTAAGGCTCGACGATCTTCGTACCGATCGCACCCTGCTCATAAAGCTTGGCATATTCGGCGCCGACCTGCGCGGGATAGCGGCCAGGTGGCCCGGGTGGCGTCACCGGGAACTGGTAGTAACCGTAGATTTCCGGGTCGGGATAGACCGGCCGCCCCCAGGCGAAGGTGCGGCCGAGCTCCGTCAGCACCGAGGCGGCGTAGTCGAGCGGCTGCCGGGTGATCGCCAGCATGGCGAATCTGGCCGCCAGATCGTCGTTCTCCTTGGTGAACGTGATGCCCGGCAGCAGCACCAGCGGGGCATCCTTGGCCCAGATGTACTCCTGGGAGGGCGGCCGCTGCTCCGGCGGGCGTGGGTCGCACAGGACCTTCAGGTCGGCGGGCGGGTCCATCTTCGCGCAGTCGGCGAACGCCATCGTGCGGGCGTAGAGGAACGCGCCGTTCGCCCCCACGATGCCGACGCGCTGGTACGTGGCGTAGAACCAGGCGCCGTAGGCCAGGATCGGCACCAGCGCGGCGGCGAGCAGCACCCCCGCCAGCCGCACCCTCCTGCGCAGCACGAACCAGGCAGCCAGGACCACGATCAGCGGCTGGCCGACGGTCCTGGTCAGGGTGGCGGCGGCCAGCAGCAGCCCGATCGCGGCGATGGTGGCCGGGCGCGCAGTCGAGCACAGCGCCACGGCCGCCACGACCAGGAACATGAACAGCGTGTCGGAGACCAGCAGGTGCTCCAGCTCGACCTGGTACGCGTCCAGCAGCACGGGCACCGTGGCCAGCGTCGCCAGCCATCTGGGCGCCCGGCGCGCGAGCCGGTAGATCAGCACGCCGGTGGCCAGCCCGAGCAGGTGGTGCACGGCGGCGACCAGGCCGAAGGCGTGGAACGGCTCCAGCAGCTTGAGGAAGATCGAGTAGCCCGCCGGCCGGACCAGGTCGGGGCGCGGCTTGAAGACGGTGACGACGTAGGTGTAGGTGTCGGGGAACCACAGGGCGGGCCGGTAGCCGAGCATCGCCAGGGCGCGCAGCGCCGTGCCCAGGGCCAGGACGGCCAGGAACCATCCGTGCCGCCGTACGAGACCGTCCCGGACCAGCGAAACGAGGCGCGCACGGCCGCGCGACAGGACGTCCAGCAGGACGTTCAGCAGGCTCTTGAGCGGGCTGCGGGGCAGGCGCCGCCTGCCACGACCGGTCCTCACGGGATCCCCCGACGTCACGCGCACGTCCCCTCGCTCCTGCTCTCACTGGTCGCCGGCACGCCGCGTACGCTACCTGCGTTTGCCGGGTCGCCTCGCCGGCACCCGGCACCCGTGCCGCGGGCTTCACAGGCGCGGGATTGGATACGCTCGCTCACCGATGGAACTCCAACGACCGGGCCTCCGGCAGCCCGGCCAGGTGCTCGCCGCGCTCTCGGTGGCGCCCGCGCTCGCCGTGGCCGGCTGGCTGCTCGCGGGGCTGCCGCTGCTGCTGCTCGGCCGGTTCGCGCCGCTGCCCGCCGCGCTGCTCGGGCTGCCCGCCGCCGCGCTGCTGTGCTGGGCGGGGACGCGGCGGCTCGGCAAGGTGGTCGAGGCCACCTCCCGGCAGGTCGCGGGGGTCGTGGCGGTGGCCGCGGTCACGGGCGTGTTCAACGCCGTCATGCACTCCGAGCAGCTCGTCGTCCGGCGCGATCCGGCCACCTACGCCCAGTACGCGGCCTGGATCGCCGGCCACGGCTCGCTGCCGATCCCCGACCCGGTGGCGGCGTTCGGCGGCGACGACCCCTGGCTGGTCTTCGCCGGCGTCGGGTTCTACGACGTGGGCGGGGCGGTGACGCCGCAGTTCATGCCGGGGCCGCCGCTGCTGTTCGCGGCGGGGGACTGGCTGGGCCTGCCGTTCCTGGTGCCGCCGCTGCTGGGCGCGCTGGCCGTGCTCACGGTGTCCGGGGTGGTCGCGCGGCTGGCCGGGGCGCGGTGGGCGGTGCCCGCAGCGCTGGCGTTCGCGGTGAGCCTGCCGATCCTCTACACCTCGCGCACCACGTTCAGCGAGATCCCGTCGCTGATCCTGCTGTTCGGGGGGCTGGCCCTGGCGCACGACGCGCAGGCCGCCGCCGATCGCGGGCAGGGGCGGTGGCGCGGGCTGCTGGCGGGGCTGGTGTTCGGGCTGGCCGTGCTGGTCAGGGTGGACGGGCTGCGTGACCTGCTGCCGATGCTGGCGTTCGCGGGGCTGCTGATCGCGATGCGGCGCTTCGCCAGGCCGCAGGGCGCGCTGGGGCTGCCGCTGCTGGGCGGCCTGGTGGCCGGGGCGGGGCTCGGGTTGCTGGCGGCGTACCTGCTGGCCCGGCCCTACCTGGAGTATCTGTCCGGTTCTGTGCGGCCGCTGCTGCTCATCTGCGGGGCCGTGCTGGTCGTCACCCTCCTGGGTACGGCCGCCGCGCCGCTGCTGGCCAGGATCCGGCGGCCGGCGTGGCTGCCCGCCGCGGGGGCCGGGCTGGTCGTGCTGCTCATGATTGCCCTGTACGCGCGCCCGTGGGTGCAGACCGTCACCCGCGTGCCCGCGAACGTCGAGGACCGGCGCACCTTCGAGATGATCGAGCAGACCCAGCGCGCGAACGTCCTGCCCGTCGACGGCACCAGGCTCTACGTGGAGAGCTCCCTGCACTGGGTGGTCTGGTACGTCGGCCTGCCCGTGGTCGTCCTGGCCACGCTCGCGGCGGCCGTGCTCGTGCGCAGGCTGCTGCGCGACGGCACCCCGTTCGAGTGGCTGCTGCCGCTCGCGGTCGTCGGCTGGACGACCGTCACCACGCTGCTGCGGCCCGAGATCACCCCCGATCACCCGTGGGCCGCCCGCCGCCTGGTGCCCGTGGTGATCCCCGGGCTGATCCTGCTTGCCACGTACGGGCTGGCCTGGCTGCGCGAGCTCGCCGGGCGGCGGCGGTCCAGGCCCGGGCTCCGGCGGTGGGGGATGCCGCTCGCTGTCCTGCTCCTCGTCGCCCCCGCGGCCGTGACCTCGATCGGCACCGCGTTCACACCGGTCGAGCGGGGCGAGGCGGCGGCCGTGGCGGCCATGTGCGCGCGCATCCCGCGCGACGCGTCGGTGCTGATCGTCGAGCGGGTCACCGGCGATCGCCTCACCCAGGTCGTCCGCGGCATGTGCGACCTGCCCGCGGCCAGGGTGGCCAGGGTGAACAACGCGGACACCGCGCCTGAGGCCGAGGTCCGCCGCCTGATCGGCCGCGTGCGCGCCGCCGGCCGCGTCCCCGTCGTGCTGGGGGCCGGCGACTCGCAGGTCTCGCCGTACGGGCCGGCGGTTCAGGTCATGGCGCTGGCCACCCGCCAGGACGAGCGGTCGCTGGTGGACGCCCCGAACGGCACGTGGTCACTGACGGTCGGGGTGTGGATGGCGGTGGCCTGAGCACGGCGGAGACCGGGCGGCCCTGGTGAAATGAACGCCGAACCGGGAGCTCCGAATGAGGTCATGTGGACTCGGCTTTCGGCTGGGCAGAGTAACCTCGACCCCCGTGAGCACGCTTGAGACCCCCAAGAGTGGAATTGCCGTGGAAGAAGCGCCGTACGTCACGATCGTCCTCCCCTGCTACAACGAGCAGGATCACGTCATCGACGAGGTAGAGCGCATCACCAAGGCGATGGACTCGAGCGGCTACACCTACGAGCTCGTGGCCGTGGACGACTGCTCCACCGACGACACGCTGGCCAAGCTCGAAGAGGCCGCCCCCGAATATCCGAACCTGCGCGTCCGCGCCTTCCACCGCAACGGCGGCTCCGGCACCGTGCGGCGGATCGGCACGCAGGAGGCCCGGGGCGAGATCGTCGTCTGGACCGACGCCGACATGACCTACCCCAACGAGCGGATCCCCGAGCTGGTCCAGATCCTGGAGAAGGATCAGACGGTCGACCAGGTCGTCGGCGCGCGCACCAGCGAGGAGGGCTCGCACAAGCTGCTGCGGGTGCCCGCCAAGTGGGTGATCCGCAAGGTGGCCGAGAAGCTGGCCGGGCAGAAGATCCCCGACCTCAACTCCGGGCTGCGGGCCTTCCGCAAGTCGGTGGCCAAGCCCTATCTGCGGCTGCTGCCGCCCGGGTTCTCCTGCGTCACGACGATCACGCTGTCGTTCCTGTCGAACCAGCACGACGTCTACTACCTGCCGATCGGCTACGCCAAGCGGGCCGGCAAGTCGAAGTTCAGCTTCGTGTCCGACGCCTACCGCTACATCCTGCAGGTGTTGCGGATGATCATGTACTTCAACCCGCTCAAGGTGCTCATGCCGCCCGCGTTGTGGCTGGTGGCGATCGGGTTCGTGAAGGGGGTCTGGGACATGATCCGGCAGCCCTTCTACTTCCCGGCCAACACCGTGATGATCTTCCTGTCCGGGTTGCTGATCGGATCCGTGGCGCTGCTCGCCGACCTGATCGTGCGCTCGCGAGGAGAGTGACGTTGCGGATCGCGATCGTCGGGCCGGCCTATCCGTACAAGGGCGGCGGGGCGCAGCACACCACCGAGCTGGCGCACCGGCTCGCGGCCCAGGGCCACGACGTGGTGATCGAGTCGTGGCGGGCGCAGTATCCGTCGTTCCTCTATCCGGGGCAGCAGACGATCTCCGCACCGGAGGGTACGCCCTTTCCGAAGGTCGTGCGCAGGCTCGACTGGCGGTGGCCGGGCGGGTGGGTGTCGGCGGGGCGGCGGTTGCGGTCGGCGGATCTGGTGGTGCTGGTGGTGCTGAGCCCGGTGCAGGTCCCCGCCTATTTGGGGATTTTGTACGGGATAGGGCGAAAAGTCAGGACAGTTGCGCTTTGTCATAACGTGCTGCCGCACGAGCGGAAGCCTTACGACGAGCCGCTCATGAAGGCGCTGCTCAAGCGGGTCGATGGCGTGCTGGCCCACTCCGAGCCGCAGGCCGAGCTGGCCAGAGGGCTCACGGGCAAGCCGGTCCGCGTGGCCGGGCTGCCGCCGCACCTGCCTTCGACCACGGCGGAGAGGTCCGCGCAGGTTCATCGCCGGCTGCTGTTCTTCGGCATGGTCCGGCCGTACAAGGGGCTGGACCTGCTGCTGCGCGCCCTGCCTGACGGGGTCGGGCTGACCGTGGCAGGGGAGTTCTGGGGCGGGCTGGAGGAGACCCAGGCGCTGATCGCGGAGCTGGGGCTCGGCGACCGGGTGGAGCTGCGGCCCGGCTATGTGGCGGCGGGGGACGTGCCCAAGCTGTTCGCCGCGGCCGACGCGCTCGTGCTGCCGTACCGGAACGCGACCGCCAGCCAGAACGTCTGGCTCGGCCACGAGCACGGCGTCCCCGTGATCGCCACCCGCGTCGGCGCGCTCGCCGACCATGTCACCGACGGCGTGGACGGGCTGCTGGTCGAGCCGGACGACGCCGGGGCGCTGCGGGAGACGATCGAGCGGTTCTACGCCTCGGGCGAGCCGGAGAGGTTGCGGTCGGGCGTCAAGGCGGTCGATCCCGAGCCGTTCTGGTCGGCGTACGCGGGCGCGCTGCTGACCGTCTGACGGGCGAGCAGGAACGAGATGCCCGCGGCCGTCGCGTCCGCCAGCGTGAACGCCAGCCGCGACACGATCGCCACCGCGAGCGCGACGGGGGTGCCGACGACCGGGCCGAGCACGAGCACCAGCGCGCCCTCCCTGACCCCGACCCCGGCGGGGACCACGACGGTGAGGATCCCGGTCGCCCAGGCGAACGCGTAGGCGCCGGTGGCGACGAGGTAGAGGTCCCATCGGCCGGCGAGCAGCCAGATGTGCAGGCCGTACACGAACCAGCCGAGCGCGGTCCACACCA
Organism: Nonomuraea rosea; assembly: GCF_039539705.1. Taxonomy (NCBI): domain Bacteria; kingdom Bacillati; phylum Actinomycetota; class Actinomycetes; order Streptosporangiales; family Streptosporangiaceae; genus Nonomuraea; species Nonomuraea rosea. Next base: position 140,978 of record NZ_BAABDQ010000001.1, on the reverse strand, counting down.
CCGCGACGACCACCGTACGGCCCGGCAGCACGGTCTCCAGCGGCTCCTTGCGTGCGATGCGCAGCGCCAGGTTGAGGCCCCAGGTGAGCACCTTGGGGTGCAGGCAGACGATGATCACCGGCACCAGCAGCACCAGGTACCAGGCCTGGCGCACCGCCTCCAGCGAGTTGAGCGTCGCGGCGGCGATCGAGATGCCGACCCCGAGGTTGATCACCAGCCCGAGCGAGATCGTCGCGAACGTGCGCCGCGGCGGGCTGCCGTGGTCGCGGCCGAGGTCCATCATCGCCGCGTACGCCCAGACCGCGCCCGGGATGTATTTCCCGAGCTGCCCCACGAACATGATCCGCCCGGCCACCCGCAACGGCACCTGGGTGCCGAGCCCCGCCAGGATCGCGCGCCAGGCCACCAGCATGAAGAACTGGCCGAGCAGCACCGCGGCGAACGCCCCCAGCACCGCCCACGGCGACATCGCGGCCACGGCGCTCGTGGTCTCGTCCCAGTTGCGGGCCAGGCCGTAGCCCAGGAAACCGAGCGCGACCAGGGCGAGGACGATACGCAGCAGGCGGCGGAGCATTGGCTCAGGCTACGCGCGGTTCGCCAGGTAAAGCCAGACGACGGCCGAGACGAGCGCCAGCGCGGCCAGCACCGCCAGCGTGATCTTCACCGCGCTGTACGGCCGATCGCCCTGGACCTCCCCGTTCACCCCGTTGATCAGCACCTGGTACGTCTTGCCGGCGAACAGGTAGCTGCCGATCCACACCGGGAGCAGCACCAGCTTGAACGTGACGCCGGCATAGGAGGTGTCCACCGTGTGCACCCGCTGCACGTCGCCGCCGATGTCCGCGCGGCAGTCGCCCTGGATGACCCCGTGCATGACGGCCTTGGCCTGCTCCAGGCCGGCCTGCGGCTCGGTGTCGTAACGCAGGCTGTGGTGCCCGGCGACGTAGCGCGGGTCGTACGGGAGCGTCCGTTCCAGGGGCCAGGGCTGGAGCCCGTCGAGCCGTTCCCTGGAGACCCGGGCCGTGGCCGCCACCAGCACGTCGTCGAAGTCGCGCGCCACCCGCCCGGCGGCCGGGTACCAGCGGGTCTTGCGCACCCGGCGGGTCTTCCGCTCGCCGTTGACCGTGTAGCTCTCGGTCACCCAGTAGTGCTGGCCGCGCTGGCCGGTGTAGTCGGAGACGGTGGCCGCGTCGAACGTCCAGTGCGGCAGGTACGTGCTCTTCATCGACTCCGCCTCGGTGACCCTCTTGAGGCGGTTGGGGGCGAACCAGCGGGTCTTCACCCAGGCGCGCAGGGCGGTCCTGGCGCCGCCGCGGTCCAGCCCGAACGGCAGCACGGCCTCCGGGGCGACCTGGCTGTCCGCCGTGGTGTCGGCGACCAGGACGGTGCCGCAGAACTGGCACAGCTTGGAGATCGCGTCGCTCTCCGTGCGGGCGGCGCAGCCCGGGCAGGCGAACTGGTGCGGCGCCAGGGTGTGGACGCGCGGCTTGGCCAGGAAGGCGTCGTAGGAGTGCTCGCGCACGTGCCGGGCCGGTGCGGCGATCTGCTGTTCGAGGCCGCAGTAGGGGCAGCGCAGTGCGGTGGTGCCGGGGGCGAAGGCCACGCTCGCGCCGCAACCCGTGCACGGGTGGGCGGGGGTCCGGGTGGGGGACGTCACGGGGATCCTCTCGGTGACCGGCTTCCGGCAGGTGTCCGGCGCTGGGCTCTGGCGGCGGCTCTTGGCGTCTCGGGCGTCTCTGGCAGCGGTTCCGGCGTCTCAGGCGGCGGGCTCAGGCGGGGGGTAGCGGGGGCGGGGTGCTGTGCAGGAGGGCGGCCAGCTCGGGGACGTCGCGTGCGGGCGTCCACTGCGGCATCCCGGCCCGCCACACCAGCGCGTCCGGGGTGAGCCCGGCGGTGGCCAGCCCGGCCGCGTCGAACGGGCCGCGCCGCTCGCCGTCCACCCCGAGATACCACTCGTCCGGACGGGGAAGCGGCGGCGGCCCGGCCTGATCCTGCGGCGCGGGCTGAGGGTGTGGGGTGGGCTGGGCCTGCGGGCTCGGCGGGGGGTATGGGGTGGGCTGGGCCTGCGGGCTCGGCTGGGGATGCGGCGCGGGCTGGGTCTGGGGGGCAGGCTGTGGGGCGAGGGTGGAGGCGAGGTGCTGGCCGGCGGCGATGCCCATGCCGAGCCCCATGCCCTCGCCGGCCCCGTCCGAGCTCTCCAGCGCGTTCGCGGCCTGGAACCGCGCGTAGTCCCCGAGATCCCCCACGATCCCCATCTGCGACCGCTTGTCCAGCGCCCGCTCGACCTCCTCAGGCAGCGAGATGTTCTCGATCGTGAACGTCGGGATCGACAGGCCCACCCCCGCCAGGTCGGCCGTCAGCGCCTCCGCCAGCCGCCGGCCCATCTCGTGCTGCCCGGCGGCCAGGTCGAGCAGCGCGACGCCGGCCGTGCCGAGCGCGTGGGCGAGCCGGCCCACGACCAGCTGGCGCAGGTAGCCCTCCACTTCCTCGGTACGGAACTGGGCGTCGGTCCCCGCCAGCTCCCGCAGCAGGGCGGGCGCGTCGGTGACCCTGGCCGCGTACGCGCCGAACGCCCGCAGCCGCACCGGCCCGAACTCCGGGTCGCGCACCATCACCGGGTTCTGCGTGCCCCACTTGAAGTCGGCGAACTGACGGGTGCTGACGAAGTACACCTCGGACTTGAACGGCGAGTGGAAGCCGTGCTTCCAGCCCTTCAACGTCGACAGGATCGGCAGGTTCGCGGTCTCCAGCGTGTACGTCCCCGGCGCGAACGCGTCCGCGATCCGGCCCTCGTTGACGAACACCGCGACCTGCGACTCACGCACGACGAGCCGGGCGCCCATCTTGATCTCGTTCTCGTAGCGGGGGAAGCGCCAGACGAGGGTGTCGCGGCTGTCGTCGAGCCACTCGACGATGTCGATGAACTCGCCCCGGATTTTGGCGAAAAGCGCCACTTAGCCCCCATGCGTCGCTGTATGACCAGGTCGGCCACCGTACCAAAGGGCGTTTGACATCGGATTGGCGCAAGGGTCGGTACTGTGGGGACCCGTGGGGAAGCAACGCGTCGCGCAGCTCGAATACTCGGAGTTCCAGTCCGCCATGCTCGATGAGGAGAAGCGGAGGCGGAAGGCTGCGAAGATCATCGCCGTCCTGGAGCACTTCCACGGGCCGCTCGGCGGGCTGACCGTGGGCGACGTGGGCTGCTCGGCCGGGTTCATCGCCGACGAGCTCGCGCTGGCGGGGGCCAAGCACACGCTGGGCATCGACATCGACGTGCCGGGGCTGCGTAAGGCGGCCGACCGGTTCGGCGAGCGGGTGGCGTTCGTGTGCGGTGACGGTACGGCGCTGCCGTTCCCCGACGGCTCGGTCGACGTGCTGGTGTTCAACCACATCTACGAGCACGTGGTCGATCCCGACGCGGTGGTGGCGGAGATGCACCGGGTGCTGTCCGACGACGGCGTGCTCTACCTCGGGCTGGGAAACCGGCTGGGCGTGATGGAGCCCCACTACAAGCTGCCGTTCCTGTCCTACCTGCCGCCCGCGCTGGCCGACCGTTACGTGCGGGCGTCCGGGCGGGCCGACCACTACTACGAGCGTTTCCGCACGCGGCGCGGGCTGCGCCGGATGCTGCGGGCCTTCCACGTGTGGGACTACACCTTCCCCGTGCTGGCCACGCCGACCAAGTTCGCCGGGTCCGAGCTGTTCCCCGGCGCGCTGGGCCGGGTGGTGCAGGGCGTGCTGGCCAGGATGCCGCGCGAGGTGCTGCGGCTGCTGCTGCCCGTGGTGCCGACGTACCTGTGGGTGGCGACCAAGACCGCGCGCCGTCCCGTGGGGGCCGCGCTGCCGCAGCCCCCCGAGCGGGTACGCCCGCTGTGAGCCAGGACGCCGCCAAAGAGGACCCCGCCGCAGAGGACCCCGTGGAAGAAGGCGCTGCGGAAGAAGGCGCTGCGGCGGTGCCGCGGCGGCGGTCGCCGGCGCGCAGACTCGTCAGATACGTGTTCCTGGCCATCGCGCTCGCGTTCGGTGTGTGGGCGGTCGGCAAGCAGTGGGACGCGGTGGTGGCCGGCTTCGCCAGGCTGTCCGCGCCCGCCCTGGCCGGGTCGCTGGTCGCGGTGGTCGCCGCGCTGCTCGGAGCCATGCTCACCTGGCGTACCCTGCTGGCCGATCTCGGCTCGCCGCTGCCGCTCAGGCCGGCGGCCAAGGTCTTCTTCGTGGGCCAGCTCGGGAAATACATCCCCGGCGCCGTCTGGCCCGTGCTGGCCCAGATGGAGATGGGCCGCGACCTGGGGGTGCCCCGGTCGCGAAGCGCCGCGGCGTTCTTCCTGATGATGCCCATCCAGCTCGCCACCGGCCTGCTGGTCACCCTCGTCACGCTCGGCTGGGACAAGTACGGCTGGCTGCTGCTGTTCATCCCGCTGCTGCTGGTGCTGCTCGAACCCAAGGTCATCAACACCGTCATCGGCTACGCCCTGCGCAGGCTCAAGCGCGAGCCGCTCGAACGCCCGCTCACCCGGCGCGGCATGCTCACGGCGTTCGGCTGGTCGCTGGCCGGCTGGGCCGCCTACGGCGTGCACCTCTACTTCATCGCCCCCCAGATCGGCCTGGTCTTCTCCGTCGGAGCGTTCGCGCTGTCGTGGTCGCTGGGCATCCTGACCTTCGTCATCCCCGCAGGTGCCGGCGTGCGGGAAGTCGCCATGGTCGCGGTCTTGGGGCCCCAGCTTGACTCGGGTGCGGCAATTGCAGTGGCACTTTCCTCCCGCATTGTCATCATCGTGGGCGATCTGATCTGCGCGGGCTTGGCGGGAATTGCGGCGCGTCGGGACTCGGTGTGATTTGGCCCACGATTTAGGGGAGGCTGGTCATAAGCTGAACTTCAGAGGGGGACATCAGGTCCCACGATGATCTTGAGGGGAGAAGATCTTCGTATGCCTCGAGTGCTCGTTGACGCGGCGGCGGTCCCCGCGGACCGTGGCGCGTTGATCAGATACGTGGACGGGCTCGTCGCCGGGCTCGACCGGGCGGGCGCCGACCTCGCCGTGGTCTGCCAGCGGTCGGAGGCCGAGCGCTACCGGTCGCTCGCACCTTCTGCGCGGATCATGCCGGGTCCCGTCGCCATCACCAACAGGGCCGCCAGGCTCGCCTGGGAGCAGAGCGGCCTGCCGCTGCTGGCCCGCCAGGCCGGGGCGGACGTCATCCACGCCCCCTACTACTCCATTCCGCTCAGCTCAGGCCTGCCGACCGTCGTGACCATTCACGACGCCACCTGGTTCACCGAGCCCGATCAGCTCAGCCCCCGGGCGTCGTTCTTCCGCTCCGCCACGCGCACCGCCGTCCGCCATGCCCGGCGGGTGATCGTGCCGTCCAAGGCGACCAGGGACGAGCTCATCCGGGTGCTGGCCGCCGATCCCACCCGCATCGACGTCGCCTACCACGGTGTGGATCTGGCGCAGTTCCATCCGCCCAGCGAGGAGGAGATCCTGCGGGCCGCGATGAGATGCGGGCTGCACGGCCAGCCGTACGTGGCGTTCCTGGGCGCGCTCGACCCGCGCAAGAACGTGCCCAATCTCATCCGCGGGTTCGCCGCCGCCGTGAAGCGGCTGGAGAAGCCGCCGGCGCTGGTGCTCGGCGGAGGTGTGCACGAGGTCGACGTGGACGCCGCATGCAGGGAGGTCCAGGCGACGGTCAAGGTCGTGCGGCCGGGCTACCTGCGCGCGCCGGACCTGCCGGGGTTCCTCGGCGGGGCGCTCGTGGTGGCCTTTCCCTCGCGTGGCGAGGGGTTCGGGCTGCCGGTGCTGGAGGCCATGGCCTGCGGCGCCCCCGTACTGACCACGCACCGCTCCTCGCTGCCCGAAGTGGGCGGGGACGCGGTCGCCTACACCGAGCCCGACGCCGACAGCATCGCCACGGCGCTCGGGCAGCTCCTGGCCTCTTCCGAGCGAAGGCGCCAGTTGCAGGAGGCAGGGCTGGCGAGAGCCCGCGAGTTCACCTGGGAGGCCTCGGCCGAGGCCCATCTCAGCTCTTATCAACGCGCGATCGAATAGTTCGGTAACCTCACGGAGTGATGGAGAGCTCTTTGCCAGACCTCGAGGCGATCCTCCTGGTCGGGGGGCAGGGCACGCGCCTGCGTCCGCTGACACTGGGCACGCCGAAGCCGTTGCTGCCGACCGCCGGAGTGCCGTTCCTGGCTCACCAGCTGGCCCGTGCGCGATCGTTCGGTGTGCGCCGGATCGTGTTCGCGACCTCGTACAAGGCGTCGATGTTCGAGCCCGCCTTCGGCGACGGGTCGGCGTTCGGGCTCTCGCTCGAATACATGACCGAGGAGACTCCGCTCGGCACCGGCGGCGCGATCCGCAACGCCGCGGAGGCGCTCACAGCGGGCCCGTCCGACCCGGTGCTCATCCTGAACGGCGACATCCTCTCCGGTCACGACATCGGCGATCAGGTACGCAGCCATCGTGCGCGGCAGGCCGCTGTAACGCTCCATTTGACAGAAGTCGATGATCCCTCCCGGTTCGGGTGCGTGCCGACCGACGAGACGGGACGTGTGACGGCGTTCCTGGAGAAGACGCCCAATCCGGTGACCAACCGGATCAACGCCGGGTGCTACGTCTTCACCCGGTCGGTGATCGACCAGATCCCGCGCGACGAGATCGTGTCGGTGGAGCGGGAGACGTTCCCCGGGCTGATCGAGTCGGGGGAGCTCGTGCTGGGCTACGCCGACCGCACCTACTGGCTCGACGTCGGCACTCCTGCCGCCTACGTGCAGGGCTCGCGCGACCTCGTGCTCGGGCGGCTGTCCTCGCCCGCGCTGCCCGGGGCCACGGGCGAATACCTGGCGCTCGAAGGGGCCAGCATCTCGCCGGAGGCCAAGGTCCAGGGCGGCACGGTGGTGGGCGCGCGGGTCGTCGTCCACGCGGGCGCCACGGTGGTGGGCTCGGTGCTGACCGACGACTGCGTCATCGAGTCCGGCGCCAGCGTGACGGACTCCGTGGTGGGCCAGGGTGCGCGGATCTGCGCGGGCACGGTGGTGCGCGACGCGGTGATCGGCGACGGGGCCATCGTCGGGCCGGGCAACGAGCTGCAGAACGGCGTGCGGATCTGGCCGGGCATCGAGCTGCCCGAGCGGGCGATGCGCTACTCCAGCGACGTCTGACGACTCCCGCCCGGCGGCTGCACGACTCCCGCCCGGCGGCTGCACGGCTCCCGCCAGGCGGCTGCACGGCTCCCGCCAGGCGGTCGCACGGCTTTCGTCGGGAGTCCGCGCGGCCTCAGACTGGCGGCTGCACGGCTTCCGCTCGGCGGTGGGTCTGACCAGGTCCTGGCCGGGGGCAGACTGGACACGTGATGGAGCGGACGTGGGTGCCCGGCGGGCCGCTGGACGCGGGGCTGGCGCTGGCCCCGCACAAGCGCGGCAGCGGCGACCCCACGTGGCGCCAGACCGGCGACGGCGCCGTGTGGCGCACCTCCAGGACGCCCGGCGGGCCGTGCACGCTCAGAGTGCGCGTCAAGGCCGGGGCCGTGCACGGGCAGGCGTGGGGTCCGGGGGCCGAGCACGCGCTGGAGTCCATGCCGGCGATGCTGGGGGCCCTCGACGACCTGTCCGGGTTCAGCGTCAGGCACGAGGTCCTGGCGGAGGCCGTCAAGAGGCATCCCGGGCTGCGGATCGGCAGGACGGGCCGGGTCATGGAGGCCCTCGTACCGGCCGTGCTGGAGCAGAAGGTGGTCGGCCGCGAGGCGTGGCGCGCCTGGCGGTGGCTGCTGGACCACTACGGCGAGCCCGCACCAGGGCCGGCGCCCGAGGGGATGCGGGTCGTCCCCGAGCCGGTGGTGTGGCGGCAGATCCCGACCTGGCACTGGCACCGCGCGGGCGCGGAGGCCGTGCGGGCGCGGACGATCGCGAACGCCGCCTGGCACGCGGACAAGCTGGAGGCCGCCGCGACGACGCAGGAGCTGGACCGGCTGCTGCGGGCGCTGCCGGGGATCGGCGTGTGGACGTCGGCCGAGGTGCGCCAGCGGGCGTTCGGCGACCCGGACGCCGTCAGCGTCGGCGACTTCCATCTGGCCAAGCTGGTCGGCTACGCGCTGACGGGGGAGAAGACCGACGATCCCGGCATGCTGCGGCTGCTGGAGCCGTACCGGGGGCATCGGCATCGGGCGACGATCTTCGTCTGGCTGACGGGGCTGCGCCCGCCCGCGCGGGGGCCCAGGATGCCCGCCCGCGACTACCGGTCCTTCTGACACGTGCCCCCTGGGTGCGGGTGGTGAACTCAGCCCGTCGTACTGTGCCCTTATGAATCTCGTCAGCGATTCCGCGCTCCGCCGTGCTCTCGCCCGCGCCCGCGACGGCAAGACCCTCGACGTCACCGAGGCGACCGTCCTGCTGCACGCCAGGGGTGAGCACCTCGACGCTCTTCTCGAACACGCCTCCCGCGTACGCGATGCCGGGCTGAAGGCGGTGGGCCGTGAGGGGATCATCACCTACAGCAAGAAGGTGTTCATCCCGTTGACCCGGTTGTGTCGTGATCGGTGCGGCTACTGCACGTTCGCGACCGCGCCGCACAAGCTGGAGTCGCCCTTTCTGAGTCCGGACGAGGTGCTGGAGATCGCCGGGCAGGGTGCGGCGATGGGGTGCAAGGAGGCGTTGTTCACGCTGGGGGACCGGCCGGAGGACCGCTGGCACCAGGCCAGGGAGTGGCTGGACGCGCACGGCTATGACGACACGTTGTCCTATGTACGCGCCATGGCGGTCAGGGTGCTGGAGGAGACCGGGTTGCTGCCGCACCTCAACCCGGGCGTGTTGAGCTGGCGTGACCTGCAGCGGCTCAAGCCCGTGTCGCCGTCCATGGGAATGATGCTGGAGACGACGTCGCGGCGGTTGTTCGAGGAGAAGGGGCAGGCCCACTACGGTTCGCCGGACAAGGACCCGGCCGTGCGGCTGCGCGTCCTGGAGGACGCCGGGCGGACGAACGTGCCGTTCACCACGGGAGTCCTGATCGGCATCGGCGAGACCGTGACCGACAGGGCCGAGTCGATCTTCGCCATCCGGCGGGTGGCCCGCGAGTACGGCGGGATCCAGGAGGTCATCGTCCAGAACTTCCGCGCCAAGCCGGACACCGCCATGCGCGGCCTGCCGGACGCGGACCTGCAGGAGCTCGCCGCCACCATCGCGGTCGCCCGCCTCGTCCTCGGCCCCCGGGTACGCCTCCAGGCCCCGCCCAACCTGGTGGACGCCGAGTACGAGCTGATGATCAGGGCGGGGATCGACGACTGGGGCGGGGTGTCGCCGCTGACCCCGGACCACGTGAACCCCGAGCGCCCCTGGCCGCAGATCGACGACCTCGCGGCCCGTACCGCGGAGACCGGCTTCGAGCTGCGGGAGCGGCTGACCATCTACCCGGAGTACGTCCTGGCCGGCGAGCCCTGGCTGGACCCGCGCCTGATCGCGCACGTGTCCGCCCTGGCGGACCCGGTCACCGGCCTGGCCCGCGCGGACGCCCGGCCGCAGGGGCTGCCGTGGCAGGAGCCGGACGGCGGGTTCGCCGCGTCCGGCCGCGTGGACCTGCACGTCGAGGTGGACACCTCAGGGCGCACGAACGACCGGCGTGACGACTTCGACAACGTCTACGGCGACTGGGAGGCCCTGCGCGACCGTCTGCCCCAGACGGCCGCCGTGATCCCCGGCGACCTCCGGCAGGCGCTCCGGCGGGCCGGGGCCGACCCGGCCGGGCTGACCGACGCCGAGGCCGTCGCGCTGCTCGGGGCGGAGGGGGAGGCGCTCGACGAGCTGGCCGCCATCGCCGACGAGCTCAGGCGGCAGGCCGTGGGCGACGAGGTCACCTACGTGGTCAACAGGAACATCAACTTCACCAACGTCTGCTACACGGGCTGCCGCTTCTGCGCCTTCGCCCAGCGCAGGACCGACGCGGACGCGTACACGCTGAGCCTGGACCAGGTGGCCGACCGCGCGCAGGAGGGGTGGGAGGCCGGCGCGACCGAGGTGTGCATGCAGGGCGGCATCCATCCCGATCTGCCGGGCACCGCCTACTTCGACATCGCCAAAGCCGTGAAGGCGAGGACGCCCGGCATGCACGTGCACGCGTTCAGCCCGATGGAGGTCATCAATGGGGCAAGCCGCACGAACCTCTCCGTCCGCGACTGGCTGGAGGCGGCCAAGGAGGCGGGCGTGGACTCGCTGCCCGGCACGGCGGCCGAGATCCTCGACGACGACGTGCGCTGGGTGCTCACCAAGGGCAAACTGCCGGCCGCCGAGTGGATCGACGTCATCTCCACCGCCCACGAGGTGGGGATCCCCACGACGTCCACGATGATGTACGGGCACGTCGACAACCACCTGCACTGGGTCAAGCACATCAAGCTGATCAGGAGCATCCAGGAGAAGACGGGCGGGTTCTCGGAGTTCGTGCTGCTGCCGTTCGTGCACACCAGCGCCCCCATCTACCTGGCCGGCATCGCCAGGCCGGGGCCGACCGCGCAGGAGAACCGGGCCGTGCACGCCCTGGCCAGGATCCTGCTGCACGGCGCGATCGACAACATCCAGTGCTCCTGGGTGAAGCTCCGCGACGACCTGTGCCGCCAGGTGCTCCAGGGCGGCGTCAACGACCTCGGCGGCACGCTGATGGAGGAGACCATCAGCAGGATGGCGGGCTCGGAGAACGGCTCCTACAAGACCATCAGCGAGCTGCGCGAGATGGTCGAGGTGACCGGCCGGCCAGTCAGGCAGCGCACTACCGAGTACGGTATCCCGAGCCCCGAGCGGCTGCTGGCCTCCGAGGCGAGCGACGGTGTGTGCCAGAGCGTGCGGCGGGTACTGCCGATGGCGTAGTTATAACATGTTCTAACAAGTCTTGCGCCCGCTATGGGAGGCGCTGGGAGAATCATCACTCCCCTGGGAGAGAGGTTCACCGTGCGGTTGGGTCGGCACCGCGCCGCGCTGCTCCCCGAGCAGCGACGCAGGAAGGCGCTCCAGCGCGGCATGCTGGCGGGAACCACGGTGGTCGTCGTGGTCGCGGCCACCCTCGTCGTGCTGTTCGGCGGCGGCGCCACGCTGTGCACCACACGAGAGCCTGTTCTGGTCGGTGTGGCCGCCGCGGTCGATGTGGCGCCGGCGGTCATGGAGGCCGCCGGGCGCTTCAACGAGACGAAGACCTCGGTGGGCGGCCGGTGCGTGCTCGTGCAGGTCACCGAGCAGCCGCCGGCCACCGTGCTGCGCACGCTGATCGGCGACCGGGCGGGCGTGCTGCGCGAGCGGCCCGACGGCTGGATCGCGGACTCCTCGGCCTGGATCAGGCTGGCCCGCCAGCAGGGCGCGAGTGCGCTGCCCGCGGGCGAGAGCGTGGTGGCCACGTCGCCGCTGGTGTTCGCCACCCGGTCGTCGCTGGCCCAGCGCTTCTCCGTGGGCAAGACGGAGATGAACTGGCGGATGGTCTTCCCCTCGACCGTGCGCGGGCGGCTCACGCCCAACGCGAACGAGCCGGACGTCGTACGCGTCCCCGACCCGTCGCTGGCCGGAGCGGGCATCGCGACCGTGGCCGCCGCCAGGGACGTCGTCGGCACGGGCCCGGCGGCGGACAAGGCGCTGACCGCGTTCGTCCGCTGGGCGCAGGCGGGCTCGGCGCCCGACTACCGCAGCATGCTGGCCGCGGTCGACGACCACACCTTCTGGCAGCGCCCGGTCGTCATCGTCCCCGAGCAGTCGGTGTGGAACCACAACCTGCGACCCTCCGCCGACCCGGTCGTCGCGCTGCACCCGCGCGAGGGCACGATCAACCTGGACTACCCGTACGTCGTCACCGCCACCGATCCGACGGTCGCCGAGGCGTCCACGGTCTTCGCCGGCTGGCTGACCGGCGCGCAGGCCCAGGACGTGATCCGGCGGGCGGGGTTCAGGTCGGGAGACGGCACCCAGGGCCCGCTCTCGCCCGGGCCGCAGATCCCGTCCGCGGCCCCGAAGGCCAGGCCGTCGGTGTCGCCGCAGGACATCGACGAGGCCTTGCGCGCCTGGAGCAGGCTGGCCCCGCCGACGAACATCCTCGTGCTGGCCGACACCTCCAAGCACATGGCCGAGCCGATGAACGGCAGCACCAAGGTCAGGGTGGCGCTGGACGCGGCCAAGATCGGGCTGCAGCTCTTCCCGAACTCCACGCACATGGGCATGTGGGAGTTCGCCGACAAGCTGGGGCGCATCAAGGGCTACCAGGAGCGGGTCGGGCTCGGCCCGATCAGCGAGCCGGCCAGCGGGCAGGTCATCCGGCGCAGCCGCCTGGACGAGCTGACCAGCACGATCACCGCCCATCCCAAGCGGGACAGCTCGCTCTACGACGCGATACTCAGCGGCTTCCGCGAGGTCACCGGCGACTACCGCGAGGAGATGAACAACTCGCTGCTGGTGATCACGGCGGGCCGGGACGACGGCAAGGGCTCGAACCTGACGCAGCTCCTGGATCATCTCCGCCGCGAGTGGAACCCGGACAAGCCCGTACAGATCGTCATCATCGCCTTCGGCAAGGGCGTGGACCGGGCGAGCCTGTCCCAGATCACCGCGGCCACGAACGGCTCCCTGCACGAGGCCCAGGAGCCGGGCGAGATCATCGACGTGTTCCTCGCGGCCCTGGCCCGCAGGCTGTGCCATCCCACCTGCAAGCCCACGACCTGACCGGACGAAAAAAGGGGGCGCGTGAGCGCCCCCTTTTCGCTGGTTGATCAGACCTTCTGCCAGAGGGCCGGGACGTTGGGCGGCTCCCAGCCGGCGATGGCGGTGTGACCCTGGACGCACCGGTAGGTGGAGCCGTTGTAGGTCACGGTGCTGCCGGTCGCGTATGTGGCGCCGGCCCTCCACGTGCCGGAGGGCGTCGTCGGGGTCACCGTCGGCGTCGGGGTCGGCGTCGGGGTGACGGTCGGGGTCGGCGTGGGCGTCGGGTTGCCGCCGCCACCGCCGATGTTCAGGTCGATGCAGGAGTAGAAGGCGTTGGTGGTGTCGGAGATGTTCCAGATCGCCAGGACCTTCTGCCGGCCGGAGTAGCCGGAGAAGTTGACCGTGTGCGAGAGGGTCGCCGGCGGCTGCTGGCCGTTGCCGTTGAAGACGGCCACCCGGCTGTTGCCGATGTAGTACTCGTAGTTCAGGGTGGCGTGCCTGGCGGTGAACGTCCAGTTGAAGGTCACCGTGCTGCCCACCGACGCGACGGGCCACGCCTTGCTCTCGTCGCTGAGCTGGGCGAACTGTCCCAGGTTGGCGTGGCAGTTACGCAGCCCCTTGGGGCCTTCCACGCTCTGCGGCTCGTAGATGATGTTGCCGCAGTTGGACACCCTGCCCTGGGCGCAGTTGGCCTGCCTGCTCGGGGGCGAGTTGACGTAGCCGTGTGCGAACGCCGGAGTGGTGTTGAACAGCGTCGTCGCGACGCCGATCACCACCACGGCGACTAACGTGAGCATCCTTCTCATGAAGTTGGCTCCTTTACATGGGGGGATGCTCCAAATGTAAAGGAAACTTTCCTAACGGTAAACGGCTGGCTGACCGTGGTCCGAAAACGCGGTCAGCGTGTGACGATGAAATCCGCCGGGTCGCGGGGTGCGCGATCGCGCGGCGGCGCGGCCGCGTGGCCGACCGCCACACAGCCCATCGGGTCCCATGACCCGGGCAGATCGAGCACCTCGCGGACCACCGGACGGCAGAACATCGTGGACGAGACCCACGCCGAGCCGAGCCCTTCGACGGCGAGCTGGATGAGGAAGTTCTCCACCCCCGCGCCGGTCGCGACGATGAACATCTCGCGCTCCGAGGCGTTGCGCCGCTCGTCCCGGTAGGTGTGGGAGCCCTCCATCACCAGGCACGGCACCACCAGGTAGGGGGCCTTGCGCAGGACGTCGCCGCGCTTGACCCGCTTGGCGATCGACTGCTCGGTGAACCCGTCGCCGCGCAGGTCCTCGATCCACGCGTCGCGCATGGCGTCGAGCAGCTTCGTCCTGGTCTCCGGCGACTCCACCAGCACGAACCGCCACGGCGTCGTGTGATGCGGCGCCGGCGCGGCGATGCCCGCCGCCACCGCCCTGCGCACGGCGTCGCCGTCGACGGGCCGGTCGGCGAACTCCCTGATCGTCCGGCGGGCGAACACGACGTCCCGCGACCCGAACCGGAACAGGTCGTCGTCGGCCGCCCTGACCAGCGGCCGGACGCCCGGCCCCGCGTCGTCGGTGACCAGGTGGGCCAGCCCGCGCACGATCGCCACCGGAACCCCGGAGAGCTTGCCCTTGACCAGCTCGGCCGCGCCCGCGATCTCGTCGGCCAGCGCCGTGACCGTGGCGTTGAGCGCGTTGCCGTAGCCGTCGGACGAGCCGCGGAAGTCGTCGAGCGGCCGCATGCCCGCCACGCCGATGGCCACGTCGGTCAGGCCGTTGCGCCACGGGCGGCCGAACGTGTCGGAGACGATCACGCCGGTCCGGGCCGGCAGGCCCTTCCTGATCCGCTCGGCCGAGGCGTCGGGGTCCTCCGGCAGCAGCAGCACCGTGCCCGGCTCGGTGTTGGAGGCGTCGACCCCGGCGGCGGCCATGACGAAGCCGTGGCGGGTCTGGGAGATCACGGTGTCGCCGCGCCTGGCGACCACGCGCTCGCTCTCGTCCTCGATCGCCTGGATCCGGTCGGGCGCCTGGCGGACGCGGCCCTCGGCCTTGCTCACGATCTTGGAGGTGACGACCACGATGTCGCCGTCGCGCAGACCGGCGTCCTGGAGCAGCCCTGCCACGTCGTCGCCGGGCCGCACCTCACCGATGCCCTCGACGGCGATCACTTCGACGCGGCGCGGCACGCCGGGGGTGGCCAGGGGAGAAGTCATCGGGCGAGCTCCAGTGCGAGGTCGAGGGCGGTGCGGGCGATGGCGGCGGCGGCTTCCGCGTCGTGCATGAGGATCGGGCGGGCGACCACCCGGACGCCGTCGAGCGCGACGCCGTCGTCCTCCTCGGCCACCAGCCAGCCGTCGATCAGCTCGGAGCCGTACAGGTCGAGGACGGCCTGCGCCGTCGTCTCCACGCCGATGGCCGTCAGGCAGGCGTCGGCCATGCCGCGCACGGGCGCGCCGCCGATGATCGGCGAGACGCCGACCACGGTCTTGGCGAGCAGGGCGGCGCGGATGCCGGGCACCTGGAGGATCGTGCCGATGCTCACGACCGGGTTGGACGGCGGCAGGATGACCACGTCGGCCTGCTCGATCGCCTCCAGCACGCCCGGCGCGGGCTTGGCGGTGCCGGCCCCCACCAGCGCGAACGACTGCGCGGGGACGGAGGCGCGCAGGCGGACCCACCACTCCTGGAAGTGGATGGCGCGCTTGCCCTGATCGTCCTCGATCACGACATGGGTCTCGCAGCGGTCGTCGGTCATCGGCAGCAGCCGCACGCCCGGCTGCCAGCGCGCGCACAGCGCCTGCGTGATCTCGGAGAGCGGATAGCCCGCCTCCAGCATCTGCGAGCGGACGATGTGGGTGGCGAAGTCGCGGTCGCCCAGCCCGAACCACTGCGGCTCGACGCCGTACGCGGCCAGCTCCTCCTTGACGACGTGGGACTCCTTGGCCCGCCCCCAGCCCTGCTCCTCGTCGATGCCGCTGCCCAGGGTGTACATCACGGTGTCGAGGTCGGGACAGACGCGCAGGCCGAACAGGGTGATGTCGTCACCGGTGTTGCCGATCACGGTGATGGAGGCGTCGGACGCCGTCAGGCGCAGACCACGCAGGAAACGGGCGCCGCCGATGCCGCCGGCGAGGGACACGATGTGCATGCGGCCCAGTCTTCCACCGGGCTCTGACAACCCCACCCCGGGAGTGGTTTTCTCCATCTCGGTAGGGGTGTCCTTGCTGGTATGGGCCGAATTGGGATGTATGAGGTTCTTGGGACTTCCGCCGAGTAAGCGAGTGATGTGGCAAACTCCCTTCGGGCCAAAGGGTCCGTTGGGGGTTAGCTATGAGCAAACTTGACGTCGCCCGGCTGAGGGAGCCGGCCGCCTGGATCATGCTTGTCACCGGACTGTTGAACGTGCTGCTGGCGATCGGCCACATCGTGATCGGCTCGGTCGGCTCGTCCTTCATGGAACGCGCGGCTCAGAACTTCTCGAGCCTGACCAGCCCGCTCGTGACGGCATTGCTCCTGGGCGCCGTGGTGCTCGTCACCAAGGTCGGCGAACCGTCGCCCAAGGCCAAGCCCATCATGTACGGGTCCGCGGCCGGGCTGTTGCTCGCCGCGGTGTTCGGCATGCTGTCGCTGGTGCTCGGCCTGTTCTCCGGGGGCGGCGTGCGCGGGACGGTGGAGTTCGTGCTCCTGGGCGTGCCGACGCTCGCGCTGACCGCCATCGCGCTGGTCTATCTGCTGCCTCAGGTGCTGCCCGAGCGGCCCGTCGCGCAGGTCTACCACCAGGACTTCGGGCAGCAGGCGCCGTACTTCGGCCAGCAGCCTCCGTCCGGTCAGCAGGCGCCCTACGGTCAGCCTGGCTACGGTCAGCAGCCGCCGTCGGGCCAGCCCGGTTACGGGCACCAGGAGCAGGCTCAGCCCGGCTACGGGCAGGCGGGACAGCAGGAGCAGGCCCCGCCCGGCTACGGCCAGCAGCCTCCGTCCGGTCAGCAGCCGCCCTACGGCCAGCAGCCCCCCTCAGGTCAGCAGCCCCCTCCCGGTCAGCCCTCTGGTCAGCAGTCCCCTCCCGGTCAGCCCCAGCCCGGCCAGCAGGCGCCCTACGGCCAGCCTGGCTATGGTCAGCAGCCCCCGTCGGGTCAGCAGCCCCCGTCGGGCCAGCCCGGTGGTTATGGTCAGCAGCTCGGCTACGGCCCGCAGCCTCCGTCCGGTCAGCAGATGCCGCCCGGTCAGGGCTACGGTCAGCAGCCGCCGAGCTACGGCGGCCAGCCTGAGCAGGGCTCCTACGCGCCCGCCGGCCAGCCCGAGGCGGTCCAGCCGCTGTACGCGCAGCCGGAGGCGTACCAGCCGATCAGGGCCGCCCTCCCCGCCGCGCCCTCGGACCGGCGCCAGCCTGAGCAGCCGCAGTTCGGCCAGGCCGACCAGGCGTATCCGCCGCAGAGCTTCGGCCAGGACGCCGGCTTCGGCCAGGATTCAGGCTTCGGTCAGGATTCAGGCTTCGGTCAGGATTCAGGCTTCGGTCAGGATTCAGGCTTCGGGCAGAGCCCGGGTGCCGGTCAGGGCCCCGGGCTCGGTCAGGACTCCGGCTTCGGGCAGAACCCGGGCACCGGCCAGGACTCCGGCTTCGGCCAGCCGGCCTATGCGCCGGCGGACACGACGCCGTCGGTCCAGCCGCCGCTCGACTACGCCACCCCGCCCGCCGGCGAGTACACCCCCGCCCCCTACGTCCCGGCGGACAGCCAGCCGGGCGTCGGCCAGCCGAGCCCGAACCCCTACGCGCCGGCCGCCGCCGACCAGCTCAACCCGTACGCCCCGCCCGGGGACCAGCAGAGCCAGTACGCGCCGCCGGACACCACGCCCAACGCTTTCGCCGCCCCCGTGGAGCAGGCGTACCCGGCGGGCGACACCGCGCCGAGCGTCCCGTACCCGCAGGCCGAGCAGCAGCAGTTCGGCCAGGGGTCCTCCTTCTTCGGGCAGAGCGCGTTCGACCAGCAGAGCGGCCCCCAGGGCGGTCCCCAGGGGCAGCCGGGTCCGCAGGGCGGTCAGCCGTTCACCGGTTACTCGGGCCACGAGTACGCCACGCCGGCCGCCTACCAGGAGCCGGACGCGCCCGTGGACCCGCGCTCGCAGCAGCTCATGGACGCCTACCAGCAGGCGGAGACGTACCAGCACTCGGGCGCCCAGTACGCCCCGCCCGAGCTGCGCGTCCCCGACTACTCCAGCCAGGCGGGCCGCTCGTACGACGACCCGTTCGGCCACCCGCAGCAGCAGGCCCCCCAGCAGCAGCACCAGCAGCCGGCCGGCGGGTACGAGCCCCAGCAGGGCCAGTACCAGCCCACCCACCAGGCCCCGGCCGGCTGGAGCGAGGCTCAGGGCGAATCGACGATGCGGCTCGATCCCACGTCGTTCGCATCGGGCTCCTTCGGCGGCGACCAGCGCCGGCCGGGGGACGACCCGATCGACCCGACCGCCATATACACCCCCAATGAGCCACGCAGGTAACGGACCGGCAATGTACGGCTAGAGAGAAGGTGGGCCACGGGCGGGCGTCTATCCCGCCCTGGTACGGTTCCGACCGCTGACAGCATTGAAAACGCCTGGTCGGCGCCATGTACGCAGGGCGCTGGCCGGGTGCGAACATCACATGCCGAGCACACCGGGGCGAGATCTGGTCTTTCCCCGGATACCCGCATGCCGCTTGACGTCACGTACGGCACGCGCGTGTAATTACAACCATGTTGTTACGCCTTCCAGTGGGTGGGTAGTAAGGAAGGCGTCCATGGGGGGCTCCATTGCGGGCGGGCGGCAGGGAGGTGTGCAGTGACCGATCCGGTCATCGCACAGGATCAGCTTGACGCTGAAGAACTTGGCTGGCAGGAGCGTGCCTTGTGCGCGCAGACGGATCCAGAGGCGTTCTTCCCGGAAAAGGGCGGCTCTACCCGAGAGGCCAAGAAGGTCTGCCGATCGTGCGAGGTCCGTGCAGAGTGCTTGGAATACGCACTCGAGCACGATGAGCGGTTCGGCATCTGGGGTGGACTGTCCGAGAGGGAGCGCAGACGGATCAAGCGCCAGGCCGTTTAGGTATATGGGCGAGGGGGTCACGCGGGTTGTCCGTGTGGCCCTTTTTCGCATGAATATTGAGCTTGCACCTGTATGGTGGGCGCGCCTGATCAACCCCCCAGGAGTCGTCCACCCATGTCCCGTCCCTACGTCACCGCGATCGTCGTCGCTCATGACGGCGCGCGCTGGCTCGGGGAGACACTGCGGGCGCTGGCCGGCCAGAGCCGCAGGCCCGACCGCGTGGCGGGCGTCGACAACGGCAGCAGGGACGGCTCGGCCGGCCTGCTCGCCCAGATGTTCGGCAACGCCAATGTGATCTCCCTGCCCCGCTCCGCCGGTTTCGGCGAGTCCGTCGCCGAGGCGCTCGCGAAGCTGCCGCCCGGCCGCGACGAGTGGATCTGGCTGCTGCACGACGACTGCGCCCCTGACCGGCACGCGCTGGAGGCGCTGCTGCACGCCGCCGAGCAGGATCAGAAGGCCGCCGTGCTGGGCCCGAAGCTGCTCGACTGGATCGACCGCAGGCGGCTGCTCGAAGTGGGCGTCACCGTGGGCCGTACCGGGCGCAGGGACACGGGGCTGGAGCCGCGCGAGTTCGACCAGGGGCAGCACGACGGGACCCGGGAGGTCCTGTCGGTGTCCACGGCGGGCATGCTGATCCGCCGCGACGTGTGGGAGCGGGCAGGCGGGCTCGATCCGTTCTTCCCGCTGTTCCGTGACGACCTCGACCTGTGCTGGCGGGTGCGCAACGCCGGGCACAGGGTGCTGAACGTGACCTCCGCCGTGGCCTGGCACGCCGAGGCGGCCTCGCGCAGGCGGCGGCGCATCGCGGTCAGCGGCGACCATCCGCGCCGGCTGGACCGGCGAAACGCGATCTTCGTGGTGATGGCGAACCTGCCGTTCGGCGCGATGCTGTGGGCGCTGCTGCGCAACGTGCTCGGCTCGGCCTTCAGGACGCTGCTGTTCATCGTGAGCAAGCAGCCCGCGAACGCGCTGGACGAGGTCGTGGCCATGGGCTCGATCCTGGCGCACCCGTTCCGGCTGATGAAGGCGCGGAGAGCGCGCCGTCACGGCCGCAAGAAGGGATATATCCGCATAAAGCGGTTGATGACCTCGCGGTGGGCGGCCTACCGGCGGCTCACCGACATGGTGCAGAGCTTGATCGCCGGCGAAGCGCCCGTGGACTCGACCGGCCGCCACCACCACGCCACCACCCCGGCCTCCCCGGAGGACGAGTTCGCGGCCGTGCCGCACGACTCGGGCGCGGTCAAGCGGTTCATCACCCGTCCCGGCGTGGTCCTCATGCTCGCGCTGGCCGTCGTCTCCCTGATCGCCGAGCGTTCCCTCCTGGGAGGCGAACGGCTCGGCGGCGGCGCACTCGTCCCGGTGACGGGCGGCGCGGCGGACCTCTGGGCCTTCTACACCGAGGGCTCCCACGATCTCGGCCTGGGCTCGGCCGCCTGGGCACCTCCATACGTCGCCGTGCTCGCCGCCCTGTCCACGCTGACGCTCGGCAAGACCTGGCTGGCGGTCTCCGCGTTGTTGCTCGGCTCGGTGCCGCTGGCGGGCGCGACGGCGTACCTGGCGACCCGGCACGTCATCCCGGCGGTGCCCGCGCGGGCGTGGGCGGCCGGGACGTACGCGCTGCTGCCCGTCGCGACCGGCGCGATCGCGTCGGGGCGGCTGGGGACGGCCGTGGTGTTCGTGCTGGTGCCCCTCTACGCCTCGCTCGGCACGACGCTGCTGTCCGCAGAGCGCCGCCGGGCCCGCCGCGCGGCCTGGGGACTGGGCCTGGCGCTGGCCGTGGGGACGGCGTTCGTGCCGCTGGTCTACCCGCTCTTCGCCGTCCTGGGCGTGCTCGGGGCGGTGGCGTTCGGCGGGGGGCGGCGGGGCGTGGCGACGTCCATGGCCGTGGCGCTGGTGGTGCCGGTGGCGCTGCTGTTCCCGTGGCTGGCGGGCCTGGTGACGGATCCGGGCAGGATCCTGCTCGAAGCCGGGCTGCACGACCCGGCCCTCGTCGATCCCGCGCTGCCCGCCGAGTCGCTGCTCGCGCTCAGCCCCGGAGGTCCCGGCCTGCCGCCGTTCTGGGTGAGCGCCGGCCTCGTGGCGGCGGCGCTGGCCGCGCTGCTCATGCGCCGCCAGCGGATGATCGTCGCGATCGGCTGGGGCGTGGCCCTGTACGGGGTGCTGGCGGCCATCGTGGTCAGCCGCATCTCCGTCGAAGGGGCGCGGGCCTGGCCGGGGGTGCCGCTGGCGTTCGCGGGGACCGGGCTCCTGGTCCTCGTGGGCCTGACCGCGCATCGCCTGACCGAGCTGCGCGCGGGCGGCGGGCTGCGGCGGGTGGGGGCGACGCTGGTCGCGGCCGTGGCGTTCAGCACGCCGCTGCTCGCCGCCGGCCACTGGATGGTGAACGGCGTACGCGGGCCCCTCGTCGGCGACGCGCCCGACGTGCTGCCCATGCTGGCGGCGGCCCGCACCGCGAACGGCGAGCGGACGCTCGTGCTCAAGGGGTCCGCGTTCACCGTGCTGCACGGCCGTATGCCGCTGATCGGCGAATCCGAGCTGCCCGTCGCGTCCGAGGCCCGTACCCGGGTGGCCACGGCGGCGCAGGGCCTCGTCGGCGGGCGCGGCGGCGACGCGGCCACGCTGGCGCAGCACGGCATCGCGATGATCGCCGTGGCGCCGCCGTTCACGGCCGAGCTGACCAAGACGCTCGATTCCCAGCCGTCGCTGCAGCGCCTGAGCCTGTCGGAGTTCGGCGGGCTGTGGCGGCTGGCCGAGCCGGTCACGCGCGTGCCCGCCCAGCCGGAGAGCGTGCTGCACCTGCCGTGGCTGTGGGCGCAGGGGGCGCTGGTGCTGCTGGTGGCGCTCCTGGCCGCGCCGGGGCGGCGGGAGAGCGCGGGGGAGAGCGTGGAAGCGCCGGCCGCTGCTCTGGCGGGTGCCTGATGAGGGCCTTTCGCGGTGGTCCCGGCCGATATGCAGTGGCGGGTGCGTGGTGAAGGCTTTCGTGGAGAACCGGTTCGGGCTGCTGGCGCTGGTCGTCGTGGCGCTGATCGCCATGTACGGCGTCGCGTTCGTCACCAGGCCAGGCCCCGTGGTCCCCGTCCCCGAGGGGCCCAGGAAGGTGGCCGTCGAGTCGGTCACCGCCGTGTGCCCGGGGACGAAGGGCGAGCACGTCAACGTCTACCTGCCGGGCACGCTGTCCGGCGAGACGATGCGGGACGGGAAGCCGTACGTGACGAACGGCCCCGGCGGGCTGGAGGCCGGCTACCTCACCCGCGCCGCCGAGGGCGGCGCGCGCGGGCTGGCCGGGGTCCGCTGCACCGAGCCCGCCGCCGAGACCTGGCTGGTGGGCCCCGGCCCCGCGAGCGCCGACGTGCGCCTGCACCTCACCAACGCGGACAAGGCGCCCGCGCTCGCCGACGTCCAGGTGTACGCGGCCGAGGGGCCCGTCTCCGGCGACAAGGGGATCGGCCTGGAGATCGCGCCCGGCGAGCACCGCGAGATCGACCTGAAAGACCTGGCCCCGTCGGCCGACGTGATGACCGTGAGCGTCACCACCGTCTTCGGCCGCGTCGCCGTCGCCGCCAGGACCACGCTGGAGACCGGCGGCGTCGACTGGCTCCCCGCCGCCGCGCCGCCCGCCACGCGCGTGGTCGTCCCCGGGATCCCCGGCGGGGGCGGCCGCCGCGAGCTCCTCGTCGCCGCCCCCGGCGAGAGCGACGCCGTGGTGCGGCTCAAGGCCGTGAGCGAGGACGCCGAGTACGCGATGAAGGGCCGGGAGACGCTCGACATCCCGGCGGGCAGCGTGGTCTCGCTGGACGTGACCACGGGGGTGGGGGCCTCGTCCGCCGCCCTCGTGCTCACCTCGCCGGTCCCGATCGTGGCCGGGGTGGTGATCACGGGCACGGGCCAGCGCTCCGACGTCGCCTACACCGCCGGCACGCCGTCACTGGAGCTGGGCAGCGCGGTGGCCCGCAACGCGACGGGCTCCCGCCTGGTCCTCACGGCACTCGGCGGGCCGGGCAAGGTGCGGGTGCAGGTGGTGCCGGCGAAGGGGGCGGCGGAGCAGCCGTTCGACGTAGACGTGCCGGCGGGGCGGACCAGGAACGTGGGCATCAAGGCCAAGGGCGAGTTCGCGCTGGTGGTCACGCCGGTCTCCGGGGAGGTCTACGGGGGGCGGGTGGTGGAGGAACGCCTGAAGACGGGCCTGCTCATCACGGCGCAACCGCTGGCGGCGGCGCGGATGTGGACGATGCTCCCACCCCTGGCCGACGACCCCCGGGTCGTCCTGCCCTGAGCGGGCTTGGGGCTCTGCGCGATCTCTGGCATTTCGCCGCAGGAAGGGCGATGAGTTTCGCTCAGCCGGCGAGTCCAACCTGGCGAACCGAACGACAGGAGGCCCGCAGTGGGCGAGCAAGTGAGCACCGCGATCACCGGCGTCAGGACCGTTGGCGTGCCCGTCACCGACCAGGACCGGGCCGTCGCCTTCTACGTGGGGGTGCTGGGGCTGGAGAAGCGTATGGACGCGCCGGTCGAGCAACTCGGCGGACGGTGGATCGAGGTGGCGCCCCCCGGAGCGACGACCACGATCGCACTCCTTCCGGCGTCTCCGGGAGCGAAACCCGGGGTCGAGACCGGCATACGCCTCACAACGGCGGACGCCACGTCGCTGCACAAGGAGCTGGTGGCAGGCGGGATCGATGTGGGTGACCTGCTGCTCTGGGGCGGCGTCCCGCCGATGTTCGCTCTGCGTGACCCGGACGGCAACGGCCTCGAGATCGTCGAATGATGGAGCGGGGAGTCACGATGGCGCAGGAGAACGCTGTGCTCGACAAGGAGTTCACCGCGACGCTGCTGAAGAGCCCGGGCAAGGGCGGCTGGACGTATGTGGTGATGCCCGGTTCCGCCGGGTTCTTCGGGACGCGGGGGCTGGTGAAGATCCGCGGGACCGTCGATGGTCATCCGTTCCAGAGCTCGTTCATGGCGCTCGGGGACGGCACGCACAAGCTGCCCGTCAAGAACGAGCTCCGCGAGGTGATCGGGAAGGGTCCGGGCGACACCGTCACGATCCACCTGTGGGAACGGATCAGATGACGGTCGCGGAGGGGGGCTTCGGGGCCTAGCGGCGGTCGTCGTAGCCCGGGTCCACGGTCTCCGGTGACAGGCCCAGCAGGGTCGCCACCTGCTCCACCACCGTGTCGTGGACCATCGCGCCCAGGGTGTCGCGGTCTCTGGCGCGGGCCTCCAGCGGGCGCCGGTAGACCACGATCGACGCCGGCCGCTGGCCGCTGGCCGTGTCCGCCCGGCCGAACGGGATCGGGTCGGCGCCCACGCCGGGCCCGTCGCCCAGCTCGCTCAGCGGCGGCACCTCCTCCACCGCGAACTCCACGGCTGAGAGCTGCCGGTCCCAGCGCGGCCGGAGCCGGTCGACGGCGTCGAGCACGAGGTCGTCGAAGCGTTCGCTGCGGGCTTTGGCCATGGGGACGTGGGAGGGGGCGAGCGGGCCGCGGAGGCCGCGACCGTGGCGATCGCGCCGTCTGGGACCGCGCTTCTGAGTCACGACAGCAAGTGTAGAGGGCGCCCGCGTCCGGCCACGGAAGCAGCGCCGTCGCCGGGCGCCGTCCGCGGGGCCGCCGATCCCGCCGTGATGGCGTACGGCCGCGGGGTGGCGTCATCGGGGCATGTGGGTGGAAAGGCTGCGACAGGTGTCCGAATTGTGGCGACACGCTCGTTAAGAGCGCTCAGGTAGTGGCGCCTCGCACTCTTAGCAGATACGGTCCCTCCGTGAGCCCCGTCCGCCGCTGTTCCCGCACCGCCTGCAGCCAGCCTGCCGTCTTCACGCTCACGTACGTATACGCCGATTCGACCGCTGTTCTCGGCCCCCTGGCGACGTACGCGGAGCCACACTGTTACGACCTGTGCGCCGAACACGCCGAGCGGCTGACCGCTCCCCGCGGGTGGGAGGTGGTCCGGCTGCCGACCGATGGCGGCTCGCCCAGTTCCGACGATCTCGAGGCGCTGGCCAACGCGGTCAGGGAGGCCGCGCGGCCGACTCCGTCCGGCGGTGGTGAGCCGGTGGGTCAGGGCGTCGAGGTCGGCAGGCGCGGGCACCTGCGCGTTCTGAGGTCGGCCCAGCAGCACCGCGACCGGTAGGCTCGTTTTACACGGAGAAACGACCTAAGGGCGGAGCTGGAGAGTGGGCGACCTCGCCAAGATCTTCAAAGCGTACGACGTTCGCGGGGTGGTGCCCGACGAGCTCGACGAGCCGACCGCCGAGGCCGTCGGCGCGGCCTTCGTGGAAGTGACCGGCGCCGAGTCCGTGGTCGTCGCGCACGACATGCGCGAGTCGTCGGTGCCGCTGGCCGAGGCGTTCATCCGTGGCGCCCGTTCGCGCGGGGCCGACGTCGTGCACGCCGGGCTGGGCTCCACCGACCTGCTCTACTACGCCAGCGGCAGCCTCGGGCTGCCCGGCGTGATGTTCACCGCCAGCCACAACCCGGCCCGCTACAACGGCATGAAGATGTGCCGCGCGGGAGCCGTGCCGATCGGCGGCGACACGGGGCTGACCGAGATCCGCGACAGGGCCGCCGAGCTGGCCGGGATCTCCGGGACGCCCTCGGGGTCGCTGATCGAGAAGGACCTGCTCTCCGGCTACGCCCACCACCTGCGCACGCTCGTCGACCTGTCCGGCATCCGGCCGCTCAAGGTGGTCGTCGACGCGGGCAACGGCATGGGCGGCTACACCGTTCCCGCCGTGTTCGAGGGGCTGCCGATCGAGCTGACCCCGCTCTACTTCGAGCTGGACGGAAACTTCCCCAACCACGAGGCCAACCCGATCGAGCCGCAGAACCTCGTCGATCTGCAGCGCGCGGTCCTCGCCGGCGGCGCCGACCTGGGGCTGGCCTTCGACGGCGACGCCGACCGGTGCTGGGTGATCGACGAGCGCGGGGAGTCCGTCTCCCCGTCGGTGATCACGGCGCTGGTCGCGGCGCGCGAGCTGGCCAAATATCCGGGCGCGACGATCATTCACAATCTGATCACGTCTCTGGGCGTGCCCGAGATCGTCCGCGAGCACGGTGGCGTTCCCGTGCGCACGCGCGTCGGGCATTCGTTCATCAAGGCCGAGATGGCCCGCACCGGAGCCGTGTTCGGTGGCGAGCACTCGGCCCACTACTACTTCCGTGACTTCTGGTTCGCGGACTCGGGCCTGCTGGCGGCGATGCACGTCCTGGCCGCGCTCGGAGAGCAGGACAGGCCGCTGTCGGAGGTGGTGTCGGCCTACTCCCGCTACCACGCCTCCGGCGAGATCAACAGCGCCGTGGCAGACCAGGGCGAGGCGCTGCGGCGCGTACGCGAGGCGTTCGCGGACCGCGGTGACTTCGACGAGCTCGACGGGCTGACCGTGACGGGGCCCGGCTGGTGGTTCAACCTGCGGGCGTCCAACACCGAGCCGCTGCTCAGGCTCAACGCCGAGGCGGCCGGCGATGGCAAGATGACGGCGATCAAGGACGAGGTCCTCGCCATTGTGGGAAAGGTGTCAGAGTGAAGATCGACGACTGGCTGCTGGAGATCCTGGCCTGCCCGGCGTGCAAGGCTGCCCTGCGCGCCGAGACCGAGGCCGAGGAGCTGGTCTGCACGGGTTGTGGCCTGATCTACCCCGTCCGGGATGACATCCCCGTCCTGCTCGTCGACGAAGCCAGGAAGCCGTGACCTGGGAGCCGGGGCGGCTCGACGATCAGCGGCACCTCAGCGAGGCGGATCCCGGCGGCATGCTGCCGGCGGTCGCCGCCTCCGCCGCTCACGTGCGCACCGGCTACCGCAACGCCGTCGAGTCCCACGTCGACCGCGTGGCCGGCCAGGGGCGTCCGCGTGCCATCGCGGTCGCCGGGATGGGCGGCTCGGCCATCGCGGGCGACATCCTGGCGGCGGTCGTCGGCAACGGCGCGCCGCTGCCGGTCGTGACGCTGCGCTCCTACCAGCTTCCCGGCTGGATCGGCGCGACCGACCTGGTCATCGCGGTCTCCGGGTCGGGGGACACCGAGGAGACGCTGTCCGTCGCCACCCAGGCGGTGCGGCGCGGCTGCACGCTGCTCGCCGTGGGCGCGCCCGGATCGCCGCTGGAGGCGATCGCGACCCAGGCGTCGGGGATCTACGTGCCGGTTCCCGTCGGCGGCGAGTCCAGGGCCGGCATCTGGCTGCTGACGATCCCGCTGATCGTGGCCGCCGCGGCGCTGCGGCTCGTACCGGCGGACGCGGACCTGTTCGAACGGGTGGCCAAGTCGCTGGAGGACATCGCGCACCGGTGCCGGCCGTCCAGCGAGTCGTTCATCAACCCGGGCAAGACGCTGGCCCTGGATCTGGCCGAGACGCTGCCGATGATCTGGGGCTCGTCGCCCCCGGCGGCCGTCGCGGCCTACCGGCTGGCCTGCCAGCTCAACACGAACGCGAAATATCCGGCCATCCACGGTGAGCTGCCCGAGGCCGGCCACAACCAGGTGGTCACCTTCGACGGGCCGATGGCCGGGCGCGACATCTTCGCCGACTCGGCCGGGCAGACGATCAGGCTCGTCATGCTGCGCGACGTCGAGGAGCATCCGCAGGTGACGCGGCGGCGCGAGGCGGCGCTACGCCTGGCGCGCGAGCGTGACGTGCCGGTCAGTGAGCTCATGGCGGAAGGCACGCATCCCCTGGAGCGGATCGCTACGCTGATTGCCCTGGGTGACTACGCCAGCACGTATCTGGCCCTGGGGTATGCCATCGATCCGACCCCTGTGTCAGCGATCACGGAGCTGAAGGCCAGAATTTCGCAATAGGATCCCCTTTTAGGCCTTTGTACGTGATCTTTATGAGTGGAGACTTTCGGTGAGCGCGAGCGGCGGTACAAAAGCGATCATTGCGGCGTTGAGTGCGAACTTGGCAATCGCCGTGGCCAAGTTCGTGGCCGCGGCCTTCACCGGGTCGTCGTCGATGCTCGCCGAGGGCATCCACTCCGTCGCCGACTCGGGCAACCAGGTGCTGCTGCTGATCGGCGGCAAGCGGGCGGCCCGGGCCAGCACCAAGGAGCATCCGTTCGGCTACGGCCGGGAGCGTTATTTCTACGCGTTCGTGGTGGCCGTGGTGCTGTTCACGATCGGCGCGGCGTTCTCGCTCTACGAAGGCATCCACAAGATCGTCGCTCCGCATGGAGTGGATGCGCCGATCTGGGCGTTCGCGGTGCTGATCTTCGCGATCATCGCCGAGGCCTTCTCGTTCCGTACGGCGATCGTGGAGTCCAACGCCGTACGCGGCAAGCAGTCGTGGGTGGCCTTCATCCGCCGGTCGAAGTCGCCTGAGCTGCCCGTCATCCTGCTGGAGGACCTGGGCGCGCTGCTCGGCCTGATCTTCGCGCTGTTCGGCGTGACGATGGCGGTCATCACGGGCGACGGCACGTGGGACGGCATCGGCACCGTGATGATCGGCGTGCTGCTGGCCGTGATCGCGGTCGTGCTGGCCATGGAGACCAAGTCGCTCCTGGTCGGCGAGGGCGCGACGCCCGAGATGGAGCGGCAGATCCGCGAGGCGCTGGAGAGCGCGCCGGAGGTCGCCCGGATCATCCACATGCGCACGCTGCACCTCGGGCCCGAGGAGCTGCTGGTGGGAGCCAAGATCGCGGTCGCGGGCGAGGACACGGCCGGCGAGGTGGCCAGGGGCATCGACGAGGCGGAGCGGCGGATCCGCGAGGCCGTGCCGATCGCCCGGGTCATCTACCTGGAGCCCGACCTCGACCGGGCCCGCACCACCCCTGACGCCTCCCCGACGGGCGCCTGAGGCACCGTCGTTTTCCCGTAGGGCGCCTTTTCCCGTAGGGCGCCTTTTCCCGTAGGGCGCCTGAAGCGCCGTACTGGCACCTGAGGCCTGTACGGCGCTTGGCGCCGTTATCTGCCGGGCGGGCGCAGCAGTCGCAGGGCCTTCTCCTTCTCGAAGTCCAGGGCCCTGCGGGGCACCTGGATGCGCCCGATCCGCACCCCGAGATCGCGTACGGCCGCCGCCACCCCCGGCTCGCTCAGCACCCGCAGCGCGAACGCCAGCTCGGCCGGCGACACGTCGAACCGCTTCTCCAGCTCCACCCCCTGCGCCACGGCGGCCAGCTCGTCAGGCCCGAACCGCCGGTGCGCGCCCTGCTCCCGCACCGGCGGCAACAGGCCCAATGCCTCCCGGTATCGGAGCATTCGCGGGGACATGCCGAGCCGCTTGGCCGCTTCCGTGATGCGCATCCTTACATTCTTACGTCAGTTTCAGCCCCCTTGAGATGCGCCCCCTCGGTAGAGCCGCCTAAACTCATCCGCGACACACCATCCGTGACGCGAGGGGAAACCCGATGGACTTCAAGGTCGCAGACCTTTCACTTGCCGACTTCGGCCGCAAGGAGATCCGGCTCGCCGAGCACGAGATGCCCGGCCTGATGTCGGTCCGCAAGGAATATGCGGCCACCCAGCCCCTGCGCGGCGCGAAGATCATGGGCTCGCTGCACATGACCATCCAGACCGCCGTTCTCATCGAGACGCTCGTGGCGCTCGGCGCCGAGGTCCGCTGGGTCAGCTGCAACATCTTCTCCACCCAGGACCACGCCGCCGCCGCCGTGGTCGTCGGCCCCGACGGGACCGTGGACGACCCGAAGGGCGTGCCGGTGTTCGCCTGGAAGGGCGAGACGCTGGAGGAGTACTGGTGGTGCACCGAGCAGGCCCTCACCTGGCCGAACGGCGACACCCCCAACATGATCCTGGACGACGGCGGTGACGCCACCCTCCTGGTGCACAAGGGCGCCGAGTACGAGAAGGCGGGCGCCGTACCCGCCGCCACCGCCGAGGACCCGGAGGAATGGCACGTCGTCATCGACCTGCTCAACCGCACGGTCGGCGCCGACAAGCGGTGGACCGCGATCGCCGAGAGCATCAAGGGCGTCACCGAGGAGACCACGACCGGCGTGCACCGTCTCTACGAGATGCACAAGAACGGCCAGCTCCTCTTCCCGGCGATCAACGTCAACGACTCGGTCACCAAGTCGAAGTTCGACAACAAGTACGGCTGCCGCCACTCCGTCATCGACGGCCTCAACCGCGCCACCGACGTGCTGATCGGCGGCAAGGTCGCCGTGGTCGCCGGCTACGGCGACGTCGGCAAGGGCTGTGCGGACGCGCTGCGCGGCCAGGGCGCCCGCGTCATCGTGACCGAGATCGACCCGATCTGCGCGCTCCAGGCGGCCATGGACGGCTTCCAGGTGACCACGCTGGACGAGGTCGTCGGCATCGCGGACATCTTCGTCACCTGCACCGGCAACTTCAACATCATCACCGCCGCGCACATGGCGAAGATGAAGCACCAGGCGATCGTCTCCAACATCGGCCACTTCGACAACGAGATCGACATGGCCGGGCTCACCAAGCTGCCGGGGATCCAGCGCAACAACATCAAGCCGCAGGTCGACGAGTGGGTCTTCGCCGACGGGCACTCGATCCTCGTCCTCGCCGAGGGCCGTCTGATGAACCTCGGCTGCGCCACCGGCCACCCGAGCTTCGTCATGTCGAACTCGTTCACCAACCAGGTGATCGCGCAGATCGAGCTGTTCACGAAGACGACCGAATACCCGATCGGCGTCTACACGCTGCCCAAGCACCTGGACGAGAAGGTGGCCCGCCTGCACCTCGACGCCCTGGGCGTCAAGCTCACGGAGCTGACCAAGGAGCAGGCCTCCTACATCGGCGTCCACGTCGAGGGCCCGTACAAGACGGACGCCTACCGCTACTGACGCCTTTTGAGAAGTGCTCCGGGAGGGGGTCTCTCCGCCCGGAGCTCTCCCATCCCCGTCCTGTACGGCGGGCCAGGTTGCCCGCACGCGCCGTAGCCCCTTCTCAATCCCATCCTGTACGGCGGGCCAGGTTGCCCGCACGCGCCGTAGCCCCCTTCTCAATCCCATCCTGTACGGCGGGCCAGGTTGCCCGCACGCGCCGTAGCCCCCTTCTCAATCCCATCCTGTACGGCGGGCCAGGTTACCCGCACGCGCCGTAGCCCCTTCCCGACCGTCATGGCCGGTCGTGAAGGCTCACGGGCCGGGCGCCGTGACGACGCGTATCCTGGGCCGCCTTCTTCGGTCGAAGGCGTACCCATGGACCTCAGTGAAAGCGGTGAGCGGCAGATCTCCTGGGCCGCTCGTTCGATGCCGGTGTTGACCGCGATCGGTGAGAGGTTCGCGCTCGAACGCCCGCTGGACGGTCTGAAGATCGCGGCCTGCCTGCACGTCACCGCCGAGACGGCCGTGCTCATGGGGGCGCTGAAAGCGGGCGGGGCGGAGATCGCGCTCGCCGCCTCCAACCCGCTGTCCACCCAGAACGACGTCGCCGAGGCGTTGCGCGTCTACGGGATCAGCGTGCACGCCCGCGCCGGCGTCGATCGCGCCGCCTACTACCGGCACATCCATCAGGCCCTCGACTTCGGGCCCGACCTGGTGCTCGACGACGGCTGCGACCTGGTGAACATCCTGCACACCGAGCGGACCGACCTGCTCGAAGGCGTCAGCGGCGGATGTGAGGAGACCACCACCGGGATCATCCGGCTGCGCCAGATGGCCGCGGAGGACGCCCTGCGCTTCCCGGTCGTGGCGGTGAACGACACGCGGACCAAGCGGATGTTCGACAACCGGTACGGCACCGGGCAGTCCACGCTCGACGGGATCATGCGGGCCACCAACACCATGCTGGCCGGGCGAACCGTGGTGGTCGCCGGGTTCGGGTACTGCGGGCGGGGCGTGGCCGAGCGGGCCAAGGGGTTCGGGGCGCGGGTGATCGTGACCGAGATCGACGCCGTCAAGGCGCTCGACGCGACCCTGCAGGGCTACGAAGTGCGCCCGATGGCGCAGGCCGCGCTGATCGGGGATCTGTTCGTGACCGTGACGGGCAACCGCGACGTGATCAGGGCCGAGCATCTGTCGATCATGAGGGATGGCGCGATCCTGGCCAACGCGGGGCACTTCGACGTGGAGATCGACGTGCGGGCGCTGGACGAGCTGGCCGGCGAGGTGCACCGCGGCGTGCGCCCCAACACCGACGAGTACGTGCTGCCCGACGGCCGGCGGCTGCTCCTGCTGGCCGAGGGGCGGCTGGTGAACCTCACCGCGGCGGAGGGGCATCCGGCGGCGGTGATGGACATGTCGTTCTCCGCGCAGGCCCTCGCGGTGGCATGGCTGGCGGGGGCGCGGCTGGAGCTCGCGCCCGGCGTCTATGACGTGCCTGAGGAGATCGACCACGAGGTGGCCAGGCTCAAGCTGGCCGCGACGGGGATCGGCATCGACGTGCTGACCCCCGATCAGGAGGACTACCTCCACTCGTGGCGCGTCGGCTCCTGAGGACCTTCGTCAGCGCGCCTGGGCGGGTGCCGGCCCGGGGACGGTGGCTGGTCCGGGATGGCGGGGCCGTCTGGATGGCGGGGCTGGTCTGGGACGGCGGCTGGTCCGGGATGGCGGGGCCGTCTGGATGGCGGGGCTGGTCTGGGACGGTGGCCGGGCGGTCAGCGGGGTGTCTGCATTTCCTGCATGCGGCGGATCTCCGCCATCTGGGTCACGCTGACGTCGTTGGCCAGCTCCTCGATCTTGATGTGCGAGCCGCCCGCCAGCACCCGCTCGGACATCTTGAGCGCGCCCAGATGGTGGTTGATCATGAGCTGCAGGAACATCTGGTCGAAGTCCTTGCCCTTGGCCGCCTTCAGGGCCTCGATCTGCTCGGGCGTGGCCATCCCCGGCATGCCCTCGTGGGCGGCGTGATGGTCGGGCACCTTCTGCTCCTGCTCCCGCAGCCAGGTGGTCATGTACTGGATCTCCGGCCCCTGAGCGGCCTTGATCCGGTCCGCCAGGCTCTTGAGCTTGGCCGAGTCCGCCCTGCTCGGGGCCAGCAGCGCCATGTCGAGCGCCTGCCGGTGGTGGATGACCATGTCCTGGACGTACTTGATGTCGGCGGCGTTCGCGGTCGGCGCGGGGACGGCGGTGGCGGCCTCGGCGGGTGAGAGCGTCTTGGCCTGCTCGCCAGGACGTCCAGGGGCGATCACCGGCGCCGTCGAGTCGGCTCGGGGCGCCTGGGGCGGCGTGCTGGCGCTGCAACCGGACAGGGCAAGGACCGTGCCCATGATGACGATGAGCGCGGCGCGCACTCAGCCTCCCTGACTGACTCGGTGGAGAATGCGCACTCTAGGTCATAAGGGTGCAGGTGGAAAGAGGGCGAAGAGGAACAAATTTTGACAGATTGGACGCTGGCCTGCGTTGCCCGTGAAAAGGGAGGATGACCTAGATTTATGCCCCCTTTATCGGAGGTTTCCGAGTGTTCACCCCCCGCAGGGCCCTCATCCTGGTCGCGGCGCTCGTCGCGATGGCGGGCAGCACCTTGCCGGCACAGGCTGCGGACATCCCGGCTCCCGGCGAGATCGTCATGAGCCCCAACATCCAGCACGTCACGAACGTGCCCAAGCCCGAGGCCCTGTCCGATATCCACACGGACATGGCCTTCCAGGGCGACTACGCATATGTCGGCAACTACTACGGCTTCTCCATCTACGACATCAGGCGCCCGAAGCGTACTTCGCTTGTCAGCTCCGTGGTGTGCCCCGGCGGCCAGATGGACATGTCCGTCTACGGCAACCTGCTGATCGGCTCCGTGGACTCCTCGCGCAACGACGACTCGTGCGCCAGCACCTCGCAGAGCGCCACGATCAAGGAGTCGTGGGAGGGCATCCGCATCTTCGACGTCTCCGACAAGGCCCACCCGAAGTACATCAAGTCGGTCGAGACGAACTGCGGCTCGCACACGCACACCCTGGTGCCCGACAGGCGGCGGCAGAACCTCTACATCTACGTCTCGTCGTACAGCCCGAACGCCACGTACCCGGACTGCCAGGTGCCGCACGACCTGATCTCCATCATCAAGGTGCCGCTGCGCAACCCGACGGCCGCCACGGTCATCGCGACGCCGAACCTGTTCCCCGACGGCGGCAACCCGGGCCTTCCGCTGCCCTATCCCGACGGCAAGTCCGCCACCACAGGCTGCCACGACATCACCGCCTACCCGGAGAAGGGCATCGCGGCCGGCGCGTGCATGGGTGAGGGCATCCTGCTCGACATCCGCAACCCGGAGCAGCCAAGGGTCACCGCGACCGTGCGCGACGAGGCGAACTTCGCCTTCTGGCACTCGGCCACGTTCAACAACTCGGGCACGAAGGTGATCTTCACCGACGAGCTCGGCGGCGGCACGAGGGCGACCTGCAACGAGGCCATCGGCCCGAACCGGGGCGCCAACGCGTACTACGACATCGTGAACGGGCA
Organism: Nonomuraea rosea; assembly: GCF_039539705.1. Classification (NCBI taxonomy): domain Bacteria; kingdom Bacillati; phylum Actinomycetota; class Actinomycetes; order Streptosporangiales; family Streptosporangiaceae; genus Nonomuraea; species Nonomuraea rosea. Next base: position 106,954 of record NZ_BAABDQ010000001.1, on the reverse strand, counting down.
GCTCGCGTTCAAGAGCTACTTCAAGATCGCGCGGCACCAGGCCGACACGGAGAACTGCGTGGCCCACAACGGCTCGCTCATCCCGGTCAAGGGCCGCGACATCATGGTGCAGGCGTGGTACCAGGGCGGGATCTCGGTGGTGGACTTCACCGACTCCGCGCACCCGCAGGAGATCGCCTTCTTCGAGCGCGGCCCCGACAACACCGCTCCGGCGCTCAGCGGCGGCTTCTGGTCGGCGTACTACTACAACGGGTACATCTACGGCTCCGACTTCAACCTGGGCCTGGACGTGCTGAAGATCAACGACCCGCGTACCAACCGGGCGAACGGCGTCAAGATGGACTCGCTCAACGCGCAGACCCAGGCGTCCTACCCCGAGCGCGGCCACGGCCACGATCACTGACCCACCGCGAAACCGATCCGCAGCGCAACAAGTGAACGGCGAGGGCCTGCGCGGTCCTCGCCGTTCGCCGTGCAGAAACGCCGTAGAGGGTATGACGGCCGTATGCGGCTTGCAAGCCGTCATGTCACGAAATTTCTTGACATCATGACATCTAGTGGAAAAGGGGGGTTAGGCGCAAGATTTGATCACTTATGTCTTCTTTCGGACATACGTGATCAAGGAGGCTCTCGAGTGTCCAACCCCTGCCGTGCCCTTCTCGTGGCCGGGGCGGCCGTCGCGTTAGCGCTGACGGCGATGCCTGCGCTGGCCACCGACATACCGCCACCGGACACCGTCGTCACCAGCCCCAACGTGACCCACGTCCTGAACATCCCCAAACCCGCCCCGATCGCCGCGACCATCAACACCGACATCGCGTTCCAGGGCGACTACGCCTACGTCGGCAACTACGGCGGCTTCTCCATCTACGACATCAGGAACCCGAAGCGGGCCAAGCCGGTCAGCTCCGTCGTGTGCCCGGGCTCCCAGATGGACGTCACCGTGTACGGCGACCTGCTGTTCGCCGCCGTCGACTCCTCCCGCAACAACGACTCGTGCGCCAGCGTCGGCCAGTCCGCCTCCATCAAGGAGTCGTGGGAGGGCGTGCGCATCTTCGACGTCTCCGACAAGGCCAACCCGAAGTACATCAAGTCGGTGGAGACGAACTGCGGCTCCCACACCCTGACCCTGGTCCCCGGCAAGGGCCGTGACCGGCACAAGAACGTTTACGTCTACGTCTCCTCGTACCTGCCGGCCGCGAACTTCCCCGATTGCCTGCCGCCGCACGACAAGATCTCGATCATCAAGGTGCCGCTCAGGGACCCGGCCGCCGCGGCCGTCGCGGCCACGCCGGTGATCTTCCCCGACGGCGGCAACGAGACCCAGCCAGGGCTGCTGATCCCGACCTCCGGCTGCCACGACATCACCGCCTACGCCGAGAAGGACATCGCGGCCGGTGCGTGCATGGGTGACGGCGTGCTGTTCGACATCTCCGACCGGCTGAACCCGAGGGTCACGGCGCGGACCACGGACCCGAACTTCGCGTTCTGGCACTCGGCCACGTTCAGCAACGACGCCAGGAAGGTCATCTTCACCGATGAGCTCGGCGGCGGCGGCGCGGCCACGTGTAACGAGGCGACGGGGCCGAACCGCGGCGCGGACGCGATCTACGACATCTCGCGCGGGCAGTTCACGTTCAAGAGCTACTTCAAGATCCCGCGCTTCCAGGCCGACTCCGAGAACTGTGTCGCCCACAACGGCTCGCTGATCCCCGTCAAGGGCCGGGACATCATGGTCCAGGCCTGGTACATGGGTGGTCTGTCGATCTGGGACTTCACCGACTCCGCCCACCCGAGGGAGATCGGCTACTTCGAGCGCGGACCCCGGGCCGACGGCAGCGGTGGCGGCATCTGGTCCGCCTACTACTACAACGGCTACATCTACGGGGCCGACTTCCACGAGGGCCTCGACGTCATCAAGATCACCGACCCGCTCACGAACAGCGCCAAGGGCGTGCGTACCGACCGGTTGAACGTCCAGACGCAGGAGTCCTACAACCGCCACTGACCGCCCGGTCTCGCCCGCCTCTGACGACCGCGCTCACTGAGGCGGCGCGAACCCGCCCGGAGTCGCCTGCGGCGGCTCCGGTGCGGGCGGGCCCGGATACGGCGCGCCGACCGGAGCCTGCGGCTGCGGCTGTGGATAACCCCCGGCCTGCGGGTACGGCCCAGCCTGCGGATACGCGCCGGCCTGTGGATACTGCCAACCCTGTGGATACGCGCCGGGCTGCGCGTACGGGCCGGGCTGCGCGTACGGGCCGGGCTGCGGGGCCCCGGCCTGGGGATAAGGTCCGCTCTGCGCGTACGGCCCGGCCTGCGCATAGGGCTGGGGTGCCGGGGACGGCAGGCCGTTGCTCGCCGCGTGCCGCGCGAAGCGGATCTGCTCCCTCCTGCGCCGCTCGGCCAGAACCGCGCTCAGGTACGCGTGCGGCGGCGCGCCGGCCGGAGCCGCGGGCGAGACGAACGCCGAGACCTGGGTCGCGATCCGCACCCCCATCTCGTGCTGGACCTGCGGCGCCAGATCGTGCCAGCGCAACAGGTACTGCCTGGCCGCCTGCGCCACCTCGTCGGGCAACTGGGACAGCTCCAGCGTGGCCGCCCAGCTCGCCAGCGGCGGCGGCATCACGATCAGCTGCCCCCGGTCGCGCGGAGCCCGCTCGGAGATCACGATGGTGCCCGCGAAGACGTCGCCGAGCCGCTTGCCGCGCTGCGACACCAGCGAGGCGATCAGCGCGGGCGCCCCGGAGAGCAGCCAGAACTCCACCACCCCGGCCAGTCCCCTGAACAGCGCCTGCCTGAAGCGCTCGGGGCTGCCGTCGTCGCTGACCACCCGGAGCCCGAGCGCCAGCTTGCCGAGGCTGCGTCCCCTGCTGAGAGACTCGAAGATCACCGGATAGCCCACAAGCACCAGCACGACCAGCACGATCATGACGGCCCCGAACATGGCGAAGTCCGAGACCACCGCGAACGCTCCTAAGAGCGCGTAAGCGGCGACCAGCACCGTGAACTGCACGACCATGTCGATGACGATCGCCAGGGCGCGAGAGGGCATCTGCGCCACGCGCACTTCGACGACGACGGCATCGCCGGTCACAACCTCTGACATATGTGGAGCCTAACGGCTATGTCGCTCTGGTAGAGCGGCCAGAATGTTCGGGTGGACATCGATGCGTTCGTCACAGCACACCGCCCCGTATGGGACAGGCTCGACCACTTGATCAAGAACCGCTCGTCGCTGACGGGCGCGGAGGTGGACGAGCTCGTGGACCTGTACCAGCGCGTCTCGACGCACCTGTCCATCGTCAGATCCGCCTCCAAGGACCCGATGCTGACCGGGCGGCTGTCCGCCCTGGTGGCCAGGGCCAGGTCCGCGGTGACCGGCGCGCACACGCCCGCGTGGCGGGAGCTGGTGAGATTCTTCACGGTGTCGTTCCCCGTGGTCGCCTACCGGGCGCGGTGGTGGTGGCTGGCCAGCGCGCTGGCCTTCCTGGCGGTCGCGTTCGCGATGGGCACGTGGGTGGCGGGCAACCCCGAGGTGCAGGCGGCGATCGCCACCCCCGACGAGATCACCCAGCTCGTCAACGAGGACTTCGCCGACTACTACTCGGAGAACCCGGCCGCCTCCTTCGCCACCCAGGTCTGGGTCAACAACGCGTGGGTCTCGGCCCTGATGATCATCTACTCGGTCCTGCTGGGGCTGCCGATCCCGTACGCGCTCTACGCGAACGCCGAGAACGTGGCGGTCTCCGGCGGCCTGATGGCCTCCAGGGACAAGCTGGACATCTTCTTCGGCCTGATCATGCCGCACGGGCTGCTGGAGCTGACCGCGGTGTTCCTGGCGGCGGCCGTGGGCATGCGGCTGGGCTGGACGGTCATCGACCCGGGGCCGCGCAAGCGGGTCGAGGCGCTGGCCGAGCAGGGCAGGGCCGTGATGAGCGTGGCGCTGGGGCTGGTGGTGGTGCTGTTCGTGTCGGGGCTGATCGAGGCGTTCGTGACCCCGTCGGGGCTGCCCACCTGGGCGCGCGTGGGCATCGGGGTGCTCGCCGAGCTGACCTTCCTCGCGTACGTGATCGTCTTCGGCCGCCGCGCCCTGCGCGAGAACGAGACCGGCGACATCGAACGCGCCCCCGACGTCGCGCCGACGGCCTAGCCCCGCCACGCGGGACAGCCCGGGAAGCGGGCGCCAAGGTTCAAGCTCGGCCGGCGGGCCCGACAAGGGCGTCCGGCGGCCCTCAAGCTCGGGAAACGGGCTCAAAGGCGCCCGGCGGCCTTCAGCGCCAGGTACGCGTCGGCGAGCGCGGGCGCGATGTCCTCCGGCGGCGCGTCCACGACCTCGACCCCGTGCCGCCGCAGCCTGGCGGTGATGCGCCTGCGCCCGAGCTGCGCGTGCTCGGCCGCCGCCGCGTCGTAGACCTCCTCGGCCGAGCTCCGCTTACCGGCCATGGCCGCCACCCGCGGATCGGACACGCCCGCCACCAGCACCAGGTGCCGCGAGGAGAGCTGGGGGAGCACGGGCATGAGCCCTTCGTCCAGCGCCGCGGAGTTCAGGTCGGTGAGCAGCACCACCAGGCAGCGCCGCTTGGCCCGCGACAGGATCGCGGCCGCCATGCCCTGCGAGTCGGCCTCGACCAGCTCGGCCTCGATCGGCGCCATCACGTTGACCAGCGAGGACAGCAGCTCGGTGCGTGAGGCCCCGCCCACCCAGGCGCGTACGGCGCGGTCGTAGGCCAGGAAGTCCACCTGGTCGCCGGCCCTGGCGGCGAGGGCGGCCAGCAGCAGCGCCGCGTCCATCGACCAGTCGAGCCGCGGCCAGCCGGGGGCGGGCCGTGGATCCGGCCTGACCAGCAGGCCGCCGCCGCCCGCCGTGGCCCCCGACATGGGGATCGGCGCGTCGCCCACCCGGCCCGCCGAGGTGCGGCCGGTGTCGAGCACGATCAGCACGCGGCGGTCGCGCTCGGGGCGCCAGGTGCGTACGACCACGTCGTGACGGCGCGCGGTGGCCCGCCAGTCGATGGAACGGACGTCGTCGCCCACCACGTATTCGCGCAGCGAGTCGAACTCGGTGCCCTGCCCGCGTACGAGCGCCGGGTGCTGGCCGTCGAGCTCGCGGAGCCTGGCCAGCCTGGAGGGCAGGTGCTTGCGCGACAGGAACGGCGGCAGCACGCGTACGGACCAGGGGGCCTGGTGACTGCCCTGGCGGGCGGCCAGGCCGAGCGGGCCGACCGAGCGCACGGTGACGGCCACGGACGAGCGGTCGCCGCGCCTGGTCGGGTTGAGCGTCACCACGATCTTGCGGCGCTCGCCGCCCGGCACGTCGAGCGGGGCGACGCGCGGCTCGGCGCCCGCGGAGGGCGGCCAGGCGTCCCTGAGCAGGCCGCGTACGCGCCTGCCGCCCGGGTTCTCGACGATCAGCTCGACCGTGGCGCGCTGACCGAGACGGATCAGGGTGTCGCCCGAGCGGTGGAACCTGAGCGAGCGGACCGCGCCCGCGAACACCAGGTCCACGGTGATCGCGGCGGCCAGCAGCAGGCAGACCCCGGCCAGCGCCGCGCCCGGCTGCGGCGCCAGCAGCACCACCACGATCCCGATCGCCGCGACCAGCCCGGCGCGTCCCGTCAGAGCCATCAGCAGATCACCGTGTTCCCGGACCTTATGTGTCTCGTCGGGCCTGCGTGTCCCGTCAGAGCCATCAGCGCGGGACCGGGACCGAGGCCAGGATGCCGTCGAGCAGGCCGTCGGCGGTCGCGCCCTCCAGCTCCGCCTCGGGCCTGAGCTGGATCCGGTGCCGCAGCGCGGGCCTGGCCAGCGCCTTGACGTCGTCAGGCGTGACATAGGGCCGCCCGGACAGCCACGCCCACGCGCGCGAGGCCGCCAGCAGCGCCGTGGAGCCACGCGGCGAGACGCCGAGCTGCAGCGACGGCGAGTTTCTGGTGGCTCGCGCCACGTCCACGATGTAGCCGAGCACCTCAGGGGCCACGTGCACCTTGGCGACCGCCTCGCGGCCCAGCGCCAGGTCCTCGGCCGTGGCGACGGCCTTGACCTCCGACAGGTCGCGCGGGTCGAAGCCGCGGGCGTGCCGCTCCAGCACCGAGATCTCCTGATCGCGGGGCGGCAGCGGCACGGTCAGCTTGACCAGGAACCGGTCGAGCTGCGCCTCGGGGAGCTGATAGGTGCCTTCGTACTCGACCGGGTTCTGGGTGGCGCACACCACGAACGGGTCGGGCAGCGGCCTGCCCGTGCCCTCCACGCTGACCTGCCGCTCCTCCATCGCCTCCAGCAGAGCCGCCTGCGTCTTCGGCGGGGTGCGGTTGATCTCGTCGGCGAGCAGCAGGTTCGTGAACACGGGCCCTTCGCGGAACTCGAACTCCGCGGTCTTCGTGTCATAGATCAGCGATCCGGTCACGTCACCCGGCATCAGGTCGGGCGTGAACTGCACCCGCTTGAAGTCCAGGGCCAGCGCCGCCGCCAGCGTGCGCACCATCAGCGTCTTGGCCACGCCGGGCACGCCTTCGAGCAGCACATGCCCCCTGCACAACAGCGCGATGACGAGCCCCGTCACCACCGCGTCCTGCCCGACCACGGCCTTGGACACCTCGGCGCGCAGCGCGCCCAGCGCGTCTCTGGCCGAGTCGCCCGAGCTCGACACGCGGTAAGTCTCCTCAGAGTTCACTGACCTGCCTTTCGATGAAGTCCAAGTATCCGGCCAACCCGACGAGCCCGTTGTCGTCCACGGGCGGCGGCCCGTACAGTGCCGCGCCGATCTGGTGCGGGTCCTGTCCCGTACGGGCGGCGAGCGCCGCGACCACCTCGTGGCCCCCCGCGCCGGAGCCCAGCCCCAGCCTGGGCGTGAGCCGGTCGATCGTGCCCGCGCGCAGCGATTCGGCCGCACGCTGCCTGGCCCGCCTGGCCCGGTAGAGCCGGCCGCGCCCCTCGACCGTCTCGGCCGCGCGCACGATGACGGGCAGCTTCTCCGTCACCACGGGTCCCAGGCGCCGGCCCCGCCAGAACGCGGTGACCGCCAGCGCGATGATCGCCATGTAGACGGTCCAGCGGATGCTGTCGGGCATCAGGTCGTACATCGACGCGCCGCGCTCGCCCGGCAGGTCGATCGCGGGCGGCTGCTGCGGGCGTACCAGCCAGGTGACGGCCTTGCCGGTGCCGATCAGGTTGAGCGCGAGTGCCGCGTTGCCGTCCTCGGCCAGGCGCATGTTGGTCATGAACGCGCCGTCGCCGACGACCGTGGTGACGCCGCCCGCGTTGGGATAGCTGATCAGGGAGTGCCCGTCGCCCGCCGGGTAGCAGGCGGAGGCTCCCGTGGGGCCGCGGAGGGCGACGCCGCCGAGGTACGCGCTGCCCGCGGCCGTGGCGGCGGGCAGTGTGCACTCGGGCTCGCGTGAGCGGACGCGCGTTCCCGCCGCCTCGGTGCGCACGCCGGGGGCCAGGGCGGGGAGGCCGAAGACGTCCCCGACGATCAGCCGGTCGCCGGGGATCTGGCTGAGGGCGATCTGGTCGAAGTACGACATGTCGGTGATCAGCAGCACCCTGTTGCTTCCCACGGCCTTGTCGGCGGCGGCGTCCACGGAGTCGACCCTGTCCACCTGCACGCCGCGGCCGCGCAACATCTCGGCCAGCGCCTTGGAGCCGGACAGGGAGGTGTCGTCGGGGTCGAGGTAGCGGGACTCGCCGCGCTGCGGGCCGATCAGGACGCCGATGACGGCGGCGAGCACGATGATGGCGCCGAGCAGGACGATCATCCGTCCGCCGCGCCAGGTCGAGCGCGCGGTGGGGGAGGTGGAGTGGGACCGGCCCGCGTCCGCGGGCGGCGCGGCGACGCTCATGACCCTCCTCCATCCGTCTCACTCGGCGGCCCCGCCACAGGCCCGTTACCCGGCGGCGGCCCTGCTACAGGCCCGCTCCCCGGAGGAGGCGGCCCCACCACGGGACCGCTCCCCGGGGTCGGCGGTGGCGCGTACGGTCCGGCGCCGACGGGGACGGCGGTGCGGAGCGGGATCGGCTTGGCCTGGCGGAGCCGCTCGTCGAGGCTGCTCATCGCCTCGTACGCCTCCCGCGTCCCGGCCACCCCGCCGTACGTGACGTCGTCGAACGAGCGGGCGGCGGCCCCCAGCTCCGCGGCGAAGCCGGGCATCGACACCGCCGCCTCCGCGGCCAGCTCGTCGGCCGTCCGGCCGGGCATGCCGTCAACCAGCGCGCGTTCTTCCAGGTCACGGGCGATGGCCCGGAGGCGTTCCTGGATGGCTTCCGTCCAGTGACCTTCGGCGGCCAGCTGCCCGGCGAGCTCGCGATGCCCGGCCGCGCTCATCGCCTGGTCCCCGAACAGCGCGCCGGTCGCGGCCGTGCCCTTGCGGGCGGTCTTGCGCAGGCGCCAGGAGATGAGCACGATCACGCCCAGGATGATCGCCACGATCACCGCGGCCGCGATCACCCCGCCGGCGGAGCCGCCGCCCGTGGCCGCGTCCACCAGGTCGCCGAGGAACTGCATGATGCGCCGGTAGATCTGGTCGATCCACGGCTCTCGCTCGTAAGCCGGCTTGGCCAGCTCCTGGATGGCTTTGCGCCCGGCCTCGTCCCTGCCGATCGGGGTTTCGAGCCACAGGCCGGACGCGGACGGCCAGGAGGAGGTCGCGGCGAGCGCGGCCATGACCACGCTCACGACCTCGCGGAGTTGGACGGGTGCCAGAGCTCGTCGGCCGAGGCGTGCACCCACCCCTGCCGCTGCTGCTCGATGGCCGCGGTCTGCAGGACGAGGTCGAACGCCTCGCTGCGCATGCGACGGTCGGCGTAGAGCAGGCCGGCGACCCCGGCTTCGAACGGATAGGTGAACATCGCCCCGAGCGTCCCGCCGATCGCGATCAGCACGGCGGACACGATGGTCGTGGCCACCGAGCCGGCGCCGAACATGCCGAACACCGTGCCCGCGAGCGTGAACGGCACCGACAGGATGCCCGCCACGAGCCCGACCAGCACGGAGGTGAGCAGCAGGATGCCGAACACCCGCCAGAAGTCGCCGCTCACCAGGTGCCAGGAGCGCCGCATGGCGTCGACGGGGCCACGGCCCTCCAGGACCACGGCGGCGGACGCGAACGCGAAGCGGGTCCTGAAGAACAGGTAGTAGCAGATGTACGCGAGGACGAACAGGATCGTCAGCCCGGCCAGCCAGCCCAGGTCGTCGGTGGAGGCGTTCACCGACAGCGCCACGATGAGCAGCACGAAGACGATCACCGGGACCAGCATGATGACGCTCATCAGCCCCACGACCCCGAACAGCGCCGGGATCCTGCCCTTGACCAGCTGCCACGCCTCGCCGGCCGTGATGTTGCCGCCGAAGACGGCCCGGCCGAGAATCCGGGTCAGCACGCCGGTCAGCAGGGTCACCACGACGAACTGGATCGCGTAGGAGACCAGGCTGCCGCCGTACTGGGCGGCGAAGCCGTACAGGCTGGTGAGCTCGCCGGAGCTGGTGGTCAGGTTTTCCGGGTCGGCGAGCGTCGTGCCCATGGTGTTGAGTACGAACGCCTGCCCGATGGCCAGCGGCACGGAGGCGAGCAGTGCGGCCACCGCCGACAGCCCGAGCACGGCCTTGGGGTTGGACCTGATCAGCTTGATCGTGCCGTCGAGCATGTCGCCGAGCCCGAGCGGGCGCAACGGGATGATCCCCGGGCGGAGCGCGGGCGGCGGCATGTAGCCGTATCCTGGCTGCTGCTGGGGATAAGCCGGGTATGGTGTTTGCGGCCCGGCCCCGTGCTGCGGCTGCTGTTGCGGCGGCTGCTGATACGGGGCCTGCTGCTGCGGGGGCTGTTGTGGCGCCTGTCCATAGGGTTGCCCGTAGGGCACCTGCTCTGGCGCGCCCGGCGCGGTCCACGGCGAGGCCGGCGGGGCGCTGTAGGGCGGGGGCTGTTCGGCCGACCAGCCGGATGGCGTCTCGGGCGGGGGACCGTGACCGTCTGACATATCCCAATCCTGGCACGCTGGGCGGGGCGGTGGTGTCGCGGAGCGGATTCGCTGCTTCATCTTGCCCGCATTTCACGGCGAATCGGGTCAAGGTTCGCGTCCAGGGATGGCCGAAAGTCGCTCTGTTACCGCAGACTGAGAATGCGGTCGCGGGGGCGGACCTAAAATTCGCCTTTTGTAGGGCTCAGGTCACACTCACGGGCTCGCCAAGGGTAACCTTCAGCGATCGTGCGGGTATGTCCCACAATGCGTAGAACGAATGAGGGGCCATGAAAGGTCGCGTGCTGGTCGTCGACGACGACGCCGCTCTCGCCGAGATGCTGGGGATCGTGCTGCGAGGGGAAGGCTTCGAGCCGTCGTTTGTATCCGACGGCGACAAGGCCCTCGACGCGTTCCGGGATACACGCCCGGATCTGGTTCTGCTCGACCTGATGCTGCCGGGGGCCGACGGCATCGATGTGGCGCGCAGGATCAGGGCTGAGTCGGGGGTGCCCATCGTCATGCTCACGGCCAAGAGCGACACGATCGACGTCGTGCTCGGGCTGGAGTCAGGCGCCGACGACTACATCGTCAAGCCGTTCAAGCCGAAGGAGCTGGTGGCGCGGGTGCGGGCGCGGCTGCGCCGTACCGACGAGCCGACACCGGAGATCCTGCAGATCGGCGACATCACCATCGACGTGGCCGGCCACTCGGTCAAGCGCGGCGAGGAGACGATCAACCTCACGCCGCTCGAGTTCGACCTGCTGGTGGCGCTGGCTCGCAAGCCGCGCCAGGTGTTCACCCGCGAGGTCCTGCTGGAGCAGGTCTGGGGCTACCGGCACGCGGCCGACACGCGGCTGGTCAACGTGCACGTGCAGCGGCTCAGGGCCAAGATCGAGAAGGACCCCGAGCACCCCGAGATCGTCGTGACGGTCCGCGGCGTGGGCTACAAAGCCGGCCCGGCGTAGTCTCCCCCCTGCCCTGCCATGCCCCCGACGACGAAGAAGCGCAGAACTCGCCGACGGACATTCCGCCAGATTCTCGGCGGCGTTCGTCGGCGGGTACGTCGCGCGGCGGGCAAGGTGCGGCGCGTCTGGCGGCGCTCGCTCCAGCTCCAGGTCGTCACCAGCACACTGGTGATCTCCGTGACCGTGGTCGTCGTGCTGGGCGCGTTCCTGTTCGACCAGATCAACAGGTCCGTCGTCAAGAGCAGCCAGGATTCCTCCGTCAGCGAGGCGTTCGCCGACCGCCTGCAGATCGCCGACGCGCTCGCGCTGGACACCGACGAGCAGAGCAAGGCCGCCGACAGCGGCAAGAAGGGCTCGCCCAGCCCGCTCGACGAGGTCATGGACACCGTCACCGGGTCCGGCGAAGACGGCTCCAAGAAGCGCTACGACGTGCTGATCCTCAACAGGACCGCACCCGGCCAGTCGCGGGCCTCCGGCAGCGTCGTCCGCGCGAACGTCCCCTCGGCGCTGGAGCAGAACCTCAAGCGCAACGTGCAGAAGTTCGAGTTCGACAAGATCGTCGGCTCGATCGAGGAGATCACGTTCACCGGGCAGAGCCAGCCCATGCTCACGTACGTGGTCGGCGGCGTGGTCCACGTGCCCTCCACCGGCCAGAACTACGAGGTCTACCACTTCTTCCCGTTCGGGGAGGAAGAGGAGCTGCTGTACAACGTCCGCCTGGCCATCATCGTGGTGGGCTTCGGGCTCGTGCTGCTGCTCGCCGCGATCGCGTACCTGGTCACCCGGCAGGTCGTCTCCCCCGTACGGCTCGCGCGCGAGGCCGCGGAACGCCTGGCCTCCGGGAAGCTCGACGAACGCCTCAAAGTACGCGGCGAGGACGACCTGGCCCGGCTGGCGAACTCGTTCAACGAGATGGCCGCCAACCTGGCGCTGAAGATCCATCAGCTGGAGGAGCTGTCGCAGGTCCAGCGGCAGTTCGTCTCGGACGTGTCCCACGAGCTGCGCACCCCGCTGACCACCGTCCGGATGGCCGCCGACCTCCTCTACGACGCCCGCGAGGACTTCGACCCGATGGCCTCCCGCTCGGCCGAGCTCATGCAGGCGCAGCTGGAGCGGTTCGAGTCGATGCTGGCGGACCTGCTGGAGATCAGCCGCTACGACGCCGGCGCGGCCACCCTCGACCTCGACCCCGTGGACGTGCGCGAAGTGGTGCTGCGCGCGATCGGCGACTCCGAGGCGCTGGCCGAGCGGCACGCGACCCGCTTCGAGCTCAGGCTGCCGAACGAGCCCTGCATGGCCGAGATCGACAACCGCCGGGTCGAGCGGATCCTGCGCAACCTGCTGTTCAACGCCATCGAGCACGGCGAGGGCCGGGGCATCGTGGTCACCGTCGGGGCCGACAGGGACGCCGTGGCCGTCGCCGTACGCGACCACGGGATCGGGCTGAAGGCGGGCGAGGACACGATGGTGTTCGACCGGTTCTGGCGGGCCGACCCGTCGCGGGCCAGGACCATCGGCGGCACCGGGCTGGGGCTGGCGATCTCGCGCGAGGACGCCACGCTGCACGGCGGCTGGCTGCAGGCTTGGGGGCAGCCGGGTGAGGGCTCGCAGTTCAGGCTGACGCTGCCCAGGATGGCCGGGGCCGACCTGAAGGGCTCGCCGCTGTCGCTGGTGCCGCCCGAGATCGAGATGCGGCGCACCTGGCGCGGGGCCATGACGCCCGTGCTGCTGCCCGCGTCAGGGGACGGGGGCGGCCATGACGACGACTAGGCGGCTCGGGGCCGTCGTGGCGATCGCGGCCGCCGTGGCCTGCGCGAGCAGCGGCTGCACGGTGATCCCCGTGAGCGGCCCGTACACCGTCAGCGAGGTCGGTGCGGGCGACCCCCTGACCAAGTCCTTCCAGCGCATGATCGCCATCCCGCCCCAGGAGGGATGGGGGCCCGAGGAGACGATCAGAGGGCTGCAGGCCGCCATGGCCGCCTATCCCGACGACCCGACGATCCTGCCCCAATACCTGACCGCCGAGGCGCTGGCCAAGTGGAGCCCCGCGGGGCCCGTGACGGTGATCGAGGACGGCTTCGAAGTGGTGCCCCAGACGCCGCGCGACACCACGGGGGCGGTGGAGAAGCTCCAGGTCAAGGCGCAGGTGGTGGCCAGCATCAAGGAGGACGACTCCTACGCGCCGACGGCCGGCTCGTGGGATCGCCCGTTCGACCTGGTGAAGGTCCAGGGCAGCGGCTACCGCGTCAAGAGCCTGCCGACCGGGCTGGTGCTGACCAACTCGGACGTGATGCGGGCCTACCGTCCGACGAACCTCTACTACATGAGCGGCAACTCGCAGAAGCAGCTCGTCGTCGACCGCGTGCGGCTGAGGCTCAAGCCGACGGAGAGCTTCGCGCAGACCATCCTCGAACGCCTTCTCAAGCCGCAGACCGCGGCCCTCGAAGGCGGCGCGGTGACCTCCAGCTTCCCGCCCGGCACCAAGATCGAGTCCATCAGGTGGTCGGGCGAGGAGCGCGTCGTGATCAACCTGTCCGGCCCGATCGACGCCAACGACCTGAGCACCGAGGACTCCCTGCGGGCCCAGGTCAGGTACAGCCTCAGCAAGAACGAGGTCGCCAAGGGGCGCGTCATCGAGATGCAGCTGGACGGTGAGCCGTACTTCATCGACCGGCCCGAGTCCGACGAGGGCTGGCTGGACGACAGCGGCGACTCGGCCTACTACGTCAGCAAGGGCGCGGTCCACTACATGGGCAAGGACGGGCCGGCCGGCGTCGTGCCCGGACCGGCCGGGCAGCCGCGCGACGGCTACTCGAACTACACCCTGTCCAAGGAGGGCACCGCCACCTCCTTCGTCGCCGCGACGACCTCGACCGGCATCTCCGTGGCCAAGCTCGCTCCGGAGGGGCAGTGGCAGGAGGTCATCCAGGGCACCGGCCTGACGCCGCCGACGTGGCACCAGGACGGGTCGCTGTGGACGTACGACACCAAGAACGGGTTCCTGCTGCGCTACGACCCGGCCACCGGGCGCGGGCCCGAGCGGGTCTCGGCGCCCAAGCTCCAGGGCCTGGACGTGACGCGGCTGCGGATCGCCAGGGACGGGGTCAGGGTGGCCGTGACGACCGGCAAGAACACGGTCCAGATCGGCGCGCTGACCCATGACGTGTCCGGGACCATGCTGGGGAACTTCCAGTCGCTGACCACGACCGAGACGGGCAAGGAGATCCTGGACGTGGCCTGGGCGGACGACGAGCACCTGCTCGTGCTCGTGGGCATCAAGGCCGGGCAGATCCTCAGCCAGATCAACGTGGGGGACGGGGAGACGGTCGGCATCCCGCTGGAGGACCAGCTGACCCGGCTGGCGGCTGCGGGGGGCCGGGTGCTGGGGGAGTTCAGCACGGACCAGGGCGTCAAGGTCATGGAGCTCAACCAGGACCGGCAGAGCTGGACGGCGAAGATCGAGCAGGGGGCGGGGACGCCGCTGTTCCCGCTGGGCTGAGCCGGCGATTACAGCACCTCCCAGACCGCACCATTACGGACCCGCCGCCACCGGTCCCCACGCCCGCCCCACCCCACCGCCCGCTCCGACACCACAAGCCGCCTGACCACTGAAGGCCCCTGCTCCGGCCCTGCCCCCCGGCCCTGCCCCCCCGGCCCTGCCCCCGGCCCTGCCCCCGGCCCTGCCCCCGGCCCTGCCCCGCCCGGTCCCGCCCTCGGGTCCCGGCCCAGGCCCTGCCCCCTGCCCCGCTTTCGACCCCGCTTTCGACCCCCGCTTTCGGCCCCCCGGCTCCGGCCCCCGGCTCCGGCCCTGTCCCGGCCCCCAGCCCCCGGCTCGGCGCCGGCTTCGCCCCTGTCCCCGCCCCCCAGCCCTCGCTTCCGGTTCCCGGGCGGCCTCCGGGCGGTGCGCCGCGACATTCGACCTCCACCACCCCCGACGGCCACCTGCTTGACCTGCCCTCCGGCCCTGCCCCGCCTCCGGTTCTCGGGCGGTTGGCGGCGTCCGGGAAGTGCCCCGCGACATTCGACCCCCACCGCCCAGCGGCCACCTGCTTGAAGGGACCTGTCTGGACCGGTTGCCCAGGTCGAAGTGGAGCGGGCCCATGAGCTGGCATCGCAGCTGACTGGTCTGGACCGGTTGCCTCCGGGTTCCTGGACCGACCTGTCGAGCGAGAGAGGCCGGGCTTCGGGAATTGTCGGTGGCGGGCGGCATCCTGAACGCGTGCTGAACGCCGTACTCGATCTCGTCCTTCCCCAGGTGTGCGCCGGCTGCGGCGCCACGGGGGCACGGTGCTGCGGGGGCTGCCTCGCCGAGCTGACCGCCGCCCCCGCGCGGCGGCTGCCCGAGCCGGTGCCGGTCGGGTTGCCCGACTGCTGGTCGGCGGCCCGCTACGAGGGCGCGGTCCGCCGGGCGGTCGTGGCGTACAAGGAGCGGGGCGCGGTGGCGCTGGCCGGGGTGCTGGCGCAGGTCCTGACGTTCACGGTGCTGACGGCGATCGGCGCGGGGGCGTTCGGGACAACGGCGTTCGGGGCGGCGGCGCGCCCGTTCGCCGTGGTGCCGGTGCCGAGCGGGCGGCTCAGCCGGCGAGCCAGGGGCCACGATCCGGTGGGACGGCTGGCCGTGCTGGTGGTGCGGCACCTTCGGGCGTACGGGCTGCGGGCCGAGCTGTGGACGGCGCTGGTCCAGGCCCGCAGGGTTGCCGACCAGGCGGGCCTGAGCTCCGCTGAGAGAGGCGCCAACCTCGCCGGGTCCCTCCGGGTGCCCAGAGCTGCGAAAGGGCCTCCAGCGGCCCGTGTGCTGCTCCTGGACGACATTGTCACGACCGGCGCCACGCTGGTGGAAGCCGCCAGAGCCCTCCGCTCAGCTGGGGTGGCAGCACCTTTGGCGGTCACTGTCGCCGCGACACGCCGAAGATCTTGAAAACCGTTACGGTGACGGTGAGTAAAGAAAGATCCAAATCGCAACCCTCACCTGGAGGTCACATGTCACTTCCCCGAGGACGGCGGTGGGGCAGCTCAGCGGACGGGAGCCGCGCGCCCATAAGGGTTGCCGATCGGTTAAGTGGGGTGCCCGAATGGCCATATGGGCCCTGCGGAAATCACGGTAAGTGATCCTTTGGCACACGGCTCAGCTGACATTCGCCCTGGATGCGGATAGCGTTCTGACATGGCACCCGTTCGGGTCCGTGGTTGCGCAGGGCCGGAGTCCCCGGCTCTGCTAGCCGATGCCAGCCGCAGGCAAAACGGTCCACGTAAGGCGACTCTTTGTCGACCGATCACGGTGCGGCTTAGGGGTAAGTCCTGCCTTCCCGAGGGGCCAGATGTCCCTCGCCAGAAGAGAAGGGCAGTAGTGGCAACAGAGCTGCGAAATCCTCAGCAGGCGGATGTGGGGTCGAAGACCAGGTCGGCCGGGCGGGTGCCACCCGAGTTCCCGGTACCACCGAGTCGGAAGAGGGGAACGGTGACAGGAAGGCGGACAGAAGACCCCGTCCGGCAGGCACGTTGCCGGGCGCTCTTGCTCAGTCGTTAGACGAAGGGGGGCTGTTGCATGGACATCATCGTCAAGGGCCGGCACACAGGAGTGAGTGATCGGTTCCGCGACCAAGTGGCGACCAAGCTGGCCAGGATCGAACGTCTGGACAACAAACTCATCCGAGTCGACGTGGAGGTGTCCAAAGAACGCAATCCGCGCCTCGCCGCACAGCGGGAGCGCGTCGAGCTCACCATTCACTCTCGAGGACCGGCCATCCGCGCCGAAGCCTCGGCCGACGACCGATTCGTAGCCCTCGACATGGCCCTCGACAAGCTGGAAGGCCGCCTCAGGCGACTGGCCGACCGGCGCAAAGTCCATCACGGCAACCACTGCCCGCCTTCCGTGGCGGAGATCACCGCAACGCTCCCCGACGCCGACCTGGCCACGCGGACGGCTCCGCCCGTCCCCAAACCGGCCGAGCCCGACGAGGACGAGCTGGTACAGAGCGACAAACGCTACGACGACATCGTCCCGATCGAGATGGACGGCGATGGGCCGCTCATCGTGCGGGAGAAATTCCACAGAGCAGAACCCATGACCATCGACCAGGCCCTGCTGGAGATGGAGCTGGTCGGCCATGATTTCTACCTGTTCCGTGACAAAGAGAGCGGCCAGCCATGTGTCGTTTACAACAGACGCGGCTATAACTACGGCGTGTTGCGGCTCGTAGAGCCCTGATCGTCCGCTAAAAGATCTTCTCGACCACCCGAGAACCGTGGCATACGTGCCATCATTGCGGTTCAACGGCTCTGGCCCCCCCGACGAGGAGGAGACGTGAGCGAGCTCAGTCAGGTTCAGATGAGCGAGCGAAGCGAGGGTACAGTCGCGAGGCGGATCAAGGAGGTCTCGTGACCGAGTCTGGTGAGGTGCGCCCGCCGGAGAGCGAGCCGATCCGCGTCCTGATCGTTGACGATCACGAGCTGATCAGGCGGAGCCTGGCGCTGGCGTTGGCTGCTGAGCCGGACATAGAGGTGGTTGGTGAGGCGAGCGATGGGCAAGAGGCGGTCGAACTGGCCGACCGCCTCATGCCCGACGTCGCCCTCATGGACGTACGCATGCCCCGGCAGGACGGGATCGAGGCCACGAAGGGCATCAAGGCCTCCGTCCCCAGCACCCGCATCATCATGCTGACGGTCAGCGACGAGGAAGAAGACCTCTTCGAGGCCATCAAGGCGGGAGCCACCGGCTATCTGCTCAAGGACGTCCAGATCAACGACGTCCCTGCTGCGGTGCGCGGCGTCCACGAAGGTCAGTCGTTAATCAACCCCGCGATGGCCGCCAAGCTCATCAACGAGTTCCAGACGATGAGCCGCAAGGAGAACGAGCGCCCGCCTCAGCTTCCGGTGCCGCGGCTGACGGAACGCGAGATGGAGGTCCTGCGGCTGGTGGCCAAGGGCATGAACAACCGCGAGATCGCCAAGCAGTTGTTCATCTCGGAGAACACCGTGAAGAACCACGTCCGCAACATCCTCGACAAGCTGCAGCTGCATTCGCGGATGGAGGCCGTGGTCTACGCGGTGCGGGAGCGCATGCTGGAGATCACATAGGGCTAGCGGAGGCTGGGCCCATACCGGACCCGTACACCCGTACTGGCCGGGACCGTACCGTGTACTGGCTGGGACCGGTCTGGACATGTGGAGACGCTGAGCTCTGACACCGCGCCTCGCGGGCGCGGCGGCGCTCAGCGCATTCGCTTGCCCGGGGCCGCTCGGCTCATCGCCTCGCGGTGGGGCTGGTGCCCTCGCGGTTGGAGCGCTTCAGCCCGTTCGCTCCGGGTCAGGCGTTCAAGCCATCGGCTCGTGGTGGGGTGCTCAGGTCATCGGCTCGGACGTTCAGTCCCTAGCGAGCGACGCACCCTTTATGCCCAGCCACCAGGACCGTGCCGACCAACGGAGCGGTTGAGCAGCGTCCAACCTCACGCCAGGCCTGCATCTGACCAACCGGGACAAGGGCGTGCTCAACGCCCTCCGTCGCGAGGGGGGTGTCGCCCGCTCAGGACAATGTGGGCACGTCTGGGGCTCGCTGTTGAGGGCTTCTCGGCAGGGCGCCATCCCCTCTGGACGCGTGTCCGGAGGGGGTGCTGGCGGGCGTTCGGTGCGTTCTGGTGGCAGGGGGACAGTGCTCAGGGTTTTTGGGTGGTCAGGAGCGGGATGAGCTCTGGGGGGTCGGCGCGTTCGACGCGTACGGCGTCGCAGCCCACCCACTCGGCGGCCGACCACACGGCGTCGCTTAACGCGCCGGCGTATTTGGCGGGCGAGAGGCCGGGCTCCAGGTGGAGTTGCCTGATCACCAGGGTCGTGCCTTCGCGGGCCGGGTCGACGCGGCCGATCAGGCGGCCACCGGCCAGGACCGGCATCGTGAAGTAGCCGTGGACGCGCTTGTGCTTGGGCACGTAGAGCTCGAGCTGGTATTTGAAGCCGAAGACCCGCTCGGTGCGGCCCCGATGCCAGATGAGGGAGTCGAACGGCGACAGCAGCGTCGTGCGATGGCGGCCGCCGCGCGGCTCGGACTCGAGGGCAGCCGGGTCCGCCCAGGCGTTCCCCTGGCCCTTCTTGCCCGGCCAGCCGGCGACGCTCACGGGCACCAGGCCCGTCGCGCCGCTGAGCAGGACCTCGTCGAGTATCGCCGCGTAACGGCCCTTGAGGCGCAGGTAGTCGATGAGGTCGGTCCGGTTGGCCACGCCCAGCGAGCGGCCTGCGATGGCGGCCAGCCGGATAATGCACTCCTCGTCGGAGAGGTCGTCGGCCAGGAGGTCGGCGGGGACCACGCGCTCGGCCAGGTCGTAGACGCGGCGCCACCCGACACGCCGGCTGCAGACCAGCTCACCGATGTCGAGCAGCCACTCCAGGCCGATCTTGGAGTCTGACCAGTCCCACCACGGGCCGCCGTTCTTGGCGCCGCCCACGTCGGAGGTCGTCAGCGGGCCGGACTCGCGGACCTGGTCAAGGAGCTTCTCCACCCCGTCGGGGACCTCGTGCCAGCGGAAGCGCCGCTCGCGGTAGGCCCGGCGCCTGAAGGAGTAGAGGGGCCAATGCTCGATGGGCAGGATGCAGGCGGCGTGGCACCAGTATTCGAAGCTCTGGGCGGGATCGTGCCAATAGGCGCGCTCGATCTTCGGTCTGCCCACCGCTCCCAGGCGGGCGTATGCGACCAGCTCGTGGGAGCGGGCGAGGATCGAGATCGTGTCGAGTTGGACGGCGCCCAGTCTGCGCAGCATGGCGTGCACCCCGCCCTTGCGCGCGTCGGCGCCGATCAGCCCTTGGGAGCGCAGAATGACCCGGCGTGCCTCGTCGGCGGTCAGATCGGTCGGGTGCTCGCTCATGGCTGCGGGTCCGTACGGGGATGCATGCGAGAAATCTAGCGGGCGGCACCGACAGAAACGGTGGCCGGCATCGGCGGGTGGAGCCCGGTGGATGGAGCCCGGTGGGTGTCGAGGGTTGCACCCGCAGGCTGGGTGGGTCCGTGCTGGTGGCTGCACTCGCAGGCTGGGATGCGTCCGCGCTGGTGGCCGCATCCGGCTGGCGGGCGAGGCAAGAGTGGGCGGTCTCGTGCGGAGGTGTGCCCGGGAGGTGAGGGCGTACTCGGCTGGGTGGAGATGGCGACGGCGGGTCACCCGTGAGGTCGGGTGCCCGCCGTTGAAGCGTGCGTCAGCGGTGGTCTTCCGCGTGCATCCCCACCCGGGGCGCATCGATCACGACGTCGGTGAAGATGTCGAAGACCAGGGCGAGGATGCCGCCCACCACGAACACTCCGGCGCCGATCCAGACGAGTGTCCAGTTGTCGGCCGTCATCCCGAAGCCGGCCACGATGGTGCCCACCAGCATCACCGTCACGGCGAGCCAGGACGAGGCGCGGCCGCCGTGGCTGCCGAGATTCTCCGTTTGCTCCGACTTCTTCCCCTCAACCATGACAAATCCTTCCCTTTGCCGGATATCCCGCTTATTGGTGCGAGCCGGCTGTCAACCGGCATACTCTCTGCCTTGCACCATTCTCCCAGACGCGGTCTGCGGCCTCGCCGTCACGGTGTCCGCCACAGTGTCCGCCAAGGTGTCCACCAACGTGTCCGCCACGCTCTCACCACGGTGTCGCGACGGTGGCTGTGTCTGGTTGCTGAACCGCCTACGATGGGCATCGGGGAAGTTTGTCTCGGCCTCTCCTCCTGGCGGCGCCGCCGGGGTAGACCTGCGAGGAGCTTTACATAAAGTGGCAGCCATTCTCGACAAGATCCTACGTGCCGGCGAAGGCAAGATCCTGCGCAAGCTCAAGCGGATCGCAGACCAGGTCAACTCCATCGAGGACGACTTCACGAGCCTGTCCGACGCGGAGTTGCGCGCCATGACGGACGAATTCAAACAACGCTATGCGGATGGCGAGACCCTCGACGATCTGCTTCCCGAAGCGTTCGCGACCGTGCGCGAGGCGGCCCGCCGCGTGCTCGGCCAGCGGCCCTTCGACGTGCAGATCATGGGTGGGGCCAACCTCCACATGGGCAACATCTCGGAGATGAAGACCGGTGAGGGCAAGACCCTGACCTGTACGCTCCCGGCGTACCTCAATGCCATCTCCGGCAAGGGCGTCCACGTCATCACCGTCAACGACTATCTGGTCAAGGTCGGTGCCGAGAACATGGGCCGCATCTACCGGTTCCTCGGTCTCGACGTGGGCATGATCCTGTCCGGCCAGCAGCCCGACGAGCGCCGCAAGCAGTACGAAGCCGACATCACGTACGGCACCAACAACGAGTTCGGCTTCGACTACCTGCGCGACAACATGGCCTGGTCGCTCGAAGAGTGCGTGCAGCGCGGCCACAACTTCGCGGTCGTCGACGAGGTCGACTCGATCCTGATCGACGAGGCCCGCACGCCGCTGATCATCTCCGGTCCTGGCGAGCAGTCGGGCAAGTGGTACAACGAGTTCGCAAAGATCGTGCCGCGTCTGCGTAAGGGCGTCGAGGCGAAGAACCCGGGCGAAGAGAGCACCGGCGACTACATCGTCGACGAGAAGAAGCGCACGGTCGGCATCCTGGAGGCCGGCGTCGAGAAGGTCGAAGACTGGCTCGGCATCGACAACCTGTACAAGCCGGAGCACACCCACCTCGTCGGCTTCCTGAACAACGCGCTCAAGGCCAAGGAGCTGTTCAAGAAGGACAAGGACTACATCGTCACCGAGGGCGAAGTCCTGATCGTCGACGAGTTCACCGGCCGCATCCTGCACGGGCGCCGCTACAACGAGGGCATGCACCAGGCCATCGAGGCCAAAGAGGGTGTGAAGATCAAGGACGAGAACCAGACTCTCGCCACGGTCACCCTGCAGAACTACTTCCGCCTCTACGAGAAGCTGTCCGGCATGACCGGCACCGCCGTCACCGAGGCCAACGAGTTCCACCAGACGTACAAGCTGGGCGTCGTCCCGATCCCGACCAACCGGCCGATGATCCGCAAGGACCAGGCCGACGTGGTCTACAAGAACGAGGACGCCAAGTTCAACGCGGTGGTCGACGACATCAAGGAGCGCTACGAGGCCGGTCAGCCGGTGCTCGTCGGCACGACCTCGGTGGCGAAGTCGGAGCGGCTGTCCAAGGCGCTCAAGCGGCGTGGCGTGCAGCACGAGGTGCTCAACGCGAAGAACCACGCGCGTGAGGCGTCGATCATCGCCGAGGCGGGCCGCAAGGGCGCCGTCACCGTCGCCACCAACATGGCCGGTCGAGGCACCGACATCATGCTCGGCGGCAACTCCGAGTTCCGCGCCGACATCGAGCTGCGCCAGCGCGGGCTCGACCCGGTCGAGACGCCGGAGGAGTACGAGAAGGCCTACCCCGAGGCGCTGGAGAAGGCCAGGGCCGCGGTCAAGACCGAGCACGACGAGGTCACCGCGCTCGGCGGCCTCTACGTCCTGGGCACCGAGCGCCACGAGTCGCGCCGCATCGACAACCAGCTCCGCGGTCGTTCCGGCCGTCAGGGCGACCCCGGCGAGTCGCGGTTCTACCTCTCGCTCGGCGACGACCTCATGCGCCTGTTCAACTCGGCCAGGGTCGAGGCGATCATGACCAGGCTGCAGATCCCCGACGACCAGCCGATCGAGTCCGGCATCGTCTCCAAGGCCATCGCCTCCGCCCAGCACCAGGTCGAGCAGCAGAACTTCGAGATCCGCAAGGAAGTTCTGAAGTACGACGAGGTGATGAACCGCCAGCGCAAGGTCATCTACGCCGAGCGGCACCGCGTGCTGGAGGGCGCCGACCTGCACGAGCAGGTGAGCGGCTTCGTCGGCGAGGTGATCGAGGGCTACGTCCAGGGCGCCACGGCCGAGGGCTTCGCGGAGGAGTGGGACCTCGAGAAGCTGTGGAAGGCGTTCGGCGAGCTCTACCCGGTCACGGTCAGGATCGAGGACGTCATCGAGGAGGCCGGTGGCCGCGAGGAGCTGTCCGCCGACCTCATCTCGGAGAAGATCAAGGCCGACGCGCTGGCGGCGTACGCCAGGCGCGAGGAGGAGTTCGGCCCCGAGACCACGCGTGACCTTGAGCGGCGCGTGATCCTGTCCGTTCTCGACCGCAAGTGGCGCGAGCACCTGTACGAGATGGACTACCTGCGCGAGGGCATCGGCATGCGGGCCTACGCGCAGAAGGACCCGCAGATCGAGTACCAGCGCGAGGGCTTCGAGATGTTCGCCGCGATGCTGGAGGGCATCAAGGAGGACTCCGTCGGGTTCCTGTTCAACCTCGAGGTCGAGGTGCAGGAAAACCCGATCGTCGAAGAGCAGGAGGACGCGGTCCTGGCGGAGACCCGCTCGATCATCGCGCGCGGGCTGCGTGGGCCTGAGCGGCCTGCGGAGCTCGAATACTCCGCTCCTGGCGAGCAGGGGGACGTCGAGCACACCAAGGTGACCACGACGCAGGCCGAGCGGGCCGCCTACGGCAACGTGGAGCGGAACGCGCCCTGCCCGTGCGGGTCCGGCAAGAAGTACAAGCGCTGCCACGGCGACCCGAAGAACGCCGTCTGAGGCCGTTCTGGGTGGGTGACCTAGTCACCTGACGCCGGCCCTGCCGCTTCTTCGGGACACCGAAGTAGCTCAAAATAGCGGCCCCGTGATCACGGGGCCGCTATTGGCATTCTTGGTCACGAACGGGAAGCCGTGGGTGTCGCTTCTCGTTGGAATCGCAGCTGCGTTCTGCCTGATGGCAGTGGTGTCGGCGCTTCGCGGGAAGCGTAGCGGCCCCATGATCGTGGGGCCGCTACGCGGTTTCTAGGCGGTTTCGAAGTCGGTGCACAGCCATTGGACGCCGTGCCGTTCGAGGCGGATGGCGAGGACGTGGTTGCGCTCGCCGCACTGGACGAGCACGCACATTTCGATGGCTCCGTCGCGTGGCTCGTTCACGTGGAGGCTTTTGGCCAGCGGCGGCTGGGACGCGTGCAGCATCCGCCCGGCCCGTACCAGGTCCCGGTAGGCCTGGTCGGTGAGGCGGTCCACCAGGGTCTCGGGAGGGCGCCGGCCCGCCAGGACCTCGGCCAGGGCCTGGCCCAGGTGGCGCAGCCGGCGCTCGTCCGGCATGGAGCCCGGCGGGCCCCAGACCAGGGGGTGCGTCGCCGGGGCTCCGCAGGGCATGTCCGCCGAGCGTGGGGCCGGGATGGATGCGATGGCAGCGGCGGCGGTGGCTGGGTGGGGGGCTCTGGACACGCGTCCTCCGATATCCGGGTGGAGAAAGAATCGATATAAGGAGTTTTCGGCCCTGCCGGAATATACGTTGGCCGCCAACTTCCTCGATTCCCGTCGGCCTTTGTCCCTTTTAGCTGCGGAAAGTGGGGGAGAGCTGGATTCCCCGCTCGATGTTTCGGCAACCCCAAATCTACGGTTCGGCGGGTTCGCGGCCGGGTGTCGGGAGGTTGAGATAGCGGATGAGGGTGGCGAAGATCGCGTAATAGACGACGAAGTACGCCAGGCCGAAGACGATGATCGTGCCCAGTCCGTGGGTGTTGGACTTGCTGGCGTTCAGCAGCAGGTCGATGGCCCCGCCGGAGAACGTGAAGCCCAGCCGGGCGCCCAGCTCCGCCATCAGGGCCATCGACAGGCCGGTCAGGAGCGCGTGCACGACGAAGAGCACCGGGGCCACGAAGATGAACGCGAACTCCAGCGGCTCGGTGATGCCGGTGACGAAGGCGGTCAGACCGGCCGAGAGCATGATGCCCCCGACGGCCTGGCGGCGCTCGGGCGGGGCCGCGCGCCACATGGCGATGGCCGCGCCCAGCAGGCCGAACATCATGACGGGGAAGAAGCCGGTCATGAAGATGCCCGCGCCCTGCTCGCCGGCGAAATAGCAGTTCAGGTCGCCTGCCGCGGCCCTGGTGGCGCCGTCCACGCCCGCGTGGCACTCGGGGAGGGTGAACCAGACGATGGTGTTGAGGAAGTGGTGCAGGCCCATGGGGATGAGCAGGCGGTTGGCCACGCCGTAGATGCCGGTGCCGGCCGTACCGTGGACCGAGAGCCAGTCGCCCACCTGCGCGAGCCAGTCGCCGATAGGGCGCCACAAGAGGCCGAAGACGACGCCGAGGAGCAGCGCGGCGATGGCGGTGACGATCGGGACCGAGCGGCGGCCGCCGAAGAAGGCCAGCCAGGAGGGCGCTTTCAGGCGGTAGAAGCGCTGCCAGAGCAGGGCGGCCGTGATGCCGATGACGATGCCGCCGAGCACGCCCGTCGGGTTCTGGGCGCCCAGGTCGAGCGCGGGGGTGCCGTTCTGGAGGGTCCGGAGGACCTTCTCGTAGACCGCGCCCTGGCCCGCGTCGAAGAACATCACCTTCGTCACCCGGTCGAAGACCAGGTAGCCGACCACGGCGGCGAGCGCGGTGCTGCCGTCGGACTTGCGGGCGAAGCCGATGGCCACGCCGACGGCGAACAGGAGGGGCAGGTTGTCGAAGAGGGCGCCGCCGGCCGCGGCCATGACCTTGGCCACGGGCAGCAGCCAGGGCAGCACGGCGCCGAGGCCGTCCTTGCCCAGCAGGTCGTCCTGGCCGAAGCGGAAGAGCAGGCCCGCGGCGGGCAGGACGGCGATGGGCATCATGAGCGAGCGGCCGATGCGTTGCAGCACCGCGAAGGCCGATGACCACACGGATGACCAGGCAGAAGGTGGTTCTGAGGCTCTGGGCACGCGTGCTCACCCCCGCACGGCGATCCGCCGTTGATCCATTCGTGGGGGATGGCTGGGTTCTACCCCGGGTCGGGGCGCGGGGAAACGCCGCCGGTCTCCCCCGCGCCGCCCCCGCCCGCGTCGTCGCGCTCGCCTTCGTCGGTGGTCTCGCCCGAGTCGACGTCGAGCTCGGGTTCGCGGCCCGGCGTCAGGATGTTGAGCCGGCGGATCAGGAACGTGAAGACGACGTAGTAGATCGCGCCGTAGATCACGCCCAGGAGCAGGATGCCGGGTAAGTTCTGGGTGTTCGACTTGCTGGCGTTCAGCAGCATGTCGAGCAGGCCCGCGGAGAAGCCGAAGCCGAGCTGGCCGCCGATGAGGGTGGTCAACGCCATGGCCAGGCCGGTCAGGATCGCGTGCACCACCAGGAGCAGCGGCGCCACGAAGAGGAAGGCGAACTCGATCGGCTCCGTGATCCCGGTGACGAACGACGCCAGGCCCGCCGACAGCATGATGCCGCCCACGGCGGCCCTGCGGTGGGGCGGGGCCGCGCGCCACATGGCCAGGGCGGCGGCGGGCAGGGCGAACATCATGATCGGGAAGAACCCGGCCATGAACTGGCCGGAGTGCGCGGCGCCGCCGAAGTAGCAGTTCCAGTCGCCGCCCATGACCCGGCCGCCCACGTCGCACTGCGGCACCACGTACCAGACGACGGAGTTGACGAAGTGGTGCAGGCCGAGGGGGATCAGGAGGCGGTTGATCAGGCCGTAGATGCCGGTGCCCACCGGGCCGATGGCGGCCAGGGCCTCGCCCGCGTGCCGGATCCACTCGCCGATCACCGGCCAGAGCCAGCCGAAGACCACCGCGATGAGCAGCGCCACGATCGAGGTGATGATCGGCACGAACCTGCGCCCGCCGAAGAACGCCAGCCAGGACGGCAGCTTGATGCGGTGGAAGCGCTGCCAGAGCAGGGCGGCGACCAGGCCGATCACGATGCCGCCGAGCACCTTGGTGGGGTTCTGCACCCCGTAGTCGATGATCTCCTTGACGCCCTGGTCCTGCACCTGCTTGATCAGGACGGTGTCCCTGATGTCGGAGCCGAAGAACATCACCTTCGTCACCCGGTCGAAGACCAGGTAGCCGACCACGGCGGAGAGCGCGGTGCTGCCGTCGGACTTGCGGGCGAAGCCGATCGCCACGCCGACGGCGAACAGCAGCGGCAGGTTCTCGAACAGCGCCTCGCCGGCGGCGGCCAGCACGTCGGCGACCTCGGTCATCCAGCCGAACCCCGCCACGTCCGCCAGGCCGCCCGGCTCGGCGCCGTTGGAGCCGAGCATGTCGGGCTGGCCGAAGCGCAGCAGCAGGGCGGCCGCGGGCAGGGCGGCGATGGGCAGCATCAGCGAGCGGCCCAGCCGCTGGAGCACGGTCATCACGCGAGCGAGCGGCGAAGGCCGTGCGGCCTTGGTCTCGTTCACCGGGTGTTCCTCCGGGGGGTGGAGCCGGGGAGGACAGGAGCCGGGAGGGCGAAAGCCGGAAGGGCAAGAGCCGGCCGGGTCGGGCCCTCAGCCCCGTCTCACGGGCATTTCGAGGATGGTGCGCAACTGGTAGCGGTCCGCACGGTAGGTGGACACGCCGAGTTCGGCGCAGGTGCCGCCGGAGTACGACCTGCGCTGCAGCAGCAGCACGGCGCCGCCACGCGGCAGCTTCAGCAGGTCGGCGTCGCTCGGGTCGGCGATGCCGCCGTCGATGGTGAGCTCGCCGGCGTCCATGACCAGGCCGTAGCGGCTCTCCAGCAGCTCATAGAGTGATCTGTCCGACAGGTCCTGGTCGGCCAGGCCCGGGGCGAGCTTGACCGGGATGTGCGCCCGTTCGATGGACAGCGGCTCCCCGTCGGCCGTCCGCAGGCGCTCGATGAAGTGCACCTCCTCGCCCGGCTGGATGCCCAGCTCCTTGGCGAGGTGGGCGCTGGCGCGCACGATCCGCCGGTCGAGGTCGCGCGAGCCGGGGATCATGCCGCGGGCCCTCATGTCGTCGGAGAACGACGTGAGCTGCAGGGCCAGCTCGATCTTGGGCCGGGCGACGAAGGTCCCCTTGCCCGGTACGCGATGCAGCCGGCCCTCGGACACGAGGTGGTCGACGGCCTGGCGTACGGTCATCCTGGACAGGCCGAAGCGCTGGCAGAGCTCACGCTCGGACGGGATGGCCGCCCCGATGCTGAGCTCGTCGCTGTCGATGAGGTCCAGCAGGATCTCGCGAAGCTGGAAGTACTTGGGCACCGGGCTGTCCGGATCGATGTGCGCCACGGATCCTCCCCTCGATCTGACATAGGCAATGGGTTATGGTTCGTACTGGTCTAGTCCGGACTAGACCACATGGCAGGAAAGACGGTCAAGCCCGAACCGTAGTGAGTTGAGAAATGAGCCCGAGATGACCACCAAGATGCGCAGCGAGATCGCCGAGCAGCCGGCCGCGCTGCGAGCCACTCTGGACGCCCTCCTCCCGCGGGTGGACGAGGTGAGAGCGGTGGGCGAGCGGGCCCGCCAGCTGTTGTTCATCGCGCGTGGCACCTCCGACAACGCAGCAGTGTACGGCCGTTACCTGGTCGAATCACATGCCGGCCGCCTGTCGGCGCTGGCCGCGCCGTCGATCGCGACGACGTACAAGCGCAAGCTCGACCTGGACGGCGTGCTGGCCGTGGCGATCTCGCAGTCGGGGCGTACCGAGGAGATCGTCGAGACGCTGGCCTGGGCCAAGGACTGCGGCGCCAGCACGGTCGGCATCACGAACGGCGGCCCGGACAGCCCGCTCGCGCAGGCCGCGGACGTGGCGCTGTGCACGGTGGCGGGGGAGGAGAAGGCCGTTCCCGCGACCAAGACCTACACCACGCAGCTCGCCGCGCTGGCCGTGCTGGCGCTGGGCCTGGGCGCCGACGTGGACGCGGACGACCTGCGCCGGGTCCCCGACGCGGTGGAGAAGCTGATCGCCGAGCCTGGCGACCTGGAGGCCGTGGTCGCGGGCCTGCTGGACAAGCCGGGCGTGGTGGTGTCGGGGCGCGGGCTGGCGTTCTCCACGGCGCTGGAGACGGCGCTGAAGCTCAAGGAGGCCTGCTACCTGCACGCCATGGGGCTGTCCTACGCGGACCTGCTGCACGGGCCCATCGCGGTGGTCGACGCCGACACCCCGGCGCTGCTGGTCGCCGCCGAGAACAGCCCGACGCTGTCCGGGACCGTCGCGCTGGCCGAGCGGGTGGTGGCCGCGGGCGCGGCGGCGTACACGATCGGGGGCGGACCCGCGCTCGCCGAGGCGGGCACGGCCGCGCTGAACGGCCCCGACCTGCCCGAATGGGTGGCGCCCATGGGCCTGATCGTGCCCGGCCAGCTCCTCACCGAGGCGCTCGCCCGCCGGCTCGGCATCGACCCCGACGCGCCGCGCGGGCTGAACAAGGTCACCCAGACCGACTGATCACTGAGCGTCGTTTAGCCTGGTCGCAGTGTTAGTGCTAGGGAGGACCGGATGGCGGCGGATGCAAACGCGATCATCGCCGGGCTCGGCGGTGCCGGCAACATCATCGACATCGAGCCCTGCATCACCCGGTTGCGCACGGAGGTGCACGACGCGTCCAAGGTCGATCACGCCGCGCTCAAGGCGGCGGGCGCGCATGGCGTGATGGCCGCCGGGAACGTGGTCCAGGTCGTCGTCGGGCCGGAGGCGGACACGATCGCCAGCGACATCGAGGACATCATCGGCTAAGGGCGAGACCATGACGACTGTTCTCGCCCCGGTTGAGGGGGCAGCTGTGGGGTTGGCCGCCGTGCCCGATCCGGTGTTCTCCGCGGGCATGGTGGGGCCGGGAACGGCGATCGATCCGCTGAGGGGGCCGGGCAAGGCCGTGGCCCCCATCGCGGGAAAAATCATGAAATTGCATCCGCACGCGTACGTCATCGTGGGGGACGACGGCAAGGGCGTGCTGGTGCACCTGGGTATCGACACGGTCCAGCTCAAAGGCCGGGGCTTCCAGCTCCTGGCGGCCGAAGGCGACCGGGTGAGCGCCGGGCAGCCGGTGGTGGCCTGGGACCCGGCGGCGATCGAGGCGGGCGGGCGCTCGCCCGTGTGTCCGGTCGTCGCGCTGGACGCCCTTTCCGAGTCCGTCACCGGAGTGGCGGAAGGGGCGGTGCACGTGGGGGACGAGCTGTTCAGATGGGAATAGCCGCCCGCCCGTGAGGCTTGGACGGGACGCCGATGGCCACGGCATACCCGCGGAAGACGAGACAATAGGCCCGCCGCCGATGTGACCGCGATCGGCAGGCTGCCGAGCACGACGGTCCGGCTGGTCCGGACCGGCAGCAGAAGGAGGAGAAGTTACATGGGTGAGCGCAAGGTCACCGTGGCGGCGGAGGTGGGGCTGCATGCCCGTCCCGCGGCGACGTTCGTGCAGCGGGCGAAGCAGGCCCCGATGGACATCACGGTGGAGAAGTCCCACGGTGGGGGCCCGGTCAACGGCAAGAGCATCCTCGCGATCATGGCACTCGACGTCCGGCAGGGCGAGACCGTCGTGATCTGCGCCGAGGGCGACGGCTCGGAGGAGATCCTCGACGAGCTGGCCGCGATCGCCAGTACGCCATGAATCTGCGGGGGGTGGGGGTCAGCCCGGGCATCGGGCACGGCCCCGCTTACGTTCTGACCGTCTCCGTGCCCGAACCCCCCGAGGGCGCCACCTACACCGGTGCGGCGGACCAGGAGAAAGAGCGCGCGATGGTCGCGCTCACGCAGGTCGCGGGCGAGCTGGAGGCCCGCGGCAACCAGGCGGGCGGCGAGGCCGAGGACATACTCAAGGCCCAGGCCATGATGGCCGAGGACCCCGGTCTGATCGTGAAGGTCACCTCACTGATCGACCGTGGTCTGGCCGCCCCCAGGGCGATCTACGAATCTTTCGTGAAATATCGGGAAGTGCTGGCCGGCTCCGGTGGCTATCTGGGCGAGCGGGCCGCCGACCTGGACGACATCAGGGACCGCGTGATCGCGCTGCTCTACGGGCAGGCCATGCCGGGGCTGCCGGTGTCGCCCGTGGAGCCGTACGTGCTGGTGGCACGGGATCTCGCGCCCGCCGACACGGCGATGCTGGCCAGGGAGCACGTGGCCGCGTTCGTCACCGAGGAGGGCGGCCCCACCAGCCACACCGCGATCATGGCCAGGGCGATGGGCGTGCCCGCCGTCGTGGCCTGCCCGGGTGCGACCGCCATCCCGGCGGGTGTGCGGGTGATGGCCGACGGCAGCACCGGCGAGGTACGCGTGGACCCGGCCGAGTCGGACGTCGCCGACGCGCTCGGCGCGGCCACCGCCCGTCAGGCCGCGCTCTCGTCGTCGAAGGGGCCGGGCAGGACTGCGGACGGGCAGCCGGTTCCGCTGCTCGCGAACATCGGCGGCCCGTCCGAGCTCGCCGCGGCCGTCGCGGCGGGCGCCGAGGGCATCGGGCTCTACCGGACCGAGTTCCTCTTCCTGGACAGGAGCGAGCCGCCGTCCGAGGAGGAGCAGCGCGACGCCTACCGGGCCGCGCTGGAGGCGTTCCCGGCCGGCAACGTGGTCGTGCGCACGCTGGACAGCGGCGCGGACAAACCGCTGGCCTTCCTGCCCGACCAGGCCGCCGAGCCGAACCCGGCGCTCGGCGAGCGCGGGCTGCGCAGGACCAGAAGGTTCCCCGAGGTCATGGACGCGCAGCTCAGCGCGCTCGCCGCCGTCGCGTCCGAGCGGCTCCAGGTGATGGCGCCGATGGTGGCCACGGCCGAGGAGGCCCGGTGGTTCGCGCGGGCGTGCCGGTCCAGGCGGCTGGCGAGCGTGGGCGTGATGATCGAGGTCCCGTCGGCCGCGCTGCGGGCCGAGCACCTGCTCGCGCCGGTGGACTTCGTCTCGATCGGGACCAACGACCTCGCCCAGTACGCCTTCGCGGCCGACCGCGAGCTGGCCGCCGTGAGCGCGCTGCACGATCCGTGGCAGCCCGCGCTGCTCGACCTGATCGCCATGGTCGCCGCGGCCGCGACGGAGTCCGGCAAGTCGTGCGGGGTCTGCGGGGAGGCGGCGGCCGGGCCTGCGCTGGCGTGCGTGCTGGTCGGGCTGGGGGTCTCGACGCTGTCGATGGGGGCGTCCGCGCTGGCGGCCGTACGCGCCGCACTGGCCGCGCACACGATGGAGCAGTGCGTGCTGGCGGCTGAGGCGGCGCGGGAGCAGGTGACGGCGGCGCAGGCGCGGGAGGCGGCCCGCGAGCAGTTGCCCGGGCTCGACAATCTGGGGTTGTAGTTCCGGCCGCTTTCGGTAAGCGCGAGGCTCGGCGGGGTCGTCGGATGGATACCTTTGGAGTCATGCTTCGACGGATCGGTACGACGGGTCTCCTGGTGCTCGCTATGACGGCCTGCGGCGGCGGCGGGGCAGGCGCGGCCCCCACGGGGGGCAAGGCCGCGCCGCCCGCGCAGAGCACGCCGCCGCAGACCTCGCGCCCGCCGCAGGCGCAAGCCGATCCGGTGCAGCGCGTCCTGTCGAAGCTGAGCGTCGAGGAGAAGGTCGGCCAGCTCTTCATGCCCGTCCTGTACGGCACCGCGCCCGACACCGTCTCGGGCGAGAACCAGGCGAGATACGCAGCCCAGACCCCGGCCAAGGTGATCGCCAAATACCACCTGGGCGGCGTGATCCTCTTCCCGCAGAACGTCAAGAGCACCAGCCAGGTCGTCGGCCTGACCAACGGCCTGCAGCGCTCCGCCAAGAAGGTCCCGCTCCTGGTCGGCACCGACCAGGAGAACGGCCTGGTGTCCAGGATGTCCGCGCTCATGACCCCCTTCCCGGGGGCCGCCACGATCGGCGCGACCAAGCAGCCCGCCCTGTCGCGGGCCGTGGCCAAGGCCACCGGCGAGGAGTTGCGCGCGCTCGGCGTCAACCTCGACTTCGCGCCTGTCGCCGACGTCAACGTCAACCCGCGCAACCCCGTGATCGGCCGGCGGGCCTTCGGCGACGACCCGGAGCGGGTGGCCACGATGGTCGCCGCGGCGGTCAAGGGGTTCGCCGACGCGAAGGTGGCGGCCACGGCCAAGCACTTCCCCGGCCATGGTGACACCGCGGTCGACAGTCACACCGGGCTGCCGGTGATCAAGCACACGAAGGCCGAGTGGGAGCGCATCGACGCGCCGCCGTTCAAGGCCGCGATCGAGGCCGGGGTGGACGCCGTGATGAGCGCCCACCTCGTCTTCCCCAAGCTCGACCCCTCGGGCGACCCGGCGACGCTGTCCAAGCCGATCCTGACCGGCCTGCTGCGGGAGAAGCTCGGCTTCGACGGCGTGATCTCCACCGACGCGCTCAACATGGGGGGCGTGCGCAAGAAGTACAACGACGGCGAGATCTCCGTGCGCGCCGTGCTGGCCGGGGCCGATCTGCTGCTCATGCCGAACGACCTGCCCAAGGCGTACCAGGCGGTGCTGGCCGCGGTGAAGTCGGGCCGGATCTCCGCGCAGCGGCTCGACCAGTCCGTCACCAGGCTGCTGAAGCTCAAGCAGGCCAAGGGCCTGCTGACCGAGGCGCCCGTCGCCTCGGCGGAGGAGGCGGCCGGCGTGCTGCGCTCGTCCGAGCACCGCAAGCTGGCCGCCAAGGTGGCCCGCGCCGCGCGTTAGTGCGAGCCGTGCAGTCCGCTGGCGATGAACATCGAGGCCAGCATGGCGAACAGGAACGCCTGCAGGACCTGGACGAACATCTCGAACGCGGTCATCGCGATGGTCATCAGCACGCCGAGCACCCCGATGCCCACGCCCAGCGGGGTGAGCCGCTCGAAGATGAACCAGAAGCCCACCGAGCTGAAGAAGGCCAGCAGGATGTGGCCGGCGAACATGTTCGCGAACAGCCGGAGGAAGTGGGTGAACAGTGAGTTGAGGAACACCTCGGCCAGGATCAGCGGGGCGTAGATCCCGTACGCCCAGCCGGGCAGGCCGGGCAGGTGGACGATGCCCCGCAGGTAGCCGCGTACGCCGTGGTGCCTGACCCCGAGGTAGAGCTTGATGCCGTACACGCTGACGGCCAGCACCATGGGGAAGGCGATGTACGCGGCGACGGGGAACTGGATGAACGGGACGATGCCCATCACGTTCCAGATGAGCACGGTCAGGAAGATCGTGAGGAGCAGGCCCATCCATCGGTCGGCGTCCTTGCCGAGGCTGGGCCTGGCGATCTGGTCGCGTACGAACACGTAGGCGTACTCGCCGATGCTCTGCCAGCCCCGTGGCACGAGCTTCGGTTTGGCGAACGCGGCCCAGCACACGGCCATGACGATGACCGCGCTGAGCAGGACGATCAGGACCGGCTTGGTGAGCCACTCGGGGCCGCCGGGGAAGAGAGGGGCGAACTGGAAGAGTTCGAGCCCCGGAGCGTGCCACTGGTCGGGGGAGGTGATCAGGATCGTCGTTCGCACGGCGGTCCCTTCTGGGTAGCGAGCTAACGCTGGAAAATCACCTTAACGACCGTTTTCGGATGACCTTTTTAGGGGGTTAAGAGACGAAATTTCTGATCATGTGCTGATGTCTGCACACCCGGTGTGAAATGCAATGAGTGAGTGCATTTAAGGTCATTTCTGGTGGCGTTCTATCCTAGAACGGGATTCGAGCCGGAGGTGGTCATGGTCACGGGTGTGCTCATCGACTGGGGTGGCGTGCTGACGACCAGTCTTTCCGACTCCATCGCGCGGTGGATCGCGATGGACCGGATCGACGGCGTCCACTACCACACGGTGATGCGCGAGATGATCGACCACGCCTACCGCGAGAGCAACGGTGAGGGCACTGTCGAGAGCACCGTGCACGCCCTCGAACGCGGCGAGCTCGACGGCCCCGCCTTCGAGCGCGACCTGGCCGCCAGGCTGCTGACCGTGGACGGGGTGCCACCGGTGGCCGAAGGGCTGCTGGAGCGGATGTTCGCGAACTTCGACCGGGTCGACGCGATGTACGACATGCTCCGCGACGTACGCGCTCAGGGCGTCAAGACCTGCCTGCTGTCCAACTCCTGGTCCAACGTCTACCCGCGCGACGGCTGGGACGAGATCTTCGACGCGGTCGTGATCTCCGGCGAGGTCGGCATGCGCAAGCCGGAGCCCCGCATCTTCCATCACGCGCTCGGCCAGATCGGGCTGGCGGGGGAGGAGTGCGTGTTCATCGACGACATCGAGGCCAACATCCTGGCCGCCCGCTCGCTCGGCATCGCCGGCATCCACCACAGGGACGCCGACACGACCATCGCGGAGCTCGAAACGCTCTTCCGTTTCACGCTGCGAAGGGCATGATCTACCGAAAACGGTGCGAAGTCGGCCGGTAATGAGGTCTTGACCAGGCCGTATCAGTAGGGTGTCGGTCGGCGACGCGTTGCGGCGCCCTCGCAAGCTCTGAAAGGTACGTCATGCGCGTCTATCTGCCGTGCACTCTTCCTGCTCTGGCCGCCGCGGTCGAGGCGGGGGAGCTGGGCCCGGTCCCGCTGACCGGCTACGCGGTGACCCCCGCGCTGATCGAGTGGTATGCCTCGGGCGACTCCGAGGAGCTCGAATACGTCGCGCTCACCGAGGCGGCCCGCGCGTCGCTGCGGATGCTCGCCGCCGGCCGCGCCGACGGCGTCGCGGCGGCCTCCCGCCGCGTGGTGGTGGTGGCCGAGGTGCCGGACCGGTCGGCCGCGGCGGGCGCCGACCTGGAGGAGCGGGCGAGGGTACGCCTCGCGGAGCCGATCCCGCTGGCCAAGGTGGCCGCGGTGCACGTGGACGACCTCTACGCCGTCTCCGACGTCGAGGCCGCGATCGCCGCGCTGCCCGCCGCCGACGAGGGCGACGACGACGCGAGGTTCACCGTGGACGGGGCGGAGGCGCACGAGCTCATGTGGTACGCGACGCAGGAGATCCCTGACCTGCTGGATTCATAACGGTGACGTCACATCGGCACCCCCCGCCCCACACACCTCACAGAGATCTCGCTAAGGTCCCGACGCAGCACCATTTGTCTGACCAAAGGAGTGGGTTCTCAGTGAAGCTTCGAGTTGTGGCGACCGCGATCGGGGTGGCGGCGGTGGCCCTCTTCGCAGCCTCCCCCGCGAACGCCCAGGTGGCGGCGCACCGGTACGACCACAAGGACCCGTACAAGTCCGGGTGCGGCAACGCGGCCCGCGTCGTGAAGACCGGCAAGATCAACAGCCGGGCCAACGGCCAGGTCGGGACGATCAAGCTCATGTGGTCCGGCAAGTGCCAGACCAACTGGATCGAGATCAGCACCGCCACGTCCGCGCACGGCATCATCAGCGTGTACACGGAGGACGGCCGCTACGACAAGTTCAGCTTCAAGGCCGGCAACCGCGGCCGGCACTGGGGCAACATGGTCTGGGCCAAGGACATGTGCGCCTGGGGCGGCGCCAGCGTCCAGTGGAACGGCGGCAGGGGCGGCCAGAACGGCGCCGGCACCACGGCCAAGGCCTGCGGCTAGGCAATCCCGGGGGCCGTGGCCTGACGGTCACGGCCTGCGTCCGGGCAGTCGCGGAATCGTCGGCCTGACGGCCACGGCCTGCGGCTGAGCGGTCCCGGGAGGGCCGTGGCCTGACAGTCATGGCCCTCCCGTTCACCGGAATGTCACACCGGCCGATTAAGCTGGATGCGACATGACAAAGCACATCATCTGGGATTGGAACGGCACGCTCTTCCACGACATCGACGCCGTGGTCGGAGCCACCAACGAGGTCTTCAGGCCGTATGAGCTGCCTGAGATGACCGCTGACGGCTTCCGCGCCGTCTACACCCGCCCGATCTGGGTCGCCTACGAGCGCATGCTCGGCCGCCCGCTCGCCGAAGGCGAGTGGGAGCTGCTCGACGACGGGTTCCACGAGCACTACTTCCGGCTGAGCGTGGCCTGCGGGCTGGCCGCCGACGCGCTGCTCACGCTGGCGAACTGGACGGGCACGCAGTCGCTCTGCTCGATGGCGCCGCACGCCCACCTGGTGCCGCTCGTCGACTCGTTCGGCATCACCCGGCACTTCACCAGGGTCGACGGCCTGCTCGGCACCACCGGCGGTGAGAAGGCCGCGCACATGACCGCGCACATCGAGGCCATCAGCGTCGATCCAGGCGAGGTCCTGGTGATCGGCGACAGCGTGGACGACGGGCTCGCCGCCAAGCACGTGGGGGCCAAGGCGGTGCTCTACACCGGCGGGATGACCACGCGGGCCGAGCTGGAGGGCACCGGGCTGCCGGTGGTGGACACCCTCGCGGAGGCGCTGGACTACGCATAGAGTCGCACCTGGTCATGCTTAAATCGCTCATGCGGCGGCTCTGAGCCCGGCGTCCGCCTTACCCTGCAAGGGTCCCCCCAGGAGGCCGCCATTAACCGCCTTGTGCTCTGGAACATCGACCTGACCCTGGTCGACGTCGCCATCGTGACCAGAGACGCCTATGCCGAGGCGTTCCGCATCGTGACCGGGCGCCCGCTGGTCAAGCTCGTGCCGGCGCTGGGCCGTCCAGACTCCGAGATCGTCTTCGAGACGCTCGCGGTCAACGGGATCCAGGCCGAGGACGACCACCTGCCCAAGTTCCTGTCCGCGCTCGCCCTGGCCTTCGCCGACCGGCGCGGGCGGCTGGCCAAGGAGGGGCGGATGATGTCCGGGGCCAAGGCCGCGCTCAAGGCGGTGTCCAGGCTCGACGGCGTGGTCCAGACGGTGCTGACCGGCACCATCAAGGGCAACGCCGTGCACAAGCTGAAGGCGTTCGGGCTGGACAAGTACGTCGACTTCGAGCTGGGCGGCTACGGCGAGGAGGTCTATCCCAAGGCGACGCTGCTCCAGGTCGCCCAGGGGCGGGCCAAGCAGCGGCTCGCCACCCCGTTCACCGCGGCCAACACCGTGGTGATCGGCGACTCCACGCGTGACGTGCAGGCCGCCAAGATCGGCGGAGCCGGGATGATCGGGGTCGCCTCCGGGCGCTCGATGGCGAGCGAGCTGCGGGAAGCGGGGGCCGATCTCGTGCTGCCCGACCTGTCCGACTCCTCCGAGGTGGTGGCCGCGGTGGCGAGCCTGACGTCCTCCATGGACCCCCGGCCCGGGCAGCCCGATTTCAGCTCATGGCGTTGAGGAAGCGGGCCGCGATGGGCGCCGCGACGGCCGAGCCCGCGCCGCCGCCCTCGACGATCACCGCGAACGCCAGGTCGTCCTTGTAGCCGATGAACCACGAGTGCGCGGGCGGCTCCTTGCCCGAGCCGTACTCCGCCGTGCCGGTCTTGCCCGCCGTGCCGGACGGGAAGCTCACGGCGTGGGCGGTGCCGTCGGTGACGACGGCGGGCATGAGCTCGCGCAGCGCGGCCACGACACTCTGCTCCAGCGGACGCGGGTTGTCCGGCTGGGCGTCCGGGATCGACTCGCCGGTGACGAGCCTGGGCGCGATCCAGGCCCCCGAGGCGATGGCCGCGGCGACCGAGGCCATGTTCAGCGGGCTGGCCAGCACCCGGCCCTGCCCGATCGAGGCGGAGGCCAGGTCGGTGTCGTCCTTGGGCGCGGGGAACTCGGCGCGCACGGCCGGCACACCGGGCGTGATCGGGGTGCCGAAGCCGAAGCTGCCGGCGACCTTGGCCAGCCTGCCGTCGTTCAGCTCGGCGACGCTCATCTCCCCGAACGTGGTGTTGCACGAATGCGCGAACGCCTCCTGGAACGTCAGCGTCCCGAAGTCCTCGAAGCCCGCGTTGTGGAAGGGGAAGCCGCCGATGTTCTTCTCGGCCGGGCAGGAGACCTGCTTGCCCGGCTCGGCCCCGTCCGCGACCAGCGCGGAGGCCGTCACGACCTTGAACGTCGAACCGGGCGGATATTTGCCGAGCAGCGCCCTGTTGAACCCGCCCGGCTTGTTGACCACGGCCAGGATCTCCCCGGTGGAGGCCCGCAGCGCGACCAGGGAGGCGGGCTTGCGCACCCCGTCCAGCGCCGCGGCGCCGGCACGGTGGACCTTGAGGTCGATCGTGGTCTGGATCGGCCGGTTCCCGCCCGGTTCGACCACGGTTTTGATGACCTGGTCGCCCTGGACGAGGTCGATCCTGGCGCGGTTCTGGGCCTTGAAGCGGTCGGGGAGCGTCTCCTTGACGCCCTCGACGAGCTGCTGCACGGAGCCGGGCGCGTCCGGGGAGTTGACCGGGGTGCCGTCGGCGGCCAGCACCTGGAGCGGGTCGCCGTCCTGCGTGACCACGCGCAGCGAGAGGCCCTTCTTGAGCAGCGGGTGGATGGCGGCCGGGGTCCAGGCGACCCGCCAGCCGCCGTCGCGCTCGACGAGCTTGAGCTGCCCGCTGTAGTCCCAGTCACGCGGCCCGGCCAGCCTGGCGCTGAAGCCGACCACGCCGTCGCCGTCCGCGGCCGAGGCGGCGAACACCCCCGAGGGCCTGGGCCGGTGGAAGTCGGCCTGGGTGAGCTTCAGGCCCGTACGGAAGCGCCGGTGCCAGGTCTCGAAGTCGGCGGGCGGATCGGCGACCAGCGCGCGCATCTCCGGGTAGTTCCCGGCGGACCAGGCCGCGAGATAGCGGTCGGCCGTCTCCTCGGGCGAGCCCTCCGTGCGCAGCGCCCAGACGACGCCTGCCGTCGCGACGATGGGGGCCAGCAGCCCCGCGACGATCCACGGCCATCTGCGCCGCCGCCGTGATCTCTCCTCCGGCTGGAGGTGTGCGTACATTGTCCCCGTTTGTGGTGCCATGAGGCAGAGGACACCAGAGGGGCGGTGATGGTGTCCAATACTGATATAGCTTCTTCATAGATATAAATGTGGATATATTTGCTGGTCATGGACCTTGTCCGGCATCTCCGCTACTTCACCGTGGTGGCGGAGGAACTCCACTTCGGCAACGCGGCGATCCGGCTCGGCATGGCGCAGCCGCCGCTCAGCCAGCGCATCAAGCGGCTGGAGGAAGAGCTCGGCGTGCGGTTGTTCGACCGCTCGGCCCGCCAGGTCCGGCTCACCGAGGCGGGCCGGCTGCTGCTGGCCGAGGCCCGCGAGATCGTGGCCAGGGTGGACCGCCTGCACGAGCTGGCCAGGCACGGCGAGGGCGCGGTGCTGAAGGTCGGCGTCCCGCCCGACCTGGCCCCCGCAGTGATCGCCGCCCTGGTCGCGGGGTTCCGCGAGACCAACCCGGGCGTACGCCTCGCGCCCGCCGAGATCTGGACCGCCGACCAGGTGGCGGCGCTGACCGAGGGCGTGATCGACGTCGGCGTGGTCCGCCATCCGGTCGCCGCGCCTGGGCTGCGCTTCGGCCAGGTCCTCGTGCAGGCGCAGGGCGTGCTGCTGGCCGACGGCGACCCGCTGGCCGGCGCTGGCGAGGTGCACCTGGCCGACCTGGCCGGGCGCGAGCTGCTGATGCCGCCCAAGGAGGGCGAGCCGGGGCTGCACGCGGAGATGCTGTCGGAGTGCCGCCGCCACGGCTACGTGCCCGTACAGGTGCACCAGGGCGCCGGGCTGGGGCTGGTGCTGGCGGGGGCGGCGGTCGCGTTCGGGCCGAAGGCGGAGCACCCGGGAGTGGCCTGGCGGCCGCTGCTAGGCTCGCCGATCACGTGCCGGGTCTCCACCGCCTGGCGCGCGGCGACGGCCCCGGTCGGCGACCTGGTCGCCGACTTCTCGGCCGTGGCGGTACGCACGTTGAAGGAGAACGCCGGGATGACGGACGAGGGCGCCGTGCCCGTACGCCGGATCAGCCGCAGGCCGGGGATGCTGGCATGAGCGCGCCCGACTTCGAGGCACTGTTCCGGATGGCCGGAGTCACCGGCTGGCTGTACGCGGCCGACATCGACACGGGCCGCGAGATCGGCCACGGCGCCGACGAGCCGCTGCCGGCCGCGTCGATGTTCAAGGTGCCCCTGCTGGTGGAGTTCTGCCGGCAGGCGGACGCCGGGCTGCTCGACCCCGCCGCCCGGGTGACCGTGACCGAGGCCGACCGGGTGACCGGGCCCACGGGGATCTCCTCGATGCTCGACGACGTGACGATCTCGCTGCGCGACCTGGCGTACCTGATGATCGCGGTGAGCGACAACAGCTCGGCCGACGTGCTGCTGCGCCTGATCGGGTTCGACGCGGTCAACGCCATGCTGGCGGGGTTCGGGCTGGACGGCACGCATGTCTCGCAGAGCTGCAAGGAGTCCAACGAGAGCATGCGCTGGGACACCGGGCACGGCTGGCCGTACGTGGATCCCGACGACATCGCGCTGCTGCGGGTGCTCGACCCCGCGCGGTCGAACCGGAGCACCCCCCGCGAGATGGCGCGGCTGTTCGGGCTGATCTGGCGGGACGAGGCGGCCTCCGCGGAGTCGTGCGCGTGGATGCGCGGCGTGCTGAACATGCAGGTGTGGCCGCACCGGCTGGCCTCCGGTTTCCCGTACGACGACGTGGCCGTCAGCGGCAAGACCGGGACGTTCCCGACGCTGCGCAACGAGTCGGGCGTCGTCGAATACCCCGACGGCCGGCGCTACGCGGTGGCGGTCTTCACCCGCTCGCTCAGCACCGCGCTCAACCAGCCGCGCGCCGACGCGGTGATCGGCACGGCCGCGCGTATGGCGGTGGACCACCTACGGAGATAGCAAGTTGTGTGGGGAGTCAGGTATGACTTTCCCTTGATCGGGCGACAGGATGGACACATGGTTGCTGAGGGCGAGCTTCTCTGGGAGCCGGGTGAAGAGGCCGTCGCTTCGGCCCGGCTGACCCGCTACCTGGAGTCGCTGGGGCGGTCCGGATCCTACGAGGACGCGTGGCGGTGGTCCGTCGATCGCCCCGCCGAGTTCTGGACGTCGATCTGGGACTACTTCGACGTGCTCGGCGAGCGCGGCGACGGGCCGGTGCTGTCGGGGACCATGCCGGACGTGGAGTGGTTCGCGGGCAGCTCGATCAACTACGCCGAGAACGCGCTGCGTCGCACCGAGGGCACCGCCGTCGTGTTCGTCTCCGAGGACGGCGCCCGCCAGGAGCTGAGCATGGCGGAGCTGCGCGAGGAGGTCGCCCGCGTCAGGACGGGCCTGATCGCCCTGGGCGTCGGCCGTGGCGACCGGGTGGCCGGCTACCTGCCGAACATCCCGCAGGCCCTCATCGCCT
Organism: Nonomuraea rosea; assembly: GCF_039539705.1. Classification (NCBI taxonomy): domain Bacteria; kingdom Bacillati; phylum Actinomycetota; class Actinomycetes; order Streptosporangiales; family Streptosporangiaceae; genus Nonomuraea; species Nonomuraea rosea. The sequence continues at coordinate 65,303 of NZ_BAABDQ010000001.1, read as the reverse complement.
TCCTCGCCACCGCGTCGCTCGGCGCGATCTGGTCGGCGGGGTCGCCCGACTTCGGGGTGCCGAGCATCGTCGACCGGTTCCGGCAGATCGAGCCCAAGGTGCTCATCGCGGTCGACGGCTACCACTACAACGGCAAGAGCTACGACCGCTCGGCCGCCGTCAACGAGATCGCCGCCGAGCTGCCCACGCTGCGCGCGACCGTGTGGATCCCGTACCTGGCGGCCGTCGAGGAGGGCCGCGCGCCGCAGCAGGCCGAGCCCGGCCAGGCACACACCCAGGAGCCGCCGCACGGCGAGGTGATCGGCTGGGAGGGGCTGCGGGCCGAGGAGGGGCCGCTGGAGTTCGAGCGGGTGCCGTTCGGCCACCCGCTGTGGATCCTCTACTCCAGCGGCACGACCGGGCTGCCCAAGCCGATCGTGCACGGGCACGGCGGCGTGGTGCTCGAACACCTCAAGTCGCTCGCCTTCCACCAGGATCTGGGCGAGGGCGATGTGTTCTTCTGGTACACCACCACGGGCTGGATGATGTGGAACTACCTCATCGGCGCCCTGCTGGTGGGGGCCACGCCCGTGATGTACGACGGCTCGGCCACCTACCCGTCGCCGGCCGCGCTGTGGCGGATCGCCGACTCGGAGGACGTGACGTACTTCGGGGTCGGGGCGCCGTACATCATGGCCTCGCTGAAGGCCGGGATCCATCCCGAGGGGCTGGAGCGCCTGCGCGGCGTCGGCTCGACCGGCTCGCCGCTGCCGCCCGAGGGGTTCGCCTGGGCCGCCGCCGAGCTGCCCGGGATCCCGCTGGGCTCGTTCTCCGGCGGCACCGACGTGTGCACCGGGTTCGTCGGGGCCACCATGCTGCACCCGATCAGGGCGGGGATCATCCCGTGCCGGTCGCTGGGGGCGAAGGTGGCCGCGTTCGACCCCTCGGGCGCGCCCGTCGTGGGGGAGGTGGGTGAGCTGGTGCTGACCGGGCCGATGCCGTCGATGCCGGTGATGTTCTGGAACGACCCCTCGGGCGAGCGGTATTTCGAGAGCTACTTCGACGTCTACCCCGGCGTGTGGCGGCACGGCGACTGGATCAAGATCGAGGAGGACGGGAGCTGTGTGATCTACGGGCGCTCCGACTCGACCCTGAACCGGGGCGGCGTCCGGATGGGCACGAGCGAGTTCTACCGGGTCGTCGAGCGGTTCGAGGAGATCGCCGACAGCCTGGTGATCGACACCGGTCAGCTCGGGCAGGAGGGGCGGCTGCTGCTGTACGTGACGCTCGCCGAGGGCGTCACGATGGAGGAGCCGCTGGAACGCGCGCTCTGCGAGGCGTTGCGCAAGGAGCTGTCGCCGCGGCACGTCCCGAACGAGATCCACGCCGTCCCCGGCATCCCGCGTACGCTCTCCGGCAAGAAGCTGGAGGTCCCCGTACGCAAGATCCTCCTCGGCACCCCCGTGGAGCAGGCGGCCAACCCGGACGCCATGGCCAACCCGGAGGTGCTGGAGCACTTCAGGCCACGGACAGGATGATCTTCCCGCGGGTGCCGCCCGACTCGGCCCTGCGGTGGATCGCGGCCAGCTCTGACAGCGGGTGCGACTCGGCGACCTCGACGGCCAGCGTGCCCGCGTCGGCCATGGCGGCCATCGTGGCGAGCTGGGCGGGGTCGTTGCGGGCCACGAAGTGCGTGCCGCCCTCGATCGGGGTGGCGATCGTGATCACCGTCTTGCCGAGCCCGGCCAGGGCGGCGGCGGCCCGCTCGTCCAGCCCGGCCAGGTTCAGGACCACGTCCATGCCGCCGGGGAGCGGCTCGGCGGTGTAGTCGATCACGTGGTCCGCCCCGTACCGTGCGACGGCCGCCGCGCTGCGCGGGCTCGCCGTGGCCGTCACGGTCGCGCCCGCGAGCTTGGCGAGCTGGACCGCGAACATGCCGACCCCGCCGCCGGCGCCGTTGATCAGGACGTGGTGGCCGCTGGTGAGGCGGGCGTGCTCGTGGACGGCCTGGTAGGCGGTGAGGCCGGCAGTCGGGATGGCGGCCGCGTGGGCGAGCGGGATGTGCTCCGGTGCTCTGGCCAGGAGGGCGGCGGGCGCGGTCACGTAGTCGGCCGCCGCCGCCTCGACGAGGCCGAACACGCGGTCGCCAGGAGCCAGGTCCGTGACGCCCGGCCCGGTCTCGACGACCGTGCCCGCCACGTCCCAGCCGAGGGTGTGCGGCAGGGTCACCTGGAGGATGCCGCTCAGCAGCCCGGTGCGCAGGCCGATCTCGGACGGGTTGAAGGAGGTGGCGGCCACCTCGATGAGGACCTCTCCTGGGGCGGGGCTGGGGGTGGGGACGCGGTCGTGACGGATCACGGACGCGTCGCCGTACTCGTGGAGCCGCGCGGCGCGCATGGTGGCGGGCACGGTGGCTTCGGGCGCGCCGGGGGCGCGGCCTGACGCTTCCGGGCCGGGGGCGCGCAGGGTGAAGTCGGTGGCGTGGTCGATCACCCAGGAGCGGAACGTTCTGGGGGCGGCCTTCGTGATCTCCTCGACCGCTGACGTGACCGGGGCCGGGTGGTGCACGAGGTCGGCCTGGAAGCGGAGGACGCCGTCCACCGCCTCGGGAGGCCAGCCCGTGGCCAGCAGGTCGGCGCGGGCCTGGTGGGGTGGGATCTCCGCCCAGTGCGCCGGAAATTTCAGTACTTCGGAGATGATGCGGACCTGGTCGGCCTGAGTGATCGACTCCGGACCGGTCAGCTCGTGAACGGCCCCGTGCTGCCCGTCATCCAGCAGGGCCCGTACGGCGACCGCAGCGATGTCCCGTTCGTGCACCGGCGGCACGGCAGCAGCGCCGTACGCCCCGCGCACCACCCCCGCCCGCACCTGCCGGGCCCAGCGCAGCGCGTTGGCCGCGAAGGCGTGCGGGCGCAGGAACGTCCACTCCAGCCCCGACTCCTCGATCAGCCGCTCGACCTCGCGCTCGTGGTCGCGCACCGCGGCGGAGGACAGGTAGACCACGCGCCGGGCCCGCGCGGCGATCGCCTCGATCACCGCTCGCGCCCCGTCCGCCGTGGCGAACGGCCACACCAGGAACACCGCGTCCACCCCGTCGAGCGGCAGCGACTCCGGCACCGTCAGGTCGCCGCCCCCCAGACCCCTGATCAAGGCCCTGACCTTCGCCCCCGCCTCCTCCAGCTGCGCCGCCACCTGCCGGCCGACCGTGCCGGTCGCCCCCGTCACCAGAACCGTGCTCACGAAGCACTCCTTTCGTCGGGGACCAACAGTAGAAGCCCGGAGGAAGACCTCCAATGCGTGATTGTCGTAAATTTAATACGCGATCGTCTTGCCGGTCCATGTGGTCTAGACTTTCGCTGTGGACGTGCTCAGCGACGTGATCGCCAACATGCGTACCGGACACCCCCGCTCGGCGCGCGTCGAATGGCGCGCGCCCTGGGGCCAGCGGTTCCCGTCGGTGCCCGGTTCCGCCGGGTTCCAGGTCGTCCTGCAAGGGTCGGGCTGGCTGCTCCCGCCGGACGGCGACCCCATCGCGCTGTCGGTGGGCGACGTGGTCTTCTTCCCCCACGGTCACGGCTACGTCATGGCCGATTCGCCGGCCACGCCCGTGGCCGAGCCCGCCTGCGACCCGCTGGAGGAGGGGCCCGGCCTGTTCGCCTCCGCCTCGATGGACGGCCCCGGCCAGGTCACGGTGCTGCTGTGCGGCGGCTACCGGCTCGACCCGAGCCGGGCGCACCCGATCCTGCGCGACCTGCCTGACCTGATCCATCTGCCGGCCAGGCTCGGCCTCAACCCTGAGCTCCGTGCCGCCGTCGAGTTCCTGGGAGCGGAGATCCAGCACCCCCGGCTGGGCGCGGACACGGTCGTGACGTCGCTCCTCGACATGCTGCTGCTCTACCTGCTGCGGGCCTGGTTCGACGCCGGGCCCGGCCGTTGCGAGGTCGGCGGGTGGGCCCAGGCGCTGGCGGATCCGGGCGTCAGCGCCGCGCTGGACGCCGTGCACCGGGATCCCGCGCATCCGTGGACGGTGGAGGAGCTGGGCACGCGGGCGGGGCTGTCGCGGGCGGCCTTCTCCCGCCGGTTCAGCACGCTGGTCGGCCGGCCGCCGCTCGCCTATGTCACCTGGTGGCGGCTGTCCACGGCGGCCCGTCTCCTGCGGGAGTCCGGCGCGCCGCTGGGCGAGATCGCGGCCGAGGTCGGCTACGGCTCGGAGTTCGCCTTCGCCAACGCCTTCAAGCGGGAGCACGGCGTGGCCCCCGGCCGCTACCGCCGCGAGGTCTGCCCTCCGCCTGCGACCGCCCTGTCCCGTTGATCCTGCGGCGGGATTCTCCTTTTCCCATGGGTAAAGGGCTTAAAACGTAACAATCAAGACGCGGCTGGCAGGCGAGAGGGCTTATGGAAATCTCGTCGTAACCAACCATTGACGCCGGGGCGCTGGCTGATCTACCGTCCTCCCACCGCTTAAAACGATTTTTCCGGGAGTGCGGTAATGGATGTATCTCCCGTTCTATCCCTCTCACAGGTCAGCAAGTCCTTCGGCGCGGTCAGGGCCGTACGCGAGGTGTCCCTTGACCTGTTCCCCGGCGAGGCGCACGCGCTCGCGGGGGAGAACGGCGCGGGCAAGTCCACGCTCGTGAAGATCCTCTCCGGCGTGCACCGGCCGGATTCCGGGCGGATCCTGCTGGACGGCGAGCCGGTCGAGTTCGGCGGCCCCGCCGACGCGCAGCACGCCGGGGTCGCGGTGATCTATCAGGAGCCGACCCTGTTCCCCGACCTGTCGGTCATGGAGAACATCTTCATGGGCCGCCAGCCCCGCTCCCGCCTCGGCATCGACCGGCGGGCCATGCGCGCGAGCGCGGCCGAGCTGTTCGCCGGGCTCGGCGTGCGGCTCGACCCCGACCAGCCGGCCCGCGGCCTGTCCATCGCCGACCAGCAACTGGTCGAGATCGCCAAGGCGCTGTCGCTGCGGGCCAGGGTGCTCGTCATGGACGAGCCGACCGCGGCGCTGTCGGGCAAGGAGGTGGCCCGGCTGTTCGGCGTCGCGAGGACGCTGCGCGAGCAGGGGTGCGCGCTGCTGTTCATCTCGCACCGGCTGGAGGAGATGTTCGAGCTGTGCCAACGGGTCACCACCCTGCGCGACGGCGCTTTCGTGGCGAGCGACCTGATCGCCGACATCAGCGCCGACGATCTCGTACGCCGCATGGTCGGCCGGGACCTGGAGGCGTTGTTCCCCAAGCAGGAGACGGACACCGGCGAGGTGGCGCTCCAGGTGCGCCGGCTCACCCGTGAGGGCGTGTTCACCGACGTGTCCTTCGAGGTGCGGCGCGGCGAGATCGTCGCGCTGGCCGGGCTGGTCGGGGCTGGGCGCAGCGAGGTGGCGCGGGCCGTGTTCGGGATCGACCGGTGGGACGCGGGCAGCGTCGAGGTGGACGGGCGGCGGCTGCGGCCCGCGAGCCCCACGGCCGCGATGGCGGCGGGCCTGGCGCTGGTGCCCGAGGACCGGCGGCAGCAGGGGCTCGTCATGGACCTGTCCATCGAGCGCAACATCGGGCTCGCCGGGCTGGCCTCCGTACGCAGGGGGCCGCTGATCTCCCGGCCGGCCGAGCGGGAGCGGGCCAGGGATTGGGCGGTGCGGCTGCGGCTGAAGTTCGGGCGGCTGACGGATCCGGTGAACGTGCTGTCCGGCGGCAACCAGCAGAAGGTCGTCCTGGCCAAGTGGCTGGCCCGCAAGCCGTCCGTGCTGATCGTGGACGAGCCCACCCGGGGCATCGACGTGGGCACGAAGGCCGAGGTGCATCGCCTGCTGTCCGAGCTGGCGGCCGGTGGGGTGGCGGTGCTGATGATCTCGTCGGAGCTGCCGGAGGTGCTGGGCATGGCCGATCGGGTGCTGGTCATGCACGAAGGGCGGCTGGTCGCGGAGATCGGCCGCGCGGAGGCGACGGAGGAGAGCGTGATGGCGGCCGCCACCGGGAGGAGCGTCGCGTGAGCGGGATGAGGGGTCGCGTGCGGGCTGCCGCCACCGGGAGGGGTGCCGCGTGAGCAGGACCAGGGGTCGCGTGCGGGCGGCCGTCACCGGAAGGGGTGCCGGGTGACCGTGACCGAGGCCGAGGCGGAGACCCGACGGTCCAACGGCGGCCGGCGGCTGGTCGACCGGGTCGCCAGGGTGCGCGAGCTGGGCATCGTGGTGGCGCTCGGCATCCTGTTCGGCGTCACCGGCGCGGTGAACCCAAGCTTCCTGACCTACGCCAGCCTGCGCGACATCCTGCTCAACTCCGCGATCGTGGCCATGCTCGCGGTCGGGCAGACCCTCGTCGTCATCACCAGGAACGTGGACCTTTCGGTCAGCTCGGTGGTCGGGCTGTCGGCGTTCGGGGGCGCGCTGATCCTGGCCGACAACCCCGGCGTGCCGATCCCGGTGGTGATCGCCGGGTGCGTGCTGCTCGGCGCGGCCTGCGGGGCGATCAACGGCCTGCTCGTCGGCGTGGCCAAGGTGCCCGCGCTGGTGGCCACCCTCGGCACCCTGTACGCCTTCCGCGGCATCGACTACGCCTGGGCGGGCGGACGGCAGGTGAACGCGGCCGACATGCCCGAGAGCTTCCTGTCCCTCGGCACCCGATCGGTGCTCGGGATTCCGCTGCCCGCGCTGGTCGCCCTGGCCGTGCTCCTGGTCGTCGGCTGGATGCTGCGCAACCTGCGGGCCGGTCGCGAGCTGTACGCCATCGGCTCCAGCCCCGAGGCCGCCGTGCTGGCCGGGATCCGGGTGCGGCGCAGGATCGTGGCCGCCTTCGTCGCCAACGGGGCGCTGGCCGGGCTGGCCGGGATCATGTGGGCGGCCCGCTTCGGCACCGTGGACGCCACCGTGGCGACGGGCAAGGAGCTCGACGTGATCGCGGCGGTCGTGGTGGGCGGTGTGGCGATCTTCGGCGGCAGCGGCACGGTGTACGGGGCCGCGCTCGGGGCGCTGCTGCTGGCCGGGATCACGAGCGCGCTGGCCGTGCTGCGGGTGGACGCGCTCGCGCAGACGGCCATCAACGGCGCGCTGCTGATCGCCGCCATCGTCCTCGACCGGGTGCTCGCGCTGCGGGTCGCCGCCGCACTCCGCCGCAGGAGGTTCCACGATGCCCGCTGACCTCGCCAGGGTGGCTCGCCGGTGGGAAGGGCTGATCCTCGTCCTGCTCGTGGCCGTCGTGCTCTGGGCCTCGCTCGGCATCGACGGGTTCGCCAACGTCTCCAACGTCTCCTTCCTGCTCCTCGACACCACCGAGATCGCCCTGATGGCGCTCACCATGACGCTGGTGATCGTGGCGGCCGAGATCGACCTGTCGGTGGCCTCCACGCTCGGCCTGTCCTGCGCGGTGCTCGGCTGGCTGTGGAACGCCGGGCTCCCGATCGAGGCGATCATGCCGATCTGCCTGCTGGTCGGCGCGGCGTGCGGGGCCTTCAACGGCCTGCTCGTCACCCGGCTCGGCCTGCCCTCGCTGGCGGTGACGATCGGGACGTTCGCGCTGTTCCGCGGGCTGGCGTACGTGATGCTCGGCGACCAGGCGGTCGCCGACCTGCCCCCGGCCTACACGAGCCTGGCCACGGCCTCGGTGGGCCCGATCCCGCTGGCGACGCTGCTGGTCGTGGTGCTGGCGGCGGTGGCGGGCGTGGTGCTGCACGCGACCGGCCTCGGCCGCTCGATCTTCGCGCTCGGCTCGAACGTGGACGCCGCCTACTTCTCGGGCGTCCGGGTCAAGCGGATCAAGCTCTGGCTGTTCGTGGCCTCCGGGGTGATGGCCTCGCTGGCCTCCCTCGTCTACACCTTCCGGTACGCCAGCGCGCGGGCGGACAACGGCGTCGGCCTGGAGCTGGCCGTGGTGGCCGCCGTACTGCTCGGCGGTGTGTCGATCTTCGGCGGCCGCGGCACGCTGCCCGGCGTCCTGATGGCGGTGCTGCTGCTCGGCGTCGTACGCAATGCGCTGATCCTGGCCGATGTGGCCAACGAGGTGCTCAACTTCGTGACGGGCCTGCTACTCGTCGCATCCGTGCTGGCGCCGAACTTGGGGGCGTTCTGGCGGCGGCGCACAACTCCACAAGTGGAAGGGAAGTCCGTTTCATGACAACGCGCACCCCTTGGCGTTCTACAGCGCTCATAGCGGGACTCGTCCTGCTGACAGCCTCCTGCGGCGGCACCACGAAGACCGACGTGGCGCAGCAGCAGTCCTCCGCGCCCGCCGCCACCGCCGCGTCGTCGGCCGCGGCCGATCCGAACGCCCCGCTCAAGCAAGGACTGAAGATCGCTTTCCTGCCGAAGCAGGTGAACAACCCGTACTTCACGATCGCCGACAACGGCGGCATCGAGGCCGCCAAGGAGTTCGGTGGCGAGGGCAAGGAGGTCGGCCCGTCCGACGCCAGCGCGTCCTCGCAGGTGTCCTACATCAACACGCTGATGCAGCAGAAGCAGGACGCCATCGTGATCTCCGCGAACGACCCCAACGCGGTCGTCCCCGCGCTCAAGCAGGCACGGGCCGCCGGGATCAAGGTCGTCAGCTACGACTCCGACACCGCGGCCGAGGGCCGTGACGTGTTCGTCAACCAGGCCGGTGCCGAGGACCTCGGCCGTACGGAGGTGCAGCTCCTGGCCGAGCAGATCGACCACAAGGGCAAGATCGCCGTGCTCTCCGCCACACCGAACGCGACCAACCAGAACACCTGGATCGAGTTCATGAAGGATGAGCTCAAGAAGCCCGAGTACAAGGACATGGAGCTGGTCAAGGTCGCCTACGGCAACGACGACGACCAGAAGTCGTTCACCGAGACCCAGGGATTGCTGCGCTCATATCCGGATCTGGCCGGCATCATCTCGCCGACCACCGTCGGGATCGCCGCCGCCGCCCGCTACCTGTCGGACTCCCCGTCCAAGGGGAAGGTCAAGCTGACCGGTCTCGGCACGCCGAACCAGCTCAGGAAGTTCGTCAAGGACGGCACCATCGAGGCGTTCGAGCTGTGGAATCCGGCCGACCTGGGGTACCTGGCCTCGTACGCGGCCGCCGCGCTGGCCTCGGGGCAGATCACCGGGACCGAGGGCGAGAAGTTCAAGGCCGGCAAGCTCGGCGAGTACACCGTCGGAGCCAAGGGCGAGGTGCTGCTCGGCAAGCCGACCGTGTTCAACAAGGAGAACATCGACAAGTTCGACTTCTGACCGTACGCATCGGTCGTGGGCGGGCGCCGCGCCCGCTCACGACCGCCCGCGCGGCACGACCAGCCCCGTCTCGTACGCCGCCACCACGGCCTGGGTCCTGTCACGCAGGCCGAGCTTGTTCAGCACGCGGCTCACGTGCGTCTTGACCGTCTCCTCGGTCACCGTCAGCCGGGCCGCGACCTCGGGGTTGGACAGGCCCTCGGCGACGAGCCGGAGCACCTGCGTCTCGCGCGGGGTGAGCGCGGCCAGCGCCTTGGCCGGGGCGCCGGACCTCGGCCCCATGCGGGTGAACTCGCTGATCAGCCGGCGGGTGACGGCCGGGGCCAGCAGCGCCTCCCCGGCGGCGATGACGCGGACCGCGTCGAAGAGCCGCTCGGCGGTGACGTCCTTGAGCAGGAAGCCGCTGGCTCCCGCGCGCAGGGCGTCGTAGACGTACTCGTCCAGGTCGAACGTGGTCAGGATGAGCACCTTGGGCCCGCCGTCGCCGGTGAGCCGCCTGGTGGCCTCGATGCCGTCCATGACCGGCATGCGCACGTCCATGAGCACCACGTCGGGCGTCAGCTCGCGGCAGATCCGCACCGCCTCCGACCCGTCGGCGGCGGTGCCGACGACCTCGAAGTCCTGCTGGGTGTCGAGCAGCTCGGCGAACCCGGTGCGCACGACCAGGTGATCGTCGGCGATCACCACCCTGACCGCGGCGCTCATCCCGGCGCTCACCCGGCTTCCTCGTCCTTGCCCGGCAGCCGGGCCTCGACGCGGAAGCCGCCGCCGGGCGCCGGGCCGGTGCGCAGCTCGCCCCCGACGGCCGCGGCGCGCTCGCGCATCCCCGACAGCCCATGGCCCCCGCCCGCATCCCCGCTGCCAGGGCCGTTGTCTCTGACGGACAGGAGCAGCTCGGCACCGGTGTAGTCGAGCTCCACGTCCACCGCGGCCCCGGGCGCGTGCCGCCGCGCGTTGGTGAGCGCCTCCTGGATGATCCGGTACGCGGCCAGCTCCACCCCGGGGTCGAGCACGACAGGCGTGCCGCGCAGGATCAGGCGAGTGCCCGTGCCAGAAGCGTCCCGAGCCTCGTCGATCAGCTCGTTGAGCTCGCCGAGGCGCAGGCCCGGCTGGGGCCGCCAGGCCGCCTCCTCGTCGGCGTCCGCGCGCAGCACGCCGAGCAGCCGCCGCATCTCGGTCAGCGCCGCCCTGGCCGTGTCGCCGATCGCCAGCAGCCGCTCCGCGCCCGCCGCCGGCATGCCCGGGACGGCGAGCCGGGCGGTCTCGGCCTGCACCGCGACCATGGAGATGTGGTGGGCGACCACGTCGTGCAGCTCGCGGGCGATGCGGGCGCGCTCGCCGCGCGCCGTGTGCTCCACCAGGCTCTCGGCGATGACCTGGCGGGCGGCGGTGTCGGCGATGGTCCGGCCGCGCACGCGGACGGCGATCCCCGTCAGCGCCGCCACCGGCGCCAGGCAGGCCAGGAGCAGCGTGTAGACCCGCAGCCGGCCGTCCGGCTGATCGGCCGGGACGAGCACCGCCAGCAGCGGGTACGGGACCGTGACCAGCACGGCGGCCACCGGGGACCCACGACGGCCGAACCGGTAGCCGGTGACCAGCTGGGCGACCAGGCCGGCCGCGGTCATCGTGTGGAAGGCCAGGATCGACAGCACACCGGCGCCCGTGGCCAGGAGCGCCGCGGCGACCGGCTGCGCCCACATCAGCGGCAGCGGCAGCGTCGTGGCCAGGGCCAGCAGCGGGAAGACCAGGAAGAGCAGGGGTGGCCCTGAGCCGGCCTCCGGGACGTCGTCAGAGGGCATGGGCATCGCGCCCACCGGCACGCTCTCCGTGCTCCCCAACGCCGTCGCGCCGCCCGCCTGCGTGATCGACTCGGCCACGGCCAGCAGCGCCAGCAGCGTGCCGGCCACCATCGGCAGGTGAGCGGCCACGGACGGGCCGAACGGCGACGCGCTCGCGATCCGGCGTCTCCACCGGGCCGGCCGGCCGCTCCCATCCACCACTCGCTCCACGAAACCCATTGTCACGGGCCTGCGGAGTCCTGGCATCCCTCGTGTGAGGGATGAGGGGTAGCTGGAGCCAGCGACGCCGCGGATCACTCCGCCGCGTGACGACCGCGACCGCCTTCGCTGCCTAGTCTGCCTGGCGTGGAAGCAACCATCGAAGTCACCGGCCTGCGCAAGCGGTTCGGCCGGACCCTGGCCTTGGACGACATGTCGTTCACCGTGCTGCCAGGTCAGGTCACCGGGTTCGTCGGGCCCAACGGCGCGGGCAAGTCCACCACCATGCGGGTGGTGCTCGGCCTGGACGCCGCCGACGAGGGGCGCGCGCTGGTGGGCGGGCGGCCGTACGCGAGCCTGCGCCGCCCCCTGAGCCACGTCGGCGCGCTGCTGGACGCCGGCGCGCTGCAGCCGAGCCGCACCGCGCGCAACCACCTGCTCTGGCTGGCCCACTCCCAGGGCCTGGCCGCCGGGCGGGTGGACGAGGTGATCGAGCAGGCCGGGCTGAGCACGGCCGCCCGGCGCAAGACCGGCGGCTTCTCGCTGGGCATGCGGCAGCGGCTCGGGATCGCCGCGGCGCTGCTCGGCGATCCTCCGGTGCTCATGCTGGACGAGCCGTTCAACGGCCTCGATCCGGAAGGCATCGTGTGGATCCGCGGCTTCCTGCGGTCGCTGGCCGCGGAAGGGCGTGCCGTGCTGGTGTCCAGCCATCTGATGAGCGAGCTCCAGGACACCGCCGGCCATCTCGTGGTGGTGGGCAGGGGCCGGGTGGTGGCGGACACCAGCGTGGCCGACCTGATCACGACCGCGTCCCGCGACCGGGTGACGCTGCGCACCGCGGCCCGCCCGGAGGCCATGTCGGTGCTGGCCGGCGCCGGGGCCACGGTGACCGTGACGGAGCGCGACACGCTGATCGTCTCGGGGCTGGCGGCCGAGCACATCGTACGGCTGCTCGGGGCGCAGGGGGTGGCCTTCTCCGAGGTGTCCGCGCACCGCGCCACGCTGGAAGAGGCGTACCTGGACCTGACCAGGGACGCGGTCGAGTTCAGGGGGGCGGCGCGATGACCGCGGTCACGCCTTACCGGTCGCGTCAGGCGGCCGGGCGCGACGGCTTCGCGCAGGCGCTCCGCGCGGAGTGGACCAAGCTCCGCACGGTACGCGGCTGGATGATCGGCATGGCGCTCTCGACCCTGCTCATCGTGCTGCTCGGGCTGATCTTCGCGGCGGGCAGCCAGTCCTCGTGCAGCGCCGGGCCGGTCGAGGTGCCCTGTCCCGTGCCGCCCACCGGGCCGGGCGGGGAGGCGGTGGAGGATCACTTCTACTTCGTGCACCAGCCGCTGGACGGCGACGGGAGCATCACCGTACGCGTGAGCTCCCTGACCGGCGAGCTCCGCAAACCGGATGTCACCCCCGGCGTCAGGAACGTGGTCCCCGGAGTCGTGCCCTGGGCGAAGGCCGGGGTCATGATCAAGGAGAGCACCCGGCAGGGGGCCACGTACGCGGCGGTGATGATCACCGGCGAGCACGGCGTCCGGATGCAGCACGACTTCACCGAGGACGTGGCAGGGCTTCCCGGCCGCGTCTCGGCGTCCGCACCGCGCTGGCTGCGGCTGACCAGGACCGGCGACACGATCACCGGCGAGGAGTCGGCCGACGGCGAGCGGTGGACGAAGGTGGGCACGGCCCGCCTGGCCGGGCAGCCGGAGAAGGTGCGCATCGGGCTGTTCGCCGCCTCTCCCGGCGATCTGACGGTCTCGCGGAACGTGCTCGGAGGGTCGGCCACGGCGTCGCGGTTCGCCGAGGCCACCGCCGTCATGGACCGGGTCACGCTGCGCGGCCCGGCCGCCGGCGGCACGTGGAGCCGTGACGACATCGGTGTCACCAAGGAGCTCGACGGGACGCCGCACCATCCCGGGCGGTCCGTGCTGTCCGGCGGCACGTTCACCGTCACCGGGGTCGGCGACATCGCGCCGCTGGCGGAGGGCCTGCCGATCGAGCGCCTGCTGGTCGGGGCGCTGATGGGGTTGATCGCGGTGATCGTGGTGGGGGTGCTGTTCGTCACCGTGGAGTACCGGCGGGGGCTGATCAGGACCACCCTGATCGCCGGTCCGCGGCGCGGGCGGATGCTGGCGGCGAAGGCGGTCGTGGTCGCCGGGGCCGCCTTCGCCTGCGGGCTGCTCGGCGTCGCCGTCACGGTGCCCGTCGGGCGGTCCTTGCTGGCGGCCAACGGGATGCCCATCGCGTTCGCGCCGCTGCCGACCGAGCTGCGGGTGATCGCGGGCACCGCGGGGCTGCTCGCGGTCGCCGCCGTCTTCGCGCTCGGGCTGGGGGCTCTGTTCCGGCGCAGCGCCATGGCGGTGGTGGTGGCCGTCGCGGCCTTCCTGGTGCCGTACGTGCTGGCGACCGCGTCCATCCTGCCCGACGAGGCGGCGAAGTGGCTGCTGCGGGTCACTCCCGCGGCCGGGTTCGCGATCCAGCAGAGCCTGATCGCGTATCCGCAGGCGACCGCGCGGTTCGCGCCGACGGAGGGGTACTTCCCGCTGCCGCCGTGGGCGGGGTTCGCGGTCATGTGCGCGTACGCGGGCCTGGTGCTCGGGCTGGCCGCGTACCGGCTGCGCAGGAGGGACGTATGAGGCGGGGGCACGTGGGGCACAGGGCTCGGGTGATCGACGGCGTGGCGGTGCGGACCCGGGGGCGGGACGTGGCGGGGGACCGGTCCTTGCGGTGGGCGGTGCGCGCCGAGTGGACCAAGGTGCGCACGCTCCCCGGGCCCGCGTGGCTTCTGGTCGCGGTCGTCGTGCTGACCGTGGCCTTGAGCGCCACGGCGGCGGCGGTCGTGCCCTGCGCGGCGGCGGGGTGCGGTCAGGACGCGACCAGGATCAGCCTGATCGGGGTCCAGCTCGGCCAGGCCATGGTCGCCCTGCTGGCCGTGCTGACGGTCTGCGGCGAGTACAGCACCGGCATGATCCGTACGAGCCTCACCGCGATGCCGCGCAGGGTCACCGCCCTGGCCGCCAAGGGGGTCGTGGTCACGGGCCTGACGCTGGCCGCGGGGAGTGTGGCCGTGCTCGGATCCGTCCTGGCCGGGCGGCTGATCCTGCCCGGCAGCGGGTACACGCCCGCGCACGGCTATCCGCCGCTCTCCCTGGCCGACGGGCCGACGCTGCGCGCCGCCGCCGGCTCCGTCCTGTATCTCGCGCTGATCGGGCTGCTCAGCCTGGGGCTGGCCACCGCCGTACGCGACTCGGCCGCGGCCACCGGGGTCGTGCTCGGCCTGCTGTACGCGTTCCCGTTCGCCATCCTCGTGGTACGCGACCCGGACGTGCAGCGCCTGCTCTGGACGATCTCCCCGACGAACGCGGGGCTGACCGTGCAGGCCACCACGGATCTGCCCGGCTTCCCCATCGGCCCGTGGGCCGGCCTGGGCGTGCTGGCGGCCTGGGCGGTGGCGGCGCTGCTGGGCGGCGGGCTGCTGCTGAGCCGGCGCGACGCCTGACCCGCTTCGCCCCCGGGCCAGGCGGCTCGGGGGCCGGTGTCGCGGGTCGGGCGTCCCGGGTCGGGCGTCTCGGCCTGGGGGGCGCGGGCCGGGCGTCTCGGCCTGGGGGGCGCGGGTCGGGCGTCTCGGCCTGGGCGTCTCGGTCAGGTGTCGAGGCCGAAGAGGGGGAGGCAGCCGGCCAGGTTGTGGATCTCGAAACCGGGCGATTCCGTCCAGTCCTCCCTGGCCAGGCGGAAGCGGTGGGTGAGGGCGGGTTTGCCCTGGCGGTCGTGCATGGTGACGCCGTCGCCCTGGTAGCCGAGCTTCCGCGTCACCGCCAGCGAGGCGTGGTTGTCCTCGAACGCCTCCGTCACGGCGTAGTTCGCGCCCAGGCCGGCGAAGGCCAGGTGGAGCACCGCCTTGCGCATCTCGGTGCCGATGCCCTGGCCCTGGAAGCGCCGGCCGAGCCAGGAGCCGGTCCCGGCCTCGCGGGTGACGAGGAAGTTTTTCGCCGCGATGCCCTGGGTGCCGACGATCCGGCCGTCGTGCACCACGACGAAGTCGATCGACCAGCTCGCCGGGGAGAGCTCGGCCCACATGCGGAAGTGGTACTGCATCGTGCTTCTGGCTCGCCCGGCCGGGTCGGTGTCCGTCCAGGGGAAGAGGAAGGGCATGAAGCCGTCCTCGTGGACGCCCTCCGCCGCCCGGTCTCCCAGCTCGTCGAGGTCGTCGAGCGAGGGATGACGCAGCTCCAGGCGCGGCGTGGTGATGGACAGCTCGGACAGTGGCCAGTTACGCATGCCACCGGATCCTCCCAGACGTCCCGGCCGACTCGCGACTGCTTTTTTCGGTTCTTGGCGTATAAATGCGAAATGCCCGTCTTTATTGGCATTCGCTAATTCGCCTGGCCTTTTGC
Organism: Nonomuraea rosea; assembly: GCF_039539705.1. Classification (NCBI taxonomy): domain Bacteria; kingdom Bacillati; phylum Actinomycetota; class Actinomycetes; order Streptosporangiales; family Streptosporangiaceae; genus Nonomuraea; species Nonomuraea rosea. Next base: position 49,752 of record NZ_BAABDQ010000001.1, on the reverse strand, counting down.
CCGACAAAACCTTCACTAGAGGTGAATTGGCGGCGAACTGGGTAGTCATTGATTTATGATCATAAAATTTCGAGGAATCGTCGCTTTCGTCGTGGGATGTGGGCTGCCGATGCTGGCCGTCGTTCCCGCCTCCGCCGAGCGGGGCGGTGCTGCCGGGCGGGGCGCCGAGGAGCCTGCCGCCGACGCGCCGGCGGTGGTGCGGCCCGGCGATCGGGGCGAGTCCGTCCGGCTGCTGCAGCGCCGTCTGCACGAGGCCCATTACTACTACGGCAAGATCAACGGCGTCTACGACGACCAGACGAAGTACGCGGTCTGGGCCTTTCAGAAGAACCGGCGGCTGAAGCCCAGGGAGGCGGCGGGCTCGGAGGTGTGGCGGGCGCTCGACAAGCCGGCCCGCGTGCGGCCCCTGGTGCCCGACGGCGGCGCGGACCGGGTGGAGATCAGCCTGCGCGACCAGTTGCTGACCGTCTACCGGCACCGGCGACCGGTGTTGTATTCGCACATCTCGACCGGTGCTGAGGTGGCCTATTGCCACAATGGCCACTGCGGCAACGCCGTCACGCCGGTGGGGGATTTCCGGGTGAACAACCGCACGCCTGGCTGGACGACCGGCCGGCTGGGCTCCATGTTCAACTCGCTGTACTTCGTCGGGGGCATCGCCATGCACGGCTCCACGCAGGTCCCGCTGCGGCCCGCCTCGCACGGCTGCGTACGCCTGCCGCTGACCACGTCGAAGCGCCTGTACGAGATGATCAAGGTGGGCGAGCCCGTGTACGTACGCGGGAAGTTCTGACCCGACCCGCTCGCACCGGCCCGCCGGTAAGCGCCCCAGCCCCGCCCGCGCCGGCCTACACGCCCTGCGGCAGCCGGAACAGCCGGCCGGGGTCGTAGGTGGATTTCACCTCGGCCAGCCGCGCCGCGTTCGCCCCATAATACGCATTGCGCCAATTCCTCAAATCAGGGTCAATGTAATTCACATAGGCATGGTCCCCGAAATGTCGGGACATGTCGCTGTGGAGCCCGCGCAACCATTCCCGGCTCGTCCCCTCCGCGTAATACTGCACGCTGTACATCGCCGCCCGATGCGGAAAAGCGGTGGCCGCCGGAGCCACCCGCCCGATCGCGCCGCCCATCGCGTCCAGCAGCACCGAATGCCGCCCGCCCCGTGCCACGCCGCTCACCAGCGCCCGCACGCCATCCGCCGGCAGCGCCCGGTACGCCAGGTGCGACTTGGCCGAGAACGCCACCCGAGGCATCCGGCGGCACTCGGCGACCGACATCGACGAGCAGCCGCCCATGAACTTCATGGCGTCCAGATAGGAGACCGTCCTGGCCATCCGCGCCGACGGCCGCCCGGCCTTCCCGGTGAGCGGGGCCAGCAGCCGGTCGAGCGCGGACTTCCGCCCCGCGTACGTGCCGACGATCTGCACGTCCAGCCCGCCCGCCCCCCTGCCCAGGTGCAGCGACGACCACAGCTCGGCAGGCGCGGACGGCGCCCACGACTGCCAGGCGCGTACCGCCGCTCCCGCCCGCGACCAGGGCCAGTGCAGCGAGAACACGGTCAGCTCGCGCGCCGCGTGGGTCCTGAACGTGAACGACACCGCGACGCCGAAGTTCCCCCCGCCACCGCCGCGGCAGGCCCAGAAGAGCCCGGCGTGATGCTGGGCGTCGCAGGTCAGCAACCGGCCGTCGGCCGTGACCAGGCGTACGGACTCCAGGACGTCGCACGTGAGCCCGTGCTGCCTGGACACCACCCCGAGCCCGCCGCCCAGCGTGAGGCCGCCGATCCCGACCGTGGGGCAGGAGCCGGCGGGGATGCTCACGCCGTGGCGGGCGAGCCGGTCGTAGACGTCGATCAGCTTGGCGCCGGCCCCGATCGTGGCCCGGCCGCCCGCGTAGGCGACCGAGCTCATCCTGGACACGTCGATGACCAGGCCGGTGCCGGTCGACCAGCCCGCGTACGAATGCCCGCCAGAACGGGTCGTGACCGGCACGCCGCCGGCCCGCGCGAAGGCCAGGCACTGGGACACGTCGGCCGCGTTCGCGCAATAGGCGACGCCGCCCGGCCTGACCCGGTCGAAGGCCGGGTTGTACAGGCGGCGCGCGCCGTCGTAACCGCCGTCGCCGGGCAGCACGAGCGTGCCCGTCAGCCGCCGCCGCAGCCCGGCCCAGTTCGGCGGGGGCGCGTGCCCAGCCAACCCAGAAAAGGCCGGCCCAGAAGAAGCCGACGCAGAAAGAGCGGACGCAGAAGAAGCCGACGCCGAAAGGGCCGGCCCACGAGCCGGCCCGGAAAGTGTGGGCGCAGCAGAAAGAGCCGACCCGGCCAATGGGGCGAGAGCGGCGGCATGCAGAAATTCGCGGCGGTCCATGGACGTCTCCCCGAGCTGATCGTGTGGAGCCGATCGGTGAGACGTCTGAACGAGCCGCCAGGTTGGTCACATGTCCATCACTTCGGGATCACCCGGCCGTCCCTCCGAATCCGGCGGCGTTCTGGGCGGACGTGGAGGCCACCCTGGTCAGCCGGGGCGCAGCCGTCCCGGCTTTCTTGAGCACTCCGTCCTTGACCAGGCGCAGCGGCGACCCGACGGGCTTGGGACCGTCGCCGGTCGTCTCCGAGAGCCGCAGGGCCAGCGCCGGGCACATCTCGACCGCCCTGCGCGCCTCCTTGGCCATGAACCCGGGGACGCTCCTGAACGACGGGAACCCGTAGTCGTCCAGGTCCACGAACTCCGGCAGCAGGTGCGCGCACAGCCCGTGCCCCTGGCAACGGGACCAGTCGACCTCCAGCCGGTATTCGACCTCCGCCTCGCGCTCGGGCATCGGGAGGATGCCGCGTACCGGGCGGCCGCACGAGCCGTGCTCCAGGTGGAGCGCGATCTCGCTCTCGAACGCGTCCAGCGCCGACAGCACGAACTTGGCCGTGCCGTCGGGGTGGAAGCACGCGCCGCGCCGCTCGACCACGCGGACGCAGCGCCGTACCGCGTCCACCGAGCCCGTGCCCTCGGCCAGCGCGCACAGGGCCCTGGCCACGTCGGGCAGGCCGAGCCGGCACGGGCCGCACTGGCCCGCCGACTCGGCCGCCAGGTACGAGGCCACTCTCGCGGCCTCGCCCAGGGGGCAGGTGGACTCGCCGAGCGGGACGATGATCCCGGCGCCCAGGGTGGCCCCTGCCGCCTTCATGCCCTCGCGTGAGATCACGGCGGTCTCGGCCTCGTCGGGCGACAGCCACGCGCCGTGGAAGCCGCCGACGAGCACCCCGTCGCCTGCCTCCGCCTCACACAGGGCGAGGACGTCGGCCAGCAGGGTGCCCGTGGGCGCCTCGATGACCGCGCCGTTGGCGGCGCCGCCGCTGACGGTGAGCAGGATGGTGCCGGGCTCCTTGGTGGTGCCCACTTCGGCGTACTTCTCCGGCCCGTACTCAGCCAGCAGCGCGAACTGGGCGTAGGTCTCCGTGTTGGACAGCAGGGTGGGCAGGCCGTCCACGCCACTCGTGGCGGCCCGCTTCTTCCTGCCGGGCGGGATGCCCTCCTCGCCGTTGACGGCGCGGACGAGCGCGCCGCCCTCTCCGGAGATGAACCGCTCCTTGATCCCGACCACCCTGATCGGGACGCGGCTCTCCGCTCCGCCGGAGATGTTCGCGTTGCGGCGCTCGGCCACGGCGGCGGCGACGGACGCCTCGGCGACCTCGCCACCGGCCGTGGCGACGACCACCTCGCGCGCGCCCAGCGCCTCGGCCGCCAGCACCGCGCCGTCCAGCACCAGGTGCGGGTTGCGGGTGAGCAGCATGGCGTCCTTGGAGCTGGCCGGCTCGCCCTCGGCCCCGTTGACCAGGACGACGCTGTCGCCCGAGCCCGCCGCGTCGGCGACGGCCCGCAGCTTGCGAGCGAAGGGGAAGGCCGCGCCGCCCCGCCCCCGCATGTCCACGTCGTTGGCGGCGGAGATGAGCTCACCGAGCTCACGAGGCTCCATGACGCCGTGGAGGGTGCGGTGGGCGGGGAGGTCGAGGCGCCGGCAGTGGTCGAGCCCGGCGGTCAGCCGGGCCGGGCCCATGCGTAACACCCGCGGCACCCGGGCCGGAATCACAGTCGCTCCATGGGGAACGCGGTCGGGCTCATCCGGCCTCCCGGTATCTGCGCCGCGCCTCTGCGAGGCTGACCGGTGCGCTGACCTTCGCGGCCGCTGCAGCGGCCGCGTTCGCTGTGGCCGCCGTCTGCGGCCGTTCCACTGGTACGCCGGAAGCCGGTACGGATCCAGCCATGGCGGGCGCCACCGCGGGTCCCTGGACCAGCTCAGGTGCCAGGGCCGGCCGGCGCATGGAGGCCAGCACGCGCACGATGAGCGCTGAGCCGACCGCCGCCAGGCAGGCCACGTACGACCAGGCCACCCAGCCGGCCGGCGGACGGCCGGCCGTCAATCCGTGCATGATCCCGATCGGCCAGGCCACGTACGCGGCGGAGTGCAACGTCCGCCACATCCACGGCTTGGTCCTGACGGCGAACCGGCCCCTCAGCATTCCCGTGACCACGGCCACGACCATCAGGTCGAAGGCCAGAGTGCCGAGTCCTACGGAGAGCCCGGCCACCGGCACGACCGCTGCACCCGGAGGCACGTGCCCCAAGCTGATCATGAGTGAGATGTGCGTCACCAGGTAGGCCAGCCCGATGAGCGCGGTGGCCCGGTGCGCGAGTTGCGCACGGACCCGGTTGGCCGGTGACAGGAAGACGCGTTCGGTGGTGAGCAGGCCGAGCGCGACGGTCGCGGTCAGCAGCACCAGGGCGAACACGCCCGCGTAGAACTCGAGGAAGCCGACCCCTTGGCCGAGCAACGAGACGCCACGTTCCGTCCTGGTCAGCGCGAACGCTGACAGCAGGATGGCCGTGATCGCCGCGCTCGCCCCCAGCCGGACACTTCTTGAGTCCAGCTTGGTGGGGGCGTGCAGGGGGTGTCGTCTGTGGAGCATCTATTTCCCTCCAAGGTCGGGTGAGGGTGCGACTCGGAAGGCGAGTGCCCGCAGGGGCGTCAGTCAGGTCAGCAACGGCGGCCCCGGTTGATGCATGAGACGACGGACTGCATCAGCCGATCGGGCATGACGTTGGCGAAGTCGGCGTGGTCGGTGACCGGGTTGTGCTTCTGTTCCGGGAAGGCGTCCACGGCGTAGGAGGGACCCGCAGGTACGGTGTACGCGAGGGTCATGCGAAGTGCGGGAATCGCTCTGGTGCCCTGCGGGCAAGCACCACCCTGGCCGGGGAAGACCACGTGCGTGCGGTGGTTTGCGCTGTCGGTGTTCTGGCCGTCCCAGCAGCTAGGGAAGTCCAGGATACGAAGAACCTGACTACCGCGCGGGCAAAGCGTGTATTTGTCCGGACTTATGCGGTTTTGGAATCCCGTGCAGCTCCAGCCGGCGCGGGCGTTCGCGGTGCCGTTCGTGGCCGCCTTGGCGTCACCGGTGATGAGCCGGAGGAACCTCGGCATCGCGACCACCCTGGAGGTGGCGTTGCCGCGGAACTGGAGCGTCACGGAGCGGGCCCGCAGCACCTGGCCGACGTTGCCGTCCGGGTCGTCGGTGTTCACGTCCACCTTGCGGTCTCTGAGCACCGGCCAGAAGTACGTGGACAGGTCGCCTTGCCGGCAGGTCGTCCCCGCGGCGGCCAGGCTTTCGTCGGTGGAGAATCCGTCCGTCGACAGGTTGCCCACGTAGTCGTGCAGGTGGTGCGCCCCGTTGCTGACGCCGGGGGCGACGATGAAGTTGTCGGGGTTGTTGTGGCCGTTGCGGTTGGTCCCGCACTGGGAGACGAACGTGCCGCGGGAGCCGTTCCTGCCGGTGCGCGCGTCCTGCTGGACGGACTGAACCTGGCGGATGTTGACGAAGTCCTCGACGAACGGGCCCAGGTCGAGGCACTCGTCGTGCTCATCGGTGGCCGTCGGGGAGGCGCTGGGGGAGGGCGATCCCGTCCCCTGGTCGTCGGGGTCCTGAGTCTGGCTCTGGCTCGGACTCGGGCTGGGGGTCGGGGTCCGCGTCTGGCGGCCGCGCCGCGAGAACGTCGAGGCGGTCTCCTCCGGCTCGGGTGAGGCGGCCGGGTCCAGCACCGCGGCGCCGCCGCCCTGACCTGTCTGGTCCTGCTGCTCCTGCTGCTGGCCCTGCTGGTCGTCGCCGGTCTGCTGATCGCCGGTCTGCTGGTCGGCCGTCTGCTGGTCGTCGGGCTGCTGCTGGGCGGTGTTCTGCTCTTCGGGGGCCTGGGTCTGCTGGTCCGGCTGCTGCTGCTGATCTTCGTCCTGCTGGCCGTTCTGATCCTGCTGACGCTGCTGCGCCGAGGGTGACGCGGTGGCCTGGGCCGGGTCGCAGTGGTCGGCAAGGACCGGGCCGGCGCCTATGACGGCCGCGGACACCAGTCCGCCTGCCGCCACCGCCAAGGCGGACATGGCCGCGGCCATGCGTCTGGATCTCCTCATGCTTGTCTCCTCTTTTCGCCCGCCAATGCGACGGGTGGAGCGGGTGAGGGCGTCGGGGCTTCAGGAAGCTCGCTGTGATCGACCAGGCCGGTGGACTCGAGCAGGGCCATGTGTCTCATGACGTAGTTCACGCCCTCTTGGGCGAACTTCCTGACCTCGGAGTTACGGGTCCCGGCCCGTACGCCCGCCACGACGGTGAAGACCTTGCCGTGCGCGGCACGCAACAGGTTCGCGAAGTCCTTGTCGAAGGCCGGGCCGCTTTCCGAAGCGAGCTGGGCCATCCAGCGTTGCTGGTCGGGGTTGGGCTCGTCGGGCAGCGCCACCCCGAGCTTCGCGGCGACCTGCCGGGTGATCAGGTCCAGTTTCATGTGATCTTTCATGATCAACTGGCCGACTTCCTTGACGCGCTGGGACTCGGCGCGGGTCTCTGCGTACTGGCCTACGGGCATTTCCCAGAGGCCGGCCTGCCGTACCTTGATCAGCAGATCGCGGTCAGCAGCCGTGAGGGGGCCAGACGACGTCTGGGTCCATTGAGCGGAGGCGGGATCGATCGACGGTGGCATGACCAGCGCGATCGTCACTGCAGCCGCCAGGACGAAGCCGCCGAGCATGAGCACCTCGCCGCGCAAAAGCCTGTGCATGGTCGGAGGTACGCGGGCATCCCTGGCGTGGTTCACCTATGGCCGGAGATAGTTAGAAATGACTGGAGTTATCGGAGTGGCTACCGGACTGATAACGAAGGTGTAAAGATGTGCCCCGTGCTAGGTCACCTCGACGGCAGGTTCGAGAGTGCAGATGCCGAGGCGGAGCATCGCATCGCGGTGCTTTACCAGGAGTTCGGCGGCCCTCTGCTGCGCCACGTTCGTAAATCGACAGGTAACGACCTTCAATGGGCCGAAGACGTGGTGCAGGAGACGCTCGTCCGAGCCTGGCGTAACTCGGCAAGACTGCAATGGGAACCAAGCCTCATATGGGCGTGGCTACTGACGGTAGCCCGCCGCATCGTCATCGATGGACGTCGCCGTAAGAGCGTCCGGCCTCACGAGGTCGAGCCGCCTGAAAGCGACATGATGGCCGTGCCCGACGGCTCGGAGCGGGCCCTCTCGGCGATCGTTGTCGCCGATGCGCTCCGCAGCCTGTCCGAAGAACACCGTGAAGTCATTGAGCAGACGTACCTCCGAGACCGTACGATAAGTGAGGCGGCGGAGATACTGGGGATACCACCGGGCACGGTGAAGTCCCGGCTCTACTACGGGATCCGGGCTCTCCGCGAACTGCTGCGGGACAAGGGGGTAGCCGGCTGATGCATGACGGGGTGGCCGCCTATGTCCTCGGCGTCCTCGATGAAGAGGAGCACGAGGCGTTCGAACGCCACCTCGACACATGCAAGCAGTGCCAGGCGGAGCTCATCGAGCTGGCCGAGCTCCCAGAGGAGCTCGACGAGCTCAAGAACGCCCCCTCCGCCTCCGGTGACGATCCGCCCCCGATGTCGATGTCACGTTGACGTCAATGTCCTTTTCGGGTGGTATCGGTACGGCGAGGCATGCGCCCGGTGAACCAGCGCCGGGCGTCTTTGGGGGAGGTGTTCGGTGGGCATCGACGGCGATGCGCCCGGTCCCCCGCATCGGCGGTTCGGTGAGGAAGGCGGCCGGCTGTCGTACGGCGGCTACCTCCGCCTGCCCGAGCTGCTCGCTCAGCAGCAGCCGCAGTCGGAGGCTCCCGACGAGCTGCTCTTCATCACCATCCACCAGGTCTACGAGCTGTGGTTCAAGCTGCTGCTCCACGAGCTGGAGAAGGCCCGCGAGACGATGTTCTCGGGGGAGCTCTGGCAGGCCAGGCATCTGTTCCAGCGGGTGCACGCGGTGGAGCGGGTGCTGATCGAGCAGATCGAGGTCCTGGAGACGATGACGCCCCAGGACTTTCTCGAGTTCCGGGCCAAGCTGGCGCCCGCCAGCGGTTTCCAGTCCGTGCAGTTCAGGGAGCTGGAGTTCCTGTCGGGCCTGAAGGACGAGCGCTATCTCGGCAGCTTCAGGCACGCCAGCGACACCGAGCTGGCCCGGCTGCGCCGCAGGCTGGAGGAGCCCACCCTGTGGGACGCCTACCTCGCCGCCCTCTCCGGGCGTGGACTGCCGATCTCCGATGCGGAGATCATGGACACGCTGCTGGCCGTGGCGCGAGACCGCGGGTCCTACGACGACCTGTGGCAACTGGCCGAAGACCTGCTGACACACGACGAGACCGCCGCGCAGTGGCGGATGCGTCATGTCCAGATGGTCGAACGCCAGATCGGCACCAAGTCGGGCACCGGCGGCTCGACGGGTGCCCCTTATCTGCGCGGAAGAACGCGTTTGCACTATTTCCCGCTGTTGTGGGAACTAAGGGCCTGGCTATGAACAGCTTGGGTCAACCCTCACAAAGGAGTGAGAGCGAAATGCCGCTCGACGAGGCCAAGGATGAGCTGCTCCAGCGAGCCGCCGAGAGTTGCGCGGTCAGCAGTGAGCACGTGAGCACCGAGGAGGCGCTGTCCTTCCTGCGGTTCTACTATCGGTATGTCGCGCCGGAGGACCTGCTCGACCGCAACCCCGTTGACGTCTACGGCCCTGCGATGTCGCAGAAGCAACTGGCCGAGATCCGCCCCCAGGGCCGGGCCGTGGTCCGCGCCTACACCCCCACGCTCGACGAGAACGGCTGGGACCCGGGCCACTCCGTGGTGGAGGTGGTCACCGACGACATGCCGTTCCTGGTGGACTCGGTGACGATGGAGCTGGACCGCCACGACCTGGGCACCCATCTGGTGGTCCATCCGCAGATGCGGGTGCGCCGCGACATGACCGGCCGGATGCTCGGCCGCGGCCAGGAGGACGTCACCGGCCAGATGCTGGTCGAGTCGTGGATCCACGTCGAGATCGACCGGCAGGCCGATCCCGGGGTGCTCAAGGGGCTTGAGGCCGACCTGCAGCGGGTGCTGACCGACGTGCGGCACGCGGTCGAGGACTTCAGGAAGATGCGGGCGCTGGCCGTACAGATCGCGGAAGACCTGAGCATGAACCCGCCGCCGCTGGAGCCCGCGGAGGTCGAGGACAGCCTCGACCTGCTGCGCTGGCTCGCCGACGGGCACTTCACCTTCCTGGGCTACCGCGAATACCGGCTGGAGCACACCGACGAGGGTGAGACGCTGCGCGCGCTGCCGGGGGCGGCGCTGGGCATCCTGCGCGACGACAAGGCAGGCTCGGAGAGCTTCTCCGTGCTGCCCGCCGAGGTCCGCGCCAAGGCCCGCGAGAAGCAGCTCCTGATCATCACCAAGGCCAACTCCAGGGCGACCGTGCATCGGGCGACCTACCTCGACTACATCGGGGTCAAGCTGTTCTCGGCCGACGGCGAGGTGATCGGGGAGCGGCGCTTCCTGGGCCTGTTCACGCACGTGGCCTACAACGAGTCGATCTCCAGGATCCCCGTGCTCAGGCGCAAGCTGGCGGCCGTGCTCGGCCAGGCCGGGCTGGCGCCCGACAGCCACGACGGCAAGGACCTCATCGAGATCCTGGAGACGTTCCCGCGCGACGAGCTGTTCCAGACCTCGATCGACCAGCTCCTGCCGATCGCCCTGGGCGTGCTGCGGCTGCGCGAGCGCAAGCAGGTCAAGCTGTTCCTGCGGCGCGACGACTATGGCCGCTACATCTCGTGCCTGATCTACCTGCCGCGTGACCGCTACACCACCAAGGTGCGGCTGAAGATGCAGGAGCTGCTGCTCAAGGCGCTGGGCGGCAGGTCGCTCGACTACAGCGCGATGATCGGCGAGTCCGTGCTGGCCCGGCTGCACGTGGTCGTGCGCGGCGAGCGCGGCAAGCAGCTCCCGCAGCCGGGCGTGGACGTGGAGGAGCTGGAGGCGCGCCTGGCCGCCATCACCCGCTCCTGGGAGGACGACCTGGCCACCGCGCTGGGCGAGATGACCTCCGAGGAGGAGGCGCCCGCGCTCACCCGCCGGTACGCCTCGGCGTTCCCCGAGGGCTACAAGGCGGACTTCCCGCCCAAGGTCGCCGTGGTCGACCTGCGCCGGCTGGAGCAGCTCATCGGCGCGGGCGACGACGAGGAGGTCGGGATCAACCTCTACGAGCCGTACGACGCGGCCGAGGGGGAGCGGCGGCTCAAGATCTACAAGGTCGGCTCGCCGATCTCGCTGTCCCAGGCGCTGCCGCTCATCCAGCGGCTCGGCGTGGAGGTCGTGGACGAGCGTCCCTACGAGATCGACAGGGACAACGACCCCGCCACCAAGAACGCCTGGATCTACGACTTCGGGCTGCGCTACACGCCGTCCGACGAGGTGGACAGGAACGACTTCAAGCGGCTGTTCCAGGAGGGGCTCACCGCGCTCTGGCAGGGGCGGGTGCAGGCCGACAACTTCAACGCGCTCATCCTGCGGGCCGGGCTGACCTGGGAGCAGGTCGAGATCCTCCGGGCCTACGCGAAGTATCTGCGGCAGGCCGGGAGCACGTACTCACAGCTCTACATGGAGCGGGTGCTCACCGGGAACGTCCGGCTGGCGCGGCTGCTCGTCCGGCTGTTCGAGGCCAAGCTCGACCCACGGCGGGCCGACGACGTGCGGATCGACCTCGTGGAGGCGCTCGGCGAGGAGATCCTGGGCGCGCTGGACGAGGTGGCCTCGCTGGACGAGGACCGGATCCTGCGGGCGTTCCTGGAGATGATCCAGTCGACGCTGCGGACGAACTACTTCCAGACCGTCGACGGGCGCCGCAAGGACTACATTTCGCTGAAGTTCGACCCCGAGGCGATCAGCGTGCTGCCGCTGCCGCGGCCCAAGTACGAAATATTCGTCTATTCGCCGCGGGTCGAAGGCGTGCATCTCCGGTTCGGGAAGGTCGCGCGGGGTGGTTTGCGGTGGTCTGACCGAATGGAGGATTTCCGGACGGAAATCCTGGGGCTCGTCAAAGCGCAGATGGTGAAAAATACCGTTATTGTCCCAACCGGGTCTAAGGGCGGCTTTGTCGTTAAACGTCCGCCTGTGTCCGGAAAACGGGAGGATCTGCTCGCCGAGGGCGTGGCGTGCTACCGGACGTTCATTTCCGGGCTGCTGGACATCACCGACAATCTCGTGGACGGCAAGGTCGTGCCGCCGCCCGACGTGGTCAGGCACGACGGCGACGACCCCTACCTGGTGGTCGCCGCCGACAAGGGCACCGCCACCTTCTCCGACATCGCCAACAGCGTGGCCAAGGAGTACGGCTTCTGGCTGGGCGACGCCTTCGCCTCGGGCGGGTCCATCGGCTACGACCACAAGGCCATGGGCATCACCGCCCGCGGCGCGTGGGAGTCGGTCAAGTACCACTTCCGCACCACCGGCCTGAACGTCCAGACCACCGACTTCACGGTGGCCGGGGTCGGCGACATGTCCGGTGACGTGTTCGGCAACGGCATGCTGCTGTCGGAGCACATCCGGCTGGTGGCCGCGTTCGACCACCGGCACATCTTCGTGGACCCCGCCCCCGACGCCGCCGCCTCCTACGCGGAGCGGCAGCGCCTGTTCGAGCTGCCGCGCAGCTCGTGGGAGGACTACGACACCAAGCTGATCTCGCCGGGCGGCGGCGTCTTCCCCCGTACGGCGAAGTCCGTCCCGATCACGCCCCAGCTGCGCGAGGCGCTCGGCATCGCGGCCGGCGTCAACTCCCTGGCCCCGAACGACCTGATCAGCGCCATCCTGCGGGCCCCCGTGGACCTGCTCTGGAACGGCGGCATCGGCACCTACGTCAAGGCCACCGCCGAGTCGCACTCCGACGTGGGCGACAAGGCCAACGACGCGCTCCGGGTCAACGCCGGCGAGCTGCGCTGCAAGGTCATCGGCGAGGGCGGCAACCTGGGCTTCACGCAGCTCGCCCGGATCGAGTTCGCGCTGAACGGCGGGCTGGTCAACACCGACTTCATCGACAACTCGGCCGGCGTGGACACCTCCGACCACGAGGTGAACATCAAGATCCTGCTCGACCAGGTCGTCCGTGACGGCGAGCTGACCGACAAGCAGCGCAACCAGGTCTTCACCTCGATGACCGACGAGGTCGCCGACCTGGTGCTGCGCGACAACTACGCCCAGAACGTGGTCCTGGCCGCCACTCGCTCGCAGGCCGTGGAGATGCTCCACATCCACTCCCGCTACCTGCGGCGGCTCGAACGGGACGGGCTGGTCAACCGCGAGCTGGAGTTCCTGCCCTCGGACAAGACGCTGGCCGAACGCCGTCAGGCCCGGCTCGGGCTGACCGCGCCGGAGTTCTCCGTCCTGCTGGCCTACACCAAGCTGGTGGCCGACGCCGAGCTGCTCGGCTCCGACCTGCCCGACGACCCCTATCTGGCCTCGTGGCTGGTCTCGTACTTCCCCTCGGCGCTGCGCGAGCGCTTCAGGTCGTACATGGACGTGCACCCGCTGCGCCGCGAGATCATCACCACCGGCGTGGTGAACGAGCTGGTCAACTCCATGGGCACGACGTTCATGTTCCGCTTCGGGGAGGAGACCGGGGCCTCGACGCCCGACATCGTCCGGGCCTACCTCGTGGCGCGCGAGGTGTTCGACCTGCCCAGCTTCTACCGGGCGGTGGAGTCACTGGACAACAAGGTGGACACGGCCACCCAGATCGCCATGCTGCTGGAGGCCCGCAAGCTGGCCGAGCGCGGCACCCGCTGGCTCCTGGTCAACCGCCGTCCGCCGCTGGACCTGGCCGGTTCCGTCAGCTTCTTCGTGAAGGGCGTCAACGGCCTGGTCGCCCACATCCCGAAGCTGCTCACGGGGCCGGACCTGGCCGCGTACGAGGAGCGCCGCGACGCCTTCCTGTCCAGGGGGGTGCCGCTGGAGCTGGCCGAGCGGGTGGCGGGCATGGTGCCCGCCTACTCGACGCTGGACCTGGTGGAGGTCGCGTCCGTGACGGGACGGCCGGTCAACGAGGTGGCGGAGGTCTACTTCGACCTGGCGGACCGGCTCCAGCTCGCCCGGCTGCGGGAGCGCGTCATCGCGCTGCCCAGGGACAACCGGTGGAACTCGATGGCCCGCTCGGCGCTGCGCGACGACCTCTACGCCGCGCACGCGTCCCTGACCCGTGACGTGCTCGCGCACAGCACGCCGGGGCTGCCGCCGGAGGAGCGCCTGGCCCGCTGGTCGGAGGGCAACTCGGCGGCGGTCTCCCGGGCCAGGCAGACGCTGTCGGAGATCTGGGAGAGCGACCACTTCGACCTGGCCACGCTGTCGGTGGCGCTGCGCGCGATCCGCACGCTGGTGTCCGCCAGCAACCTCCCGCACACGGAGGCATAGGGAGCCTAGGGAGTTCGAGCCACGGGCCCGCCGGTAGACCCGGCGGGCCCGTGTGGTCGTGTGGTCTGGGCGGCGTCAGCCGACTCGCTGGAGTGCCTTCTCGCGCCGCTCGGCCACCGTGGAGCCCGACTCCCTGCGCGCCATCCTGCGCAGCACGACGGGCGCGACCAGCAGCCCCAGCACGGCCCACGCCCCCAGCACGCCCACGGTCTCCAGCTGCCGCCACGACTCGCCGATCTCCACGCTCGCCGCCGCGTCCGGCAGCAGCGCGGAGCGCATGCCGAGCCCGAGCCAGTAGATCGGGAAGACCTGGGCCGTCCACTGCACCCACTCCGGCATCGCGGTGATCGGATAGAAGACGCCGGAGATCGCGATCACCCCCAGGATCGGCAGCTGGAGCACGCCCTGAGCCCGCGCACTGGTGAAGACCGAGCCCAGGACCGCGCCGATGGGCAGGGTCGCCACCATGCCCAGCACCAGCACCCAGACCAGGGTCACCCAGCCGCCCGGGCCCGGGTCCAGCCCGTCGATGATGAAGAGCCCGGGGACGAGGAAGATCGCCAGGTCCGCGAGCGTGCCGCCGGCGACCGAGACGACCTTGCCGGTGAGGTAGCCGCGCATTCCGTGCGGCGTCGCCTTGGCCCGCAGCAGGGTGCCGTCCTCGCGCTCGGCGGTGAGCGCCTGGCTCATGCTGACCAGGCCGAAGGACGCGTTCATCCCCAGGATGCCGGGCAGGGCCAGGGTGCCGAGCAGCAGCCCGCTGGACCCGAACGCCGTGTCCCGCATGAAGAACATCGCGGTCAGCATCAGCACGGGCCAGAAGAGGTGCGAGAACAGGTCGGCGCCGTTGGTGAACGACTGCCGCAGCTCGATCAGCCCGCGGGACCAGCCCGCGCGCAGCGCCGCCGTGGCAGGGCTCATCGGGTCGCCTCCGTTGTCGTCTCGGCCTGGCGCACCAGGGCCAGGTACGTCTGCTCCAGCGAGGCCCGGTGGACCTCCAGCTCGTGGATCTCCTCGTCGTGCCGCCGGAACAGGTCGCGGACGAATCCGGTCGAGTCCGCCGTCCTGCGCGTGTGCCGCCGCCCGCCCTGGACCCAGCGCACCTCGTCCTCGCCGGCGATCCGCCGCGCCAGCTCGGCCGCCGTGCCGTCGGCGATGATCCGGCCGCCGTTCAGCACGACGATGCGGTCGGCGAGCTTCTCGGCCTCGTCCAGGTCGTGCGTGGTGAGCATGATCGTGGTCTCGTGGCCGTCGGCCAGGCCGCGTACGAGGTCGTGGAACTCGTGCCGCGCCTGCGGATCGAAGGCGGCCGTCGGCTCGTCCAGGAACAGCAGCTCGGGCCGCCCCACAATGCCGATCGCCACGTCCAGCCTGCGCCGCTGGCCGCCGGACAGCGTCCTGATCTTCTTGCCCGCCTGCTCGGTCAGGCCGACCGCCTCGATGAGCTCGTCGGCGTCCCACGGCCGCCGGATCGCGGCCGTCCCGTACGCGGCGTAGTAGCGGCCGAGGTGGGCGAGCAGCTCGCGCACCCGCCACTTGCCGTGGTCGCGCCACGACTGCAGGACGACCCCCAGGCGGGCCCGCCACCGCTCGTCGCCGCGCGCCGGGTCGGCGCCGAGCACCTCGACGTGCCCGGCCGAGCGCATGCGGAAGCCTTCCAGGATCTCGATCGCGGTGGTCTTGCCGGCCCCGTTCGGTCCCAGCAGCGCCAGCACCTCTCCGTGCCGGGCCTGGAACGTCACGTCCTGTAAGACGTCGGTCGCGCCGTATCGCATGCGCAGCCCGTCGACGTCCAGCACGACCTGCTCGGTCGCTGTCATAAGGTCACCTCTCACCGGCACGCGGGCATGCCGAGTACGCCGGCCGTCACGCGACGGCAGGAAGGGGATGGATCAGAAGAGAAGCAGCCGGCCGGTTACCAGTGCTCGGTCGCGGTCGTCTGCCGCACGCGCTCGATCAGCCCGGCGCGTTCCGCACCGGCCAGGGCGAGCGCACGCGGCACCGTGCCCACCTCGGCCTCCAGGATCCCGATCAGCACGTGCGCGGGGCGCAGGTCCTTCTTGCCGGTGGCGTGGGCGAAGGCGCGTTCGAGCGCGAGCCTCGTGGAGGCCCCCATGCCCACGCGGCGCCTGGGGTCGGGAGTCGCACGAGGGCTGCCGAAGGAGGAGAGTGACACGCCGGCCGCGTTCAGGCTGTGCTCGAACTCGCGGTCGAGCGCGTCCCTGATCGCCTGCCGATCGAGCCCCGCCTCCACCAGCACCCGCCGGGCGGCGGTGTCCTCGTGCACGGCGATGGCCAGCAGCACGTGATGCGCCTCGACCACGGCCGAGCCATCCTCCCTGGCCTCACGCTCGCCCTGCAGCACGACCGCGTTGATGTAGTGATCGATGGCGCTCACCAGCACCCCCCACAAATCTCCAGCATGTAAGCAACCGTAGTTGCTTACGCCGAAGATAGTCAACCCAAGTTGCTAAGAAGGGAGAGAGCCGTGCGGCGGCCAGGGCGGGAACGGAAGAAACAGGCCAAGAAGACGCGTCGTCACGGCGAACACCCGTGAGCCTTCACGACCGGCCATGACAGACGGAACGGTCGTCGGCGCGTGCGGCCAAGCAGGCCCCGCCGTAACAGATAAGTAGGGGGTCAGGTGCCGGCGGCGCGGGTGAGTGCGCCTTGGTGGGCGATGACGGTGGCGGCCTTGGGCGTGGTGAGGGGCGGGACGGCGGTGGCGTACTGATGCGTCTCGGTGAGCTTGATGCTGAGCGGCACGGTCGGATCGCCGATCGCCCAGCTCGCCTCCGGCGGCACAGGAAGCTTGTACGTCGTGTCCAGCATGTTGCGCGTGGTCGAGTTCCGCGAAAGCGAATACTGGATCAGCGCCCCGCCGTCCTTCGTCCGCAGCGCGTAGACCGGATAGTTGTCGGCGCTGAAGATCGAGTCGTAGCTGAGCTCGGCCTTCTTGGCCTTCGTCCGGAGCGCGGCGATCTGCTCGGCCACGTCCGTCGTGTAGGGCCCGGGCGCGAGCAGCCCGGCCGTGACCCCGGCGGACCCCGTCTCGGCCACGCTGGCGTGCACGGGGCCCATGAACTGCGGGCTGATCGTGATGCTCTTGTCGTCGGCCGCCAGCGCCGTGGCGTAGCCGTCGGCGTCCAGCTCGATCTCCGGCAGCTCCTGCGCGGGCAGCAGCTCGGCGACGGAGCTGATCCGCCAGTCATCGGTCTTGGCGAACGTCAGCAGCGCCGGCTGCCCGTTGCGCGTCGCCAGCGCGCTGAACCAGAGCGCCGGCTCGCCCACCCTGAACTTGGGCACGAAGAACGTCGGCGACCCCCACCGGTAACGCGGCGGCGCGTAGCCGGTCGACAGGTAGGCGGCCACGGTGAGCTGCGTCTGCCCGCCGGTCGTCAGGTCCTGGGCCAGCGCCAGGCGGCCTTCGAGAGATTCGAGAGAGGGGTCCTTCTTCACCCGCAGCAGGTCGTCGGAGGCGGTGATCTCGCTGAACACCTTGGCGGCCTCGGCGGGCGTCACGGCGTACTCGACCGCTGAGGGTGAGGGGGTCGCGGAGGCGGCGGCCGCGGCCTTGCTGGGCGCCGGCGCCGCATTGCCGGTGCAGGCGGTCGCCGCCGCGAGCACGCCGGCGGCGAGCGCCAGCAACTTCCGCCGACCGTAAGCACGCACCTCGCCATGTTATTCGGGCCGGCGAGGGTCGCGTACTCTTGGGAGACGTGGCAGGCATCGATCCGGCAGAAGAGATCAACGAGCTCGCGGGCACACTGCGCAGCATCCAGGACGTGCTCGACCTCGACGCGATGCGCAAGCAGATCGCGGAGCTGGAGCAGCAGGTCGCCGCACCCGACCTCTGGGACGACCCTGAGCAGGCCCAGAAGGTCACCAGCAAGCTCTCTCACCTCCAGGGCGAGCTCAACCGTGTCGAGGGCGTCGCGCGCCGTCTCGAGGACCTCTCCGTCCTCTACGAGCTCGCGGCCGAAGAAGCCGACGACGACACGCGCGCCGAGGCGGACAAGGAGCTGGTGACGCTCAAGTCCGACATCGGCGCCTTGGAGATCCGCACGCTGCTCGCGGGCGAATACGACGCCCGCGAGGCGCTGGTGACGATCAACTCCCAGGCGGGCGGCGTCGACGCCGCCGACTGGGCCGAGATGCTGCTGCGGATGTATCTGCGGTGGGCCGAGCGCAAGGGCTACGGCACCGAGGTCTACGACACCTCCTACGCGGAGGAGGCCGGCATCAAGTCGGCCACGTTCGCGATCAAGACCCCCTACGCCTACGGCACGCTGCGCGGCGAGCACGGGACCCACCGGCTGGTGCGCATCAGCCCGTTCGACAACCAGGGGCGCCGCCAGACCTCGTTCGCCGGCGTGGACATCGTGCCGGTCGTCGAGCAGACCGACCACATCGACATCGTCGAGGACGACCTGCGGATCGACGTCTACCGTTCATCCGGCCCCGGCGGCCAGGGCGTCAACACCACCGACTCGGCGGTGCGCATCACGCACCTGCCGACCGGCATCGTGGTCTCCTGCCAGAACGAGCGCTCCCAGCTCCAGAACCGCGCCTCCGCGATGAACGTCCTGCAGGCCAAGCTC
Organism: Nonomuraea rosea; assembly: GCF_039539705.1. Lineage (NCBI taxonomy): Bacteria > Bacillati > Actinomycetota > Actinomycetes > Streptosporangiales > Streptosporangiaceae > Nonomuraea > Nonomuraea rosea. The sequence goes on along the minus strand of NZ_BAABDQ010000001.1, from coordinate 31,395 downwards.
CTGGAGCGCAAGCGGCAGGAGGAGGCGGAGAAGATGTCGGAGCTGCGTGGCGCGACCACCACGTCATGGGGCACGCAGATCCGCAACTACGTGCTGCACCCCTACCAGATCGTGAAGGATCTTCGCACGGGCACCGAGGCCGGCAACCCGACGGCGGTGCTCGACGGCGACCTCGACGAGTTCATCGAGTCGGAGATCCGCTGGATGCGCCGCCAGGAGTCAGAGACCGCTTAGGTGCTTGAGCACCAGGGTCACGAACAACAGGACGACCAGCAGAAAGGCGATGAGAGCGGGTGACAGCCCGGCGAAGCCGTGGTTGTGCATCCGCTCGCGGTTGGCACGGCAGAGGGAGCAGCGGCCCTCGATGACGGGGTGGGCGCACTGCGCGCATACGAGGTGTTCACAACTCATGACAGCCCCAAGTCTAGCCGCACAATCGTTTTGTTTCCGTTATGGACGTTCCATGCCAGTCTTCCCCCTAGACTGTCGTCTGGCCAATCGGAACGTCGATCATCGGTAAAGAAGACGCCCCCGCTTGGCCAGCGGCGGGAAGTGGGCATGTGCCACCCTCGCTTCCGTCCTGACCCCTAGACTGGCATGCCGTGATGCTCTCGTGATCCATTTCGATAATGTCACCAAGGTCTACACGAACCAGAACAGGCCCGCTCTCGACCACGTATCTGTTGACGTGGACAAGGGCGAGTTCGTGTTCCTCGTCGGTCCCTCGGGATCAGGCAAGTCCACGTTCCTGCGACTGATCCTCAAGGAGGAGCGGCCAAACTCCGGTGCGCTGCACGTCGCCGGTAAGGACCTGGCCCGCCTCTCCAATTTCAAGGTGCCACACCTGCGCCGCCGCATCGGCTGCGTGTTCCAGGACTTCCGGCTGCTCCCGAACAAGAACGTCTATGAGAACGTGGCGTTCGCGCTCGAGGTCATCGGAAAGCCACGGCGCTTCATCCGCAAGGTGGTGCCCGAGGTCATCGAGCTGGTCGGCCTGGAAGGTAAGGCCCACCGCATGCCCGACGAGTTGTCCGGCGGCGAGCAGCAGCGCGTCGCCATGGCCCGCGCGTTCGTCAACCGGCCGATGATCCTGTTGGCCGACGAGCCGACGGGCAACATCGACCCCGCGACGAGCATCGGCATCATGAAGGTGCTCGACCGCATCAACAGGACTGGCACCACGGTCGTCATGGCCACGCACGACGCGGCCATCGTCGACTCCATGCGTAAGCGTGTCGTGGAGCTGGAGGACGGCAAGATCGTCCGTGACCAGTCGCGTGGCGTGTACGGCCAGGCGTACTGACAGGGAGCTGCAGACAGAACATGCGGGCGAATTTCATCTTCTCCGAGGTCTGGATCGGCCTCCGTCGCAATTTGACCATGACCATCGCGGTTGTCATCACCGTGGCGGTGGGCATGGCGATGCTGGGCGTCGGCTTGATGATCAACGCCCAGGTCGGCATGATGAAGGGCTACTGGGACGACAAGGTCGAGGTCTCGGTCTTCTTGTGCAACAAGGGATCGGCCATGCCGACCTGTAACGGCAAGGCGATCACGGCCGCTCAGACCAAGGCTCTCGAGGCACACATCAAGGGCACCCAGGGCGTCAAGGAGGTGTTCTTCGAGACCCAGGCGACCGCGTACAAGAACTTCCAGGAGTCCTTCTCGGCCAGCAAGGCTCTCGTCGACGCCACCAAGGTCGAGGACATGCCGATGTCGTTCCGGGTCAAGCTGAATGATCCGGACAACTACGCGCCTGTCGTCCAAGCCATGCAGGGCCAGCCGGGCGTCGCCCAGGTGACGGACCAGAAACAACTCCTCGGCCCGTTCTTCGCCATGCTGGACAAGCTCGCCTTCTACGCGCTGGCAGTGGCGATCATCCTGGTGCTGGCGGCTGCCCTGCTGATCGGCAACACCGTCCGGCTGTCGGCGTTCAACCGGCGGCGGGAAACGGGCATCATGCGGCTGGTCGGCGCGTCGAACCTGTACATCCAGCTCCCCTTCGTCATGGAAGGCGTCATCGCCGGCCTGGTCGGCGGCGTGTTCGCAGCGGTCATCCTGATCGTGACGAAGGTGTTCCTGTTCGAGGAGCTGGGCAAGTTCTTCGGCGATGCCACCGCGCAGCTCGGCTGGAACGACGTCGCGCAGTCCATCACGATCACCATGGCCATCGGCGTCGTGATCTGTGTGCTCGCCTCGTTCGTCACACTCCGCCGCTATCTCAGGGTGTAGCCGTGCACATGGGACGTCGCCGCCCCGGCCGCCGGTAAAGTCGAACCATGCCACGTGAGACCGGGCGGAAGGTCATCGCCCAGAACAAACGTGCTCGGCACGACTACCACGTCGAGGACACCTTCGAGGCGGGTCTCGTGCTGCAGGGCACCGAGGTGAAGTCACTGCGCGAGGGCCGCGCCTCGCTCGTCGACGGCTACGCCAGCATCGACGGCAACGAAGCGTGGCTGCTCAACGTCCACATCCCCGAATACACGCAGGGGACGTGGACCAATCACGCGGCGCGCCGCAAGCGCAAGCTGCTGCTGCACCGCAAGGAGATCGAAAAGCTCGCCGCCAAGACGAAGGAGGGCGGGCTCACGATCGTGCCGCTCGCGCTCTACTTCAAGGACGGCAGGGCCAAGGTCGAGATCGGCCTGGCCCGAGGAAAGAAAGACTGGGACAAGCGGCAGTCGCTGGCGGAGGCGCAGGCGAAACGGGAGATGGCCCGGGCCATGCGGCACCGCAACCGATGAGAGCGACGGCACCGTAACCGATGAGACGCGCTCGCCGCACCCTCGCCGCGACCGCCACCCTGGCGGTCGCGAGCACGATGCTGACCGGCTGCTTCGAGGAGCCCTCGCCGCACGACGCGGTCCGCGACTTCCTCGTGGGCTGGCAGTCCGAGGACTACGACCTCGCGGCGGGCCGCACCGACGGTGACCTGGCCACTGTGCGCAAGGCGCTGTCCGACGCCAAGCTGGAGCTCGACGCGGCCTCGTTCCGCTTCAAGATCAAGAGCGTCAACGTGACCGGCGACGAGTCCAAGGCCGACTTCCACGCCGAGGTCGACCTGGGCGAGAACAACCCGCTCTGGGAATACGACGGGATTCTGCCGCTCCACCTGGTCGACGGCAGCTGGAAGGTGCGCTGGTCGCCCTCGGTGCTGCATCCGCAGCTCAAGGAGGGGCAGCGGTTCGCGGTCGACACCAAGCCGGTGGAGCGCCAGCCGGTGGTCGACAAGGACGGCAACGCCCTGCAGAGCGACACCTACCTCTACGTCGTCGGCGTCTACCCGTCGAAGCTGGGCGACCAGGCGGAAGACGTCGTGGCCAAGCTGTCGGAGGTGACCGGCTACGCCCAGGACCGGCTGCTGAGCCGCATCAGGTCGTCGCCGCCCGACAAGTTCGTGCCGCTGGTCACGTTCGGGCACTCGCGCTACCAGGCCATGACCTCGAAGCTCGCGGCCATCACCGGGATCGATACGCAGCCCCAGAAGCAGCCGGTCAATCCCGACGCGCCCCGCCAGATCGTGGGCACCGTCAGCGCGCTCACGCCGGAGACCGAGCAGAAGCTCGGCGGGCCGCAGCGGGCCGGTGACTCGATCGGCAAGAGCGGCCTGCAGCAGGCTTACCAGGACTACCTCACCGGCTCCACCGAGACCAAGGTGATCACCCTTGACCTCAAGACGGGCAAGGAGGTCACCCGGCTCAAGGAGTGGCAGGGCCGCCAGAATGTCCCGGTGAAGACCACCATCGACCGGTCCGTCCAGGCCGCGGCCGAGCAGGCGGTGGCCGACACCGACACGAGCGCGCTGGTGGCGGTGCAGCGCGACACGGGCGAGATCCGCGCGGTCGCCACCAAGAACATGCACCAGGAGAAGGACGCGCTGGCCGGCAAATACCCGGCCGGCACCGCGTTCTCGATCGTGGCCGCGGACGCGCTGCTCAAGAGCAACGTCAGCCCCAAGCAGCGGCTGGCCTGCCCGGAGGAGCGCACGGTGGGCGGCGCCAAGTTCGTGCACGCGGGCCAGAGCACCGGCGTGCCGTCGTCGGCCACCTTCCAGGAGAACTTCGCCAAGGGCTGCGTCACCGCGCTGGCCTCGCTCGCCCGCCGCGTCACGGCCGCCGAGCTGGCCAAGAGCGCCTCTGCGTTCGGCATGAAGCAGCCGTGGCGGCTGCCGCTCAAGTCGTTCAGCGGCTCGCTGCCGGCGCTGTCCAGCGACGCTGACAAGGCCAGGGCCATCGCGGGCCAGAACGTCGAGGTGAGCCCGCTCAGCATGGCTCTGGTGGGCGCGGCGGTGGCCTCTGGCACCTGGCGGCCGCCCGTGCTGGTCACCGACCCCAAGTCGCCCGATCCGGCGGCGGAGATCGTCCCCACCGTCCAGCCGGCCCCGGTGCCCGTCGACCCGAAGGTCCTCCCGGTGCTGCGGACGATGATGCGGGCCGGCGCGGCCGGCACACCGGCCCAGGCGGGCAGTGGCCGCGTCTACGGCGTGACGGCGACGGCGGGCGGCGGGCTGACCTGGTTCGTCGGCTGGCAAGGGGATGTGGCCATCGCCGTGCTGTCGAAGAACTACAACGCCGGAGCGGTGGCGGGCAGCTTCTTCGCGGGCCTCAAGAACTCACCGTGAAAATCTCGTGACACCGAGCAACCATCGGGCGGCCCTGTGGCGTCTTACAGAGTGACTGGGCCCGCTCGGGGGGTTGCGGATCCAGTCGCCGTGATGAGATCAGGACTTCATCTCGGGGGAAGTCCTGCCGTCCGGACCGGCTCGACCCTGCCGGTCGGCCCCCGGGAGCGCGTGCTGCTGTGCCGCGCTCCCGGGGGTTTCGCCATGAGGAATTAAGTTGGCGTTGAGGGTGTTATCCCATGTACATTCGTGTTGCTCACCTCCTCACCGGGGTGTGTTGACAACTACACAGGGGGTGACTGGCTTCGACTTCGACTTTGCAAGTTTGGTGAAGCGGGCCGAGGACTGCGGACATAACCTCGTTAATCCTGTGACCGCAAACTACAAGTGCCAATTCCAAGCGCACTGTGGTGGCCCAGGGTTCCCTGGGTCTCGCTGCCTAAGCAGCGAAACCACTGTCAGCCCGGGAGTGCCTTCGGCCCGGTGTCTGGCATCGCTAGAAGGCTCAACCGAACGACCCGGCCACGGGGACGATCGGGAAACCAAACAGTGGCTGAGCCCGTCGGCGTCTCGCCTGTGTGATCGCCGGGGCTGAGAAAAGCACAACAGGCTGCGCCCGGAGAAGCCCTGACTTGGGGTTGAAGGACGCGGGTTCGATTCCCGCCACCTCCACAAGATCAAACCGCCTCTTACCTGCGGAAACATCGCAGGCAAGTGGCGGTTTTTTTGTTGGTCAGTCTCTACCTTCACGGAACCTCACCCCATGGCGAAGGGACTGGTGGTTTCGTGTCAGCACGACCTCGGCGGTTCGACCTGGTCGCCAACAAGTATCCGGCGCCCCTCGCGGACGTCGAGCGGCGGACCATCGGGCAGTACCGCAAGACGCTGGAGGACCACTTCCTGCACACGACCGTCACGCTGACGGATGGTGCCGCGACGGGCATGATCTTGCCGAGGTCGGTGTTGGTTCCGCTGGCCGCCGCCATGCGGCGCTGACGCCGTACACGATCGAAGGCTGCCCGGACGGCGGGGCATACGGGGCACGGCCATGCGCCGGCACATCGACCGGTTCGTCGCCTGGGCCGACGCCGAAGCCCGCGCCTTGGATCTGCCGCAGGAGGAGATCCCAGACGACCCGCACGGCCCGATCGGCACCGCGCGCGCTGGCCTGGCGCATCGCCGGCCGCCCGGCGGCCTGGTGGCGCCGGCCATCCAGTACGGGCTCGCCTCCGAGCCCGTCAGCCCTTCTGCTTGGATTCCTTCCCAGGAGGTAAGGCCTGCACCGGTGGTTCTGGGGCCGGTCCCGCCGGGACGGGGATCGGATCGTCCTTGAAGAGCTCGGGCACGGCCCGATAGAGGATGGCGGTGATCGGCACGGCCACGACCGCGCCCGCGATCCCGGCCAGGATGCCGCCGACGGCCAGCACGAGGATGATCGCCAGCGGGTGGAAGTGCAGCACCCGGCCGACGATCAGCGGTTGGAGCACGTGATTCTCCAGTTGCTGCTCGACGATCAGGATGCCGATGAAGATCAGCGCGTAGATCGGGCCCTTCGCGCCGAGTGTGACCAGCGTCGCGACCGCACCGGCGAACAGGATGCCGACGATCGGGATGAAGCTGGCCAGAAAGATCAGTACGGCGAGTGCCGCCCAGAGCGGGACACCCATGACCGCCAGCACCAGACCCATGAGCACGCCATGCACCGCGGCTACGGCCACCGTGCCCTGCACGTAGTGGGACAGCGTGGCCCAGGCGGTCCGCCCGGCCCGGTCGACCCGCGGCGCCATTCGGCCGAACCCCTTGAGGAACCAGGACCAGATCCGGTCGCCATCCTTGAGCAGGAAGAACGTCACGAACAGCAGGAGCACGATCGAGGCCAGCACCTCAATCACCACCATGGTGCCCGCGAGAACCGTCGAGGTGATCTGCTGCTGCCGCTCGGTGACGAACTTGGCGATCTCGTCCACCCAGCGGCTGAGCTGGATGGGCTCCAGGTGCAGAGGGCCGGTGTAGAGCCAGTCCTCCACCGTCTTGGCCGTCCGCCTGACCTGTGTTACCAGGCCGGGGAACTCCGCGTTGGCCCGGACGCCGATGATCCAGCCCGTCCCGCTCAGTGCGGCGAGGGCGACGAGCATGGTGATCCAGGTGGCGTATATCGCCCGCAGGCCCGACGCGCGCAGGCGTCGGGTGAGCGGGAAGAGCAGCGCAGTCAGCAGCAGGGCGATCGCGACCGGCAGGGCGAGGATGCGCATCGTCGCCACGAAGCCGAACACGTAGTTGGCCACGATGCCGATGACGATCAGACAGGCAGACCACGCGGCCATCCTCGCCACGGTCGCAGGCACCAACCGCAACAGGTGATCCTGAGGTGAATCCATTTTCCCCACCGGTCGGAGATAGGCACAATGTGAGACTTCGAGCCATGGAACTGTTGGAGACTTGCATCGTAGGTAGGGTGCGTTTCTTTCCCTACCTGTCTTCTTCGCGAGGGCCGGCAGATTTCTTGGTGGGGTCGGCGACACGGGCCGGCTGATCTATCTGATGGCCCCCGGCTCAGGTCGCACCGTCGCCGAGCGAAGCGCCCTTATGGCCGCACCACCGCGACGGAGTTGCGTGCGCCGTGCAAGATCCCGAGGGTGACGGATCCGAGCATCACAGCGGCGATCGCCCCTCCGCCCTGAGAGCCCACGACAGTTGGCGGAAACGCTGACGAGAGCGTGGCCAGGGTGGGCGCGACGGACGTCCTCGATGCCGGGCTGTCGCTTGCGCTCGACGGCCGCGGTCGCAGCGCTCGAACCGTCGGCCCCCACGACTATGACACGATTCATGGCTCCTCCAGATTTGCGCCGGCGATTTGGCTATTCACCGCCAAAGAGTGCTCTTCTTGGCTGGACGGGGAAACAGCAAATCGATGGCCCGGTCATCACCGTAATCGATAACTATGTCTATTTCTCTGATGGGGATGCGATACGACTTCTTGGCTCGTGCGGCGAGGTACCATACAAAATACCGAGGACATTTCGAGCGTTGGCCTTCAAGTTGACGCCGCCCGCGGCGATAGATCCTTCTGACCCCTTGATGAGGGTCTGACAGGCAGGGCCACGATGATGACCACACTCCTCCGCCCGTCCACGCCATCGAGCCCTGTTCTCGCGGCCGATTCCGCGGCCAGGCTCAGCTTGAATCCTCTTCTGGACCGCAGGGGCACCGTCGACGGGGCGTGGTGGCCGTTCACCCGCGACGCCACCGCCGAACTTCCCTCCCTTATTTCCGCTGTCGACCAGCGACTCGGCAGGGCCGTCCTGCGCGTGGGCCTGTATCTGGACGCCTGGGAACACATACCGCGCCGCATCCCGGCTCGCGGCCGACAGGTCAGAGTGGGCTGGTTCCGCAGCGCCGACCCTTACATGATCACCCTCAGCATCGCGGGGACCGCGCCCGTCACCTTGCTGGTCATTCCCCCCGGCACCACGAACGACACGGCCACGGCGGCCCTCGCACTCGCCGCCGCAGGCACGGTCGGCCTCTGTCCGGCCGACATCCTCCGCCCCGCCGTCCCGGAGGCGGACATGCCCGGCCGGGACGGCTCAGCCTCCTGGGAGAACGAGGGCGGTCGTGTCACCGACCCCGCGCCCACCGATCCCGGCCGTCACCGGCTTCCGACGAAGACGTACATACGCTGATCTGTCAGCGCAGATCCGGGGCACGCTCATCGGCCCGGAGAACGAGCGGCATCGGCAGGTGAACCGTGTGATCATCTGGGGGCGTGCGCCCGAGCATGAGCTGGGCCAGGCGTGGGTCAGCCGGGGCGCGCCGACGCCTGGAGGTGGAGACCGGGCGTGTGGTTCCAGCCGGTGAGCTTGAGCAGGCGTCGCACCTGCGGGGGCGCCGAGCGTAACGTCAGCACACGGGCACCGCCGTCGTCGTGGAGTGCGGCGGCGGCCTTGACCAGGGCGCGCAGGCCGCCTGTGTCGATGAACGCCAGGCCGCTCAGATCGACGCAGAAGCCGCGATCGCCGCTCGTCATCGAGGCCAGCGCCCGAGTCAGGGCGGGCAGGGTGGAGTGGTCGAGCTCGCCCTCGATCCGCAGGCCCACACGGTCGGCGAGCGGGGTGATGCGCAGGAGCCGGTCTGCGGCCGTGATCGGGATGGACGCGATCACTGATGGTACGACCATGGCCGCGAGGGCGCTGGCGGTGTCCGTGGTGTTCATGCCGGGCTCCTACGGGGGAGTACGGGAGACAAGAGGGCCGCGGGCTTGAGGCGGCATGAACACGTTGCGAGGGTGCCAGCGTGAGCGGTGTGCAGTGTCTCGATCATCTAGGAGCCTCGCCGGAGCGTAAATCACCGATTTGAGCCAGGCTTATCATCACCGGCGATCACCGGCCAGGCGCCGACGGGGTGCCGGCGGGGGTGCGGGTGGCGAGACTTCGCCCCGAGCAAGGCCGATCTCCTGAGTCCGGGCCGCCACGCCTCACTGTGAACCGCGGGATGCAGACCAGGCAAGCCGCTGATAGGCCCCCGATGGGCGATTCGCGCCCGGGTCAGGAGGCCGTGGCCTGTGCCGAGCGGCGCAGGCGCATGCGTAGCCGGGCGCTGCCCGCAACGTCTTCGAGGCTGACCTCGTCGCACAAGCGCCGGGTCAGCCGCAGGCCGACGCCGTCGCTGACATCGTTGCTGACGCTGTGGCCGGGTTCGATGCTCAGATGGGCTTCGGTCAGGGTGTCGACGACCTCCAGGCTCACCCCTGTGGTGTCATTCCACGCGATGAGGGCGCCGCCTGCGCCGCCGTGCTGCAGCACGTTGGTAGCGGCTTCGTTGGCCACGAACACGAGGTCGTCCAGGGCTGCCCGGTCAGACCGGCTCCGATACCGAAGGCGTGCACTGACTCGCGCAGTGCCGCCAGGTCGAGGGTGATCGGCCGCTGTAACCGGAACTCGGAGATCATGATGAATCGCTTCCTCTCGGCGGAGTGGCCGAACCGCCTAACCTCCGTCACACAGCAGAACGTCGTACTCGTCAGGGATGGTGCTTCCCAACTTCGATGGCGAGGAGCGATCTTTTGGTATCGACGCTGGCCTATGTCCGCACCCGCACGACAGACCCGTGTAGCGAGGACTTCGGTCGACTGCGGTGCCTCAGCTCACAGGCCCGTTTCGACGATCCCGGCTGTTGCCTGTGGTGCCGGTCAGAAGCCGCGGATGCGGCGGCCGGTGATCTGGTGCGGGATGATCCGGATGGAGAGTTCACGTTCGCCGCCTGCCCAGGAGTCCACGTGGCTGCCCGACAAGGCAGGTGTTTCGTCCGGGGTGATGTGGTGGGCGGGCCCTTGGATGAGCACGCTCCATCCTTCGCGCTTGGCCTCGTCGATGCGGTCGACCTCGAAGCCGATCTTGATTTCGACGCCTTCCAGTCCGGTGCGCAGGTTCTGGTCCATCGGGCCGCCTGCTTGGGTGCGGAAGACGACTGCGCCGTCATGCATCTGGTAGTTGACCGGGAGGACCGTCGGGCCTGGCGGGCCGCTGAAGGCCACTCTGCCGATGCCGCCGGGGGCGATCAGGCGCAGGCACTCCTCGGGGGCGAGCTCGTTCAGGATCGGCTTGGTCGCCGCGCCGGGGTGTCCTGGAGGGCGGTTCGTGCCGCCGCCGAGCAGGTCGTCGGTGCTCGTCTCCAGCGCACCGGCAAGCCGTACCAGCGTTCCCTGGGTCACGTTGGCTGGGTTGTCTTCCACGTACTCGACGTAACCGGGTGCCATGCCCGCCCGCTCGGCGAGGTCCTCACGGGTCAGGCTCAGGCGTTCGCGGTGGTAGGTGACGCGTTGGCCGAGGTCGCCGGGGGTGCTTGCTCTTGTGGACATCAGCATTTCCTTTTCTGACGGTGGGGTACGGCTCGCGTTCTCAGTATTTGCTGCGGCCCGTCGACAGGACATGGCCAATGGGCCCGCGTGCTCGGGACTTACGGCCCTGGGGAGCCGCATCGTCACGGGGTCGAATGGGGACAAGCTCCCCGAAGGGAAGACTTTATGAACGGCATCGCGGCTCCGCCGTACCTGACACAGGCTGCTCGCGAGGACTGGGATCTGTTGGCCGCGCCCGCCGAGGACACCGGCGTCTTCGAACCGGAGCAAGCCGCCCACCTGCCCGAGCCGGCGCGCCGTTGGCTGCTGCACGCGATAGCGCCAGGAACGCCGCTGCGTCGCGCGGTGCAGCTGGCGATGCATGGCACGATCCGGCTCGGCTCGTGGCGGCCCTTCGAGGCCGTGCAGGTCATCGCGCCGCTGAACGGATATGTGTGGGCGGCCACGACGCGTCTCGCCGGGTTATCCGTCCGAGGCTTCGACCGCTACCGCTCCCGCAGGGGAGAGATGCGCTGGCGCCTGATCGGGACGATCCCGATGATGTCGGTGACCGGAGCGGACGTCACCAGGAGCGCCGCGGGGCGCCTGGCTTGCGAGTTCGTCATGGCGCCCGCGACCGCTCTCGACCCGCGCGTCCAGTGGAAGGCCCTCGACGAGTCGCACGCCCTCGCCCGCTTCGCCGTCGACGCCGAGGACTTCGAGGTCACTTTGCGCGTCGGGCCGTCCGGGGCTCTTGAGACGGCGATGGTGTCACGCTGGGGAAACCCGGACAAGAGCGGCTACCGGCCGCATATTTTCGGCGTCGAGTGCGACCGTGAGTCCACCTTCGAGGGCTTCACGATCCCCTCCTCACTTCGCGGCGGCTGGTGGCCGGGCACCGAGCGCTGGGCCGATGGCGAGTTCATCCGGCTGGCCATCGACCGGGCGATCTTCCGATGACGACGCTTGCATCAGGTACAGGGCGTCGATCTCCGCCTGCAGGGCGTCGGTGAGTACGGGCAGGTCGGGGCATCGGTCGCGATCGGCGACGATGGTGATGACGAGCGTGCCGGTGTAGGAGAGCACGGTGAACGTGACGGTCACGTTCCCGTGTGCGCTGGAGACGGGGATGATCTCGCGGATCGCCGAGCCGTTGAAGGTGAGAGGGTCCGAAGGCCCGCGCAGGTTGGTCACGTAGGTGCTGACCATGCGCTGATGATTCATGAACCAGCCAAGGACACCGGCCGCGGACAGAGCTCGAAACAGCGGCCCCAGGACCGCCGCCGACGATCCGCGGTTCGTCGCCTTGCGAGCTCGGGTGATGGCCGCGATCCGTCGTAGTCGCTGCAGGGGAGCGCCGGTGGCCGGGAGCAGCACCGCCATCGCGCCGACCTGGTTGCCCAGGTGTGCCGCGCTCGCGGCGACCCGGGCGGAGACGGGCACAGAGACGACGAACTCCTCGGCCCTCTCACCGCGTTGGTGCAGGAGGGTGCGCAGGGCTCCGGTGACGGCGGTGAGCACGACGTCGTTGACGCTGGCCCCCTGCCGGCGGGCCAGGTGGTGGACGGCTGTGAGATCGGCCCGCACGACTGCCAGGTGCCTGCGGGGTCCTGTCGGCTGATTCAGCGAGCTGGGCGGCGCGTGGAGCGTGCGGGGCGAGCCAAGCTCGGCCAGGCCGGAACGGAGCCGGCGCAGATGCCCGATCGAGTGGCGTAGAGCTCGCAGACGAGCGATCCAGGCGTCGGCGGCCAGCCGAAGCGGGGAAGGGAGTGTCGCCTCCGATGCGAGCGGCACGGCCGGGCTCGCCGTAGGGCCGTCCACGAGGTTGGCCAGCACGGCCAGCCCGCCGATCCCGTCGGCCAGGACGTGATGCATCACCAGGACCAGCGCGGTCCGCCTGCCGGCGAGCCCGGTCACGAACGTCGCCGACCACAGCGGGCTCCTCAGCGGTAACGGCTCGGTGACCAACGCGGCTACGACAGTGAGCACCGCGTCTTCGTCCGCCGGTGGCGGGCAGATCACCGCCCGGACGTGCCGGCCGATGTCGAACGCGGGGTCGTACATCCAAATCGGCCGTCCGCAGCCGGGCGGCGTGCGGAGGAGACGTTGCCGCAGGCGAACCACCCGGGAGACGCGCCGGCCGATCACCTCCCGGGCGGCTGCGAGGTCGAACGGCTTGTCGTTCTCCAGGATCAGCACGGCGCCGACCTGCATGGGCACCGGCCCGATGCCGATCACGAGATTGGTGAGATCGGCAGAGCTCGCCCGATCGATCATGCGCCCGGCCCTTGTACCGGCCATCACTACCGCCTCCTGGTGGTTGAAGGTCTGGCTTTCGCCGTGGGCCAGGACAACGCTTTGGCCGCACACCGCGAGGTGCACCGTGTCGGGGGTCGTTGTCGGCGCGAGCGACTCGCACCTGGCAGCGGCCGGTGTCCGCGTGCGGCTTCCCGCTCCCTCCTCCGCTCCACGCGGCGTGCGCGGGGCGATGACAGGCACGCCTTCAGTGTTCGCCTTGTTCGGATGGTCCGATATGGCCGATGGGCCCGCAGGCTCGGGACCTACGGCCCTGGAAGGAAGTGCGGAAAAGGCGTCGTATGGGAGAAACAAGGAGGAGACATGAGTCATGTCATCGTTGTGGGCGCCGACGGTTCGGCCGGCGGGACTGCGGCCGTGGAGTGGGCAGCCGACGACGCAGCCCGCGCGAAGGCGCCGCTGCGTATCGTCTTCGCTGTGGACCGTGAGCCGTACCAGATCGTGAAGTACCCCATCCCCGACCTGGGCGGCACGTTGAACCGGAGCGCGGAGAAAGTCCTGGACGAGGCGGAGATGACCGCGCGCAAGCGCCTGCCTGACCTCGACATCACCACCGAGGTGAGCCAGGAAGCCCCTGCGGTGATGCTGCGTGCTCAGGCCGAGGATGCCGCTGAGGTCGTGGTGGGCAGCCGGGGGCTGGGCGGCTTCGCCCGAGCCGTCATGGGCTCGGTGAGCATCCACGTGGCCGGTCAGGCGCACGGCCCGGTCGTCGTCGTCCGTTCCAGCCCGGAAACGACCCACGGCGAGATCGTCGTCGGCATCGACGACTCCACGGCCTGCGAGGCCGCGATCGCCTATGCCTTCGAGCAGGCCGGTCTCCGTGCCAGTACCCTGCGCGCCGTCTACGTTTGGCAACTGCCGGTGAACGCATACGTCGCGGAGTTCGGCTACGACCCGGAAAGGGTCAGTGCGCTCCATCGCCAGATCGCGGCAGACAAGCTTCAACCGTGGCGAGAGAAATACCCGCAGGTAACGGTTATCGAGGACGTCTACAGCGCCCATCCGGTCGACGCGCTCACCGATGCCTCGGAGCGGGCCGACCTCGTCATCGTGGGCTCCCACGGGCGCGGCGCCATCGGCTCCGTCGTCCTCGGCTCGGTCAGCCGCGGCGTCCTGCACCACGCCCGCAGCGCGGTGGCGGTCGTCCGGCCGTAGGCGCCGACCGGCAAGGGTCCATCGCGATCGGGCGGTGATCAGCCGCCCGGTCAGATCCAGTTACGCCTGCGGAAGATGGAGTAGAGCGCGGCCGAACTGACCGACATGATGGTCGCGGAGGTCCACACACCGATGGGCTGCCCGGAGCCGGGAAAAGGCAGGTTCTGCCCGTAGAAGCCGGTGATCATGGTGGGGACGGCGATGATGGCGGCCCAGCTGGTGACCTTCTTCATGATGTCGTTGAGGTGATAGCCCTGCATGCTCAGCTGAGCTTCGCGGACGTTGCTCACCAGCTCTCGCAGTGACTCGGTCCACTCGGTGATCCGCATGATGTGGTCGTGGACGTCCTGGAAGTAGGGTGCCATCGCGGCTTCTGCCACGAAGAGGTCGTGACGGAGCAGGCTGTTGACCACCTCACGCATGGGCAGCACGATCCGGCGGAAACGCACCAGGTTCCTTCGTATGTCGAAGGTGTGCCCGTCTACGACGACATCGAGGAGCCCGTGTAAGAGGAAGGCGACTCCGTACCTGGCGAGATCGGGTTTGGAATCCCACCGCCTGACCACCTCGTCGATATCGAAGCGGTCATTCTCCCTGACGGTGACGAGGGCGTTGCGCGTGACGAATGGGAGAGCACAGGTCGAGCCAGACCACGCATGACGGATCGCCGACGTGTCCCTCTCCGCCACGGAAAGATCTTCGGCGCCCAAGTCTCCGCCACGGTACAGCCGCGTGCGGGGGCCGGCAGAGCCTGTCGACTCCTTCGAGGCGGCATTCAGCGTCGAACTCATGGCACATCTCCCTCTGCCATCGGCAGGATCTCCCGCCTGCGCTTTCACAGACAGGGCCGAACGTCACGAATGGTCGCGCCGAAGGCCGGTCCGGAGAAGGGACAAAGCAGGGGCGGCCGGGTCTTTCGGCCCTGTTCTTCCACGTTGGCTGGTGATGGCCTGGGTGTACGTCGAGGAGGTGACGTCTTATGCGCACATCAGAGGATCTGTCGCAGGTGGTGCGGACGGCGGCGGAGGCCGCGATCTGGGCGCCTTCGGTGCACAACACCCAGCCGTGGTCGCTGGCGATCGCGGGAGAAGAGATCAGCCTGCGGGCGGACACCGACCGTAAGTTGAGACAGGCCGACGCGACCGGCCGTCAGATGCTGGTCAGCTGCGGCGCGGCATTGTTCAACATTCGTACCGCGTTGCGCGCGATGGGCTATGAGCCCCTGGTCCGGGTGCTGCCCGATCCGGACAGGCCGTCGCTGCTGGCGACCATCCGCCCGGGAAGCGCTGTCGAGGTGGACGAGGACACCCTGCGGCTGCGCGGCGAGATCGAGCGGCGCCGTACGCACCGGGCGGGTTTCGCCGATCTGCCGGTTCCCGATCGTCTCGTCCAGAGGCTGGTCATGCAGGCGGCGCAGGAGGGGGCCACGCTCACGCCCGTCGGCTCCGCCGAGGCGGAGCAGGTGATCAGCGCCCTGACGAACGTCGCGCAGAGCGTGCAGTCCAAGGACCGGGCGTTCAGCCTGGAGCTGATCCGCTGGGCTCAGCCGCCGGACAGCGGCCGCAAGGACGGGGTGCCCGCGGACGGCTACCCGAGCGAAGGTGGGCGGACCGATCCGCACTTCGCCCAGCGCGACTACGCCCGAGGCCAGGCCTGGGGCACAGGCGACGACCAGAGCGTGGCGAAGTCAACCGGGGTCGTGGCCGTGTTCACCACCCGGGAGGATTCCCGTCCGGCATGGATCGCCGCGGGGCAGGCCATTCAGCGGGTCCTGCTGCATGCCTCCGTCTCCGGTGTCAGCGCGGCCTTCCACACCCAGGCGCTGGAGATGCCTCTCTTGCGCGAATTCCTGCGGCAGGAGATGTTCTCCGGCGCGCACCCCCAGATGATCGTCCGGCTGGGGGTCACGTTCGACGAGAAGAGCGGGATCAGGCGCTCACTCGCCGACGTCCTGGAATGAGGGTCGAAGGTCCCATCGACTCCGGCCCTACGGCCCTGATGGCGGGCCGGGAAAAGCGATCTGCTGGAGATGCGAGAAACCCGTACGGACAGCACTGAGAGGAACTGATGATGGCCATCACCAAAGGGCGCCGGTCCGCTCCCGTCATGAACGCCCCGCGCGCTGGGACGGCGCCCCGGCCCGTCGACTACGTCTGGGCCGCCGCGCGGATCAGCATCGGCTGGATCTTCCTGTGGGCCTTCCTCGACAAGACCTTCGGCTGGGGACTGGCCACGCCGGCCGGCAAGGCCTGGATCTCCGGCGGGAGCCCGACCACCGGCTTCCTCAAGGGGACCGGCGAGAACGCGCTCGGCGCCTTCTTCTCCAGCCTGGCCGCACAGCCCTGGGTCGACTGGTTGTTCATGCTCGGCCTGCTCGGCATCGGGGTCGCCCTGATCCTGGGCGCGGGTATGCGGATCGCCGCGATCACCGGCGCTGTGCTGCTGGTCTTCATGTGGGCCGCCGAACTGCCGCTGGCCAACAACCCGTTCATGGACGAGCACCTCATCTACGCCATCGTCCTGGCCGGCCTGGCCCTGGCAGGTGCGGGCGACACCCTCGGCATCGGCAGGATGTGGGGTCGTACCGCACTGGTGCGCTCCTACCCGGTGCTGAAGTAGCCGCCGGCAGCGACGCCCACCCCTCGAGGGTGGGCGTCGCTGCGCATTGGTGCGAGACTGCCTGCTATGTCCCCCGATGAGCCGCGCCCGCTGATCCCCAACATGCGGCTCGACGAACTGCTGGCAGAGCTCCGCGTCCGGCTCGAGACCGTCCTTGCCACCCGCGACCGTGTGCATGCGCTGCTGGAAGCCGTCGTCCTGGTGGGCAGCGACCTGGATCTGGAGACGGTGCTGCACCGGATCGTGGAGACCGCCACCACCCTGGTCGACGCCGGCTACGGCGCGTTGGGCATGGTGGGGCGAGAGAGCGAACTCATCCAGTTCATCCCCGTGGGGCTGAGCGAGGAGGAGATCGCCGCCATCGAGCACTGGCCGCACGGCCTCGGTCTGCTGGGCCTGCTCATCAAGCAGCCTCAGCCGCTGCGGCTTGCGCGTATCTCCGATCACCCCGAGTCCTACGGCTTCCCGCCCGGCCACCCGCCCATGGGATCGTTCCTCGGGGTACCGCTCCGGGTCCGTGACCAGGTGTTCGGCAACCTCTACCTGACCGAGAAGCGCGGCGGCGCCGAGTTCGACGCCGAAGACGAGGCCGTCGTCATCGCGCTGGCCACCGCCGCCGGCGTGGCGATCGACAACGCCCGCTTGTACGAGGAGAGCAGGCGCAGGGAGACCTGGCTGCAGGCATCCTCGGAGATCACCACCAGCCTGCTGTCCGGGCAGGGCGTCCAGCAGGTACTCACCCAGGTGGCCCGCAGAGCCAGGCAGATGGCCGACGCCGACATCACCGCGATCCTGCTACCCGCCGATGACGGTGACGGCCTACAGGTGATCATCGCGGACGGCCAGGGCGCGGATCGGCTCGTCGGGGCCGCGGCGACGATGACAGGGTCCCTGGCGGGAAGCGTCTACTCCAGTGGTCAGCCCCTCATGGTCACCGATCTGGCCGCGGGCGACTTCCACCGGATGATGGCCGAGCACCTGACCGTGGGCCCGGAAGCAGCCGTTCCGCTGGGCGCGGCAGGATCGCTGCGTGGCGTGCTGTCGCTGGCCAAACACTCGGGCCGAACCCCGTTCAGCCATGCGGAGCTGCACATGCTGCACGCCTTCGCCGGACAGGCCGCCATCGCCATGGAGCTCGCCGAGGCGCGTGAAGACGCCGAACGGCTGATTCTGCTGGAGGACCGCGACCGGATCGCCAAAGACCTGCACGATGTGGTCATCCAGCGGCTGTTCGCGGTCGCGATGACGCTGATGAGCGCGGTCCGCATGGTGCAGCAGCCCGAGGCGTCCAGCCGGGTGCAGCACGCGATCGATGAGCTGGACCAGACCATCAGGCAGATCCGCTCGACCATCTTCGGCCTGCAGACCTCCCACGCCGGCGGCGATCCCGGGCTGCGGGCACGGATCGTGGATCTGGTGCAGGGCGCGCGTGGGCATCTGGGCTTCATGCCCGGCCTGGTGATGGCGGGGCAACTGGACACCCTGGTTTCACCACCTGTTGCCGAGCACCTGCTGGCGGTCCTGCAGGAGGCGCTGTCCAACCTCCTGCGGCACGCGAAAGCCTCCACGGCCGAGGTGGCGGTGGAGCTGACCGGCGGCCGGGTGACGCTCAGCGTGGCCGACAACGGGGTCGGGCTGCCCCGCGACGGCCGGCGCAGCGGCCTGCGCAACCTCCAGGAGCGGGCCGAGCAGCTGGGCGGCTCCTTCGTCGCGGACTCACCATCCGAGCCGTCCGAGGGCGGGACCCGGCTGCGGTGGAGCGTCCCGCTCGGCTAGAGCCGTGCGGCGTCCCGAGATCTCCTCAGCACCCATCACGACGAAGTGATCACGACCGTTCGTGGCCCACGGCGCCAGGGGAAGCTCGGCCAGGTGGGCCATCTCTTCCGGGTCGTGTACGGCTCGCGCCCGTCCGACCACCGTGACCGACCAGCCCGTGCTCATCCGGGCGTCGAAGTCGTCGATCTCGAACGCCACGACGGTATCCTGGGTGGCCGAGGCGAGTTTGGACCCGGCCGTCGTCCGGATGACGATGCTCTCGCCGTGCAGGCAGAAGACGACCGGCTGCACCGCGGGCAGAGCCCGATCGGTGAAGACGATCCGCCCGATCGACGTCGAGGCCAGCAGGTGGAGGCACTGCTCGCGGGAGAGCACCCGCAGTCCGGCTGAATCGAATCTCATACCTCTGAGCCTGCTCGGCCGTCTGGTCTGCCAGGCAGGGCCGAAAGTCACTTCACTGCGGCCGTTCTGCCCTCGTCCGCGCCGAGAGCGCCGCTGCCTGGGTACGGCGTTGCATGCCGAGCTTGGACAGCAGGTTGGAGACGTAGTTCTTGACGGTCTTCTCGGCCAGGTACAGCCGCTCGCCGATCTGCCGGTTGGTCATGCCCTCGCCGATCAGCTCCAGGATGTGGTGCTCCTGCTCCGACAGCGCGGCGAGCGGGTCCTTCCTGGCGCTCTGCTCGCGCAGCCGCTTCAGCATGGCGGTGGTGGTCTGCGGGTCCAGCAACGACTGGCCGGAGGCGACCGTACGGACCGCGCCGACCAGGTCCGAGCCGTGGATCTGCTTGAGCACGTATCCCGCGGCTCCGGCCATCACCGCGTCGAACAGGGCGTCGTCGTCGGCGAAAGAGGTCAGCATCAGGCAGGCCAGCCCCGGCAGCCTGGAGCGGACCTCGCGGCACACCTCCACGCCGTTGCCGTCGGGCAGGCGCACGTCCAGCACGGCGACGTCGGGCTTGAGCGCCGGGATGCGCGCCACCGCGGACTCAGCCGTGCCGGCCTCGCCAACCACCTCGATGTCGTCCTCGGACTCCAGCAGAGCGGCCACGCCCCGCCGTACGACCTCGTGGTCGTCGAGGAGGAAGACTCGAATCATGTTGTCGACGGTAACCGTCTTCCGCCGCTCAGGGTAGGGACCTTGGTCTCTATCCGATCGCCGGGCGAGCGGGGAGCGTGGGCCGCATGGACCGACTTGCGAAGATCGACGCCTACTGGCGGGCCGCGAACTATCTATCGGTGGGCCAGATCTACCTGATGGACAATCCCCTGCTGGCCGAGCCGTTGCGGGCCGAGCACATCAAGCCGCGGTTGCTGGGGCACTGGGGCACGACCCCCGGGCTGAACTTCTGCTTCGCCCATCTCAACCGGGTGATCGTCGAGCGCGACCAGGACATGCTCTACGTCGTGGGTCCCGGGCACGGCGGCCCGGCGGCGGTGGCGCACGCGTGGCTGGAGGGCACCTACTCCGAGATCTACCCCGGCGTGTCCCAGGACGCGGCGGGGATGCGGCGGCTGTTCCACCAGTTCTCCTTCCCCGGCGGCATCCCCAGCCACGTGGCGCCGCAGGTGCCGGGCTCCATCCACGAGGGCGGCGAGCTCGGCTACGCCCTGGCCCACGCCTACGGCGCGGCGTTCGACAACCCGGGCCTGGTCGTGGCCTGTGTGATCGGCGACGGTGAGGCCGAGACCGGTCCGCTGGCGGCGAGCTGGCATTCCAACAAGTTCCTCGATCCGGCTCGCGACGGCGTGGTGCTGCCGATCCTGCACCTCAACGGCTACAAGATCGCCAACCCGACCGTCCTGGCCCGCATCCCCGAGGATGAGCTGCTCAAGCTCATGGAGGGATACGGCCACCGTCCCCACATCGTGGGCCCCGACCACGAGGAGATGGCGAGCACCCTGGACATCGTCTTCGACGAGATCGCCGACGGCGGACGCCCTCCCATGATCATCCTGCGTACCCCGAAAGGCTGGACCGGGCCACGCGAGGTCGACGGCCTGCCCGTCGAGGGCACCTGGCGCTCCCATCAGGTGCCGCTGACCCGGGTCCGCGAAGATGCCGGGCACCTGGCGATGCTGGAGGAGTGGATGCGCTCCTACCGGCCCGAGGAGCTTTTCGACGGCGACGGCCGGCCGGTCGCGGAGATCCGCCAGACCGTCCCGCTCGGCGAGCGCCGGATGAGCGCCAGCCCGCACGCCAACGGCGGCCGGCTCCTGCGTCCGCTGGTGCTGCCCGACTTCCGCGACTACGCAGTGGAGGTCAAGTCCCCAGCCACGCAGTCGACCGAACCCACCCGGGCGCTGGGCGCACTCCTGCGTGACGTCATCACCGCCAACCCGAACACCTTCCGGCTCCTGGGCCCCGACGAAACAGCCTCCAATCGGCTCCAAGCCGTCTTCGAGGCCACCGACCGTACCTGGAACGCCCAGATCCTGGCCACGGACGAGCACCTGGCTCCGGGCGGACGGGTCATGGAGGTGCTCAGCGAGCATCTGTGCCAGGGCTGGCTGGAGGGCTACCTGCTCACCGGCCGGCACGGGCTGTTCAACTGCTACGAAGCCTTCATCCACATCATCGACGCGATGTTCAACCAGCACGCCAAATGGCTGGAGACCTCCCGGCGGATTCCCTGGCGTCGCCCCGTCGCCTCGCTGAACTACCTGCTGTCCTCCCATGTGTGGCGCCAGGACAACAACGGCTTCAGCCACCAGGACCCCGGATTCCTCGACGTCGTGATGAACAAGAAGGCCGAAGTGGTGCGCGTCTACCTGCCGCCGGACGCCAACACCCTGCTCTCCGTCGCCGACCATTGCCTGCGCTCACGTGACTACGTCAACGTCATCGTCGCGGGCAAGCAACCCGTCCTCGATCTGTTCACCGTCAACGAGGCCATCACCCACTGCACCCGCGGCCTGGGCATCGTCGAATGGGCGAGCAACGACACCGGCACCGAACCCGACGTGGTGCTCGCCTGCGCCGGAGACGTTCCCACACTGGAGGTATTGGCTGCGGCCTCGATCCTGCGCGACCACCTGCCCGAGCTGAAAGTCCGGGTCGTCAACGTGGTCGACCTGATGCGGCTGCAACCACCGTCGGAGCACCCGCACGGGATGACCGACACCGCGTACGACGCAATATTCACCACTGACAAGCCGG
The DNA here is from genome assembly GCF_039539705.1 of Nonomuraea rosea. Classification (NCBI taxonomy): domain Bacteria; kingdom Bacillati; phylum Actinomycetota; class Actinomycetes; order Streptosporangiales; family Streptosporangiaceae; genus Nonomuraea; species Nonomuraea rosea. The sequence goes on along the minus strand of NZ_BAABDQ010000001.1, from coordinate 9,912 downwards.
TCATCTTCAACTTCCACGGCTACCCGTCGCTGATCCACCGCCTCACCTACCGCCGCCACGGCCACGCCCACCTGCACGTGCGCGGCTACAAGGAGGAGGGCACCACGACCACGCCCTTCGACATGACGATGCTCAACGACATCGACCGCTACCACCTGGTGATCGACGTCATCGACCGCGTTCCCGGCCTGCGGGTGAAGCAAGCACAGCTCCGCCTGCGGATGGATGACGCCCGGCGGCGCGCCCGCGCCCACACCCGCGAGCACGGCGAGGACACCCCGGAGATCCGCGACTGGACCTGGCTTCACTAGCCGGCCGGGCTCACGTCCTTGCGACCGCATGCCCTGCCGTCGCACGTCCCGAAGGAGGAACTCATGAGCGTCGAAAAGCTGACCGCCGAACAGGTGATGACCCACATCCTGGTCACCGTCACCCCCGATGAGTCACCGCTGATGGCCTGGGAGCTGATGCGCCGCGCGAGCATCCGTCACCTGCCGGTCGTCGACCGTGACCTGCTGGGCATCCTCACCCGCGACGACCTGGCCGCCGACTGGTCCGGCGGCCCGCAGCAGCAATCCCTCAGACAGGTACGCGACCTGATCGGCCGCCGCAGCACGCCGCGCGCGAACCCCTCCGACCCGCTCCCCAAGGTGGTGGCGGCCATGCTCGACGCGGACTGCGACGCCATACCGGTCATGGCCGAAGGAAAGGCGCTGGTCGGCCTGATCACAGCCACTGACGTGCTCAGAGCGGTCGCCGGCCGCATCACCGGCCGCATCGCCGACCGAGAGGAGCCGGGCGAGGTGCACGGCGGGATGTTCCGCCTCGAACCCGTGCTGCCCTCCGCCCGGCGAAGCTGAGATCGGGACCAAGGTCCCTGCCGAAGGTGTCCTTCGCCCGCAGACCCAGGCGACGTTGGATGATCCGCTGCAGGTATGACCACCACTGCGGACGCCACCTCCGGGCTCACCGAAGATCAGGCGGCCCGACTGATGGCCGAGCACGGCGCGAACGAGCTTCCACAGCCTCGCCCGCCGACCCTGCCCGGCCGCGCCGTGCGGCAACTGGCGGACCCGTTCTCCATCTTGCTGATGATCGCCGGGCTGGTCACCCTGCTGGTCCTGCGCGAGATTCCCGAGGGGGCCGCGATCCTGGCCATCCTGCTGGTCAACGTCATCATCGGCGTCAGCCAGGAGGCCAGAGCCGACCAGGCCGTCCGTGCGCTGCGCACGCTCACCGCACCGATGGCCAAGGTGCGCCGCGACGGCATCACCCGCCGCATCCCGGCGGCCGACGTCGTGCCAGGCGATCTGATCGAGGTAGCGGCCGGGGACCGGATTCCGGCGGACGCCCGAGTGCTCGAAGCCAGCTCACTCGGCCTGGACGAGTCGACACTCACCGGCGAATCCCGCTCGGCCGGCAAGACAGCCGATGGAGCCTCCGGCTCGGAGGTGCTGCTGGGGGACCGCGACGGCGCGCTGTTCTCCGGCACTCTTGTGGTGCGCGGCTCCGGCGTGGCACTGGTCGAACAGACCGGCGCCCGTACCGAGATGGGCCGGATCGCCTCCGCTCTCGAAGGCAGGACCAAAGGCCTGCTGGAGGTGGAGCTGGCACAGGTGTCCCGCAAGATCGGCATGGTGGCGATCGCCGCCGCACTGGTGATGATCGCCCTTGGCCTCACCCGCGTGGTCCGCGGCGAGGCCGCCCTGCTCGACATCATCCTGGCCGGAGTCGCGCTGGCCATCGCCGCCGTGCCCGAGAGCCTGGCCGCCGCCGTGACGACCGCCCGCGCGCTGGGCTCCCAGCGCATGGCCGGGCTCGGCCTCATCGTCCGCCGCCTTTCGGCGATCGAAGCACTCGGCGCCACCACAGTGATCGCCACCGACAAGACCGGCACGCTCACCACCGGCAAGCTCACCGTCGTGGATCACGTGACGATCCCCGAAACCGATCTGTGGCTGGCCGCACTGCGCTGCAACGACGCCCGCGACGGCCTGGGCGACGGCGTCGACGTGGCACTCGCTACCGCGGCCGAGCGGAACGGGATCCGGCTCCCGCCAGGGGAAAGCCGCCTGGCGAGCCGTCCCTTCGACGCCGAGACCCGCTCCATGGCGGTCATCACCGACGGCCCGCTTCTGACCGTCAAGGGCGCGCCCGAAGTGGTGCTCGCCCGCTGCGTCCCGGGCCGGCACACCGATCGGCTGACACAGGCCGTATCCGATCTCGCGGGACGGGGGCTGCGGGTCCTGGCGGTCGCCGAGCAGAACACCGCAGATCTGGACACGAGCCGGTTGCGGCCGGTCGGGCTCCTGGGATTACGCGATGAGATCCGGTCCTCGGCCGGTCAGGCCGTCGCCGACTGCCGAGGCGCCGGCATCCGTGTGGTCATGGTCACCGGTGACCACGCCGACACCGCCCGCGCCGTCGCCGAAGAGGTCGGCATCCACCCCGACCCCGTCATCACCGGCGCGGCGCTCAACGGCCCCGACCGTGCCCAACGGCTACGCGAAGCCGGGGTCATCGCCCGCGTCGACCCGGCCACCAAACTCGACCTGGTCCACGCCCTACGCGAACACGGCGAGATCGTCACCATGACCGGCGACGGCGTCAACGACGCCCCCGCCCTGCGCCACGCCGACGTCGGCGTGGCCATGGCCGGCGACGAAGGCACCGACGTGGCCCGCGAGGCCGCCGCCGTCGTCGTCACCAACGGCGAACTCGGCACCATCGTCACCGGCATCCGCGAAGGCCGCCGCCTCCGCCACAACGTCCACTCCATGATCGGCTACCTCCTCGCCGGGAACCTGGCCGAGATCTTCCTCGTCATCGTCGGCCTGATCGTCTGGCCAGACCTGATCATCCCGCTGCTTCCTGTCCACCTGCTCTGGATCAACCTGGTCCTCGACGGCATCCCCGCCATCGCCCTCGGCATCGACCGCCCTGCCGCCGACCCCCTGGCATCGCCTCCCCGCCGTGACGGACTGCTGGCCCGGCCCGTCCTCCTCCGCATCGCCGCCAGAGCGCTCATCGTCGGCGCGCTGGTCTTCGCCGCTGTGGAGGTCGCCAGACGGCTCGGCTGGAGCGAGGAACAGGTACGCACCCAGGCCGTACTCGCCCTCGTCTTCGCCCGCCTGACCCTGGCCTACGTCGCCCGAGCCCGCCGCTGGACCTTCGAACACGGCTGGTGGCGCGGTCGCGCGGTCCTCATCGCCGTGACCGCCGCCGCCGCACTGCAGGCGCTCGTCACCCTGGTGCCCGCGCTGGGCGCCCTGCTCATCCTCGTGCCCCTGCCACCGATCGGCTGGGCCATGGCTCTGGCCGCCGGGCTGCTCACCCCGATCCTGTGCGACCTGATGCGAAGATTCTCCGGCTCGGCCCCGGAACATTCGACGAACCAACCGCCCCACGATTCTGACCCACCGCCTCACCAATGAAATCCGGTCACGCAAACAAGGGACCTTCGCCTCTACCGCGCCGGCTCGCCCGGCATGAGGCTTGCCACAAGGGTGCCGCCTATCGGCACCCGACTGTGGGCGGTGGTTCTGCCCGTGTCAACGCGGCCGGGCGGATGAAACCCGCCAGCGAGCCGAACGGAGCCAGACCATGAACGGCTGGACCACCACCACGATCATCGTTGCCGCCCTCCTGCTGGTGCTCGCGCTGGCGGTACGGATCGTCAAGCAGTACGAGCAGGGCGTGCTCTTCCGGCTGGGCCGGGTGCAGGGGGTGCGAGAACCTGGACTTCGACTGATCATCCCGGTCGTCGACGTGCTGCGCCGGGTGTCGATGCGGATCGTCACGATGCCCATCCAGTCCCAGGGCATCATCACCCGCGACAACGTCAGCGTCGACGTCTCCGCGGTCGCCTACTTCAAGGTGGTCGACGCGATCAAGTCGGTCGTGGCGATCGAGAACGTCCGCGCCGCCATCGACCAGATCGCCCAGACCACACTGCGCAAGGTCGTCGGCCAGCACACCCTCGATGAGACGCTGTCCGAAACCGACCGCATCAACCTGGACATCCGCCAGATCCTCGACGTCACCACCGTCGAATGGGGAGTGGAAGTGACCCTGGTCGAGCTGAAGGACATCCAACTGCCCGACAGCATGAAACGCGCCATGGCCCGCCAGGCCGAAGCCGAACGCGAAAAGCGAGCAAAGATCATCAACGCCGAGGGCGAGTCCATGGCAGCCGCCGCGCTGGGCGACGCCTCCGACATCATGATGGCCCACCCCCTGGCGTTGCAGCTGCGCAACCTGCAGAGCCTGGTCGAGATCGGCGTCGACAAGAACAGCACCGTCGTCTTCCCCGCTCCGCTGATGACCACCATCGCCGAACTCGGCGCCTTCCTGGCCCGCGAACAAGCCGCCGCCACCACCGCCCTCAAGGGTGGCCCCGTGCCGGTCTCAACCCCCCTGGGTAACGGCGTCACAGACGCCGCCTGAAGCTGCAGCCAGATCTTCGATCCGGCCAGGCTCGGATCGAGGGCGTCACGGTGCCCCGCCCTGGGCCGAGGCGACAGTTCAGTCCATCGGGCGGTATGAGCTGTGATCGGCTCCGCCGATGAGCTTTGCTCGGAACGCCCATATCCGTCTCCGGGTAAGCGGTGTTGACTGACGGTGTCCGGTTACCTGTCTTCAGGCGGGAGGCACTGGGCCGCGGTGCAGGAGCGTTTCGTGAACGAGCCGAGCCCCACACGTTGGGCGGGGCCGGCATGAGCGGAGCAGCCTGGTGCGATGATCTGATCGTCTAGCGGGCTCGATCAGGTGGAAAGCGGCAATCTGCACTAGGTTTATTACCTGCCATGATCACCGGGCCGACGCTGGCGTGGTGATCAGAATGGTTCTACCGGTCGCACAGCCCGGCACGCGGTGGGTACGGCGGGATCGGACCGAATCCGGAGCTCAAGGACGGCACGGTGAATGGCGTTGAATGCTCAACCTCCGTGGCCCTCAGATCCGAACGATGGCGTGGACATGGCCCTGGCCGGCGTCTTGAAGGTGATCGGCACAGCCTCGCGCACTCTCGCCCTTCAGCGCGCGGTGAGCATGGCCTGCCGCGGTGACCGGCAGCGGCTGGCCGGGTGTCTGGAGGCCATGACGCCTGGTCAGCTCGGTGAGGTGGCCGCCGCCGCCCGGTTGCTCGGCGCCGCGGCTGAGCAGGCGCTCGCCAGGAGGGAGCCGTAACGGTCGTGCAGTCTCCCGCCGAACGCGCGATCAGGACGCGTAGTCGCCGCGGACCGGCTGTCGGGTCTGCCCGCCTTCGTTGTCGCAGTCGGCCAGGCCCAGCTCCTGCTCGGCGGTGGCGCCGATGGTGGCGTCGGCGGGGCAACGTTGATAGAGGCGAAGGTCGCCGACACGAGTCCATCCCCAGAGGACGTCGCGGTGCGCCGGCAACGCCGCCGTCATGCTCGCTATCGCTGCTGGTGATGGGGCTTGCTGGGAATGGACGTTTCCGTCGGCTCGCAGATCGCCTTGACTGAGGACCGATCAGTCGGCGCAGCTTGCGTCGCTGTCACGGTGAGGGCGTCGTGATGACCCTGGACGCAGAAGGAATGAACGTGGCCGCGCGTGTCGGCTTGAACGGTCAGGCGCCGCGTTGCGATCACATCGATCTACTCCCGGCTGTGGAGCCCGGGTTACCCGAATGCAAGGAATGCCTGGCCCTCGGCCAGGCATGGACACTATTGCTGGTTTGCCTGACCTGCGGGTGGGTGGCATGCAGCGACGATTCGCCGGGCGGTCACGCCAGGGAGCACTACCGGGAGACCGATCATCCGGTGGTCGCGGCGCTGGCGCCGGAGACGGCCTGGCGCTGGTGTTACGTCCACGGACGGATTGTGTGAGCAACATCTTCCCAGACCCCGGCCCCTGAACCTGATCCGGCGAACGCTCATCGATTTCAGTGATAACCGGCCTCATCATTGCTCGTTTCCCCGGCCACCGGCCCGGGAGGATATTGGGACTCCAAGCCGCCTGAGCGCGGTGGAGCGTCCGCCTGCACGAGGTCATGGCTGACGGGCAGACGGATCAATGGTCTGCCCGTCAGATGGCTGAGCGGGGCGGTGAAGGGAAAACGCGATGAGTATGCGTTGGGAGATCAGCAACAAGCTCCAGGTCCTCAAGGGTTGGGCCAAGCGGTGGTTGGGCCGCGTCACCGGCAACCGCCGCCAGCAGGCCGCGGGCAAGAGCGATCGGGTCGTGGGCACCTTGAAGCAGGCCGGCGGGCGGGTCAAGGACGCATTCAAGCGCTGACCCCTCTTCTGCAGGCCGCCAGACGAGTCCAGATCGCGAACCGGTCCCGCTTCATGCCATCGAACCACAATGAGCCCGTACGACTCGCCGTTCCCTCATCGCCTCCGGCAGTCTCCCGCGCAATGTCGAAAAGACGGAGGTAGAAGCAATGCGTATCGCTTCGATAGTGCTGATCTTGTGGCTGATCGCCGGAGCCTTCGCGGCAGGCCAGCGCAACTACTACACGGGACCGGTGGAGAACTGCAATCAGGTGGCCACCATCGCCGTGACGATCCTGGCAGGCCCGCTCAACTACCTCGGCATGAATCCGAAGATAGCCTGTCAGACGCCCCAGCCGAGCAAGTAGCGCCGAGACCTTCACAACCCCGCGAGGAACCTAGAGTGGAAGACGGCGGCCCGGCACGGAAGGGGTGGCAGGCATGGAGTTACGGCAGTTGCGCTACTTCGTGTCGCTGGCCGAAGAGTTGCATTTCGGCCGGGCCGCGGCCCGCGAGCACATCGTGCAGTCCGCGCTGAGCCAGCAGATCCAGCGGCTGGAGCGCGAACTCGGGGTGCGGCTGCTGGATCGCAGCACCCACCGCGTCGATCTGACCCCGGCGGGCGCGGCCTTCCTCGTCGAGGCGCGCCAGATCCTCGACCACGTGGGCCGGGCGGGGCAGGCCGCACGTAACGCCGTCGCCTCAGCACCGACTCTGCGTGCCGGCATCATCGACGCCGGCTACGACTCCATGCCGCAGATCCTGCGCGAACTCCAGCGCAGCCACCCCGGCATCACGATCCACCAGGTCGAAGCGGGCACCCCCGAGCAGTACCGGCAACTGGCCGACGGCCGCCTGGACATCGCCATCGGACCTACCTCCCAGACCTGGCCAGAGGTGGCATCCAAGCTGATCAGGCTCGATCCGCTCGGCGTGCTGGTGTCCGACGACCACCCCTTCGCCGGCCTGGACGGAGTCCCCGTCGCCGCTCTCGCCGACGAACTGCTGCTGCTCGGCGAGGAAACCCAGACACCCGAGCTCAACCGGTTCGTCATCGCGCTGTGCCGCTCGGCCGGGTTCACGCCCACCATCTACGAGGGAACCGTCGAAAGCACCCGCGCCGCCGCCGACCTCGTACTCCAGAACCGCTGCGTGCACTGCGTCCCCTCCTCCTTCCGCACCTCCAACCGGCCCGGCACCATCTGGCGGCCGCTGATCGAACCCGTCACCCACTACCCCTGGTCACTGCTGTGGCACGACGCCAACCCCTCCCCCCACATCACCGCCGTCATCAACAGCGCCCAGCAACTCGCCGAGCGGCTCGGCTGGCTGGAACCCATCCCCCCGCCCACCCGACCAACGCCCGGCGAAGCTGCTCCGACAGCCGCCAGCCACAGCGACGAGCCTGTCTGACGGGCTGAGTCTCAACGCTGGATGGCGCTACGAGACTTTCACCCTGGTGATCGCTCCTGGAGATGAGTCCTTCCCGGATCACCTGTTTCCGCCCTCTATGGGTGGGTGTTGGCTTGAGTGAACGAGTTCGACCGTCGGCCACCATGCGGCGGACGCCCCCCTGCTTCGACCGGTCCGGAAGACCGATCCTGCGCAGACATCGATGCACCGCCACAAGGAGTTCGGCCATGGGCATCATCGCTTGGATCATTCTCGGACTGGTCGCCGGAGTGGTGGCCAGAATGCTGGTCCCCGGCAAAGACCCACAAGGTTTGATCATCACCTTCGTGCTCGGCATCGCCGGCGCGCTGCTCGGGGGGTTCGTGGCCACCGAGGTGTTCCACGTCTCGGGCATCAAGGGGTTCTTCAACCTGTCCACCTGGGTCTGCGCCATCGCCGGCGCGGCGGGCCTGCTGCTCGCCTACAACCTGATCACCGGCCGACGCACTGGCCGACGAACCGGCCGGCGCACTGGCCGACGAACCGGCCGCTGGGCCGGCCGTCGATGACCCCGCCCAGCACGCCCCGTAACCCGTCCCCGAGCTCACGCGCCTGCCGCGGCGGGGGTGAGGCGTGATGCCCATCGCCGTAGCCATCGCGGTCATCGTCGTCGGTGCCATCCTCACCTTCGCCCTGGCCGACGGCTCGGTGGGCGGCCTCGATCTGCGCATCGTGGGTGTGATTCTGATGCTCGGCGGCGCCGTCGCCCTGCTGCTTCCCCTGCTGCGCACCAGGTCACGCTGGAGCCAGTCGACCGTCCGCAGCCGCCAGGACGTCATCGACGACCGCATCGACGACCGGACGCCGCCCACCCCGGTCGATCCACCCGGCGGCGACGGCAGGCAGGGTGGTATCCGCCGGATCCCGGACGATCGCCGTCTCTAAAGGGGAAGCGTCAAGGCCGTATCGCAGACGTTGCCTTCACCCCCGCGCTGACGAGCCCCGCGCGGAGGCATCGACATCTCCAGGAGGCATACATGGCCACGATGATTTGGACAGCCGTCGCTGTGGCGGTGGTCCTGGCGCTGGCCGTCGGCTACGTCCTGCCGCGCCGCCGCCGGCAACGCCTTCGCCGGCGCTTCGGCCCCGAATACGAACACACCCTGAACGAACAAGACAGTCGCGGCAAGGCCGTACAGGAGCTGCGCGCCCGGGAGAAACGCTTCGCCACCCTCGACATCACACCGCTCACCCCCAGCTCCCGGCAAATCTACGCCCAGCGATGGACCAAGCTGCAGGAGCGGTTCGTGGACGCGCCGGGTCCCGCCGTCACCGAGGCCGGCGAGCTGGTCACGGCCGCCATGGCCGAGCGCGGATACCCCACCGAAGACTTCCGGCAGCAACTGGCGGATCTGTCGGTGGTGCACGGCCGTACCCTGCACCACTACCGCCAGGCCCACGAGATCAGCAGACGCGCCGCGCCGGGCGAGGCCTCCACCGAGGATCTGCGCCAAGCCATGGTGCACTACCGCGCCCTGTTCGAGGAACTCCTCGACAACGGCGACGAGCACCACCCTCAACCCGCCGAAGCCTCCCACGAGCAACCAGCACTCGCCGACGACTCCCGGCAAGGGTGACTCGACATGGACCTCCGCAACGACCGCGCCTCGGCTCGTCTACGCCACCGAATGTGGCGTGAATCGTGACGAGTTCGGGCTGTTGCGGAGGTGCCGCGCCCTTTGCTCTCGTCGGACACGGCGGATCGCCTGGACCGCGGCCCGATCTCGACGGCCTTCCTCAAAGACGGGCTTGCGGCGGGTGCACGAGGAGCCGGCCACCGGCGATCGCGCCCGGTGCACCGTGACGAGTGTGGCCGCGCGGTGGGGATTCCTGCACCAGGGGCGGTTCGCCGCGCTCTGCCGCGCGGTACGGGCAGCCGCCGTTGCAGACACTGCGCATCTCTGGGAGCGCACGTGTCGTTGATGTGCGGTGTGGCCTGGTCCACGCGGTGGGAGACCAGGCCGCCGGTGTCAGGCCCTGGCCGCGCGCTCGCGTTCGTAGGCGGCGTTGATGCGCAGCGCCTCGGCGAGCTGGTCTTCCAGGATGATGATGCGGCAGGCGGATTCTACGGGGGTGCCCTGGTCGACGAGTTCGCGGGCTCTGGCTGCCAGGCGCAGCTGGTAGCGGGAGTAGCGGCGGTGACCGCCGCCTGAGCGTTTCGGCTCGATCAGGTGGGCGGCGCCCAGAGCCCGCAGGAACGTGGCGGTGACGCCGAGCATCTCGGCGG